>CAOKFD010000142.1:0-2605 GCA_948467645.1 uncultured Eubacteriales bacterium | reverse complement strand
ATCGACTTTTCTTTGGTTCTTTCTTTTCTTCTGAAAAGAAAGAACACGTTCCCCCGCGTCCCCCCGTATGGAATAACCGTGAATCAATGGAAAAAGGCGATGTTTGGGGTAAAAAAGTAGCTTTGCGTGGAGTGGAAGCAGTGGGAGAGCGGTGTAAATATATAATATCTGGATAATATAACGTTGACAGCGGGAAATGGGAAGATTAAACTAAGTTGTAGATTGATTCGGGAACGTTTGGTAAAGAAAACCGCATTGCGGCATCAATTGATCGGGAGGGAATGGGAGATGACCAATTCTGCGCGGAGCGGAGCTGCGATGGCATCGGATAAGAGGGCGCTGAGGAAGCGGGGGCGCGCGTTTAGGCTGAATAGCGTTAAGCGCCGGTGGCAGTTGTTTTTGTTCCTGCTGATACCTGTTGTGTGGGTAATCATATTTAATTATGTGCCTATGGTCGGCGTGCAGATCGCCTTCCGTAAATATAAGATACGCGACGGTATCTGGGGCAGTAAGTGGGTCGGACTGGCGCATTTCGTTAAGTTCTTTAACTCGTATCAGTTCCAGCGCGTGCTTGTAAATACCATACGCGTGTCGCTGTATAGCCTCGTCGCCGGCTTCCCGCTGCCCATAGTGCTCGCACTGTGCATGAACGCGCTCACTAATCAGCGCTATAAAAAGTTCGTCCAGACACTTACCTATATACCGCACTTCATATCCACCGTCGTTATGGTCGGTATGATCGTGCAGATATTCAATAGCACAACCGGCCTCTATGGTCGATTGGGCATGATATTCACCGGCCAAAGACCCGACGATTTGCTCAGCCAGGCTAGCGTGTTCCCGCATATGTACGTCTGGTCAGGCGTATGGCAGGGCATGGGCTGGAGCTCGATAATCTATATGGCCGCGCTCTCCTCAGTCGATGCGTCGCTGCATGAGGCCGCCGAAATAGACGGCGCAAGTCGGTTCCAGCGCTGTATCTATATCGACTTCCCATGCATACTGCCTACCGCAACTATATTGCTTATAATGAACGCAGGCAGTATAATGTCCGTCGGCTTTGAAAAGGTCTTTTTGATGCAAAACTCGCTTAACCTGTCCACGTCCGAGGTAATTTCGACCTACGTGTATAAGGTGTCGCTCACGGCCAGCGGTAACGACTTCTCGTACGGCACCGCAATCGGCCTGTTCAATTCGCTGGTCAATATGGCGCTGCTCGTGCTGGTTAACTTTATCTCCAAGCGCGTCGGCGAAACCAGCTTGTGGTAATCGGGGAGGAGGTTCATATTATGGCTCAGCAGGTTGCACACACTCAACCACACCACATCCGTAAGTCCAAAAGCGATCGCGCGTTTTATATAACCATCAACGTAATCCTCGCCGTGCTGTCGCTCGTCATATTCTACCCGCTGCTGTATATAGTGTCCAGCTCGTTCTCCTCGGGCGCGGCCATTACCGCCGGTAAGGTAATACTCTGGCCCGTCGATCTCAGCCTGGAGGGCTATAAGGCCGTGTTCTCCAATAAGAATATCGGCATAGGCTATCGCAATACGCTGTTTTATACCGTCGCGGGCACAACCGTCAACGTAATCATGACAATGGTGTGCGCCTACCCGCTCTCGCGTAAGGATATGCCGTACAGGGGCTTTTTCATGTTCCTGTTTACGTTCACGATGTTCTTCGGCGGCGGCATGGTGCCTACCTATATGCTCATGTCTCAGCTCAAGCTGATCGATAACCCGCTGGTCATGATACTGCCCGGCATGATAGGCGTGTATAATATGATACTCGCGCGCACCTTCATGCAAAACCTGCCCTATGAACTGTTCGAGGCCGCCGAAATAGACGGCTGCAGCGACGCGTACTACTTCTGGCGCATGGTGCTGCCGCTTTCTAAAGCATGCATCGCCGTTATTGCCCTCTACTACGCCGTGGGTCACTGGAACGCCTACTTCAATGCCTTCCTCTACCTTAACGACCGCAATAAGTACCCGCTGTCGCTGTTCCTGCGCGAAATACTGGTCAATAACCAGATGACCGAAAGCATGGACATCGACCCCGATATTCTGGAGCGTAAACAGGGCCTCGCAGATGTGCTCAAGTACTCGCTGATACTGGTGTCCACCGTGCCCGTGCTGTGCGTGTACCCCTTCGCGCAAAAGTACTTCGTTCAGGGCGTAATGATAGGTTCGCTAAAGGGCTAAAGCAAATCTTTTTCAGGCAGAATATGCCAGCCGATGTCGGCGCGCTACCATGCGCACCGGCATCGGCATGTTGCGTAAAATCGGTAATTACGTAAAAGTTGACAATGGCGTGCCGAGCGGGTTACAATAATACGCATGTACAAGGAGGTACGTCGATGAAGCGATTGCTGAAAAAAACGCTGTGGGGATATATACTCACGTATGCGCTGACTTTTCTGATAGTAATTGGCCTGCTGATACCTATTTACAGCATGGCGTATAATTCCTCGCGCCGCGTTATCGAGCAGAATTTGACCAGCTCGCTCAGCGCAGGCACAGAACGACTGGCCGTCGCGGTTCACGCGGCCGACCTGTACGCGTATTCGCTGATGGAACAGGACGAAATGGTCAATATTGCCTAC
>CAOKFD010000141.1:0-2713 GCA_948467645.1 uncultured Eubacteriales bacterium | reverse complement strand
GGGCTGCTGGCCCGCGCTCGACCATAAATCGAAGCCGAGCGCGGGAAGATGCCTTGCGGACGCAATCTGGATTGGTTACGGGCTGCTGGCCCGCGCTCGACCATAAATCGAAGCCGAGCGCGGGAAGATGCCTTACGGACGCAATCTGGATTGGAACGTCGCTGCTGGTTCATGCCCGCCGAAAGCAGGGCGGGCACGAAAAGCAGATTTGCGGACGTGCGGCGGGTTGTATGGGCAGCCTTACTGCGCTTATCACATTGTTGATTTTTGAGCGTGGAAGCTTCTCATACAGAACCACAAGGCCTGATCGCCCTTTCCGCGCCCACTTTAATTTATGGTGGGCGCGGCATGGATGGCCGCTCATACATCTAGTTTCGCGTCCGGATAGTCTGTTTTCGCGCCCGCCATACTTTACGGCGGGCGTGAACCTCACCGCCGAGTCTGCATCTGAGCCGCCGAGGGGTGGCGAACATGGCGCGGGCGTAACCTGCCTAAATAAGAAGCCCTCATTCGCGGAATCCCGAAACGATAAAGATAATAGAGCGCGGCTTGCACAAACTGACTAAAACAAAAAGCGCCGCTGACTCTTGGAGCGATAAAGCGGCAAAAGGAAGTAAATACGCTTCCTATATATAAATCTCCCGAAAAAAACGTCCGACCCAAGATACATATGCGGGAGAACGACCTAAACGACTTTTCTTTGGTTCTTTCTTTTCTTCCGAAAAGAAAGAACGCGTAACCCCCAAAAAACTAAAAAAAGGAGTGCACGTAAGATGAGTAGATTTGATGAGATGATAGACCGTAGAGGTACGGCGGCGATTAAGGTGGATGCCTGTAAGGGGCTGTTCGGGCGCGAGGATACGGTGCCTATGTGGGTGGCGGATATGGATGTGGCTACTGCGCCCGAGATTACCGAGGCGCTTTGTAAACGCGCCGCGCATGGGATTTATGGGTATACCGAGGCGCAGGACGGCGATTATCAGGCCGTGATCGATTGGGTCAAGGCTCGATTTGGCGCGGAGATTAAGCGCGAGTGGATTATGTGGGGCGCGGGCGTGGTTACTTCTATTTTTAAGGTCATTAACGCGCTTACCCGGCCCGGCGATAAGATCGTTATTCAGACGCCTGTGTATACGCCCTTCTATGGCGCGGTGCGCGATACCGGGCGCGAGCTTAGGACTAACCGCCTGATCGAGAAGGACGGGTACTATACCATGGACTTCGACGATCTCGAAACCGCGTTCAGGGGCGGCGCGCGCGCTATGATACTGTGCAGCCCGCATAACCCCATCGGCCGCGTGTGGAACCGCGACGAGATCGATCGCGTAGTCGCGCTCTGCCGTAAGTACGACGTGCTGCTGATCGCCGACGAAATACACGCCGGGTTCATATTCAAGGGGCAGAAGCAGAACTCAGTCATGAACTATGACTACGATAACGCCATAGTCATGATTTCCGCATCCAAGGCATTCAACCTCGCCGGTCTGGGCATGAGCAATATAATCGTGCGCCGCGCCGACTATATCAAGCGCATTAACGAACGCTCCCACGCCGCGGGCGCGTCCGGCGGCGATAATAACGTGTTCGGCCTGATAGCTCAGCGCACCGCGTATGAAAAGTGCGGCGCGTGGCTGGACGAGCTGACCGACTATATCGAGGCCAACGTCGATGAAACCCTGCGCAGAATCGAAAGGGAAATGCCGCTGATTAAGTGCCATAAGCCCGAGGGCACCTACCTGATGTGGCTAAATATGAAGGCGCTGGGTAAGTCCGACGACGTGTATAAGGCGCTGTGCAGCGCGGGCGTGGGCCTCAGCCGCGGCGAGGGCTACGGCGAACCCGGCCAGTGCGACGGCTATATGCGCTTTAACGTCGCCTGCCCGCGCAAGCAGCTCGATATGGCGCTGGATAGGATGCTGGTGGCATATAAGGAGCTTGCCAAGGCTTAATGCGCACGATAATTTTCGACGTGGAATCCACCGGCACAACCCGCCCGCAGGTGTGCCAGCTGGCATATATAATCGCCGCGGACGACGGCCTTAAAGCGCAAAACTACTTCTTTGAGGCAGACGCGATGAACAGGTACGCATATAAGGTGCACCACCTGAGCCTGAGCGCACTGAAAACACTGTCGGGCGGCCAGAGGTTCGCCGACCGCGCGGGCGAGATAAGGCGCGACTTCTCATCTGCGGATGTGTTCGCTGGGCATGGCGTGAGCGGCGACGTGGATTACCTGAAGCGCGAGTTCGCGCGGCTCAACATGCGCTTCCCGGATAGGCCGCACTTTTGTACCATGACGCACTTCACGGGTAAGTGTTCGGACGCAAAACTGCCGTCGGGTAAGCCTAAACCGCCCAGACTGAGCGAGGTGTGGGGGTACTTCGGCCTGAGCGAGGGGGACGTGAGCGGCTTTGCGCAGAAGATGTTCGGCGAGGCGGCGGGTGCGCACGACGCAAGGTTCGACGCGGCGGCGACGTACCTCGCGATGCGGGTGGCACAGCAAAGAGGGCAGCTGCCGACGGGGATATTGCCGGTGCAATTGTGATTTGGGTCGGGAGCGGAGGCGTTTGGGCTTTCGCTCCTGATTTGTTTTTTGGAGAAGATGAGCAGGGGCGACTTGGAGGGGGGTACGGCGCTGCGTTGGATATGTATGTTGCGGAGTAGCCCAGCCAGCGCACCGAGTCAAGGACAAGCGGCTTCGCCGTGCCT
Organism: uncultured Eubacteriales bacterium; assembly: GCA_948467645.1. Classification (GTDB taxonomy): domain Bacteria; phylum Bacillota; class Clostridia; order Christensenellales; family Aristaeellaceae; genus Fimadaptatus. Next base: position 4 of record CAOKFD010000141.1, on the reverse strand, counting down.
TCGG
>CAOKFD010000140.1:0-2720 GCA_948467645.1 uncultured Eubacteriales bacterium | reverse complement strand
CCGAAGGCTTAGCAGCGCTAAGTCGAGCCTTGTGACGCAGAAATGGCGCAGCGACACCCGAAATTGCGAATTAGGGAATTTTTGAGACACACTCTAAGACGTGCATATATATTTTACGAAAAGCGCCTTACCCGTATTGCCAAACGGTGTAAAGTATAGTATACTTGCGGTGAGGGACAAAAAATGCCAGGCGGGTCAAATTTTGCCCGATGTCGGTTAGGGGTGCTGCGATGGACGAAAAAACCATTCATGAGCTTACAAAGCTTACGCCCACGCTTATGCAGCCGGTGTTTAACTGCGCGATGATGCTGGATCGCATCGCGGCGCTGCAGCCGGTGGGCCGACGCGCATTGGCCGCGCGGCTACACATGAGCGAACGCGAGGTAAGGTCACTGGCCGACGAGCTGAAAAGCTCGGGTTACCTCAAAATAGATGCGGCAGGCATGGAACTGACAGAGGCCGCGCAGGAACCGCTCAAGACCGCGCAGGCGCTTGTCCGATCGCTCAGGGCGCTCAGCTCGCTCGAAACCAAGCTCACTCACCTGCTTTCAGTGGGGCGCGTGATCGTATGCGCGGGCAACTGCGACGAGGACGCGAGTGTGCTTGACGAGATGGGGCGCGCCGCGACTGGAAGGCTGAGGCAGATGCTGGCGCCGGGCGCGACGCTGGCCGTGACCGGCGGCACGACGATTGCCGCGGCTGCGCGTGCGATACCACCAGGTGCTCCGATAGACGTACAGGTTCTGCCCGCGCGCGGAGGTCTGGGACGCAATGTCGAGACGCAGGCGGGCACGCTGGCAGCTGAAATTGCGCGCAGACTGGGCGGGCACCACAGGCTGATGCACCTGCCCGACACACTGACCCCCGCCGCACAGCGTGAGATAGTGAAACTGCCCGAGATACACGAGGTCATGGAGATGCTCAAGCGCACAGACGTGCTTATGTACGGCATAGGCCGCGCCGACGACATGGCGCGCAATCGCCGCATGAGCGCGGACGACATTGCGACGCTTAAAAGCCGCGGCGCGGTGGCCGAGGCGTTCGGATATTACTTCGACGCGGAGGGACTGCCGGTAATGGCCGCGACCAGCGTGGGGCTGGACATAGAGCATGTCGAGCATGTAAAAAGCATAATCGCCGTGGCGGGCGGCGCGCGCAAGGCCGACGCGATACTTGCCGTGACCCGGCATCACCGGCACGACCTGCTTGTCACCGACGAAGGCGCGGCGCGGCAGATACTTCATAATATTCAACTTGCCACCCAGCACAAAAGTGTGCTATAATCAAAATAGTAGCGGTTTACCATTAAAACAAGGAGTGTTGACGATCATGAGTAAGAAAACAATCGAAGACGTCCAGGTTAACGGCAAAAAGGTTCTCGTACGCTGCGACTTCAACGTACCGCTGGACGGCGACGGCAACATCACCGATGATACCCGCATACGTGCGGCTCTGCCTACCATCAAGTACCTGCTTGAGCACAACGCCGCTGTAATACTGTGCTCCCACATGGGTCGTCCCAAGGGCGAGTTCAACATGAAGTACTCCCTGAAGCCCGTCGCCGCCCGCCTGAGCGAGCTGCTGGGTAAGGAAGTACCGCTGGCCGCCGACGTTATCGGCGAAAGCGCCAAGAGCATGGCCGCTGCGCTCAAGCCCGGCGACGCTATGCTGATTGAGAACGTCCGCTTCCACAAGGAAGAGGAAAAGAACGATCCCGCTTTCGCCAAGGAACTGGCTTCCATGGCCGAGATGTACGTAAACGACGCGTTCGGCACTGCTCACCGCGCCCATGCGTCCACCGAGGGCGTGACCCACTTCCTGACCCCCTGCGTAGCCGGTTTCCTGATCGGCAAGGAGCTGAGCGTTATGGGCGCGGCTCTGGAGAACCCCACCCGCCCCTTCCTGGCCATTCTGGGCGGCGCGAAGGTTTCCGACAAGATCGGCGTTATCAAGAACCTGCTTGACAAGGTTGACGTGCTGCTGATCGGCGGCGGCATGAGCTACACCTTCCAGAAGGCGCTGGGCGGCCATGTCGGCAAGTCCCTGCTTGAGGAGGACAAGGTTGAGCTGGCTAAGGAGCTGATGGCTCTGGCCAAGGAAAAGGGCGTTAAGATGCTGCTGCCCGTTGACAACGAGGCCGGCGACTCCTTCTCCAACGACGCGCTGCGCATCACCGTGCATTCCACCGAGATTCCGGACGGCTTTGAAGGTCTGGACATCGGCCCGGTAACTCAGCAGATGTTCGCCGACGAAATTCACAAGGCCAAGACCATCATCTGGAATGGCCCGGTGGGCGTATCCGAGTTCCCGAACTTCGCGCACGGCACCGAGGCTGTTGCCAAGGCTATGGCCGAGACCGACGCTGTGACCATCATCGGCGGCGGCGACTCTGCGGCGGCTGTTGAGCGTCTGGGCTATGCCGACAAGATGACTCACATCTCCACCGGCGGCGGCGCTTCCCTGGAGTTCCTGGAAGGCAAGGAACTGCCCGGCGTTGCGGCTCTGGACGACAAGTAATTCTTGTTTGGTTGACTTATCTGGCAGGCGAAACCGATTGGTTTCGCCTGTTTGTGTTTTAGTTGGGGCAGGCGCTTCGTTTCCTAAAAATTCAGTTGGCCCAGTCATTCCCTGAAGATCGGCAAATTTAGAGTGTGTCTCAAGCGGAACAATCCGCAAGTTCGAGTGGATTTTGCGTCAGTTCAAGGAAGAAACCCGAAGGC
>CAOKFD010000139.1:0-3004 GCA_948467645.1 uncultured Eubacteriales bacterium | reverse complement strand
ACTTTAATTTATGGTGGGCGCGGCATGGATGGCCGCTCATACATCTCGTTTCGCGTCGGGACGGCCAGTTTTCGCGCCCGCCATACTTTACGGCGGGCGTGAACCTCACCGCCGAACATCCATCTGAGCCGCCGAGGGGCGGCGAACATGGCGCGGGCGCAACCTGCCTAAACAAGAAAACTCCATTCGCGGAATCCCGAAACTAATACAGATTATAGTATGCGTGAGCCATAAACGCGGGCAAAAGAAATCGCCGCTGACTCTTAGAGTGAATCAGCGGCGAAAGAAAGCAATCGATGCTTCCTATATATAATCTCCTAAAACGACTGAACTAAGTAACATTTGCGGGAGAACAGCCAATCGGCTTTTCTTTGGTTCTTTCTTTTCTACTGAAAAGAAAGAACACGTCCCCCTCGTCCCCATTAGTTCTCCCCCGTCTCCGCCCCGGCCTGTTCGCAGTAGGGGCAGGGCTTTAAGCCGGCGTCCTCTGCGTCTTGTAGGGTGACGAGGTAGGGGCTGTATATGCCGGAGCAGGTAGCGCGGCTGTGGTAGTAGGAGCCGCTTAGCGTGCGGTAGACCCAGCGGACTATGCCGGTTTGGTCGGAATTGGGGCTAAGCGTGGGCATTGCTTTCGGGAGCGCATGTACGCAGTCCGGGCAGGGCTGCTTGCCTTCGATTACCGCGTCGCTTAGTAGGATAAGCGTCGAGTCAAGGCCTAGCTTTTGGCATGTCTCGCTTAGATGGAAGTAGTTGTCGCCCTCCGCCTGATATACTATCGCATAAGGTAGGTCTAGGTTCTCATCCGGCTGGCATCCCGGGCACGCAGTCAGGTTCATGCCTATCGCGACCGAACGCTGTACGCGCACGAGCTGTGCGTCGCCGTCGTAGGTGCAGCTTTCATTGCCGTGATAGTGCGCGCCTGTGCTCGATACGTATACGTATTCCTGCGGCAATTGTAAACCGTTCTCCGCATCGTAATACGCCGTGGGCGCGGGCGTGGCACTGACATCGCTCGTCGCGGCGGGCGCTATCGTGGGGATGGCCGTCGGCTCCTCACCCGGCGCGGTCGTCGGTATCAGCGTGGGCTGAACCGTGGGTTCAGCAGTTGGTTCGATAGTCGGCTCGACAGTCGGTTCTTCGGTAGGCACCGCCGTCGGTTCAGCCGTGGGCGCTTCGGTAGGCTCCGCAGTCGGCGCTTCGGTAGGCCGCGGCGTGGCCGTGGGGCTGGGCGTGGCCGTCGCGTCCGGGTGGCAGTACGGGCATTCGCCAACGCCCGCCGCTATCGCCTGACCGCGCGGTATGGGCTGGCCGTTCTGCATCGCGCCGCATACGCTGGCCTTGTGATAGTACTTGCCATTGGAGTAGTACACGATTACCGCGTCCTCGGGGCTAAACGTAACCGTGGGCGTGGCCGTCGCGTCCGGGTGACAGCCCGGGCATTCAGCCGCACCCGCCGCTATCGCCTGACTGCGCGGCATGGGCTGGCCGTTCTGCATCGCGCCGCATACGCTCTGCTTATGATAATACTTGCCGCCCGCATAGTACACGATTGGATCGTTCACATCGGGCGTGGCCGTGGGCTGGCTCGCGGGCGTGCTCGTCGCGTCCGGGTGGCAGTACGGGCACTCGGTCTGGCCGTTCGCGATCGCCTGCGCGCGGGTTATGGGCTGGCCACTCTGCATCGCGCCGCATACGCTTGTCTTATGATAGTACTTGCCGCCGCCGGTATAAACTATGGCTTCATCGCCAAGGGCCGCCGCGTCGCCATCGGGACGACATATCGTACAGGGCTGTGCGCCCTTGGCGATGGCCTCCTCTTCGGAGACAACCACGCCCGCGGTCATGCCGGAGCAGTTCGCGCGGCCATGGTACAGGTTATGCTCCGCGTCGTAGTACACGAACGCCTCCAGAGCAGGCGACGCTTCGGGCGCGGCCGTGGGCTGGCTCGTCGCGTCGGGCACGAACGTAGGCGCAGCGCTGGGCGCGGGCGTGTCGGGTATAAATTCGAGCGAATCGATTGTGCCGTTTAAGGCGGCAACCGCAGCGGGATATTCCTTACCCACGCAGTCCGGGCAGGGCTTGTAGCCCGCCTCAACCGCATGATTCCACGTATCGGGCTTTGCGCCGCGCGTCTGGCCGCAGTTGGCGGTCAGGTGGAAGCGCGAACCCGTCGCGGTATGATACACGGTATCGGGATGCGCCGCCGGTATGGGCGTTGCGGTGGGCGTGGGAGTAGGCTGCTGAGTAGGAGCCTGAGTAGGTTCAGGCGTAGGCTTATTGGTAGGGTCAGGCACGAACGTCGGCGTGGGCTGTTCCAGCGCCTGCGCAGACGTGCCGTTCAGTTCGGCGACCGCCGCGGGATATTCCTTACCCACGCAATTGGGGCAGGGCTTGAAGCCCGCCTCGACCGAATGCTCCCACGTATCGGGGGACGCGTTCTGGGTCAGGCCGCAGTTGGGGGTCAGGTGGAACTTAGTGCCGGTTGCGGTATGGTACACGGTCGCGGGGTGTTCGGCCTTGCCGAGCGCGGGCGTGGGATTGGGTACGAACGTAGGCTGCTGATCGGCGGGCACGAACGTGGGCTGTGCGGTCAGCGTGCCGTTATTCAGTGCAGCCACGGCTTCGGGGTACTGCTTGCCCACACAGTCAGGGCAGGGCTTATAGCCCGCCTCAACCGACTGCGCCCAGGTGTCGGGCTTTGCGCCGCGCGTCTGGCCGCAGTCGGGCGTCAGGTGGAAGCGCGAGCCGGTTGCGGTATGATAGACCGTCTCGGGCGTGACTATGGGCGGCGTGGTGGGTGCAGTCGTGGGGCGCTGGGTGGGCACGGCGGTGGGCCTCTGGGTAGGCTTAGGCGTGGCCGTGGGGCGTATGGTGGGCTGCGCATTTACGGTGGGCGCAGTCGTTGGAGCCATTGTAGGCGCTTGAGTCGGCCTTGCGGTGGGCATGGCCGTGGGCTTTGCGGTAGGCTTAGCCGTCGGCGCAGTTGTGGGCTTTGCGGTAGGCT
>CAOKFD010000138.1:0-3167 GCA_948467645.1 uncultured Eubacteriales bacterium | reverse complement strand
GCCGAAGGCACGGCGAAGCCGCTTGTCCTTGACTCGGTGCGCTGGCTGGGCTACCCATTATAACAACTCACTAACGCCGCGCTGTATTCACCCAAATGTATCTTATAAAATGGCAGCGCAAACATCATATCCATCCAAATCATCGCTCAATCAACATTTCGAAGAATGCCTTACATTCCCGCCTCAATCGCCACAATTGCTTTCAAATGGTTCAAAATTAGTTTACGCAGAAACGTTGATTCTTCAGTCCTATTCGTGCTACAATACATACATCGATTTGAACGGGAGGAAATATTATGAAGGCAAATGTAAAACGCGTATCTCTCTTGCTCGCGCTCGTGATGATAATGTTCACCTTTGCCGCGTGCGGCGGCGGGGAGACTGCTGCGCCTACCGCAGTGCCCGGCGAGGACGGCACGCTTTCGGCTGATAAGACCGACAAGCTGAACGTATATCTGATCTCCACCTATGTTGACGAAAACGGGCTGGATTCGCTCAAGAGCTTCATCAGCGACACTTTGGGCGATGACGTTACCATCCATTACGACACAACCTTCACCGGCGACGGCTCCGATCCCTCGGTACAGATGGCCGGCATGATGAAGCTGACCGCCGCAATCGCCGCCAAGGAAGTTGACCTAATCATCGCCGACGACACAAACGCCGCGCGCAACGCCCGCAGCGAAGCCTTCTATGAGCTGAGCGACATATTGACCGCGGACGAGATAAGCGCGCTGGGCGACAAGGCGCTCAGCTACGACATGCTGGACGACGAAGGCAACGCCAGCGGCGAAAAGACCCCGGTATGCGGCGTGGATATTACCGGCGACGAAGTCATAACCCCGGCAATGGGCAGCTCCAGCGCGGGCGCGTTTGTCGCGGGCAACGCGGCCAATCTCGAAAACGCAAAGACCGTGCTGAAGGCGCTGGCCGCGCGCGCTCAGGCCGAATGATATTATCGTCCGGATTACATACTATTTATATAAACAAATTTTCATGAGCCTCCTTCACAAACCGGCGCGTTCCCTTTAATCGCAGGGGCGCGCCGCATTTTTATGTGCGCACAGGGCATATCGGTCTGCCGCCGCGCCTAAACTGGAATGAGCGGCAGCCCTTTGCAAAGGCAGGAATCGCCGCTCCGTATGCCTCAGCCGACTATCCCAAACCTGCCTGAATGCCGCTTTTGTAAGGTAATGTAATTTTGGCATAAATATTGCGTCAGAATACGCTATGAATTAGCCTTTGTGCGCTATTGCCTGACACAATCGGGTGCTATACTTTTCACATTCATTTCTCTACTTTTTATGGAGGCGCTTATGGCACGAAAATCCCGAAATTATGAGATCGACATGTGCAACGGCCCGCTTACGCGAAAGATAATCACGTATTGCATACCGCTGGCGCTGTCGGGCATATTGCAGCTGCTGTACAACGCGGCGGACATTATCGTGGTGGGACGCTTCAGCGGCCCTACCGCGCTGGCGGCGGTCGGCTCCACCGGCTCGCTGATTAACCTGATAGTCAACCTGCTTATAGGTCTTTCGGTCGGCGCGAGCGTGTGTGTGGCCAACTTCTACGGCGCGGGCCGCGAGAAGGACGTGCGCGAGACAGTGCATACCGCCATGCTGATAAGCGTAATCGGCGGCGTTATCGTCTCGGTCGTGGGCATGGTGTTTGCAAAGACATTTTTAGGCTGGATGGGCTCGCCCGACGACGTTATCGACCAGGCTACGCTGTACCTGCGCATATACTTTGCGGGTATGCCGCTGACGATGGCGTATAACTTCGCCTCGGCCATATTCCGCGCGCTGGGTGATACCAAGCGGCCGCTGTACTATCTGGCGGTTTCGGGTCTGGTCAACGTAATACTGAATCTGATATTTGTTATAGTGTTTAAGATGGGCGTGGCGGGCGTTGCCATCGCGACCGTCGTGGCGCAGGCGGTGTCGACCACGCTGATAATACTGTGCATGATCCGCTCGCATAGCGTCATTCATCTTCAGCGCGATATGCTGCGCATACATGGCGATAAGCTGAAAGAGATAGTGCGCGTGGGTCTGCCCGCGGGTCTGCAGGGCACGATATTCTCCATATCCAACGTGCTTATACAGTCCTCCATTAACTCGTTCGGCTCAATCGCGATCGCGGGTAACTCGGCGTCGTCCAACCTCGAAGGCTTTATGTATACGTCGATGAACTCGGTGTATCAGGCGGCGCTGTCGTTTGCGGGTCAGAATATGGGCGCGCGTAAGTATTCCCGCCTTAAAAAGGTGCTGTGCAACTGTCTTGCGATAGTGACGGGCATAGGCATAGGCATGGGCGCGATAATGTATTTGTTCAGGTATCAGATGCTGGGCATATACTCCAGCGACATGGACGTAATCAACTTCGGCATAGAGCGGCTGGAGCTGTTCTGCCTGACGTACTTCACCTGCGGCGCGATGGACGTAATGGTAGGCCAGATGCGCGGCATGGGATATTCGATAGTGCCCATGATAGTATCGCTGGTGGGCGTGTGCGGCATACGAATCGTGTGGATATTCACGGTGTTTAAGGCGAGCAATTCGCTGCTGACGCTGTACATGTCGTACCCGGTATCGTGGGTAGTGACGCTTGCGGTGCACTTCAGCACGTTCCTGTATGTGTACCATAAGGTAAAACAGCGCACGGACGGAGTGCCCGATGTGCCGACTGTAAAGGCATAAAAACGATTGGTTTAGTCAGCCCTTGCATGTGATTTTAGACATGCGGGGGCTGACTTTTTGTTGGGCGTATGAGGTGGGCTGTGTAGGCAGAATGAGATACTTTGACGCTTATGGTGGGCGAAGCGTTGGCGTGTAGCGGCGATTTGCCGCGCATGTCGTTTTACCGCTCTCTGAGCGTGGAATGAGCTTATACAGAACCGCAAGGACTGATTGCTGCTTCCGCGCCCACTTTAATTTATGGTGGGCGCGGCATGGATGGCCGCTCATACAACCAGTTGCAAGGCCGCAAAGTCAGTTTTCGCGCCCGCCATACTTTACGGCGGGCGTGAACCTCACCGCCGAAAATCCATCTGAGCCGCCGAGGGGCGGCGAACATGGCGCGGGGGAGAACTGGCTAAACCAGAAGGCTCCATTCGCGGAATCCCGAAACTAAGTAAGATTATAGCTTGCGTGAGCCGCAAA
>CAOKFD010000137.1:0-3172 GCA_948467645.1 uncultured Eubacteriales bacterium | reverse complement strand
GTCCGCAAGGCATCTTCCCGCGCTCGGCTTCGATTTATGGTCGAGCGCGGGCCAGTAGCCCGTAACCAATCCAGTATCGCGGGCGCAATGCAACTTCCCGCGCTTAACTCTGGTTTATGGTTAAGCGCGGGCAGCGCCCCGACTTTCCCCTGAGCCGCCCCGCTTGCGTGGCGGTGAACAAGTCGCGGGCGCAAAACACCTAAACAAGTAACCCCGATTCGCGGTATCCCGAACCGCTCCAGATAACAGCCTCGCGGGAGCCACGAATAATAGTTCCAAGTAAAAGCCGCTGGCTCATAGTAAGTAAGCATCTTAAATCAGTATAAGTACGCCGCCTCTCGTATAAAGAAAGCCGTACCCCTGTACCGAGCATAGTACTCCAATCGGGCAAACAGGCCGAAGGCAATCGATTTTTCTTTGGTTCTTTCTTTTTTCTAAAAAGAAAGAACACGTCCCCCTTTCGTCCCTTCGTCCCCTCGTCACCTCCGCCTCCCCTTCCGTACCATCCCGAACGCCGCGCCGCAAACGCCTCCGATAATGTGACTTAGCTGGGATATGTCGTCGCGGGAGATCATGCCGGTTACTGTTTCGCCGCCTATGTATAGGATGGCTGCTAGGATTAGCGTTAATGGGATCGAGCCGTCGCGTGCGCCGCCTACTGAACTTAGTAGGATCATCATAAATACCAGGCTGCTTGCACCTAATAGCATTACGTTTGAGTAGAGTAGACAGTGCGCTATGCCCGCTATCAGCGCCGTTAGTGCGGATAAGTAGAAGATCGTCGCGCTGCCGTATCGCTCCTCCAGCGTTGGGCCCAGGACCAGCATTAGCATTATGTTGCCGGAGTAGTGCGTGAAGGAGGAGTGCCCTAATACGTGCGTGAACGCGCGTATGTATGTCAGCGGGTCGCGCAGGTCGGATCGGTATACGCTGAATAGTAGACGGTTCGCCGCGCCGTTTGTGCGCCCGTTTACCAGCAGCGCTATAAACGAAATCAGCACAAACGTTATCGTGAAGGGCGCGTTGTACCTTATGCGTCTGAATAGCTTCATCTGCTTACCTCCAACTGATGCCATTTTATCATAAGGCGCGCCCGCGTTCAAGTACGTGGTAATTGCGATTGCCCCGGAATGTAATACATGCTATAATTAGCCTATACCAGAATATGTTCGTGGAGGTAGATTATGGAGAAGTTTTCCGAGTTGAAATACGTCCGCCCCGATATGCCCGCAATCGCTGCCGAAACCGAGCGCGCAGTCGCCGCGCTGGAATCCGCCGCCGATTATAAGGCCGCACGCGCCGCGTTTATGGAAATCGAGCGCATATCGTCCAAGATCGAGACTATCGCCTCGCTCGCGTCCGTGCGCAATACGCTGGATACTACCGATAAGTTTTATGAGGATGAGGTCAATTACATGAGCGCTGAGTCGGCCAAGATGACCGGCATAAATAAGCGCGGCGCTCAGGCGCTTTTGAACAGCCCCTTCCGCGCCGATTTTGAGGCCGAGTTCGGCACTCAGCTCACCCGCACGCTGGCTGCTGAGGAGCGCCTGCAGTGCGAGGCTAACGTGGAGCTGAACATACAGCAGGATCTGGAATGCGTCGAGTTTAATAAGACCGCCGCGACCTGCTCCTGCGACTTCGACGGCGAGCAGTGCAATTTCTACGGCCTGCAGCGCCACATGCAGTCCACCGACCGCGACGAGCGCCGCCGCGCGTTTATCAAGTGGGCTGAAATGTACGAAAGCATTTCCGACAAGCTGGACGCGCAGTATGACAAGCTCATTTCTCTGCGTCAGGAGATGGCTAGGCGCGCCGGGTTCAGCAGCTTTACCGAGATGGCCTACCTCAACATGCGCCGACTGGACTACGGCCCGGAGGAAGTGCGCGCGTTCCGCGAGCAGGTGAAGCAGTATGTCGTGCCGGTATGCGACAAGCTGTTTAAGGAGCAGGCCGAGCGGTTGGGCGTGGACAAGCTGCGCTATTATGACGAAGCGCTGATTTATCCCGAGGGCAATGCGATACCGCAGGGCGACATGCGCACGCTTGTTGGCAAGGCGCAGCAGATGTACCGCGAGCTTTCGCCCGAGACCGGCGAGTTCTTCGACTTCATGGTCAAGTACGAGCTATTCGATCTGGAGACGCATCCGGGCAAGCACATGGGCGGCTACTGCACGTCCCTGCCGGACTACAACGCGCCGTTTATCTTCTCGAACTTCAACGGCACTAGCGCGGATGTGGATGTATTGACTCACGAGGCTGGACATGCGTTCCAGGCCTACACTTCAATGCGGTGCCTGCCGCTAAAACGTTACTGCTGGCCCACTAGCGAGGTATGCGAGATACACTCCATGACTATGGAGCACTTCACGTATCCGTGGATGGATTCGTTCTTTGGCGAGAATGCCGAAAAGTACCGCCGCGCGCATTTGATGAGTGCGCTTGAGGTAGTGCCGTACATGTGCTGTGTAGACGAGTTCCAGCACCGCGTATATGCTGAAAACCTGGACGCGGCGGGCCGCAGGCGCGTATGGCGCGAGCTGGAGAAGGCCTACATGCCGTGGCGCGACTACGACGGCAACGACTTCCTTGAAAACGGCGGTTTCTGGATGCAGAAGCAGCACATATTCCTCTACCCGTTCTACTACATCGACTACGCCCTCGCGCAAACCTGCGCCTTCCAGCTCTACGGCCGCATGAAGTCCGCCCCCAATGACGCATGGCAGGACTACCTGTCGCTCTGCCGCGCAGGCGGCTCCATGGGCTACTTCGATCTACTCAAGCTGGCCCATCTGGAAAGCCCCTTCAGCGCCGGCTGCGTTGAAAAGGTCGTTAAGATTGTGACCGATACTTTGGAGAGCGGGAAGTTCTGATGGGGGACGTGTTCTTTCTTTTCAGGAGAAAAGAAAGAACCAAAGAAAAGCCGATTGGCTGTTCTCCCGCAAATGCAGCTTAATTCAGACGTTTTTTGGGGATTGGCTATACACGGGAAGCTGCCCGGCTTTCTTGCGATGCTTGTTTCGCCCAGAGCCAGCGGCGTTTACTGTTTCATTGTTTGCGGCTCACGCTAGCTATAATCTGTATTAGTTTTGGGATTCCGCGAATGGAGTTTGCTTGTTTAGGCAGTTTTCCCCCGCGCCATGTTCGCCACCCCTCGGCGGCTCAGGTGCAG
>CAOKFD010000136.1:0-3307 GCA_948467645.1 uncultured Eubacteriales bacterium | reverse complement strand
ATTTTCGTTACATAGCCGCTTACTGCATGGTTGACAACATCGCGTGACGGGCGTAAAATTGTCGTATACATGCCCGATGTTCGGGCAATTTGCGGAGGTACAATATGGCTATAATAACTCTTAAAAACGATGCGCTGACCGTCAAAATATCGACGATGGGCGCTGAATTGCAGTCGGTATGCGACGCAAACGGCGTGGAACGCATATTCGACGCCAATCCCACCTGGTGGAAGCAGCACGCGCCCGTGCTTTTCCCGGTAGCGGGCGGTCTACGCGACGATGAGTACCTGCTCGGCGGCAAGGCTTATCACATGCCCAAGCACGGCTTTGCCAAACTGCGCGAATTTGAATTGGAAAGCTCCACCGACACGCGCGCCGTATTCCTGCTCGCGGGCGAGGCAGCCAAGGACGCTGGCTTCCCGTATGAATACGAGTTCCGCGTAAAGTACGTACTGCGCGGCAATCGCCTTGAGGTAAGCTACATCGTAACCAACCTCGACGAAAAGACGATGTATTACGGCATAGGCGCGCACGAAGCTTACGCCACGCCCGAGGGCATCGAAAAGTATTACGCCGTATTCGACGAAACCGAGTCGCTCAAAAGCAACGTACTGCATGGCAACCTGCTGGGTCATGAGACAATCGACCTGACCCACGATAGCGACACTCTGCCGCTGAAGTACGAATATTTTGCGGTTGACGCGATCGTACTGCGTAATGTCAATTCGCGCGCCGTGACGCTGCGCTCCTCGCTCAATGACCGCGCGGTGCGCGTGGAGTTCCCCGGCTTTGATTACCTGCTGTTCTGGACCAAGCCCGGCGCGCCCTACATTTGCATCGAGCCGTGGTGCAATTTCCAGGATTGGGTGGATACCGATAAGGACATAACCCAAAAACCTGGCGTAATCGCACTGCAGCCCGGCGAGCGCCGCATCCACACTCACACAATCGAATTTATAGGTTAAGGCATAAATCGCGCCGTCGTCCGAAAGGTCGGCGGCGTTTGTGTTACAGCGGCATCTTACGAAATCGCGCAGGGGAAACGCCTACTAATTTTATAAAGGCATTTATAAAGTTCTCACCGCTGGCAAAGCCGACTTCCAGTGCGATGCGCTGTACCGTCATATCGGTAGTATTGAGCAGTTGTTTAGACCGATCTATGCGGCTGGTCAGTATATAGTGATAGGGTGTCATGCCGGTTTCCAGCCGGAACCGGCGGCTGAAATAGCAGGGACTGAACCCAGCCACACCCGCCAGCATATCCACGGTCAGCGGCTCGGCCAGATGCGTGTGTATGTACGTTACCACGCGCTCAATCGGCCCTCCGCTTTCGCCGCCGCGAGCAGGCCCGGCATCGTTCTGCATCAGCATACACAATATCGCGTGTATTTTAAGCGACAGTTCGCCTTCACTCGGTCGCGCGTCGCGTCTGAACATCTCCAACATCTCTTCAAACGCAGTGCGCATCGCGGATGAGTCGCGCAGAGCAATTATATCGCCGTGCCTTTCGACTATCTCCTTGAAAAATTCACCGCTCGTACCGCCGTCAAAGTGGAAAAAGTAAAACTCTCCCGGCTCAGTCGCATAGTACCTGTGCGGATAGTGGCAATCGATCAGTGCTGCCGAACCCGCACGCACAGTGTGCGGCCCGGTGCCGGTATCAACAAATAACTGCCCCGCACACACGCATATCAGCAAAAACGAATTAAAGTCCAGCCGATGCACCATGTAAGGCGGCTCCACGTAAAAATGCCCGATGCCGGTAGGGTAGAAGTACAGCCTGCGCGCCAGCGGCGACGGCGAGTAAAAGTGATGCACCGACCTGTCGGTTACACCCACCTCGTTGAACTTCATCGTCCTCACCTCAGTGATAGAAATTCGCAGTCAAATGCCGTTAAATCCTAATGACGCGGACTATTTACACATGTATAATACAGCCATAGCGAAATAATGTCAAGTCGGCGAATGGAGGTATGATTATGAGCAGCGTAAAGGCATGGGCCGAAAAAGTCTCGATACCCACGTATGAGCTGGGCAAGGCAGAAAAGAATCCCGTCTTTCTTGAAAACCGCGTGTATCAGGGCAGCAGCGGCAAGGTATATCCGCACAGCGTAACAGAAACCGTGAGCGATGAAAAGACCCTGCACGAATATCAGGCGGTATATCTGGAAAACGAGTATATAAGCGTAATGTTCCTGCCGGAGCTGGGCGGCCGCGTACAGCGCGCGACCGATAAGACAAACGGCTACGATTTCGTATACTATAACCACGTAATCAAGCCCGCGATGGTTGGGCTTACCGGGCCGTGGATCTCGGGCGGCATTGAGTTTAACTGGCCTCAGCATCATCGCCCCAGCACATTCGACCCGGTCAACTGGCGCATAGAGGAAAACGCCGACGGCAGCGCCACAGTATTCATTGGCGAAACCGAGAACATGTTCCGCACGCGTCAGGTGTCGGCGTTCACCGTATACCCGGGGCGCGCATATCTGGAGATACGTACTCAGCTGTACAATCCCACCGACGCGCCGCAGACCTTCCTGTGGTGGGCTAATCCCGCGGTCGCGGTCAACGACGACACGCGCTCGATATTCCCGCCCGATGTATACGCCGTAATGGATCACGGCAAGCGCGACGTGTCGGCGTTCCCGATAGCGCGCGGCGTGTATTATAAGATGGACTACTCGCGCGGCGTGGATATATCCCGCTATCGCAACATCCCCGTGCCCACGTCGTATATGGCGTTCCATTCGGATTACGACTTCGTAGGCAATTACGACGACGGCAAGGAAGCGGGGCTATTGCACGTAGCTGATCACCACATATCGCCCGGCAAAAAGCAGTGGACGTGGGGCAACGGCGAGTTCGGCCGCGCATGGGATCGCAATCTGACCGACAGTGACGGCCCGTATATCGAGCTGATGACTGGCTGCTTTACCGACAATCAGCCCGATTTCACATGGCTAATGCCTTACGAGGAAAAGGAATTTACCCAGTACTTCATGCCTTACAAGCGTCTGGGCGCGGTATCCAACGCCACGAAGGACGCTGTGGCGCGCATAAGCTGGGAAAACGGCCATGCATCAATAGCGGTATACGCAACCGCGCGCTATCCGGGTGCACGCATTGAAGTATGCTCCGGCGGCAAGGTGCTTCTGGATAAGCAGTTTGACCTTTCACCTAACGACGTGTTTGAGGCGGAGCTTGATTCCACCAGCAGCGATATATCATTGCGCGCAGTGTCAGCCGACGGTCACACTTTGGTTGACTGCCATTACGCCGAGCACACCGAGGGCGATCTGCCCGA
>CAOKFD010000135.1:0-3702 GCA_948467645.1 uncultured Eubacteriales bacterium | reverse complement strand
TTGAACTGACGCAAAATCCACTCGAACTTGCGGATTTTCCTTTTTGAGACACACTTTAAAAATTCCCGAGTACGAAATTTCGAATTTTACTTTTTGAGACATACTCTAAGTTGCATCGCGCGCGATAAAGCGCTATAATTAAACTATGGCGAAAGGAGCGTACAGTTCAATGATGATTTCGACAAAAGGGCGGTATGCGCTGCGCGTTATGATTGATCTGGCGGAAAATGGCGGCGGAAAGTATTTGCCGTTGCGCGACGTGGCCGAAAGGCAGCATATTTCCGAAAAATATCTGGAAAGCATAATTGTGCTTTTGTCGCGGGCGGGCTATCTGGAAGGAATGCGCGGTAAGGGCGGCGGGTACAGGCTGACGCGCGAACCCGGCGAGTATACCGTGGGCAGCATACTAAGGCTGACCGAGGGCGATCTGGCGCCGGTGGCGTGTCTTAGCGGCCCCGAGCTTAAATGCGAGCGCGCGGCGACGTGCCGCACACTGCCAATGTGGCGCAAGTTTTACAATATGACCAACGAGTTTTTCGACGGCATTACGCTGGAGGAACTGATGTGGCCGGAGAAAAGCGGCGACGATTACGTGATTTGACGACCTCTTTAGGCAGTGAAATAGTTAAGGCGCGCGGTTCAGTGCCGCGCGTTAATCTTTTGTCTCACGTTAATATTGCGAAAAGTGCTGCTCGGGGTATTGACTTAGAGTCGCCTTCAAGGTTTATCATTCAAAAAAACATGTACCATCATTATACTAAAATAAGAGAAATTGGAACATATGTCCGGTGCCACTCGTCTCATGTACATATTGATACAACGTTGTTTTAATAATCATTTCAAATCACGAATGTGCAATGGGAGGCATAATCAATGAAGCTCAAGCGGATTTTTTCAGCGGCACTTGCGCTCGTTTCGATCATGACAGGCACATGCGCGCTGGCTGACAGCGGACTTAACGCGCGCGTGACATCGATACAATGCGACGGCGGCACGGTAGGACGCTGCGTCACGCCCAGCGATTTTACCGTCAACAGTACAGTTTCGTACTGCGGCAAAGGGCAAAGCTTGAGCTATCCAATGGAGTTGTTCGTCGATACGTATTCTTCCGACGGGCGCACCATGTTTTCGTATTGCTCGGCGCGCGACTATATACAGATTGTCGAATCCTCGCTGGACGGCGCGAGCATCGCCAAGCATCAGGACGGCGTGTACGACTCAACGACCATGACGCCCATGCTCCAGCTTATGACTGCGGACGGCTATGCCGATTATGTTATAAAAACCCTGTATCCCGATGCGCGGATAATCATTGCCTATAATGAAGAAATAACCGATGATATGCAGGCACAGCTCGATGCGGCAACGAAGTCGATATACGACCAGAACAGCGCGCTGATAGCACACGACTCGTCTATGAGCGTGGACGGCGCATATGTCGGCGTGGCCGAGCGCGGCTATACGTTTGAGCTGAACGGTGAACCCTACTGGGCCACAGTCACTACCGAGGTTCAGGCAGTGCAGGTGACGCAGGCTGCTTACGTAGGCTTCGGCACGGCCAAGAGCACGTTCATATCATGGACTGTACCGGCCACATATGTAATGGTAACGCCTCAGTCCGAGCAGGAAGCGCGCGCCGCACAGTTCAATATGTTTGTACTGAACACCGCAGCCAGCAGCGAGTTTAACTCTAAGTGCACGGACTTGTCGTACCAGATACGCACGTCGGTTCTGAATAGCCGCTCCCTGTCCGACGCGGGCGACTATTGCCGCAGCAGCGTAAGCGGGCTTACTGACTCGGTTAACAGCTATGACAGTACGGAGAGCATGTCCGATTACATATTGTCTCAGGACGATTACGCGCTGCCCGACGGCAAGCATATAAAGATACCCACTTCGTATGACTATGTGTACTATGACGGCAACGGCAACGTCTACGCCACTGACAGCGCTCTGGACGTACCGGCGGGCATGGATCAACTGGAAAAGAGCCATTGACAGTTTAAGGCATAAATCGAATGCGGGCGGCCTTGCGTTGCAGGGTCGCCTTTCTATTAAGCCGGCATTTATAAGAAAAGCGCCTTGCCAATACAGCCGGGCATCGGCTATAATGGGATAGGGGAAGCAAGGAGGTAAGTCATGATAACCAGCGAATACGATAACGAGCATTTCTTTAATGAGTATGCAAAGATGGCCCGCAGTCAGCAGGGCTTGGCGGGCGCGGGAGAGTGGCATCAGCTAAAGCCGCTGTTTCCGCCGCTCGAGGGCAAGCGCGTGCTCGATCTGGGATGTGGTTATGGCTGGCATTGCAAGTTTGCGTCGGAGTTGGGCGCGTCGCAGTTGCTGGGCATAGATGCTGCTGGTCAGGGCGAGGTGCTGCAAATAAGCAGAAAATGCGTATGATAAAAAAACTGTTTAATCAGATTCGCGATTTTCGTCCGAGACTTACGTCCAGCACAGTGGCGTGCGTGGTCTTTGCGGCTGCGTCGCTGTATGGCGCATTTGTAAAATGGCGCGGCGACATTCCTGCATTCCTGACGTACATTGTGTATGCAGTTGCATTTGTGTCGCTGGTCATGTTTATATGGGCGCTGGTTCATAGACTGCGGTACGGAAAATACATCGAGCGTATTGATGAAAAGCTGCATACGAATGAATTCACCGCGCAGTTGGTGGACGACTTCGAGTATCGCACCCGCGTGACGGGCTGGCTTTCGCTGAATGCGAACGCGTTTATGGCACTGTCTAAAGCGGTAGTGGGCGTATATACCTCGTCAACCTGGCTGATCGTGCTGGCTGTTTATTATCTGGTGCTGTGCATCGCCAAGGGCTGGGTACTCAATGCCGAGCGCAAGGCGGCCGGGGAATCGGATGAACTCAGCCGCAATCGCAGGGAATGGCAGGTATACAAGTTATGCGGCTTCATGCACATAGCCCTGACGATCGTTTTGCAGGGCGTAGTGATAAAGATAGTTCGGGACGGCAGCGGATTTATGTATAGCGGCGTGTTGATCTTCGCCGTCGCGCTGTACGACTTCTATTGCCTGATTTCGTCTGTCTGCTATATGATAAAGTCGTATAAAAGGCATAGCCCCGCCACAGCTGCCATACAAAGCATACGTCTTGCAACGTCACTGGTGGCCATGCTATCGCTGCAGACCGCAATGTTCGCGTCGTTTGCCGACGGCATGTCGGCCGCTCAGCAGCAGCTCATGAATGCCTTAACGGGCACATGCGTATGCCTGACACTGCTGGTTATTGGCATTTCGATGGTGATCCATAGCAGCAGGAATATAAACGAACTGGAACAATTAGAATAACTGGAATAATGTCAGGTTGAGCTTCTCGCCCGCTTTCTGTGTGGAAGGCGGGCGAGAGGCTTATTGAAATTATAAAATGGCATATAAAAAATATCTGAACGGTACGATATAAAGCATAATCATTGCGAAAATGTTCTACTTTCATTCGATGCATTCCCCGTTGTGCGCTATATGTGCGTATGATAAAATTCCATCAGCAAGTGCAGGAGGGCAGCAATGAACGATTACGGCTTCGGAAATTTTATACGCGATATGCGGACCAAGAGAGGATTGTCCCAGTTCCAACTCGGCAGGCTCATCGGCGTATCGGATAAGGCGGTTTCAAAGTGGGAGAGCGGAGTTTCCCATAGTTAAAGATACCACACCAAATATGATGAACCCA
>CAOKFD010000134.1:0-3810 GCA_948467645.1 uncultured Eubacteriales bacterium | reverse complement strand
GACATAAACGACTTTTCTTTGGTTCTTTCTTTTCTTCTGAAAAGAAAGAACACGTACCCCCAAAAAGGAGAAAAAACCATGAATACCTTTTTCAACGAAGTTTATGATATAGTCCGTAAAATACCGCGCGGTAAAGTCCTGAGTTATGGACGGATTGCGATGATGCTTGGGAAGCCGCAGGGGGCGCGTGCGGTGGGGTGGGCTATGCGTGTGTGTCCCGAAGATGTGCCCTGGCAGAGGGTGGTTAAGGCTGATGGGGCTGTTGCGGACGGCGGGTTTAGTGAACTGCGGCGGGCGCGGCTTAGGGATGAGGGCGTTGCGTTTTTGCCGGATGGGCGCGTCGATATGAAGAATTGTATGTGGGATGGACGGTAGAACGTGAATCAAATGCGGAGGATCGGACATGATAAATGTGTTCAATAGACGCGAGCTGGTTACTACCTTTTCGGAGGAACAGAAAACGGCAATCGCGGATGCGCTGGGTAAGGCGGGGATAAAGTATTCCCTGCGGACGCGTAAGAATAAACGGACGGGCGGCGTGACTGAAAATGAATATACGCTTTATGTACTCGCCGCCGACGAGGACGCCGCCAGAGCCGCGATAGAACGTGTATAAGTTGAACGTATACATGAATTACAACTCCTTTGCCACAGTATCGCCAATAGGTTAGAATAAAATGTAAGCAGTCGTATTTCGGAGGCGTGCTATGGATAAGATAAGGGAACTGCTCCAAAAGTATCGCGAGCAGGCTGCATATGTGTTCTTCGGCGGGCTGACGACACTGGTCAATATCGTCGCATACTTCGTCGCGGATAGCGTGCTGCATATGGCCACAGTGCCCGCAACCGCAGTCGCGCAGGTGCTGGCGGTGCTGTTTGCATATGTCACAAATAAAAAATACGTGTTTAAGAGCGAAACCCACGGCGCGAAGGAACTCCTGCGCGAAATGGGGTCGTTTTTCGCCTGCCGCGCGGTGTCGTTCGTGCTGGATATAGGCATAATGTGGCTGACCGTGGATAACCTAGGCTGGCCCAATATGCTGATGAAAATAATAAGCAACGTAATCATTATCGTGGTTAACTACGTCGCAAGCAAGTTGCTGATATTCAATAAGGGCAAGGGGGCAGACAAGTGAGCGATGCGCTGAAAACGCTTTCGGTAATAGTGCCCTGCTATAACGAGGAAGAATCATTGCCGCGCTTTTACGAGGCAATATGCGCCGCCGCAGACGATCTGAAGGAACTGGAGTTCGAGCTGCTGTTCGTGGACGACGGCTCGCGCGACGGCACGCTGAATGTGCTCAAATCCCTGCGCGCCAAGGACAGCCGCGTAAGATACCTCAGCTTCTCGCGCAACTTTGGCAAGGAGGCCGCACTGCTGGCCGGGTTTGAACATTGCACTGGCGATCTGGTGACTGTGATGGACGCCGATTTGCAGGACCCGCCCGCGCTGCTGCGCACGATGTACGAGGGCATAGCCAACGACGGATACGATATAGTGGCCACGCGCCGCTCCACACGCAAGGGCGAGCCGCCGGTCAGATCGGCGTTCGCACACTGCTTCTACTGGCTGATAAACCGCATGTCCACAGCCGACATCGTGGATGGCGCGCGCGATTTCCGCATGATGCGCCGCCGCGTGCGCGACGCGATACTGTCGATGGGCGAATATAACCGCTTCTCCAAAGGCATATTCGGCTGGGTGGGCTTTAAGACCAAGTGGCTCAGCTATGAAAACATAGAGCGCGTCGCGGGCAGCACCAAGTTCTCGTTTTGGAAGCTGTTCAAATATTCGCTGGAGGGCATACTTGCGTTCACGACCGCGCCGCTGGCACTGTCGCTGATAGTGGGCTTTGTGCTGATCGTGGCCGCGATAATCACGCTGATAGCGCTGGGCATACACGCGGGCGCAAGCAGCACGGGCTTCTCGGCTGTGGGCGGCGTGTGCAGCCTGATAATGGGCATGAGCGGATTGCAATTGATAGGTATAGGAATAGTAGGGCAATATCTGGGTAAACTGTATCTGGAGGGCAAGCGCAGACCGGTATACATACTGCGCGAAACCGAGGACGGCCTGGTCAAATAAAGCGTCGATATAAACCAACCGCGCGGACATTGCGGCGATTTGCTGCAATGCCCGCGCGGATTTTTCTTTTTTAAGGCATTATTCGGAGGCTGTTGAAAGTGTACGGCAGAAAGCGATTAGCCCCCTGCCTCAACCTTAACGCCATAACAGCTCAGCATAGGCATACCGCTCAGGTCGCGCGTTATGAATGCCGGCATCTCGACGCGCCAATAGGCGTGCAATTGCGCAGGCATTTCAAACGGCTCGCCGACGGTCATTATCAGTCCATTTTCGCAAGTTTCGCTCTTGGTGCAGCGGTGCAGTCCGCGCGCATCCTCAACATCTATGCCCGAATCCTGATTGTCGGGGCCGCGCATAATGCGGCCCGGCTCGAACTCCATGCGCACATGCGTGTCGTCCACGCGCACCGCACGCACTATGTCGGGCGCGCTCATGCCCGCCTGACCATAAAACGCCTTCAGCGCCGCGTGTGCCATGCGCTCGCCCAGTATCACGTTTGAACCCGACGAATTGTGGATCCAGTCGGTGCAGCTGAGATCGCTCGCGGGCACGACGATCAGGTTGGGTATCTCGCGCGCGGCACGGCGCTGCGCCTCGCGCACCATGCCCCAGCGGCGGTCGCGCGCCTCGTCTGGCAAGGGCTGGTTGGAACGGTTGAGCTGTACAGTCACGATGCGAATGTCGCCCATGTCGCGCCGCCAGATTTCGACCGCACGCCTGAAGCGCTCGTAATACGTGGGAGCACTGTTTGCGTCGTTTGCGTCAGTGCAGCCCTGATACCATAACATAGTGCCCACCGAACCAACCGCGTCCAGCCGCCGCAGCATCGCACGGTAAAGGTCGCCGTCTTCCTCGGGCTGCCAGCGGCTGAGCGGGGAGCCGCCCATTGAAGCCTGAACAATGCCAACCGGTAGGCCCAAACGATGCTTAATCATGCGCGCAAAGCTGAGCGCGGGCGAGGTGTTGCTGGCATACTCGGCGTTCTCGGGATATATCGTGTCCACGGAATCGTTGAGCGGGTGCGCCGCCACTGACCACTTGCCGTCGTTGCCGTACAGGTGTACGCCCAGCTCGGGCGGGTCGAACGCCGCGTCGCGGGCGTAACCGGCCATGTTGCTCTGTCCGGCCAGTATGAATAGCTCGCCCACGCCTATGTGGCTGACGCGGGCAATGCGTATGCCCCATTCGATAGCGCCGCCCTCATCCTGAGCGCGCGCTTCCAGCCAGTATAGCCCGCCCGCGGGCAGGTCAAAGTCAATGCGCCACTTGTCGCCCTCGACGGCGCAGCGCCGCCAGCCGGTCACGTCCAGCGTGTCGTCCTCGCGCAGCGCGCGCGCCCAAATAACCTTGCCGGAGTGCTCGGCCGGAATAACGCCGTAAAACGGCACCAGCGCACGCCCCTGTGCGTTCTGCTGAAAAATCTGATAATCGCAAGCGGATTTCATGTAAATCGCCTTTCTCGTAAGCGCAAAATAAAATTGCGACTGATAAGCTTCCTTACGCAATTATACATTAGGCGGGCAGTAAATGCAATGATGAGTTGGGAGGGCGGCAGGTGGACAGGTGAGGCAGGAAGGTAGCCCAGCCAGCGCGCCGAATCAAGGACAAGCGGCTTCGCCGTGCCTTCGGCATCCTTGACACGGCACGCTGGCTGGGCTGTTTGATGGTCAAGGGGTTGTTGCCAACCCCTGTCGAACAGGGTTGACCCGTTGGAGTTTGGGTAG
>CAOKFD010000133.1:0-3913 GCA_948467645.1 uncultured Eubacteriales bacterium | reverse complement strand
TTACCACCCATGGTGAAACGCAATAGATTCTATGCTGCTCAGACAATGGCTGCATAATGTGGTTACTCTTTGAGTTTTATCTGTCAACTGATATTGACAATATCATACATCCAGTTGCACGTCCGGACGGTCAGTTTTCGCGCCCGCCATACTTTACGGCGGGCGTGAACCTCACCGCCGAGTTTCCATCTGAGCCGCCGAGGGGTGGCGAACATGGCGCGGGCGCAACCTGCCTAAATAAGAAAACTCCATTCGCGGAATCCCGAAACTAATACAGATTATAGCTTGCGTGAGCCACAAAAGCGGGCAACAAAAAACGCCGCTGACTCTTAGAGCGAGCTAGCGGCGAAAGAAAGCAATCGCTGCTTCCTATATATAATTCTCCTAAACCGTCCGAACTAAGAAACATTTGCGGGAGAACAGCCCAATCGACTTTTCTTTGGTTCTTTCTTTTCTTCTGAAAAGAAAGAACACGTCCCCCTAAATCACTTCTTAAAATCCTCGGGCGTGAGGAAAATGGGATTCGACCAAGCGCGGCGACCCTGTTCGTCGCGGACTACGGCGCGGACGTATTCTATGGCGGGTTTGACCTTGAAGTCGGCGCTGGTTAGGGTGGTTTCGCCCTCGGCGGGTTCTGCTACGTGGAAGGGCATACGCAGATGCTTCAGGACGATTGTCTTTACCGGGGAGCACTCTACATGCGCTACGCCGTTTTCTACATAGAAGTCGTAGATTTCAGGGCCGCAGGAGGAGTAGAATGCGCCCGACTGTAAGCCTGCCAATATGGATTCTACATCGTTTTTCGCGTTCACGCGTACCCAGCCTACACAGTGCTCGTTCATTGCGTGGCCGTCGTCGGTCGCTACGCCATAGATGCGGTGGCCGTCAAATAGCATCTCGTCCCAGTAGGCCGCGTTCGTGTCCTGATCGTTCTCCATCGCACAGCCGCTGTTCCATATCTCCATTGCAAAGTTGCCGTAAAGCATGTCGAAATCGCTCTTGGGCGTGCCGCTCCACTCCGGATGGCAGTATATCGTCAGGTTGCCGTTGGCGTGCGCCATGTCGATAAGCGGCTGAGTCTCGACCGCGTGACGGATAGTCAGACTCTCAAAGCGCTGATCCTGCTCAAAGCCGTTGCCGTGCTCCTTCGTGTGACCCACGCATACAATGTGATGGCAGTGTACCATGCCGTTGTAGCTGCCCTCAAAATTGCTGTCCAGCTCCATGCCCGGCAGTATCGTCATAGGTACGTCCGCAAAGTTCTCGTAATTGTACCGGCGATGGTCGGTCAGAGCCATAAAGTCGTATCCGTTGTCGTAATGCTTGCGGATGACCTCCGCCGGCGTGCCCTTGCCGTCCGAACGGGTCGTGTGGCAGTGCAAGGCACCCTTGAGCATCTTGTTGCCAGTGTCTTCAAATGCCGCTTGGCGATGTTTCATTTTAAGTATCCTCCTCTATCATATCGCGTACAGCCTGCTCCGCTGTGATTAATGTGTCTACCGCGTGCCGGTCTATCGAATCCATAAAGCCCGAACAGTCGCATCCACCGCGCCATAGTCGATCGAATTGTCCTGATTATACGGCGTAATCATGACGGGATATACGGCGCAGGGTATGGTCTTCACTTATTGTGACCTCCTGTTAGAAAAAACAAACCGGTAGTATGTTCGGCAACAAATCCCGCTATATTATATACGCAACGTACACTTGTTTCAATATCGGTTTTGCACAGATTGCGCGGCCGGGTTAATGCAGAGTTGCACATAAACCGCGTCCGCGCTTAACGCCCGCGCGCGCGACATATGCCCCGCGGGCGCGATATAATCATTGCATAAGGCAATTTAAGCGGGGGTGATAGTATGGAAAAATGCTGCCTGTGCCCGCGCATGTGCGGCGTGGACAGGCGCACAAAGCGCGGCTTCTGCGGCATGGGCGAAAACCCGGTAATAGCAAGGGCGGCGCTGCATATGTGGGAGGAACCGTGCATAAGCGGCACGCGCGGCTCGGGCACGGTGTTTTTTTCAGGCTGTACGCTCAGGTGCATATTCTGCCAGAATCACGCGATAAGCAGAGAGGGCGTGGGCGTGGAAGTTACGATCGACCGCCTGCGCAAATCGATGGACGATCTGGTCAAAAAGGGCGCGCATAATATAAACTTAGTCACGCCCACGCACTTCCTGCCCGCGATACTCCGGGCGCTGGAACGGCCGATAGGCGTGCCGGTGCTGATGAACACCGGCGGGTATGAACGAGTGGAGACAATCCGCGCGCTGGAGGGCAGGATAGACATATACCTGCCTGATCTGAAATACTGCGACGACGCGCTGGGGTGGAAGTTCAGCGGCGCGCCCGACTATTTCACCTGCGCCGCGCCAGCGCTGAAGGAGATGGCAAGGCAGGTCGGCTCGCCCGAGTACGATCAGGACGGCATGATGACGCGCGGCATGATTGTAAGGCACCTGGTGCTGCCCGGACATTTGGGAAATACGTTCCGGGCGCTCAGGTACATAAAGAACGAACTGCCCGAGGGCACGCCGGTCAGCCTGATGGCACAGTACACGCCCTGCGTACAAACGCCTTACCATGAGCTTAACCGCAAGCTGAGCAAGCTGGAATACGACACGGTGGTCAACGAGATGATTAAGCTGGGGCTGGACGGCTTCGTGCAGGAGCTGGAAAGCGCGGACGAGGGCTTCATACCGCCGTTTGAAAAGCTGGAGATCTAGAGTGTGTCTCAAAAATTCCTGAGTACGCAATTTCGGGCGTCGCTGCGCCATTTCTGCGTCATCAATCCTCGACTTAGCGCTGCTAAGCCTTCGGATTTATTCCTTGAACTGACGAAAAATCCACTCGAACTTGCGGATTGTCCCGCTTGAGACACACTCTAAATATGCCTCAAACTGAAAATCGCCGCCTTTTCGCCGCATGACCGTAATATTGGCGGGATATAATCGGCTAAAAGGAGGAGGGCAATTTGAACAGGATAAGAAAGTTTTTCGCGGGACTGCTGGCGCTGATTATGCCGCTGGCGGGCGGCTGTGCAAGGGCAAATCAGTCCGACAGCCAGACCGGGTTTGAAATGCACGTGATAGACGTGGGCAAGGCAGACTGCATACTGATAAAGTGCGACGGCGAATACATGCTGGTCGATACGGGACTAAAGGACAGCGAGGACGCGATACGCGCCTACCTGAAAGCGCAAAACGTGACCGAATTTAATTACGTGGTCGCTACACACCCGGATAAAGACCATATAGGCGGCATGCCGTGGATACTGAGCGATTATAAGGTGGGTCAGGCGCTAGTGTGCCCGCTGGAGGAGGACTCAAAGCCGTATATGCGCATGATGGCGGCACTGTCAGCCGAGGGAACGAATACCGCCTATCCCAAGGCGGGCGATGAGTTCACGCTGGGCGACGCGAGCATAACGGTGATGTCGCCCACGGATGCGCTTGTCGCGACGGAGGACGAAAACGAGTGCTCGATAGTCATGATGGTTCAGTACGGCGAAAAACGCTTCCTACTGATGGGCGATGCGCAGGAGATGGCCGAGGAATGGCTGATAAAGTCGGACTATAACCTGAACGCCGACGTGATTAAGATAGGGCACCATGGCTCGGACAAGTCTACGTCGCCGATATTTTTGAACATGGTGAAGCCCGAGTACGCCGCAATATCGTGCGGATATTCGGATAAGGACGATTACCCGGCGGACAGCACGATTGAGACGCTGAATAGCGCGGGCGTGAAGGTGCTGCGCACGGATGAGGATGGGACGATTGTGTTCAGAAGCGATGGGCAGAGCATCGAGGTAAGTACGGCGGGGAAGTGAGGGCGGCGGGGCGCTGCTTGTGATTTGGGAAGGTAGCCCAGCCAGCGCACCGAGTCAAGGACAAGCGGCTGCGCCGTGCCT
>CAOKFD010000132.1:0-3979 GCA_948467645.1 uncultured Eubacteriales bacterium | reverse complement strand
CAACCCTGTCTGACAGGGGTTGGCAACAACCCCTTGACCATCCCGAAGCCCAGCCAGCGCGCCGTGTCAAGGATGCCGAAGGCACGGCGAAGCCGCTTGTCCTTGACTCGGTGCGCTGGCTGGGCTACCCTGCCGCTTTATGCATCAAAGCCCCGTCGTACCTAACCCCAAAAATCTCTTCTAAAGAGGCGGGACTATCGCCTCAGCATGGAATGGTTTCCGCCATCCACGCCGCGCCCTGCAATCGGCAGAACTCTCCCCCACCTCCCCACCCGCCTCAAAATTTCCGAATAAATATTCAATTCAAAGGTTAATCGTTCGCGAATAGTGGCCGCGTTTGTGTAAAATGTTGCGCATCTCGCGAATATCCGCGCGCCGTGCCTTGTTATTTAACCGCGATATGCGTATAATTAGCTCAGGTCATCCTTTGATTTACCACGCATGAAAGAAGGTCATTACAATGTACGATATAAAGTTTATCCCCGCCAAGACTCTGAAGGCCAAGCCTGCTGATGAGAGCAAGCTGGGTTTTGGCCGTCTGTTCACCGATTACATGTTCATTATGGACTATGATCCCGAAAACGGCTGGCACAACGCCCGCGTTCAGCCCTATCAGAATTTCAGCATGGATCCCGCGTGCGTCGTTCTGCACTATGGCCAGACGATATTCGAGGGCCTGAAGGCATATCGCCGCGCCGACGGCGGCATCCAGACCTTCCGTCCGCGCGACAACTTCCGCCGCATGAACAAGTCTGCTGACCGTCTGTGCATACCTCAGTTCGATGTCGAGCTGGCTATGGCGGGTCTGACTAAGCTCCTGCAGGTTGAAAAGGACTGGGTACCGCACTCCGAGGGCGCGTCGCTGTACATCCGCCCCACGATCATCGCTACCGATGTGCGTCTGGGCGTACATGCGTCCCACACCTATTCCTTCTACATCATACTGTCCCCGTCGGGCGCTTACTATGCCAGCGGTCTGGCTCCCGTGGGCATCTATGTCGAGGACAAGTACGTGCGTGCGGTACGCGGCGGTATGGGCTTTGCCAAGACCGCGGGCAACTACGCCGCGTCGATCAAGGCAGGCGAGGTTGCCAACGAGCGCGGCTATGCGCAGGTGCTGTGGCTGGACGGCGTTGAGCAGAAGTACGTCGAGGAAGTCGGCGCGATGAACATGATGTTCAAGGTGGACGGCAAGATCGTCACCCCCATGCTGAACGGCTCGATACTGGCCGGCATCACCCGTGATTCGATCATCACGCTGGCGCGCGACATGGGGTACGAGGTTGAGGAGCGCAAGGTCGCCATACAGGAGATCTTCGACGCGGCCGAGAACGGCCATCTGGAGGAGGCCTTCGGCACCGGCACCGCGGCTGTCGTAAGCCCGGTCAAGGAGCTGTGCATGGAGGACAAGGTCGTCACTATCGGCGACGGCAGCATCGGCCCGCTGACCCAGAAGCTATACGACACGCTGACCGGCATACAGTACGGTCGTCTGGCCGATCCGCACGACTGGATCGTGAAGATCGACGGCTAATAAACGTTAAAGCTATTGCGCCGCCGCGCAACCCGCAATACCGGGCGCGCGGCGGCGTTTTGGTGTGTTTTGGCATTTTAAGGAGGAACTTTATGCGCGCGCACATAATTCCACCTGCGGCGGAGGGTATGCCGCTTGACAAGTACATACGCCGGGCGTATCCCATGTGCGACGCGGCGATGCTGCGCAAGGCGTTCAGGCAGCGTGATTTTAAGCAGGACGGCGTGCGCATGAGCGCGTCCGACCCGGTGCACGCCGGCGCGGAACTGAAGTGCTTTTTGGCCGACGGCTATCTTTTAGGCTGTGAACTGACGGTTTTGTTTAAAGACGACCGGCTTGCGATAGTTGTCAAACCCGCGGGGCTTACCTGTCAGCGGGATGGTCTGGGTCTGGGCGAGGACACTTTGGAAAGCCGCGTGCATGAGATGTTCGGTTCGGCATACCTTGTCAACCGGCTGGATCACTTCACGGGCGGCGTTATGCCTATTGCCTTAACCGAGTCAATGCGCGACGAATTGATCAGTGCCTTTGCGGAGCACAAGGTGGAAAAGACCTATATATGTCAGGTCAAGGGCGCACCCGAAAAGCCGCGCGCGCGGCTGACCAACTATGCGATCAAGTCGCCCGGCGAGAGTCTTGTGCGGGTATACGACAGTCCCCGGCCGGGCGCGCTGACGATGATACTGACATACGACGTGATCGAGCCGGGCGACGTATCCCGCCTGAGCATAGGTCTAGAAACCGGCCGCACGCATCAGATACGCGCGCAGTTAAGTCACATCGGCCACCCGGTACTGGGCGACGACAAGTACGGCGACCGCGCGTTCAACAAGCGTCACGGCGCGGCCTATCAGCGGCTCTGGTGCGAAAATCTAAGGTTTACGACCGGCGATTACGCAAACCAGTCCTTCTCCTCTCCCGCTCCTTTCTAAGGGGGACGGTTCTTTCTTTTCGGAAGAAAAGAAAGAACCAAAGAAAAGTCACTTATTATGCAACGCTGCTGGTTCACGCCCGCCAAAAGCAGGGCGGGCGCGAAACGCGGCGTTTACCGACGTGCAACAAGTTTGGGAAGGTTTTCCGCCTTACATCGATATATCTCAGGCAAAATTCCGCAAGTCTGATTATTTTTAGTGACAGGCTGAAATCCTAAGATTTGGCTGAACTGCGGATTAAAGACGCTTGAAACCCACTCTCATCTGGAGGAAAAACAATGAACGATCTTAGTTACGAAGCGCGCGCACGCGGTGCGCTGGGCCGGGAGGATTTTCGGTTCTCGCATCGCCTGGGGCAGAACTTCATACTGGACGACGCTGTCGTAGACGAAATCGCGGCGCGCTCAGGCGCTGATGCGGGCGATGCGGTGTTGGAAATCGGCCCGGGCGCGGGCACGCTGACGGCGGCGCTTCTGCGGCGCGGCGCGCGCGTGATGGCCGTCGAGGTGGACAAGAATCTCCAGCCGGTACTGGAATCGCTGCTGGGCGACAATCCCGACGTGAAGCTGAAGTTCGCCGACATACTCAAGTGCGACCTGAACGAGCTGCACGCCGAGCTGGACTCCATGCGCGCGCCCGATGGTGCGCTGCGCGTGGCGGCTAACCTGCCTTACTATATAACCAGCGACGTATTGACGCGCTTTGCCAAGAGCGACGCGCATTTCGATTCGCTGACGATAATGGTTCAGCGCGAGGCCGCCGAGCGCATAATGGCGCAGGTCGGCCAGAAGCAGTATTGCCTGCTGAGCGCTCTGCTGAGCTGGCATTACGATATTGAGGCGGCAATGGAGCTGCCGCGCGGCCTGTTCACGCCGCCGCCGCATGTGGATTCGACCTTGCTAAGGCTTACCCCGCGTGAGACAGCGCCTGCGGAGACGCTCGACCATGATGCTCTGATAAAAACGATGTCGGCGGCGTTCCTGATGCGGCGTAAGACGATGCTGAATAACCTGTGCGCGGCGTTTTCGATGACGCGTGAACAGGCAGGCGCGGCGCTGGAAGCGGCTGGTCTGCCCGCAAGCGTGCGCGGCGAGGCGCTGACGCAGGAACATATGGCGGCGCTGGCGAATGCTATTTATCGGATGAAGTGATTTGTTGGGATTTGCGAAGGTCGCGTCCTTGCGGGCGCGGCTTTCTTTTTTATTGATGAGATGTGGAAAATTTTCCTTTTTTTGCTTGGCTTTACTTTCAAGAGCAGTTGGGGGGGAGGGCTATGGCGTAGCGTTGACGTACAATAGCAAGGTAGCCCAGCCAGCGCACCGAGTCAAGGACAAGCGGCTGCGCCGTGCCTTCGGCATCCTTGACACGGCGCGCCGGCTGGGCTTCGGGATGGTCAAGGGGTTGTTGCCAACCCCTGTCAGACAGGGTTGACCTTGCGGAGTTTGGGTAGGCGGCGGGGCGTCAGTAGGCAACGGAACTTTGCCGCGATTATTTTTCTGTTGCTTTCTGAGCG
>CAOKFD010000131.1:0-4427 GCA_948467645.1 uncultured Eubacteriales bacterium | reverse complement strand
TGACGAAAAATCCACTCGAACTTGCGGATTTCCCTTTTTGAGACACACTCTAACGTTTTTCCAAAAAGAAATCGCCCGCAGCAGCGGTATTCTTACTGCCGCTTCTGCGGGCGCATATTATCTATTATACGATCAGCCGACGCTTTCCGTCGCGTCCACGATCTCCAGCGTGGCTATCCAGCCTTCGATAAGCTGTTGATAGTCTGAATACATATCCGCGTTGGTCTCGACGTGGAAGTTCAGCATACAATTGTCCAGCAGCGCGATTATATCCACGTTCTGGGTCGTATCCTCATTCGCGCCGGTCGTGTATTCCGCGCGGTACGTGGGATAGCTCAGGCGCGCAGTCAGATCGTCGTCCTGAGATACGTTCAAATCGGTCAGCTCGTCGGAATAAAGGTCGGCGACAAATGCCTTTACCGCATCCTCGCCGTCTTCGCAGGGCTGATAGCGCTCGTAGGCGAATACTACCTGGCCGCCGTCGTACGCGTAGTACTCGTCGTATTCTATGTCGGAGTACTGCTCCGCGTCGATAAGCTCCACCTGATCGCCGGACAGCGGCATTTCAAAGTGCGGATAAGCATTCACCGCGTCCGCATCATACGACGCGGGGCCGCCGATCTCTTCCAGACGGAGAGTGCCAATCCACTCGTCTATAAGCGCGCTGTAATCGTCAAAGCTGTCGATGGGCGTAAGCGTATGGAATATGTACGCCCAATCCTGAGTCTCGACGTAAATATCCACAGCCTTGCACTTATCCTCGTTTTCGCCGGTGGTGTACTCTATGCGGTACGCGGGATAGGTCAGCTGTGCGCTTACGTCCGGCGCGTCGTTTATGGTAAGATCATCGGCAGTCACGCCCTGTTCCTCGGCCATCGCGCGCACCACGTCCAGCGCCGCGTCGGTTCCGCTGGTCGGCAGGTGCCGCTCATAGGAAACCACGACCATGTCGTTAACGAAGTACTCGGCAAAGTTCTCGCCGTTATCTTCCTGATAAACCAGCGTCATCTCAATCGAATCGCCAGTCAGTTCACCCGAAATGTTCAGTCCGTCAAATTCGGTATACGGACTTTCGACGTCCTCGTTAAAGGAAGTCTCCGTCCCGGCGTCAGCCATCGCAAATGTTGTCACCGCCAGCATAGTTACGGCCAGAATAAGTGCCATCAGCTTTTTCATGGGTAAACTCCCCCTTCCTGTAATTATTATATATCATCACGGTATAGTTTGTAAAGTAAATCCGAATATTTGCACATTGCCGCCGCAAAGTTGCCCAGAGTACGCTACACCGGGCGCATTTTGTCTATTTGATTTTTTCAAAGCGTATGGTATCATGTAATGGGGACTTATACATATGCGGAAAGGACGTGCGGCCATAATATGAAGGCAATCGTATTTGCGACCAAGATGGGCGGCGGCCATATGAGCGCCGCAAACGCCGTTGCCAACGCATTGATTCAGCGCGGCTGTGCCAGCGAGGTATGCGACTTTTTAACGCTCATCGGTAAGCGCACATCCGACATAGTGGGTGGCGCGTACATAAACCTCGTGCGGCGCTCGCCGGACGCGTTCGGCAAGCTGTACCGCGCCGGTCAGTTTGTAAGCACGCCAAGGCTTAAATCGATAGTGTACTTTGCAAACACGCTGTATGCCGCGCCGCTTTATAAGTATATAGAGCGCGAACAGCCCGACATACTTTTGACCAGCCACATATTCGCGGCACAGGCGCTTACTCACCTCAAGCACCAGCATTCCGACTTACCGCCCACGATAGGTATAATGACCGACTACACCTGCGCGCCCTTCTGGGAGGAGACTGAGCTGGACGCGTACATAACGCCGCATCCGCTGCTTGACGGTGAGTTCACTAAAAAGCTTATGCCCGCCGAAAAGCTGCACGCACTGGGCATACCAGTCGCTCCGGCCTGCACGCCCTGCGGTGACAGCGCACCGGCAAAGCTGGCTCAGGGCTTAGACACCGGCCGCGCGCATCTGCTGGTCATAGGCGGCAGCATGGGCGCGGGCAACCTGCCTGAGGTGGTGCGCTCGCTTCAGGGCGTGGACGCGCTGATAAGCGTGGTCTGCGGCAACAATAAAGCGCTGTTCAATCAGTTAAGCCAGCAGTATGCGGGCGACGAAAACGTGCGCATACTCGGCTATGTCAGCCCGATGTTCCCGCTGATGGATTCGGCGGATATAATCCTGTCCAAGTCGGGAGGGCTTACATCGACCGAGATAATGACCAAGCGCAAGCCTTTCATAGTGATAAATCCTATCGAGGGCGTGGAAACGCGCAACGCCGAGTTTTTTGAACAGCTGGGCGCGGCGATGTACGCGCGCACGGATGCGGATATACGCGCCGACGTACAGCGGCTATTGAAGGATAACGCCCTGCGCGCCGACATGCGCGCCGCGCAGGAGCGCAACATAGATTCAAACGCAAGCGGCCGAATAGCCGAGTTTGCGCTGGCGATGGCAAACAAGGAGTGAGATATATGAACGTTCCGGCTTTGACAGCGACGCTGGCCGGATTTGTTTCCGGCAGCATAATGTATTCCTACCTGATACCGCGCATGATCTGCGGCAAGGATGTGCGCTTGTCCGCGGCCGACCACAATCCGGGCGCGGCTAACGCGGGGCTTACCTGCGGCAAGGGCGTAGGCATACTGTGCGGCGTGCTGGACGTGCTGAAGGGCTTTGCGCCGGTATTCATCGCGTGTATGCTGGGCATAGCAAACGGCTGGGCAGTCGCGGCGATAGTCGTCGCCCCGGCGCTGGGGCACGCGTTTTCGCCCATGCTGCGCGCTAAGGGCGGCAAGGCGATTGCGCCCGCATACGGCGCGCTGCTGGGGCTGTTGCCGTGGCACCCGTTGGGGATATGGCTGGCGATTGCGATGGTGGCCGCGATACTGCTGATAAAGGATCACGCGACGGCGGTATCGTCCGCATCGATATTGTTTATAGTCATTGCGTCGGTACTGTACCGCGCGGACATGCCTATCAGACTTACCGCGTATCTGCTGAGCGCACTGCTGATATACAAGCACTGGCCCGAAACGCACGCATATCTGAACCAGCGCAGCGAAGGCAATGAACGACGCAAAGCCGCCTGAACATATTCTGATAAACCAAATCGCTCCGAATGCAGTCTTGCATCCGGAGCGATTTTTTATATTCTTTATGGAACCGGCAGCATGTACAGCACGCGAAAGTTACGGTAAATTGATAAGCGCCGCAACTACAAACGTATATTTCATTGCATAGCAAAGCCATGTCTTTGTCCGCAAACCGTTTTCATTTACAGCTCGCTTACGTCCATTTCCTTTTCCAGCGTGTCCCAGAAGTTCCAGAACTCCGCGTCGCTTACGTCGCCGCCGTTTGACAGAATCTCGTACTGCTCGCCGCGCCACTCGTACTTCACCTGCGTCTCCTGATAGCCGCTGCGCAGGTAGAAGTGCTTTCTGTGGCAGCGCTGCATAGCGTTGGGCGCGCCGGGTATGTCGCGCTCTATATCGACCAGCATCCGCATTCCGGGATTTTCCGCGCGCATGGCTTTAAGCGCCGCGCTGCCCATGCCCTGCCTGCGCATTTCCTCCTCAACCGCAAAATATATTATGTGCGATATATCGCCGCAGTTAAGTAGAAATGCAAAGCCGACAAACGCGCCATCCGCATAAAATACGTTCAGCTCCAGCCGGTTATTGAGCGACGCCATCATATCATCAAACGGTCGGCGCTCGTTTTCCGGAAAAGCGCGGTTGTACAGCGCCTTTATGCGCGCAAGGTCGTTTTGCGTGCGCGGTTTGGTATCTGTCTCAAACATATTATTCTCCCTCTCAATTACGCACATACGCGCGAGGGGCAATGCGGCCTTACTTATGCAGCCCCTGCTGGCGCAGTATGCGCAGTGCGGGTTCCGGATTGTTGCCGGTAATCATGGACACGCCCGCGCGGATCGCCCGATACACCTGCTCGTCGGTATCGGCGCAGTAGCCCCACGGGTTCACGCCAAAGCCGCGCGTCTTTTCGCAGAACTCGGGCGTAATGTCGCGCATTTCCCCACCCGCGCCATACATCGCCTCATACGTATGCGCGTCGAAATTCATCATATAGCTCTCCGGGGAAGCCCTGAGTCAGCACGCCGTACTTCTTAAACGCATAGCGCAGTACGGCCTTGTCATCACTCCTGCAGTAATGTTGTGTGGTAACTTCATTTTACTCGCTTTTGATGACTTTGTCTCCTATTTTTTCATTTGCTCACCCCTATGAATAGTTTAGAACCCTTTTTTATTTGATAACCCATAGGAATAGTTTATAGCATATATCACACTGAAACACAATCAGGCAGCTTTTCTATTCCAGCAAATGCTTCTCCAATTTTAGAGTGTGTCTCAAGCGGGACAATCCGCAGACCCAAGTGGATTTTTCGT
>CAOKFD010000130.1:0-4518 GCA_948467645.1 uncultured Eubacteriales bacterium | reverse complement strand
TGCTCAACAAAGGCGTCGAAGTTATCAAGCGATTCCTGACCGGTGATGAACTTGTGGGTCATTTCCTCGCGATAGGTGTTGATGTCGGTCATTATGCGGTTGAGCGTCTCGGTCTCCTCGGCGGTCTCCACTATCATGGGTATGTTCCAGTCGCAGCCGTCCTCGCCCCAGACAATTACGCTTTGCCATACCTCGGGCTGCATCTCGTAAGCGGTAGAGTCGCGCAGATAGCCCCAGTTGTGCAGCTTGAACATGGGATATACGGTCCAGAAGTCCTTGTCATCGCCCTTGCTGATTACGCCGGTGTCTTCGTAAATCCACTTCAGTGTCGCGCCGCCATCGTCGCCGGCCACCCACTCGTAGCTAACGCCCTCGGGGCCGTAGGAGCAAAGGTCGCCGCCCATCTGGCTGTACCAGAAGTCCTTCCAGCGGAGGGCCTGCTCGGCTATGCCGTCGGTCTCTATGCGGGTGGTCATTACGTCGTAGTCGAAACGAACCAGCGAGTTGTACTGGCGCAGGTGCGTGGGCTTGCCCGGCTGGGACTGCGGCTGATGCACGGGTATCAGCTTGTAATCGGGGTTCACGCTAAGCCCCGAAACCTTGGCCTGCCCTATTGAACTGTAATAGCATGTAAACGCGCCGTATGAGCCGTCGGCCATCTTGGCGTCGTAGGCGTCTTTGGTCAGCGTGGCAAAGTCGGGGTCGAGCAGACCGTCCCTGTACCACTTGTTGAGCAGGCTAAGGAAATCCCTGTAGCCCGGCTCGACGGGGCCGTAGGCCGCGGTCTTGCCGTCCCTGGCTATCCAGTCGTAGCCGGCATCGTATGCGGCGGCGAAGGAGTAGCTGACGGCGACGCCGTATGACTGCGGTATGCTTATTCCCAGCTGCGCGCCGTACTTTTCCTTGAACACGCGCAGCATGTTGTCCCAGTCGTCTATGGTAAGGGGCTCGTCAAGCCCCGCGCCGTCCAGCAGGTCCTTGCGCACATACAGCCCCGCCCACGGGTCGGAGCGCACGTAGTCGATCATGTGGAACTTTATCATCGCGCCCGAGTCCATTATCGTGTCTTTCGCTATATCCGGGTAAGTGTCGCGCAGATATTTGAGATTGGGCAGCATACCCTGTTCGTAGTAGCTGCTGAAATCGATGAACACGTCGTCCGCAACGCCCTTTTCCAAACCGCCCTTGTATTCGGGCGGGTAAGAAAACATATGCGGCAGGTCGCCGGATGCGCAGCGCAGGTTGAAATTGTCGGTTTCGGAACCTACCGGCGGGTACAGCCAGTTGACGCGCACGTTGGTCAGCTCTTCCATCTTCTTGAAGACTTCGCAGTCCGCCAGCGAATCCATTATCGTGGACGAGAATCTGCGCCATACGTCGATGGTGAGCGGCTCTTCCACGATGGGCAGCTGTGTCAGATCCGCGCCGTAATGCTGGCGGTATATCGTGCCCAGCTCTTCGTCGGCGAAGGCTGCGCTGCCGGACAGCGCCAGCATGATCGATAAGGTCAGTGCAAGAACTTTCAGCAAACGTTTCATAAAACCCTCCTTTACAGTATGATATGTGTCGCCGAATTACGTTCGCGGACTATGACCGCGGAAAACAGGGACGGCGACCCTGTTTGTCACTGTGCAATGCAAAATGGCAAGATAAAATATACGCTTATCATCGTTTGATACAGAGAAACTTCGGCTTTTAATGCGGCGAATACAACGAACGTCGGTAAGGTAATATACAATTGCTCAATCATGCGGCCATAGTTTATACATAGGCATTATACACTTTGCGCGCGGCAAAGTACATACAATATTCAGCATAACGCCATATATTAATCGGCAAAATTGAGGGGTTAGATATATGATGTTAAAAATATATCAAAGGTGCATGCTGACGTCTGGCTTAAACGCGGCCTGCGCCGCGCCCGCATACCGCAAACCGGCGGTATTTTCTAATAAAAGGATTATATTAGCGCAGTTTACCGCGTAAGCGCCGCCTGATATAATATGTCCTGCGGCTTAAAATACGGATGCTGAAATGGAAGTGTTCAAAATGGAAAATTCGTTTGCGGGAATGGACCACCGCGCGTCGTTTAAACAGGGTATGCGCGACGGCATACCGATAGGGCTGGGGTATCTGGCGGTGTCGTTTTCGCTGGGCATCGCGGCAAAGAACTCGGGACTTGGCGTACTTCAGGGCATGGTGACAAGCTTTCTGTGCAGCGCCTCTGCGGGCGAGTACGCGGGCTTTACGATAATCGCGGCGCAGGCGTCGCTGTGAGAAATGTTCATAATGATGCTGATCGCAAACGCACGGTACATGCTGATGAGCTGCGCGATGAGCCAGCGCTTTGCGCCCGACATGCCCTTCTGGCACCGGCTGTGCATCGCGTTTGATGTGACGGACGAGCTGTTTTCAATATCGGTCGCGCACGAAGGCTGTATCGACCCGTATTACACCTATGGCGCAATGCTCATTGCGTCGCCGTGCTGGACGGTGGGCACGGGTCTGGGCGTGCTGGTGGGCGAGATACTGCCGCTGAGGCTGGTCAGCGCGTTCAGTGTGGCGCTGTACGGCATGTTCCTGGCCGTGATAATACCGCCCTGCCGCAAGAGTCGCGTGCTGGCGGGTCTGGTCGCACTCAGCTTTGCCGCCAGCTTTGCGTGCGCAAAGATTCCGGCGTTTGCGTCGGTGTCGGGCGGTACGATGACGATAATACTTACGCTGGTACTGTCGGGCGCCGCGGCGCTGCTGTTCCCGATAAACAAGACCGGCGTGGCCGGGCAGACTGCGGAGGAAAAGTAAATGACGAATACGTGGCTGTACATACTGATAATGGCTGTGGTTATATACGCGATAAGGTCGCTGCCGCTCACGCTGATTCGCAAGCCCATACGCAGCGTGTTT
Organism: uncultured Eubacteriales bacterium; assembly: GCA_948467645.1. GTDB lineage: Bacteria > Bacillota > Clostridia > Christensenellales > Aristaeellaceae > Fimadaptatus. The sequence continues at coordinate 1,614 of CAOKFD010000130.1, read as the reverse complement.
GTGCAATCATTTCTGTATTACGTGCCCTATGTGACGCTGGCGGTAATGACCTTCCCGGCGATAATGGAGGCCACGCAAAGCCCGATCGCGGGTCTTGCGGCGCTGGTGGTGGGCATAGTGGCGGCATGGTCGGGCATGAGCCTGCTAAAGGTCGCCGTGGCGTGCTGCGCGGTCGTGTTCGCGCTGGAATTCTTCGTCTGATATTGCCGCGCAAATATAAGCAAACGACCGGCGCGTCCTAAGCGGATGCGCCGGCCGAACTCTATTCAAAATCTGCGCGCAGGGGGGCTCAATCCAGCGCGTTTTTGGCAAGATCATACTTAATCACGCTGTCCCAATCGCGGCGAATTGCGATTTCTGCGGTAAGGTGGGTATCGTCATACACTATGGACCACTGCGTGTTGCTGGTCACGTCGCCCTCTTTGGGCGCCTGCGATGCGGATATCAGCGCTTCCCACGCGACGGCCTTGTCCTGATCGCCATCGTGCGCGCTCAGCACCGCCTCTGCCGCGTCGTAGCGCTCGCGGCCATGGCCGTATATGCCGTTTCGCTGATTGGGCAGCACGTTGTCCTTGTATAGTATAAAGAAATTCGTGACGGCTCGGCTGGGGGTGTCCACTAGCTCGCGCGTTTCGCTGGAACAGTCGTATTCGACCGCGCGCCCGTCGCCCGAGGCGTCGGTTATGTAAAAGTGATAGTCCCGCCCGCTGGTCGCGAACATGTCGTACCCGCGCAGCAGATCGACGGCCTCCTGCGTGGTAGCCGCGCGGTCCAGCACAAGGCGTATTGCAAGCGTCGTGGCTATGGTGGGCTTGCCGGTGCTTTGCAGCGTCGGCTCGCTGTCCAGCGTGAGCACGGCGATGGACACGCCCTTTTCGTTCATGCCGTCCAGACATATGAACGGCGCGGTCAGGCACGCGAGCTTGCGCTTTATGCCGGAGTCGGCGTCGTTTGCCGAAATATTGTCCAGCGCCGCGAACGCCACCGATTTATAGCCGCCCTTGGGCGCGCAGTAGACCAGCATGGCCGACGTGTCGTTCTTAAAGTCGTAGTTGCGGCCCATGAATACGCTGCCGTCGCCGCCGTTTGCGGTAAACGCGGTGCAGCCGAAATCGGGCGCTTTCATGCTTATGGGGAGCAGGGGCAGGGATTCCTTGAGCACTGCGTCGATAAAGCGCTGATTGTCGGTCAGTCCGTAACCGATAACGCCGTCCAGATCGTAATCGTACTTTACGTCAATGCGGTAAAGGTTGTAGTCGTCATAGTCGGTTACCTTTGCAATGGATGAGACGGTCTGTATGCGTGTGAAATACAGTCCGAAAAAAGCTGCGGCGACTGCGATTATGGCTATGAGGATTGCGATAAGTATCCGCTTTACGACCTTCATGTGCGCCTCCAATCGTTGGTCTGTCCCTGTAAGTGCCAAATGCAACCGAAAATGAGTCTTTCAAAATCATTATAATCCAAACGCCAAATGTTTGCAACAAAATATTTTGCCACGGAGCCGAATGCCGCGCAAAACAAATGGAGAGCCAAATTTTCCTACGAAAGAGCATAAAAATGTAGGTTTGTCAATGATCTTGGACAGTGAAAGAGGAAAGCCTTTCTCTGGGA
>CAOKFD010000129.1:0-4679 GCA_948467645.1 uncultured Eubacteriales bacterium | reverse complement strand
TGGCCGCCTGAGCCTGTTCCATTGCCTTTACGCGCGTATCCGTGGCCGCCTGAGCATCCTCCACCGACTTTACGCGCTTTTCGACCTCGGTTTTGAACGTTTCCAATGCCTTCACGCGCGTATCTGCCGCCGCCTTGAATTCCTCCAGAGCCTTTATCCGCCCCTCCGCGTCGGCCTTGAATTCCTCCAATGTGTTTATGCGCCCGTTCTGATCTATGTTCAGCTGGTCAATGGCCTTCAGCCGCGCGTCCACCACGCCCAGCGATGTTGAATATGCATCCTCGACCGCCTGCCACGCGTCCCCGCTCATATCCTTTTGCGTCAGCCCGCCCATTATCTTTGTCCATAGCGCGCGCATCTCGTCGTTGAGCAGCTTGAAATCCGCCGCCGTCTCCAATTGGTATATGGGCCTGAACCCGATATTCTGCGCCATCTAAATCACCCCGCCCATGATTCTATATGCTTTTGTCGTCAATGGCCGTTTAATGGCGGCGAAAAAAGCCCGGCGCTCATATTCGCATGAGCGCCGGGCAAGCCGGGCGTTTACTTTATCGCCAGATTTCACTCTATCGCCAGATGCAGGTTTGAATGCCTTTCCAGCGAATGTGCTCCATCCATTATGTACCTCCACGTTTGCGCATATTCGCCTGGTGTCGCCAGTTCGTCCGAATTCAGCAGCATTTTAAACCCGTCCGCGTCCTCCGAATACGCCGCTTCAAATTCTTCCGCCAATCGCATTTTGTCCTCCGTACTTAGCGCGCCGTCCAGTCCGTGCAGCGCGTGCTCCAGATTGCGCGACAGGTAATACGCTTTATATGCAACGCCGCCTATTTTCTCTTTGGGGTACAGTATGCTTACGTTTTGGCGCTTTACCGCGTTGCGCTTGCGTATACCTTCCGCATCGCCCGCCGCTATGTGGTCTTTATGATAGCTCAGCTCGCCATCTGCGCCCTGCCTTACCATATCGTCCGGTATGAACGCGCCGTCTGTATCCATAACATGCATTACCCGCAATATATCGCCCTTTTTCAAGCCGTACCTGCCCATGTTCTCACGTATAACGCTGTTTACTGCCGTAAGTGCGTTGGCGTTTGCCGCGCCCGACTTTTTCGTCGTTATATCGCCGCGCGTTACTATAAATCTTACCTGGCTGCCCCTGTATATTTCCGTAAATACGCTAAGCGCCGTTTCGTCCGTCGTACCTTCGCAAATGATCATTATCACCTTGCGCTGCTTATTTTCCGGCATCGCGCATCCCCTTCCCGGCTTTACGCAATGCGCGGCCAATTTTTATGCTGTCCGCGTCGCTGTACAGCTCATCGCCCTCGCCGCCTATCGCCGCTTCCCTTATGTACATTGAGCGCAGGTTGTTGTTGGGCTTTTTGCTCAGGCGCTTATATCTGTCATTCGCATTGGACGTTGAAAATATTACGCTCCTGTAGTCCAGCATCTCCAGCGGCCTTAAATTGTGCGCGGTGAATATCAGTTGTCCCTTTGCCGCGCTGCTCATCGCGCTTAAAAGCTCGCCCAGCAGATATTCGTTTATGCTGGCGTCAAATTCGTCCACGATCAGGCACGCTACCGGATCGCTGCACACCGCTACTATCTCACTTAGCAGCGACGCGATCTTTACTATGCCGTTAGATTCGTATTTAAGCGGCACCTCGGCTATTTTGTCATTCGACATTTGCCTTTGTGACATAAGTTCTATCCTATGTCCCTCTTTACCGTCTGCCATCGTCTCCTTGCCCAAATCGTGTACGGCTATCTGAAGTCCCGGTATCAATGCGCCCAGCACAATGTTCAGGTTTTTCATCGGCCCTTCCATCTGCTCATACTCATCCATGTTCACTACGGTTGGCTCATATATTTTGATTGTTTTGCTGACTATGCCGCCTTTATCGCGTATGGGCACCCGAAACAGCATATTGCTGCTGCTGAATAGCGAAGTTATTCCGTCTATAACGGTCATATTGACCATGGCAAATAACTTCAATGACGTTATTGCATAAGGGCCTATATCACCGTCAAAATGATCCAGGACTTTCCTGGTCGTTCTGTTTCCGAATATAAAAGATTCTCCGTTCTGCTTTGCCAGGGCGCGAATAAGCTTAAGCTCCAACGCCGCATTTATTTCGCCTTCCGGATTATCACCTGCCATACTTTGTATAATGCTTTTGCGGCGATTATCCGGCGCAAATACCGGTTTGCTCTCATCGCTCGTGTATTCTATATACTTTGCCATGCGGCCTGCCGCCCCGCATGGCATTTTTAATACCTCGCGCGATACTTCGACGTCACGGCTCTGCTTGTCGTCCCCCTGCTTCGCCTCCGGTGCCGCGCGCGATATTTCTGCGGTATAGCTCGCATTGAATTTTTCAATGCTCTCCGTCGCTATCTCGAATTCCACCGATATGCGGCACATATTTTCACCATACATTATCAAATGGCGCATGTCGTCCGGCAATGCCATTCCGCACAGCAGTGTCTTTATTGTGTCCAATGCGTCCACAATTGCCGTCTTTCCCGACCCGTTCTGGCCATATATGCCCAATATATCGCCATACCCCGCCACGTCTGCCTTCAATGCCGACGGCATGGTTATCGTACCCTTTTTCACGTTCTTGAAATTTTCAATTTCTAAGCGCCGTATTTTGACTACCGGCATCTCAATCATACTCATATTCATCACCATATCTATAATATCAGCTTCATGCCCCAAGTGTCAATTCGATCTTCTATATTGATACAAATTGTTCCTTGTTCGGATTTATTTTATTCAAATTTGATGCTTCTATGCATGTAAAAGGTCAAAAAATTGCCCGCCGCATCCCGCGGCGGGCAATCGCCATTTCCACCCTGAAATCACCCCACCTCCCTCAAATGCTGATACGCCGCGTCCCGCGCCATTTCATCCATCTCGCGCAGCATGGTTTCGCGCCCGGCACTGTCACTGCCGTCCCATTCCTGCTGCCGCTCGCGCATGTACATGTCCATGTACGCGTCGTACAGCCCGGAATACGCGCCCATTTCTTCGCCGCTCAGGCTTACCCTTTCGCCGCCCCATTCAAAGCTGTTCGTCAGCGGGAAGGGGTTGTAGCCCGCGCCGAAGCTCTCGTACATCCGCGTTTTGTACCACGGTATATTCACCGTGGCCGTGGGCGCGCCCACCGTCATGCTGCTGCCGCCCGAGCTTCTGCCGCCCGCCTTCCTGCCGCCCGACCGTCTCCTGCCGCTCGAACCGCTTTTATTGGATTTTGGCGTTGAGGCATTGCTTAGCTGCTTTATCTCATCCGCTCTCAGTCCGCCCGCCGCTGCGCCGTCCGCCGCCGTTCTGTCCGAGGAAGCCTCACTCAGTCCCGCGCCTGTCGCCGTCTCGCCCGTCCTTGCATTTGTAAAGGCATTTATCATATCGCCGCCTTCGCCCGTCGCCGCGCGGTATATGTCCGCTATCGGGTTGGTCAGGCCGGCCGGCTGTTTGCTCTCGCTTTCCGCGTTTTCGGGCGCTTCATATCCCCGCTTTTCATATTCCTCCACCGATATGTACTCCGCATTCTTCCTCCCCCACTTCTTGGCCGCCGCCCGCGCGTTTTGCTTGGCCTTGGAATACGCGTCCCGGCGCTCGCCCTCGCTCATGCTCTCCCAAGTATTTTGGTATACCGCCATCTGCGCTTCCAGATTCGTGGAATACGCCTGCGCTATCCTCTCCATGCTCTCGGGCGTAAACTTGTACTTTACCCCGTTTTCGGTAAACTCGCCCTTGTAGTACTCCGGCATGAACGCCTCGTCCCCGCTTTCCATGTACGCGCTTTTAAGCATCTGCGCGTACCCGTACTTCATCTCGCCCTCCAGCCCGGCGGGTATTATGCTTTCGTAGTCCACGCGTGCCAGCTGCTCGCCCAGCTGTATTTTCAGCCGCGCCGCCTCTTCCTCGTCGCCCGCCTTCTCGGCCTGCTGTATTTTGTTATATAGCCGCCCCGCCTGCTGGTGAGCATATACCGTCTCATACGCCGCGCCCGGGCTCATGCCGCCTTCTACCAATTGCTGATATTTCGTCGTATTGTCCGCCGTCAGCGCCTGCCGCCCTTCGTCGTAGTACATGCGCGCATATCGGGTCGAGCTCTTGCCGAATATAAGCGTTTGCACGCGCGTCCACGTGTCCGACGCGTCCACCGGGTACATCAGCTGCCCGTTTTTGTTGTACACGCCGCCCGCCAGCAGCGCGCCCTCGCCCTGATAGCTCTTTTTTATCTGCCCGCCGTAGGTTATGTAGTTCATCATCTGCCAAAACGCCGTGTCCCACGCCCGCGCGCTGCTGCCTTCCTCCGCCGCGTCCTTTATCGTGCCCACTGCGTCTATCGCGTCGCTTATCAGGTTCGTGCCTATCCGCCCGCCGCTTATGTAGGGCAGATTGCCGCTTATCTCGCCCCACGCCGCGCTGAGACCCGCCCATAGCCCCTTCCACGCGCCGCCCTCGTCGGCCGCTTCCCGTCCCGCGCTTATGCCTGCCTCGCCCGCCGTTATCGGGTCCAGCATCAACTCCCGCCCGGTCAGCTGCTTCCACGCCTCGTTGGTCAGCTTGCTCATTACTGCCAATAGCGTCAGTATCGCCGCCGCGCGCCCGGGCGAGTACGTGCGCGTTATGTCCTTCATCCATTTCAGGTTGTTGGCCACCTCCA
>CAOKFD010000128.1:0-4707 GCA_948467645.1 uncultured Eubacteriales bacterium | reverse complement strand
TTTAATTTATGGTGGGCGCGGCATGGATGGCCGCTCATACATCCGGTTTCGCGTCTGGACGGCCTGTTTTCGCGGCCGCCATACTTGACGGCGGCCGTGAACCTCACCGCCGAATCTGCACCTGAGCCGCCGAGGGGTGGCGAACATGGCGCGGGGGAAAACTGCCTAAAAAGAAAACGTCCATTCGCGGAATCCCGAAACTAAGTAAGATTATAGAATGCGTGAGCCACAAACGCGGGCAACAAAAAGCGCCGCTGGCTCTGGGCGAGACAAGCGGCGCAAGAAAGTAGTGTACCTTCCCGTATATAGCTTCCTAAAACGTCTGAACTAAGTAAGCCATGCGGGAGAACAGCCAATAGACTTTTCTTTGGTTCTTTCTTTTCTTCCGAAAAGAAAGAACACGTTCCCCACGTTCCCCTCGTCCCTTACTCCATCTGGAATAGCTGAAGTATCTCCTGCTCGGTAAGCTGAGTAGGTATAGTGTCGCCGGCGGTTATTACCTGATCGAAGAGGGCGCGTTTGCGCTGGGACATTTCGAGGACGCCCTGTTCTACCGTGTCCTTGGTGATTAGGCGTAGGACTTGGACGGAGCGCGTCTGGCCTATGCGGTGCACGCGGTCGGTGGCCTGATCCTCTACCGCGGGGTTCCACCACGGGTCGTAGTGGATTACCGTGTCTGCGCCCGTCAGGTTCAGACCTGAGCCGCCGGCCTTTAGCGAGATTAGGAATACGTCCGGGACGTCCGCGGTTTCGGGCGTCTTTTCCATGCCGGAGTTGAACTTCTCAACCAAAGCTATACGCTCCTCGGCAGGGGTCTGGCCGTCTAAGTAAAGCCAGCCTATGCCTTCCTCCGTTAGACGGTTGCGGATGATGTTCAGCATCGACGTGAACTGGCTGAACAAAAGCACACGGTGCCCGTTCTCAAGCGCAGTGGGCAGTATGTCCATGAGCAGCTCCAGCTTGCCCGACGAACCTTCGTAACTGTCCAAGCATAGCGACGGGTGGCAGCAGATCTGACGCAGCTCGGTGATTGCCGACAATACCTCGATGCGGTTGCGGCCAAACGCACTCTGCCCGTCCTCGTGCTGACCCAGCAGCTCCTGCACATGCCCGCGCAGGCGCAGCAGCGACGCCTTGTATACGTCCAACTGCTCCGGCGTGGGCTCGGCAATGATCGTCTGCTCCACCTTGTCCGGCAGTTCGGGCAAAACGTCCTTCTTCAGGCGGCGCAGTAGGAATGGCCGCAGCTTTGTGCGCAATGCCTCCGCGTTCTGCCCCTGCCCGTGCTGACGCATGAACGCCGCGTTGTTGAGCAGATACCCCGGCATGACAAAGTTGAATATCGACCATAGCTCGCCCGGATGGTTCTCCATAGGCGTGCCGGTCAGGGCGTAACGGCTCTGCGCATCGATCTGGCGCACCGCCTCCGCGCCGACCGACTGCGCATTCTTGATGTTCTGCGCCTCGTCCAGTATGCAGAAGCGGAACTTGAACCCGCTCAATAGCTCGCCGTCGCGCCGTATCAGCGGGTACGACGTAATCAGCACGTCCATGTCGTGCTTTTCGCGCAGGCGCTCGATCGTCTCCTGCCGCTTCTGGCGCGAACCGTCCAGTACCATTACGTTTAGCTGCGGCGCAAACTTCTTTATCTCGCTCAGCCAGTTGTAGGTTAGCGTGGTAGGCGCAACGACCAGCGAAGGCATACGCCCGTCGCGCAGTGTGGCGTACAGTATGACGGAGATCATCTGTAAGGTCTTGCCCAAGCCCATGTCGTCGGCCAGTACGCCGCCCAGATGCAGCTTGTACAAAGCCTGCAGCCACTCAAAGCCGCGCTGCTGATACGGGCGCAGGGTGGCCCGCAGCTCGGTGGGGCAGGGATCGGTGGGCGCTTCCAGCCGCGACGCGTCGTCTACCGACTCGTCCGTCTCCATGCCGGTAAGTCCGTGCAAGAGGGAATCCAGATACGTCGCGCGGTAGCTCTCCAGCTCCAGTACGCCCTGATGCCGCACCACGCCCGCGTCCGCAACCGCGTCGGCCAGCTCCAGCCAGTCCTCGCCGATGTCCTCGAGCGACAGCATCGAGCCGTCGTGCAGCCGGAAGTACTTCTTGCGGTCGCGCAGGGCCGCCAGTATCGCGACCAGCTCCTGCGGCGGCAGCTCGCCCATCTCGCCGCCCAGACTGAGCAGCAGCTTTCCGTCCGATATGTAGCTGCGGCCGTGCGGCGTGAGCTTGTGCGGCGTCATGCGGCGGAACGCGTCCGAGCAGAAGATCTCGCAGACCTTGCTCAGCTCCTTAACGCCCTCCACAAAAAATTCGTAAATCTCGTCCTGCCCGGCCAGATGCACCTCGCCCAACCGTACCTTGAAGCCGTAGCCCGACAGTATGTCGATGATCGAGCGCTCGCCCTCCGCGTCGCGCATCAGCAGCCGCTCGCCCGGCTGTACGGGCGCTTCGGGTTCGCTGGAGGCGGTCTTCGCGGCCTTGGGCTCCTCGGGCGGCACGTCCAGGGGATGCTCCGGGTCGTAGAAGCTGAAGCCGTCCTCAACGCCGTGCGACTCGGTTATCGCCACCGTGCCCGCGGGCGCGAACGGGTCTATCTCCAAATCGCCGTAGCAGAACTTCACGCGCGCGGATATGCCGCCCGCCGTGGTCTGCGCGCCCTGCCGCTCGAGGTATACCTTGGGACGCAGCTTTTCGTTGACTATGCGGCGCTTTAGACCCGCGCCGATTGTTACATCTGCGGCCAGTTTCAGTTGAGGCAGAAGCTCGCTGATTACGCGCTCCGCCTGACGCGGCTGAAACCGGAACGAATTCACGCCGCCCGCCATCTGCTTGACCAGCGGGAAAAGCGCCTGACGCTTGCCCGCGGGTAGGTGGTATACGTCGCCCGCCAGAAATACGAACTCGCCGTCCAGATCGAGCGGCACAGGTCGGCCGCCCTCCATGCGTGCGGTAAGCTCGATGTCGCGCCCGGCGGTGTCCAGCGCGGCGCGCAGGGGCAGGTCGTCGCGGCGCATCTCGGCGATGTCGAACTCCTTGTCGCCGATGGTGAGCTTGAACGGGCACGCCGACAGTATGCGCAGAAGGCGCGCCATCATGAGCGGCGGTATAGGCAGGAAGCGAGCGTCGCCCACCAGCTTGTACCCGGCGCGCTCGGCCGGTTCGATCGTGGTGAATATCTCGCACAGCAGCCTCAGAAGCGGCATCTGCGGCTGGGTGAACTCCATCCACTGCGGCTGATAGGTGAATGATTTGGAGAACTCCACCTCCTGACGCGCCATATGGCCGCGCAGGAACTTAGGCATGGAGCGCACCGCGTACATGCGCCCCGACATGTCGGAGCGGCGCTTGCCCACGCGCAGCGCGAGCGTGGCGGGCGCGGCGGCGGCGTTATCCTGCCCGGTCAATTGCGCCTGAGCCGAACTCTGTGCGGCGGCGGCGCGGGGCGCGGGTATGTGCAGCGTGGGTTCGAGTACAAGCTGGGTTTCGTGAATTACCGGCTCATAGGAGCTGAGCAGCGAATCGCCCGCTTCAAGCGCGATGCGAGAGAAGTATTCGTCGGCCTTGCCGCTGGCGAGGTAATACAGTATCGCGGCCACGACGTGCGGGCATACGCGGCGGCCATGCTCCTTGTACTCCTGCTGATAAATGTCGCAGCTGCACATGGCGGCACGCGCGTCGGCGCGTACGGCGACGGTACGGCGCGGGTTATCGTTTACTACAAATTGCAATTGGTTTGACGCGGCGGATATGGGACTGCGCGGCATTTCGCGCACGCCGTTATTCTGATAAAACTGAAGCCCCGCGGTGAAGATTTCATCACCGGCGAGTTTACGAAGCTGTTCGCGGGTCATTTAACCCCTCCTGAGCCTTTATATGATAAATATCATAGCCACCGGCCCAAACGCCGGAAAAATGGCAAGCCTGTCCATATTCGACGCGGGGGCGGGGCATTCCTGCCGCCGGAGCGCAGATTGGGCGAGTTTTTCAATATTTTATTATAAGGGCAGGGGGGGCAGGGGGGGCAGCCATTCTTTCGCAATGGCTTTTAAGCGGTTTACTTTCTTACGTTAGTCCGCTGAATATGGCTGGCATTCTTTGGTGTTCTTTCTCGGCGATTCTTTGAGCGTTCTTTCGTTGCGCGCTTGTATTCGCCTTGATTCTATCTTTCTATTCTTTCTTGCGTTTGGTTTTCTTAAATGATTTTCTATTATTTTTCCCTTTATTTTTGGTGCCTCCGGCGGCCAAGGAGGGCAAGGGGGATTGCGAGTTCCCCCTATGCCCTCCTTGGATTCTCCTATTACCCCTTTGTAACGCCGGGCACTGCGTGCCAAGGGGCGGTTACGGCATTGGGTTACGCTCGATTGAGCTATCCATTTCTGGTGGGCGGTTTTACGATGCGGCCATTGATATGGTTGCCTTACTCCCTTGCTTAGACCATGCGCAAACTGCATTGAATCTTTGTCGCTTTCTGAGCGTGGAAGTTGCTCATACAGAAGCATGACGATTGATTGAACCTTCCGCGCCCACTCTAATATATGGTGGGCGCGGCATGGATGGTATCGAATACATCTAGTGCCGCGTCGGGATGGCCGGTTTTCGCGCCCGCCATACTTTCCGGCGGGCGTGAACCTCACCGCCGAGTCTGCAATTGAGCCGCCGAGGGGTGGCGAACATGGCGCGGGGGAAAACTGCCTAAACAGGAAA
>CAOKFD010000127.1:0-4715 GCA_948467645.1 uncultured Eubacteriales bacterium | reverse complement strand
TCAATCAGGTGTTCTCTGATTGAACGCTCTCTTCTGTATCGTTTTCAAGGATCGTGCCCCGCTCGTTTCACTCGCTTGGCTGCTCGGCAGTCTCGTTTGTGTTGCTCGCGGCGACAGGTGATAGTATAGCACAGGCCGTCCGGCTTGTCAATACCTTTTTTCGACTTTTTTGAACTTTTTTTCGAACTTAAGCGTACAGCCCCTCTCTGACCCCCTCCAGCGCCCCTGAACGCGTATTATTGCGCCGCATCAATACCCGCTCTTGACACGCCTGCCTAAGCGGGGTTATCCTATATATGCGGCATGTATACGGCATCAATTATTCAGGGAGGAATTAAGCATGGCAATCAATTTCGATGCACAATCGCGCATATTCCATCTGGCTACCGCACATACAAGCTACATAATCGGACTTAATGAGGAATCGCAGGCGCTGCACCTGTACTGGGGCGCGCATCTGAGCGATCCGGACGTATGGGCCATACTCGCGCCGAGGCAGATGCATGCCTCGTTCGAGGTTGAGTCCTGCATAAAGGCGTTTGAATATCCCTGCCACGGCACGGGCGACTACCGCACGCCCGCCGCGCGCGTGCTCAACGCCGACGGCAACAGCGTGACCTGCCTCACCTACGCCGGGCACGAAATCTATTCGGGCAAGAAGCCGCTCGAGGGTCTGCCCGCGGTGTACTGCCGCGAGGATTCCGACGCCGAGACGCTGGAGCTAAGGCTCAAGGACGAGCTGACCGGGCTGGAAGTCGTGCTGAACTACTCGGTATTTGAGGAAATGGACGTAATCTGCCGCAGTGCGCGGTACGAGAACCACGGCGACAAGTCGCTGCGCCTGTTGACCGGCGCGGCCGCCAGCGTGGACTTCTTCGGCAAGGATTACGATTTTCTGCACCTTCAGGGCGCATGGGCGCGCGAGCGCGTGCCGGAGCGTCTGCCCGTAACGCACGGCCTGTATTCGATCGAGTCCCGCCGCGGCGCGTCCGGCCATCAGCACAACCCCTTCGTGGCGCTGATGAGCAAGAACGCCGACGAGTTTAACGGCGACGTTTACGGCTTCAGCCTTATCTACTCGGGCAGCTTTGCGGCCACTGTTGAGGGCACCGCGTATGCCTGCACCCGCGTGACAATCGGCCTTAACCCCTACTCCTTCAACTGGGAACTGAAGCCCGGCGAATCGTTCCAGACGCCCGAGGCGGCGATGGTCTATTCGGACAAGGGCCTCAACCTTATGTCTCAGCGCTATCACACGCTGTACCGCACGCATCTGTGCCGCGGCAAGTACGCACTGGCCGAGCGCCCGATACTTATCAACAACTGGGAAGCCACTTACTTCGGCTTCAACGAGGAAAAGATCGTCGAGATTGCCAGGGCGGGCAAGGAGATGGGTCTGGAGCTGTTCGTGCTGGACGACGGCTGGTTCGGCAAGCGCGATACCGACAACTGCTCGCTGGGCGACTGGGTTGTAGACAAGAAAAAGCTGCCCAACGGCCTTGACCATCTGGCAAAGCGCATAAACGAATTGGGTATGAAGTTCGGTCTGTGGTTCGAGCCGGAGATGGTATCTCCCGACAGCGATCTGTATCGCGCCCATCCCGACTGGTGCATACATGTGCCGGGCCGCGCGCGCACTCAGGCGCGTCAGCAGCTGATACTCGACCTGTCGCGTGCGGACGTGTGCGACTACATAATCGAGGCCGTGTCGTCGGTACTGCGCAGCGCACCCATATCCTACGTAAAGTGGGACATGAACCGCAACATGACCGAGATCGGCAGCGCATTGCTTGACAGCGAGCATCAGGGCGAGGTTGAGCATCGCTACATGCTGGGTCTGTACCGCGTACTGGAGACCATCACTCAGTCCTTCCCGGACGTACTGTTCGAGAGCTGCTCGGGCGGCGGCGGACGCTTCGACGCGGGTCTGCTGTACTACATGCCGCAGACCTGGACCAGCGACGATACCGACGCTATCGAGCGCCTGAAGATACAGTACTCCACCAGCATGGTGTACCCGATAAGCGCGATCGGTTCGCACGTATCGGCGGTGCCGAACCATCAGACCGGCCGCACCACGCCCATGCAGACCCGCTGCGACGTGGCGATGTCGGGCAACTTCGGCTTCGAGCTTGATCTGAGCAAGCTGTCCGAGGATGACATGGCCACCGCGAAGAAGGCGGTCGAGCTGTGCAAGCGCATCCGCGGCACCGTGCAGCAGGGCGAATTTACCCGCCTGCTCAGCCCGTATGAAGGCAGCATGACCGCATGGCAGTTCGTGCGCGGCGACGCTGTGATACTTTGCTATTTCAAGGTACTCAACGTGCCCGCCGAGCCGCTGTGCCGCATAAAGATGAAGGGGCTGGACCCAGACGCGCACTACCGCGCCGAGGACGGAACCGTGTATTCGGGCGGCGCGCTGATGAACATGGGCTATCCCGCCGACTGGCGTATGCGCGATTTCGAGAGCCGCGTCATACTGCTTGAGAAGGTCTGATCTGTTCCCGCAACGTAAATGCAGCGCCGCCGCAGTCGGAGGATTTCTTCCGATTGCGGCAGCGCTTTTTCTATATCGATATGCAGATTTGTATTCTGTTTTTAGACTGATTTTCCATTTTGGATAGGCGGATCAATTACGCATACGTTGGCGCAATTACGGATTGTTGATTCAGTTCCAGGCATAAATATGTTTGCTAAAGTCTATCTCATAGCGCGCGCCGTCTGCGTACAGTATGCCGCTTGTAAGCCTTATCTTGAGTATGATGCAGTCTGTGCTGTCCAAATCATTGTGCCCGTTGTCAATCCATTCGGCAAATACCGCGCACAGTCGGTCGGCAATGTCCGCGTTCTTCGCAAGGCCAAACCAGCCCATACTTTCGCCCACGCCCTGCGCGCTGAACCATTCGCCCGATATGGCGCAGTTGGGATTGAGCGCGAGCTGGGCCATTTTATTGGATTTTGCGTGCGTTATCACGTAAAACGCGCCGTCCATGTAATACGCGTTTACGCCGCGCACATACGGTATATCGCCGCACGCGGTCGCCAGCGCGATAACCTTGTCACGGCCGAAGCGCTCGTCCATGAGCGCGGCGGTCTTTTCGTTTAGCTTTTGTATTTTGTTCCCCACCCTTTACTGTTTTTCGCGCGGCACTGTCGTATCGGGGCGGCTGCGCATCGAGCCGGTTGCGTGCATCGCAAACAGCATGTCTATAAAGCACTTGTGATAAGGTATGAATATACCATCGTCGATCATGGAAAGTATCTCATCATGCCCCGCCCAGCGCGCCTCCGAAACCTCCTCGGGCTGGCAACGCAATGTGCCTGGGTCGACCTCGCCGTCGATCAGATAGAAGTCGTCGAATATGCCGGGCGCGTTTATCGTAAGCGCCGGGCGCGCATTCGTGAAGTCGTAATTTATGCCCAATTCCTCGCACAGTTCGCGATGTGCGCCCGTGCGGCTGTTCTCGCCGGTCTGCGTGCTGCCGCCCAGCGTAATATCCCACATGTCCGACCAGCCGTCCTTGAACGTTTGGCGATGCTGTATAAGCATTTTGCCATTATGATTAAACATGCAGATATGCACTACGTCATGATACGTGCCCGGCGCGACCTCTTCGCCGCGCACCATGGTCTTATCAAGCGGCTTTCTGTCGCGGTCGTACAAATCCCACAGTTCCATGTGATGTACCTCCCCTGCCCTAATCACATGCCGCGCGGCGCGGCGGGGTCTATATTGAACAGTTTAAGCCCGTTTTCCAGACAACGCTTAGCGAACTCCTGCGCGTCCTCGCCGCGAATTTCGGCCACGCGCGCGGCGGTGTACTGTACGAACGTCGGCTCGTTGCGCTTGCCGCGCATGGGCACGGGCGCCAGGTACGGGCTGTCAGTCTCGACGAGTATCCTGTCGGCGGGCACATATTTTGCGACGTCGGGCAGTTTGGCGGCGTTTTTGAACGTCACCGGCCCCGCAAACGATATGTAAAAGCCCATGTTCAGATATTCGCGCGCGACCTCGACACTGCCCGAGAAGCAGTGCATCACGCCCGCAGGCAGTTCGTTTTTGTGCGCTCTGAGCAGATTCAGCGCGTCGCCGTGACCGTCGCGTATGTGCATAATCGCGGGCTTGCCTATCTCGCGCGCCAGCGTCAGCTGTTTATAGAACACGTCCAATTGCACTTCATGCGGCGCGTTGTCATAATAGTAGTCCAGTCCGATTTCGCCCAGCGCCACGGTTTTGGGATGGCTCAGCCACACGCGCAGTTTGTCCAAAGAATCGCTTTCAAACTTCAGCGCGTCCTGCGGGTGAACGCCCGTGGCGGCGTACAGCCCCGGGTGTTTATCGGCAAGCTCCAGCACCGGTTGTTCATCCGCCGAGCCGTCGCCCACGTTTACGGCCAGCTCCACGCCAGCCTGACGCATGTTTTCAAACACCGCGTCTATATCGTCAACAAACTTTTCATCGCTCAGATGGCAATGCGTATCAAAAAGCATACGATCTGCTCCTGTCGGTATTTATTATTGCATTCCAATTGTACACCCACGCACTGCGCGCCGCAAGCGCGATTTGTTTACGCCTGAGACGCAAAACGCGCCGCCCCGATCAAACGGAGCGACGCGCTTTATAGTTTAAGTATGCTCAGGCAGAAGTCATGGACATTTAAGAGTGTGTCTCAAGCGGAACAATCCGCAGACCCAAGTGGATTTTGCGTCAGTTC
>CAOKFD010000126.1:0-4764 GCA_948467645.1 uncultured Eubacteriales bacterium | reverse complement strand
GCCTCTTTGAGCTGGGCGGATTGGCCTACTGGTATCCTGGCCCGTCGGTTGCCATTTTCCACAGCGATCATCTGGAGCAGACCATTGTGCCCGTCGTCACCATCGGATGCATCACGGACGATGTAAGCATTTTCGCCGACTATGAAGGCAGCATTTCCATTGCGTTGGTTCCATAATATAAATTTTTAAGACTGGATCGTTTTCTAAGGCAACCGCAGAAAATGATCCAGTTCTTCTTTTTTGAGCATGGCAATCACATATTGCAGCCATTCATCTGGAGTTGGTATTTGTCCCTTATGTGGAATTCGCTCCCACTGACTTTTTTCTAATTGGTTATCGCTAAGAATACCTGATTCAATTCGTATCGAAATAAGCTTCCGTAGTTCTGGAACGCTGATACCTCGTTGCTTAGCTAAGTATTCAAACAGATGCTCTGATTTCATACCGATCACCTCACGATTCGCAATATGCCCGTTTAGGGGCATTTAAGCGCTACTCATTGTGACTATTATAACACCGTTGTGGGAGTTATAATAGCTACAAATGGGTGTAGCGAGGGGCGAAAACGTGGATGTTCAAAAGAGGATCCGAGAACTAATGAATGAGCGTGGGTGGACAGATTATCGTCTCGCAAAAGAAGCGAATCTTTCCCATTCAACCGTAACCAATATGTTTAATCGAAACAATGCTCCAACCCTTCCAACGCTGGAAGCGGTTTGCAATGTTTTCGGTATTACGCTTGTTCAATTCTTTTCTGACAGAACAGAGGCGAGTGCTTTAACCTCTGAACAACAAGAGCTTTTTTCAAAATGGAGTACACTCACAGAGAGACAAAAAAAGCTGCTGCTCGA
This sequence comes from uncultured Eubacteriales bacterium, assembly GCA_948467645.1. Taxonomy (GTDB): domain Bacteria; phylum Bacillota; class Clostridia; order Christensenellales; family Aristaeellaceae; genus Fimadaptatus. Next base: position 3,913 of record CAOKFD010000126.1, on the reverse strand, counting down.
GTTGATGGAGACGATGTGATAGCCACATGTTTACTGAGCGAAAAGATTTGACAAAAATCAAAAACACGTCATTTTGACCGGGATGGGGTAAAAGACACAGGCGCGGAAGGCAAAATTGCTCTCCGCGCCTGTTTGTATAATGGAAAATGAAGCTGGATCAGAATACCTTTTCAAGAAATGTTCGAGAAAGCCCTTGCTGCAAGGGGATTTGAGCCACCATGGGGTAAAAGAAAAGTACCAGCCTTTGTATCAAAAGCTGGTACTTAATATGGTGGAGCATAGGGGATTCGAACCCCTGACCTCAACGATGCGAACGTTGCGCGCTACCAACTGTGCTAATGCCCCATCTAGTCTTTATTCAGTTGCCGTGAACGATATTTATTATAGCACAGTCGGGCATCGGTTGTCAATACTTCGAACGGTTAACTGAGTGTTAAATGGTGGAACTCGTGCGAATTTCTGGCTTTGCTCGGTTCTGCGCGCGGTTTTCGGGGATATATGTGGGTTTGGACGCTCGTACTCGCCTACTGCCTATGCGTATTTGCCTTAAATTGCATTTTTCCTGGAAAGGTATTGACAAGCGCTGCTTCTTGGTGTACCATAACGTTGTTTCAGAACATTGTTATGAACTTGGACTACTGTGCGATTCGTTCAGAGCGATGTTTTCCGTGTTTGTTAGAGTGTGTCTCAAGCGGGACAATCCGCAGGTTCGAGTGGATTTTTCGTCAGTTCAAGGAAGAAACCCGAAGGCTTAGCAACGCTAAGTCGAGCCTTGTAACGCAGAAATGGCGGAGCGCCACCCGAAACTGCGGATTAGGGAATTTTTTGAGATACACTCTAGCATATATGCCATTCGCTTTTGGCTTGCGGTTGGCAAATGCAATCCGGCGTTTACATCATTGTCAGCCATGTTTATACTACTGGTTTACGCCTTGGTTAGTCTTGACTAATTTCAATATCACTGCGCATTGCGCTGATATATATTTTCATGAGAGGTGTTTTTTTATGAGACAGCTTCGCAAGCCCCTTTCCCTGCTGTGTGCGCTGGTGCTGATGCTGGTGTGCATGTGCGTACCTGCGCTGGCCGAGGAGGCCGCTTTTGCGGGCGGCAGCGGCACTGCCGAAGATCCCTGGCAGATTGCAACCGTTGAACAGCTGGCCTACCTTGCCGCCACCGTCAACGACGGCAGTCAAAGCGGCTATCCGGGCACTTACTTTGTACTGACCGCCGATCTGGATATGACAGACGTTGACTGGACTCCTATCGGCAACATGGCCGACATGGAGAACTACACCACGCTCTTTCTGGGCACTTTCGACGGGCAGGGCCACACGATCAGAAACTTTACCTATGAAAACGACCAGTTCATCGTCGGCGCAGGCATATTCGGCATAAGCGTCGGCGAGATCAAGAACGTGAACATCAAGGACGCGGTCGTACACTGCACCGACGGCGGCTCCATGGCCATCGGCTCGCTGGTTGGCTACAGCATGGGCAGCGTGACCGGCTGCACCGTCGTTAACGCGGATGTGTTGGGCAACAACTGCACCGGCGGTCTGATCGGCGGCGACGCCGGCCCGGTTACTGACTGCTCCGCGACCAACGTCAGCGTTACCGTCATTGGCGACAACGATTTTTCTGAAGGTCTGGTTCAGTGCGACATCGCCGAGTGCGGCGGTCTGCTGATCGGCGGCGGCTTTGGCGGCACCATCGCCAACTGCACCGCGCAGGGCACGGTCAAGGCCGAGGGCAACGAGCCGGTAGGCATGGGCGGCATTGGCGGCTGCCTGGAGATGATGGATTCCATTACCAATTGCACTGCGGACGTGACGATCACCAGCGTTAAGGGCGGCCATGCCATCGGCGGTCTGTGCGGCTATGCAGGTACGCATTCCAATGGACAGGTTGCGGCCGAGAGCGAAGGCGTTGTTACTTCCGTCTACCCCGGCATCATCGAGAACTGCACTGTGAACGTGAAGATCGACGCGCCCGAGGCCACCCATGTTGGCGGTCTGGTGGGCACCGGCCTATACTACTACGGCGAGGAAACCGCCTTTTCGGTAAGCAATTGTACCGTGAACGGCGAGATCAGCGCTGTAACGCCCGGCGCGCTGGCCGGCCGTGCGGAGGGCTGCACTTATGAAAACTGCACCCTGAACGTAACCATGAACGGCGAGGCTCTGCCTGAAATCGGCACCACCGATCGCATGTACGAGAGCGCTGATCAATAATCGCCCGCAATTTCAGCTATAAAGAAGCGATGCGTCTCAGTAATTGAGGCGCATCGCTTCTTATTAGTGCGCCCGGCACAGGTAACAACTAGGTGGTGCCCGTGCCGGGCGCACTAAAATCCGGGCAACGCGTATCAGCATTGCCCGGATTTTTTGCTGTTCAATTATTGTGCGTCGGTCGCAGCGGTATCGTCGGCGGCATCGGCTTCGGCGTCGTCAGTGGGCGCCTTGGTTATGTCCTTGCCGAAGTACTTTTCGGAGATGCGGCTCAGTTCGCCTTCCTCGTCCAGCTCGGCTATCGCCTGATTGATGGCCTCCAGCAGCGAGGCGCTCTTTTCATCCTTGCGAACCGGGATGGACACGCGCGACGCGTCATCGGTCAGCGCTACCACCTTAATGTTAGCGTCGGGATGCACCGCCATGTAGTCATAGAAAGACACCTCGGCGTTGAGCGTCGCATCCGCACGTCCGGACAGCACCATCTGGATGGTCTGGTCGAGCGTATCAACGCCCACGGCAGTCGCGCCATAGCTTTCGGCCAGCGTCATATAGGTGCTGGCAATGGAATTGGCGGTGTGCTTGCCTGCGAGGTCCTCAAACGAGGTGATGTCATCGTTATCACCACGCACGATCAGCGCGGTGCGGATGTAGCCGTAAGGCGTAGTGAAATTGTACTTCTCGGCGCGCTCGTCGGTTACTTCAACGCCGTTGGCGGCGATGTCATAGCGGCCCGCGTCCAGACCCGCGAATATGCCGTCCCACTCGGTCTCGGCAAAGGTGGCGGTCACGCCCAGCTTGTCGGCGATTGCCTTGGCAACCTCAACGTCGAAGCCCACCAGATTGCCCTGCTCGTCATGGTACGTCCACGGTGCCCACGCGCCCTCGGTCGCGACGACAATCTCGCCCTTGGCCTTGATCGCGGCAAGCTGATCCTCGCCGTCGGCCAGTGCCGGGCATACGGCCAGAATCAATGCCAGCAGAGCAACTACTACTACCTTGAATTTACGCATATCAATTTCCCCCTTCTTTTCCTTATGCGCGTTTGGGTTTAATTATCGCCATCGAGCATACGCAGGAACGCACGTGTACGCGCCTCGCGCGGATGCTCGAAAAACGCATGGGACTCGCCTTCCTCGACTATAACGCCGTTTTCCATGAAAGCAACTTTATTTGATACATTGCGGGCAAAGCCCATCTCGTGCGTCACGACCAGCATTGTCATGCCGTCCTGTGCCAGATCGCGCATTACCGAAAGCACCTCGCCGGTCAGTTCTGGGTCGAGCGCCGAGGTCGGCTCGTCGAAGTAAATTATCTCCGGGTCAGTCGCGAGGGCTCGCGCTATTGCAACGCGCTGCTGCTGGCCGCCCGACAGTTCGGAGGGATATGCGTCCGCGCGATCGTTAAGGCCTACCTTGCTCAGCATCTTCATGCCGATTTCGTGCGCCTGTGCTTTAGGCATTTTGCGGGCTATTACAAGACCCTCCATTATATTGCCTATCGCCGTCTTATTGAAGAACAGGTTGTAGTTCTGGAACACAAACGCGGTCTTGCGGCGCAGACGCGCTATGTCGCGGTGGGATATGGTATTGAGGCCAAACTGCTCGCCGTCGAACGTAAGCGTGCCGCCGTCGGCGTGCTCAAGGAAGTTAAGGCAGCGCAGCATAGTGGTCTTGCCCGATCC
>CAOKFD010000125.1:0-4785 GCA_948467645.1 uncultured Eubacteriales bacterium | reverse complement strand
TAATATGTGAAGAATAAAACTACGCACCTGTTCGCAAACCGTCCCACCGAATTACCTGACCCGCGAAAGCATCCCGCCATCCATCTCACAAACAGTATCGCAAAGTTCCTCAATATCGAGCGGGTTGTGGCTGGCCAGCAGAATAGTCTTGCCCTGCGCGCGCAGGGACTTGAACAGCTCGCGCATCTCGCGTACGCCCGCGTTGTCCAGCCCGTTCATCGGCTCGTCCAGCAGCAGGATGTCCGGGTTTTCCATTATCGCTTGGGCTATGCCTAGGCGCTGTTTCATGCCTAGGGAGTATTTGCTGACGCGTTTGGAAACGTTGCTCAGGCCAACTTGCGTCAGCGCCGCCTTTATCTCGGCATCGTGAATACGATTGCGTATTTTTGCCAGTATGCGCAGGTTGTCGACGGCGTTATATTGTGGCAGAAATCCTGGCGTTTCTATTATCACGCCTATGTTTTCCGGAAAGTCAACATCGATGCCCACGCGCTGGCCCGCCACCGTTATGCTGCCCGCCGACATCGGTACTAGCCCGCATATTGCGCGCAGCAGCATCGTCTTGCCTGAACCATTGCGGCCTATCAGACCAGTTATCGTGCCCGGTTCGGCGTGCAGTGTTACATTATTGAGCAGCTTGTCCGCGCCTATCGTCACGCAGACGTCGGCACATGTAACGCCCATCGACAAATCATTTGCATTCATCATGACGTAGCCTCCTTATTTAGCCTGATTACGCGGTATAAACGCACTGCTGTCAATTTGAGGTTTGATAAAAAGCACACATGCGATAACCGCAAGTTCGATCGGCAGTATTACTGCGATCGAATATCCACCGGCCATGTATGCACCGCTTCGGGCAAACATTGTCCAGCTTGCCGGAATGAATATCGACACGGCAGGCAGCACATATCCCAGCGCCGCCCCGGCTATATTGAGCAGTATCATTACTACCAGTATTTTTTCACCATGCATTGTCTTCAGGTAAAGCAGCTGGAATACTGCGCACTGCATGATTAGCGACACGAATATCAGTCCCGCCGATGCAAGCCCGCGCGTGAGCCCGACCGCATCTGCCAGATAACGACCGTCCAGCATTAACTGAGATGCCAGTCCGACAACTGTATAAATCAGACAGAATATAGCCGCCTGACGGAAACTGTGCCAGCGCCATCTGGAATACGTGCCGTATCGAATCAGTTCGGCATATCCCAGTCGGCTGATATACATATGCGTTCGTGCAGCGTAATGCGCCAGCGGCAGCGAAATGAACAGCGACCATCCCATGCATGGAATAATCAGTATAACTTCGCCGCCGGTTTCAAGTCCGTACAGCGCGGGCAGTTCATCGCCCAGCGAGTGCGCCATGTTGAGCGCCACAATGCCTACCAGACACAACATGCACTTGATAAGCACGTCCGGCAATACGAAAATCTTTTTCATATTCACTCCGATTTGCTGCTCACAAAGCAATACCGCTTGAGCGCCGCCTTTTGTATCACTATTGCTATGGCAAAGAGCAGCGCATAGAACGCTATCGTCTGCCACGTCATGGCGGTGTTCATGCCGTTCGTTATCAGAAGCGAACGGTCGAATATCGAAAACGGCCTGAACCAGCTCATGCCAAACAGCGACATGCAGTAGCATACAATCTCGACCATGGCGGCCAGCGCCGCGCCCCTGCCACGGTTAGTTACGATATTGGCAGTCATGGTTATCTGCACCAGTGTAAATGCGTGCAGCGTCTGGAACAGCAGGGTAAACAGCGCCGCCGTTATGGGCGTGCTATACGCAGTCGCAATCAGCGACAGATCGCTGTGACCATATGCGGAGGCGGACGAGAACACGCTCCACGTATCCTTCAAATACGAATCCGACATGACCAGCAGCATGGAGAACAGCAGCATTATTATATAGAAGCAAACGGTGACGATCATGGTAAAAAGCAGCTCGGCCACCCACCATTCGCTGCGCCGACACCTTATCAGCGTGTACAGTGAATCCGGCGACAGCCGCGCCACATCGCATAGTGCGATGAATATTCCGCCCGCTGGCAATGCGACGGTCGCTATATTGGAAAAGAAGTACACAAACGGCTCGAATGCGTTGAATACCTGACCGAATGTGGCCGCATGTCTGCGAAACGCTATTGTCGCTGCTGCCGCCATGACTATGATATATGCAAGCGCCACATACGTCCGCGTACTTCTCAGATACAGGCGAAACCTGCCCGCGAGCATCTGCCCGCAGCGTTTTGCGCTAAATCCGGCCATCAGAATACCTCCTAACCACGCCGCGCTTGAACGCAAAATATACGATTGCAATCTCAGCTGCGGGTATTATCGTCAGCACGCATATTCCGGGCAGGGGATTGGTCTGAAAGTTAGGCATCAGATACAGCAGTTCGCCCGGGTCAAATATGCGCCATCCAACCATCTGAGCCAGGTATATCATCCCGTAATATATTACAAACGGCACTACTACGGCAACATATTTGTTTATTACCCATGCCGATACCGCCAGTCCTACGCACGCCCATAGCCCGCCGAATACGCCGGCCTCAATGACCTGCAATATGAAAAACGGCGTGCCGCCCCATATCAGAAGCGGTGCGAACATGCCTTTTTCAAGCGCCGATAGGTTTTCCGGGTTGTATCGGTATTCGCCGCATATTAGGACGATTATTACGATGTATATTGCCACCGGCACGCTCAATGAAAGCGCTCCCGACATGAACGTGGCCCTGAACTTGGCCGATACGTACCCGCTGAGCCGTCCGCAGCGCATTGCGCGCATACGCAGCATACCGCTGGTCGCGTCGCCCGCATATGATGCGGCGTATGAGATGCTGCTAAATATCGGCGCAAGCAGTACCAACATGCCGAACATGATCGTGATGGAATATCGCTCCGGGCTGTCGTACATGCGTGGATATTCGCCGATGATTGTACGCCGAAGCGGGTCGTATGAATCGCTTATTAATACGCCAAGCACTGCGATTATCGCAATGTATAGCCATGGATTGCGCAGCACCTGGTGGCATTCCGATTTGAATGCGCCTGATTTATTTCTGCTGTGCGTCATTGCAGATATTCACCCGTCCTTGCGTCTATATACATTTCCATGGCCGACCATCGGCCATAACTATAGCCGGTAGAAAACTGCCATGCCGGTATCATATTGCGCATAAGGCCGCCGCCGCGTTCATCGCCGATTACGTCCACACCGTCGCCCTTGACAGCCTGCGGCAAATAGACTAGCGATATGCTGTCTATCACATGCCCGTCCGCTAGATATGCGGATATTGGAAATGGATAAACCTGTGCGGCCTCTATCAGTTTTGTGACGGCTTCCTGCGCGCTGATAATCGGTTGAGCTTCTTTGGTTTCAATTACGTCGTACAACATTGCTTGAATTTTGTATATGCCTGCGTCACAAACGTAAATGGTCATGAATTCACCTTTTGACAGTCCCCATGAATATTGGCGCATGGCATCGTTTACGCCAATGCTGGAAGGAATACCGTCGTAGTTATGGCCAAAGTAGAAGCGATATAGCTGCAGTTCGGTAAGGTCAAGTACGTCGGTGCGCACCAGAAGCATGTCCAAGCCCAATGCGTCAATGAAAGCTTGAGCTTGAGCAAGGCATTCTTCGCGCGAACGCTTCATATCGCTTGCGCGTCCATCGCCATCTTTATCGCCAGTTTTCCATACGTCTTCTAAATTGGAAATGGATGCTCCACCAAGTCCGGAATTGCCGTTACCTTCTATAGTCCCAAGACTATGGATGAACTCCAATGAATAGTAATAAGGTTCAAGTGAAGAATATTTTTCCACCCATAACAGCGGCGTTTCATATGTCCATGATATACCAGTAGTATCGTGATCTTCGGTACGCTGAATCTCGTCATATTGATCGCCGAAAAATAACTTTGCGGCAGAATCTGTGTTGTCAAATTTTGCCGGAAGGCAGATATAAGAAGGCGCACTGGTATAACCATCGTAGTATACCGGTGCGTCTATTTTTAATATGAAAGGAACTTCGGGATCTTCTATGGTTTTTACCGGTATTTCTAACTTTATTCTGCTCGAATTACCTTCGGACTGCTCAACACTATTAGGTGGGAGCGTAGCAGATTCAATATTACTAGAAGGAGCTTGTTGGCAGGCACTAAGTAGAACAAGAACCGCCATTATAAATGATACTATCAACTTTTTCATACTAGCACCTCTTTTGTTTTGGAGGAGGGGAGAATGTCCCCTCCTCAATAATTGCCTTACACTTCATTGCGTGTTTTTATCGTCAGGAGACCAAGTTCCTGCAACAGTTATTGAACTGTCGGTTTCCTTGGTATTGCGTCGAGCTTCCATCTTGTAATTATAGCCCGGATCGCCAAAATCAGAATTCCAAGTAAAAAGTTTGCGTTCGCAATAGTTCCAAACCTCATTAGTGGCTACGAACCATCTGAGACCATTCTGACTGTGTACTCTGAACAGTACTGTATATCCGCCGCCACTGCTGAATCTCATGTTATTCACAGCCCTACTGTTTGCGCCACGTTTCTTTTCTACTGGATCAGTATACTCACCGCTCCATTTGGTGCCGGTATCTATAAGCTTATATGAGTATCCGGGTGTTTCTATATCAGAATTGTCTGCATAAGCCATAACACTGCCGCACAGTCCCAACAGAAGCATGCACATAACTGCAAAGGCTACAATACGCTTTTTCTGTAGGTTTGTCAATGATCTTGGACAGTGAAAGAGGAAAGCCTTTCTCTGGGAG
>CAOKFD010000124.1:0-4828 GCA_948467645.1 uncultured Eubacteriales bacterium | reverse complement strand
CTGACGCAAAATCCACTCGAACTTGCGGATTGTTCCGCTTGAGACACACTCTAATTATATCACAGCCGCCCCCCGGCCAAAAGCATCTTGTGCGTCGATTTTGCATCTTGTGAATGAAGTATTGATTTTGATTGTAAATTTATATATCATATAACTGCGCACAACGGAAGTGGAAGGGGTTGAGCAATGCAGATAGCCCTGTATGCGGATTCGCCTGCGGAACAGCAGCAGATAACCGGCGATCTTAAAAAATGCGGCCTAGAATACCTGCGTCCGGTGCAGGTAACGCTGCTTTCGGATTATGCCGAGTTCTGCGGCGCACTTCAGCGCAAACGGTTCGATCTGCTGGTCATCGCCATGAACGGCACGTTCAGTCTGGAACTGATGGACGCCGCGGCGAGACTGGCGTCGCGCACCCCCGTATTTTGGTTTTCCGATCTGGATTTCGCCGTGCGGTCTTACGACTATGGCGTAATCTGGTTTGGCAAAAAACCTGTGGTGCTTAACGCGCTGCGCCGTGCTTTCCAATGCCTGACGGCAAGGCAAAGCCGTAATCCGCTTTCGCGCTGAATCTACAAATGTGCCAGCAATTCATCTGCCGCATGTCCGTATTACCAGGTGACGCACATAACCCGCGATGCGCGATAGTACTTCATTCGACCGTGACCGACCATTCATGATTAGCTGCAAGTCAATTCCAATCAATTCCATGCTATATACGGTCACGGTCGTCTATCTTGTTTGTTAAAGCGTTAAGCCTGCTCGGTCAAAGGCCGAAATTGTTTAAGGAGTCTTTTGCAAGGCATATGCCTTGATTTTTTCAGGAGGGGAATACAGCACATGAAAAAACTGTCCGCGCTGATACTCGCCGCCGCCATGCTGATGAGCGGTGTAGCCCACGCATCCGAGGCGCTCACGCCTCAGCCGCTGCCGCAAAAGTCGATCGACGTAAACCCTTACATGTCGCCGGGCGAATCCAACGTACATAACGACAGCTATAATTCCGACGTGACCGACGCGGTGCTGCCGATAGGCATCGACGGCGAAGTGAATACGTCTATCGAAAAGCTGAACACATATGCCGCGCCCGCGATATTTTACGATTCGTACGGCAACGCTATTTCGCCGCTGCTGGGCGGCATAGCCATCCGCGACCTGAACGCGGAAGTGACTACCACTCAGGGCGCGTTCATACCCGCCAAGCATGACGGCGGCGGTTATTATGTTCAGCCGTCCTACTCGTTCGTGGATTCTAAGAATCATGTAGTATGCCCTACCAGCCACAATCACGTAATCATGCTGCGCGTGACCGACGAAACCGGTGCGCCGCTGCAATTGTTTGAAAAGGTGCTGGACATAGACATAGGCGCGCTGGCCGAGCAGGCGTTGGGCAAGACCATCGAACAAAAGCTACTGTCCGTGACATACGATTACGACGGCAACCTGTGGTTCGTGACAGGCGGCTTCCGAATATATCCCGAGCGCCAACAGACCGGCGTAATGGGCTACATAACCCGTGCGGCCATCGACGATATACTCGCGGGCAACGAACCCGACCTAAGCAAGAACGTATTCTGCATGGAGCTTACCCCGGGCGAGGGCGCGGAGAACGGCATATCCTCGGGCGCGGACGGCGCAGTCATACTGACTAACCAGAACTGCTACCTGCTGCGCGCCAACGACGGCGTCGAGGTGGTCTGGAGCGTCGCGTACGGCAGCACCGGCGCCAAGGACAGCAAGGAAGGCGCGGCCACGACCGGCGGCGGTCTGGCATGGGGCGGCGGCTCCACGCCCACGCTCACGCGCGATCTGGTGCTGTTCACCGACAACATGGAGCCGATCAACCTTATCGCGGTCGATATGAAGACCGGCGAGCAGGTGGCGAGCATCCCTGTGCTGGACGATCTGCCCGACGACATGCCCGTGTCGGTCGAAAACTCGATCATAGGCTATGACGACGGCAACGGCACGGTAAGCGTGATTGTATGCAACTGGTTCGGCGCGGGCAATCCCAATCTCGCAAATCCCGACAGCGATTCATCGGTGCAGAGCTACGACGTGCTGTACGACCCCAATTGGGTGGCAAAGGGCAATGCGATGGTAATGCCCGGCATAGAGCGCGTGGACATAGTAAAGACCGAAGGCGGCTATGAGGCCAAGTCGGTATGGGTGCGCGACGATCTGCGCGACACGTCGATGGTGCGCCTGTCCACCGCGACCGGCTACCTGTATGGCTATATGCAGGACCTGAACAGCGGTATGTGGCAGTTCATAATGATTGACTTCCGTACCGGCGAAACCGGCTATACCTACGACGTGTCCGACAAGCCCGGCTATAACAACATGGCGATAGGCATGTACGGCGGCTCTCAGGGCAACGTGCTGTACTGCCCGACCGGGTATCTGGAACTGCTGCGCATTCAGGACAGGTTCGCATACCTGCCTGAGATGCCGTACCGCAGTGTCGATCTCGACCTGACCAGCCGCGCGGTCGTCACCGCCGACGATTTGAATGCACAGGGCATAACTGGCGCGCCCGCTGCCTGGCTGCACAGCGTGACCGTGGACAACGTGCATCCCAACACCACCGTGGCGATCAAGGTCAACGGTCTAAGCGGCGACGCAAGTGTACTCAGGCTGTATGCACGCGGAGCGGATGGCAAGCTCATCGAGGTGGACAAGGCGCTGTGGACGCTGGAGGGCGTTGAGGGCGAAATGAAGCCCGATGACATTTACGAGATTCACGTAAACGTCGAGGACAACGGCACTTACGATGCGAACGAAACGGAAAAGGCGCTGACTATCGCCGTAATGCTGGTAAGCGAATAAAATCGAATCTGGTTAAGGCCTCCGCGATTGAGCGGGGGCTTTTGCTATGCCTGAAATTGCTTAAAGCCCATCGCAATTTGGGAAATGCTGCTGAACCTGCTCACAATGTAGCGTGATATGCTCGGAAATTCATTGTGAATAGTCGGATAATGTGCTATAATGTAAAAAACGACTCAAAAATTCTCCATTCGGGATTTCCTGTAAAAAATCTTTTCAGAAAGTAGTTTTTTAGTAGCCGTTTTTGAACCTGGCTCGTATAAACAAATGTAAGTAAAAAATGTTAAAAACGCCGCAGACGGACGCGCACGGCGCATATCTGTATAATCATGCGGTTTACGCAGGAAAAAACACAAGGGGAGGCATTGTTATGGAAATGAACGAAATGCTGGTAAAGGCCAAGAAAGCCAAGACCCCGGAAGAACTGCTTGCAATTGCAAATGAAAACGGCGTGGAGCTGGACGAGGAGGGCGCAAAGGCATACTTTGAACAGCTCCATCAAAGCACGGGCGAGCTGAGCGACGACGAGCTGGACGAAGTGGCGGGCGGCGGCTGTCATAAGAGCGACGGCCGACTGGTGGTCATGGGCACGAACACCTGCGGCGACTTTGTATGCAAGTTTGACGGCAACTTCAGGGTGAGCGGCGTTCAACTGCGCTGCACGCACTGCCGCAGAGACGCCTTCTGCAAAAACTGTAAGTACGTCACCCGCGAAAGCGGCGTATGGATTTGCAATTATCCCGGCAAGAGAAAAAAGTAAGCGGCGTTTTGTATGCACAAATTATGCGGACTGAATGAAAGTCCGATAGGAAAAGAGGCAGAGTATAAAATGGATAAGGAACTTATAGCAAAGGCAAAACAGGCAAAAACTCCCGAAGAACTGTATGAAATGGCCAAAGAGGTAGGCCGGGAAATGACCGAGGAAAGCGCGAAGGAATACTTTGCTATGCTGCACCCCAAGACCGGCGAGCTGGGCGACGACGAATTGGACGACGTGTCGGGCGGCGGCTGCGGCACCCCCAAGGACGATCGTATGGTGGTTACGCCAAAGACCAGCTGTTATCATTTTTTGTGCAAGTATGACGAATGGCCCAGAGGAACCGACATGTCCAAGATTTCCAGTGGAATCCTTGATTACTACTGTGTAAAATGCTATAAGTCGGCATATTGCTCCAACTGCAGGTACATGGTATATGAAAACGGCAAGAATCGGTGCAATCATCCAGGTAACAGGGGACTGTGACGTGGACAATAAGCAGCAGCTGCCGGTATTGCAGCTGTGAAAATGTGCAATCATCCCAGGAATCAAAAGTGACCGCAGAGAAAGAGAGCGTAAGCGATATGAATAATCAGGAAATGCTGGCAAAGGCAAGGAAAGCCAAAACTCAGGAAGAATTGCTTGCAATAGCGCAGGAAAACGGCGTGGATATGGACGCAGAAAGCGCTCAGGCTTACTTTGAGCAGCTGCATCAGCCCACGGGCGAGATTAGCGACGACGAGCTGGACAACGTGGCGGGCGGCGCCTGTTATCGGGGCGACGGCCGCATGGTGACTACCGTGGCCAATTTGTGCAGGGAATGGCGCTGTAAAAAGGACGGAAACCGGATGGAAAGCGACCATCGCCCGATATGCTGCAAATGCGGCAAGACGGCCATTTGCAACAGCTGCAAATTCTGCACGTATGAAAAGGGCTTGTGGCTGTGCAATTACGAGGGCAACAGGAAGCGTTAATTACACCCAACTCCGGAAATGAGTATTGCAATACTTCTTTCCGGCCGGGCGGCATTGTCTAACGCACCTGATCGGAAATTTTTTATCAGAATAAATCTTTTGAAACCAAAATGTTATTAGCCATGATTGAAATTCGTTCGTATAAAAATATAGAAAGATACCTAAGGAGGCACTAACATGGAGCTTAACAACGAAATCAGGGCAAAGGCCAAGGCGGCTAAGACCCCGGAAGAACTCATTGAGATAGCCAAGGAAAACGACGTGGAAATGA
>CAOKFD010000123.1:0-4961 GCA_948467645.1 uncultured Eubacteriales bacterium | reverse complement strand
CTTCCGCGCCCACTTTAATTTATGGTGGGCGCGGCATGGATGGCCGCTCATACAACTTGTTTCGCGGCAGAATAGCATGTTTTCGCGCCCGCCCTACTTTCCGGCGGGCGTGAACCTCACCGCCGAGTTTCCATCTGAGCCGCCGAGGGGTGGCGAACATGGCGCGGGTGCAAAGTAGCTATACCTAAAGCGTCCATTCGCGGAATCCCGAAACTAAGTAAGATTATAGCTTGCGTGAGCCACAAACAAGGGAAGCGAAAACGCCGCTGACTCTTAGAGCGATACCGTAATAAAAGAAATCAAACGCTGCTTTCTATATATAATTCTCCTAAAACGCCTAAACTAAGCTGCATTTGCGGGAGAAAGACATAACCGACTTTTCTTTGGTTCTTTCTTTTCTTCTGAAAAGAAAGAACACGTACCCCCCCCCCACATCCTCCCACTCCCGAAATATCCGGCGCTAATGTGGCTTTTCCGACAATTTTCATAAACATCATTGATTTTTCATCTGTCATGCGGTAAGATTAAGATGCAAACATTTGGGTAGTATGGCCTGCGGGAGCGGGCCGTCAATATGGCTTGAGAGATAGCCGTAGTATAGAAAAGGAGTGCATTTAGGATGGCTAACATCGATCTGAAGCAGTACGGCATTACCGGAACGACTGAAGTCGTGTATAATCCCTCCTACGACGAGCTGTTCGCCGAGGAGACTAAGCCCACGCTGGAAGGTTATGAGAAGGGCCAGGTCAGCGAGCTGGGTGCTGTTAACGTAATGACCGGTATCTACACCGGCCGTTCGCCTAAGGATAAGTTCATCGTCATGGACGACACCTCCAAGGATACCGTTTGGTGGACCTCCGACGAGTATAAGAACGATAACCATCCCGCTTCTAAGGAAGCGTGGACTGCGGTTAAGGACATCGCCAAGAAGGAGCTGTCGGGTAAGCGCCTGTTCGTTGTCGACGCCTTCTGCGGCGCGAACCACGACACCCGCATGGCCATCCGCTTCATCATGGAAGTTGCTTGGCAGGCTCACTTCGTAACCAACATGTTCATCCGCCCCACCGAGGAAGAGCTGAAGAACTTCAAGCCCGACTTCGTTGTGTATAACGCTTCCAAGGCGAAGGTTGAGAACTATAAGGAACTCGGCCTGAACTCCGAGACCGCCGTTGTCTTCAACCTCACCACCCGTGAGCAGGTTATCGTAAACACCTGGTACGGCGGCGAGATGAAGAAGGGCATGTTCTCCATGATGAACTACTTCCTGCCGCTCAAGGGCATTGCTTCCATGCACTGCTCCGCCAACACCGATATGAACGGCGAGAACACCGCCATCTTCTTCGGCCTGTCCGGTACCGGTAAGACCACCCTGTCCACCGATCCCAAGCGCCTGCTGATCGGCGACGACGAGCACGGCTGGGACGATAACGGCGTGTTCAACTTCGAGGGCGGCTGCTACGCTAAGGTTATTAACCTGGATAAGGACTCCGAGCCGGACATCTATAACGCCATCAAGCGCAACGCCCTGCTGGAGAACGTAACTCTGGACGAGAACGGCAAGATCGATTTCGCCGATAAGAGCGTTACCGAGAATACCCGCGTATCCTACCCGATCAACCATATCAATAACATCGTGCGTCCGGTATCGTCCGCGCCCGCGGCCAAGAACGTTATCTTCCTGTCGGCTGATGCGTTCGGCGTGCTGCCCCCCGTGTCGATCCTGACCCCCGAGCAGACCAAGTACTACTTCCTGTCCGGCTTCACCGCCAAGCTGGCGGGCACCGAGCGCGGCATCACCGAGCCCACCCCCACCTTCTCCGCTTGCTTCGGCCAGGCCTTCCTCGAGCTGCATCCCACCAAGTACGCTGAGGAACTGGTTAAGAAGATGGAAAAGAGCGGCGCTAAGGCCTACCTGGTCAACACCGGCTGGAACGGCACCGGCAAGCGTATCTCCATAAAGGATACCCGCGGCATCATCGACGCTATCCTGGATGGCTCCATCCTGAAGGCGCCCACCAAGAAGATCCCGCACTTCGACTTCGAGGTTCCCACCGAGCTGCCCGGCGTGGATTCCAAGATACTGGATCCCCGCGATACCTACGCCGACGCTTCCGAATGGGAGAAGAAGGCTCAGGATCTGGCTTCCCGCTTCGTAAAGAACTTCGCCAAGTACGAGGGCAACGAAGCTGGCAAGGCTCTGGTAGCCGCTGGCCCCAAGGCGTAATTAATGCCTCAATAGCATAAATGCAATGCGCGCCCTGCGATTAAGTTCGCGGGGCGCGCTTTTTGCGCCGCAAACCAGACTTTACGCGAAATGCACATGCTAAATATTGACTCTGCAACGGTTGTAAGGTTTAATGTGTGGTGCAAGGAAGGGAAGGCGACCCGCGTATATAGACAAACACCGATGTGCAGCCGCCTGTAAAGGACATGGCGCGCATGAGGCCAAATACCAGCGCGGGCCTTGAAAAAAATATGGAACATAATCTGACATCGGGCAGTGTGGTCAAGAATATCGCAAAGTTCTCGCTGCCGTATCTGCTCAGCTACTTTCTGCAAACACTGTATGGCATGGCCGACCTGTTCATAATCGGCCAGTTCGACGGCGTGGCCGGCACAACCGCCGTGGCCGTCGGCAGTCAGATAATGCATATGCTCACCGTGATGCTGGTGGGCCTTGCAATGGGCTCGACCGTGTGCATCGCGCGCGCCGTGGGCGCCGGCAACGGCAGACAGGCCGCCAAGGACGTGGGCAATACCGTGACGCTGTTCATGGGCGTGGCGGCGGCGCTGACGGTTGTACTGCTGCTGCTGATCGATCCGATAGTCGCGGTCATGTCCACGCCCGGGGAAGCCGTCGCGGGCACGCGCATGTACCTCATGATATGCTTTATAGGCATACCGTGCATCACCGCCTATAACATAATCAGCTCCATA
Organism: uncultured Eubacteriales bacterium; assembly: GCA_948467645.1. Taxonomy (GTDB): domain Bacteria; phylum Bacillota; class Clostridia; order Christensenellales; family Aristaeellaceae; genus Fimadaptatus. The sequence continues at coordinate 2,024 of CAOKFD010000123.1, read as the reverse complement.
TTTCGCGGGCTGGGCGATTCGAAAAGTCCGATGTACTTCATCGCCGTGGCGTGCGCGGCCAATATCGCGCTGGACTACCTGTTCATGGGCGCGCTCAATATGGGCCCCGCGGGCGCGGCACTGGGCACTACGCTGGCTCAGGCGATAAGCGTGGCGATAGCGCTAATCTCGATAAGGCGTAAAAAGACCGGCCTGAGCCTTACCCGCGCCGATTTCAAGCCCGACCGCGCGGTAATGGGTAAGCTGATGAGAATAGGCGTGCCGGTTGCGCTTCAGGATGGCTTCATACAGATTGCGTTTTTGTTTATCACGGTAATAGCCAACCAGCGCGGCCTGACCGACTCGGCGGCGGTGGGCATAGTTGAAAAGATAATCAGCTTTGTGTTCTTAGTCCCGTCGTCGATGCTGTCCACTGTATCGGCGCTGTGCGCGCAGAACATTGGCGCGGGCAAGCATGACCGCGCGAGTGCAACGCTGCGCTATGCAATGGCGATAACGCTGACGTTCGGCGTTGTCGTGGGCATAATTGTGCAGTTCGCGGCCGAAGGCATGGTTGGCTTGTTTACGCTCGACGCTGACGTAATGCGCATGGGCGGGCAGTACCTGCGCGGCTATATCTGGGACTGCGCGCTGGCGGGCATACACTTCTGCTTCAGCGGCTACTTCTGCGCATATGGCCGCTCCGAAATTTCGTTCCTGCATAACGTAATCGCGATACTGACCGCGCGCGTGCCGGGCGCATATTTCATGTCAAAACTGTTCCCGGACACGCTGTTCCCGATGGGCATGGCCACGGCGGTGGGGTCGCTAATATCGTGCGTGGTATGCGTGATTGCGTTCGGCGTGCTTAAAAAGCGCGGGGTGTTTGAAGCGGATATGGTTAAGGCAAATGGATAGGCGGCTGTTTCAGATAGGCGAGGTGGCGTTGATTGACTATGGCATGACTAACGATACGGATAAGTTCGTTACTGAAATATGTCTGCCGGTGGGAAAACGGCAATAAAATTAATAGCCGCAGATTGCGTATTAATGCGCAAATCGGCGGCTGCCTGATTTTGATGCTGGAAATAAATCAAGGGCGATACGGTATTGAAAATTGACACGAACGCCGTCAAATGCTATAATGCAAAGGAAGTCCTTCGGGCTTCCGGCAGGAAGGAAAAAGATGGCGCTTGGCTCTCACCTCTGATGCTTACGAAAGCAAAGGGGGTGATACCATGTCTGACTTTGAGATAATTCACTTGGTCATACTGGTAGCCACTCTTGTTTTAGCTGCGGTCGATTTTGGCCGTAACAGCAACAACAGGAATAAGTAAAACCAAAGCCGCCATCCGTAGCTAACGGTTGACGGCCATTCACTCGTAACAGAGGGGAGAAGCCTACCCAAAAGCGTCATCCCTTCCTGCTGTTATTATATCATTTTGCAAGGAATATGTCAACGGTTAATGCATCGCGGAAAATACAGCGTATAAAACCATAAATTGACAAACGAATATCAGTATGCTACAATAGTATAGAAGTTTTTTGAGTGCAAAAGGCTTCCGGCAGGAAGGAAAAAGATGGCGCTTGGCGCTCACCTCTGATGCTTACGAGAGCAAAGGGGGTGATACCATGTCTGACTTTGAGATAATTCACTTGGTCATACTGGTAGCCACTCTTGTTTTAGCTGCGGTCGATTTTGGCCGTAACAGCAACAACAGGAATAAGTAAAACCAAAGCCGCCATCCGTAGCTAGCGGTTGACGGCTAATCCTATCGTAACAGAGGGGAGAAGCCAAGCCAAAAGCGTCATCCCTTCCTGCCGTTATTATATCATATCGGCATATGCATGTCAACGCATATTTGGCACATGAAAATTAAGTCATATGCACGGCAAACTACATTGAACTTGTGGATTGTGCCGCCTGAGCCCTACCACGAACTCTTTAATCGTGAGAGAATCGAATACAGAGGCAGGATGCCTGCCTCAAAACTTCCGCGCCCACTTTAATTTATGGTGGGCGCGGCATGGATGGCCGCTCATAC
>CAOKFD010000122.1:0-5042 GCA_948467645.1 uncultured Eubacteriales bacterium | reverse complement strand
GCTTTTCTTTGGTTCTTTCTTTTCTCCTGAAAAGAAAGAACACGTTCCCCTCGTCTCCCCCGTAACCCGTAAAAAATACCCCCAAGGATCCGCGGCTTCGCCCGCACTTCATGCCTGAAAGCAATAGACCGCGTCACCGCCGCGCGGCCGGTGGGTGCTGCACCGGCGTTGAGGAAGTTCGCGAGGGTATTGGGATCGGGTATGGAGGGTAGGAGGAGGCGTGGATTCATGGGGTAGAGGTTTTCGTTGTCATGCTGTCCCCCGCGTCGCCGCCTATATATAGCAGCGCCGCGGCAATCCCGGCCGCGGTGCGCATTGCGGCAGCCACCGCTTCTTCGGCGCTGAGCAATGCAAAAGCTTCCCATTGTGTGTAAAAAGCTTCGGTGCGCATGGGCGTATTGACAGATTCAGCTGTCCTCTCCAGCTTATTTTTTTATTTTATCATACCCCTTTTCCTTTTGCGAGACATATTGAGTTGTTTGAAAGTTAATCTTTCTCTACATTTCTTACGAATTGCGCGGTGAATTATGCGTAAAATGTAGGTAATGTTCTCGCTTTAATTAGTCGGTGCGGTATGATATAATAATTGGGTGAGATTAGAGTGTATCTCAAAAATTCCTGAGTACGCCATTTCTGCGTCACAAGGCTCGACTTAGCGCTGCTAAGCCTTCGGGTCTCTTCCTTGAACTGACGCAAAATCTGCTCGAACTTGCGGATTGTCCCGCTTGAGACACACTCTAAAGCCCGCTGAACTGGCGGCGCTTAAACATAGATACCTTTCTGGGAATGGTCGATTGAATACGGAATTGCCGCTTTTCATTTGATGCCGCCTGCCGGCATATGCGGGACGTATAACGCGCCTTCGACTAAAGGGAGACTGCACATGACGACTATCTACGCAAAAGATAAACAGATATTGCGCGAAACCGCCGCGCGTCAGGCTGATCTGGCTTTCGCGCCCGATAATCAGACGCTGGAACGACTGTGGATAAAGCATAACGCCTGCCGGGGCAATCGTCCCGTAATACATGTGGACTGGCGCGCGGCCGCAGAAGCGATAATAACCCCCATGCTGCGCTGCGAAAGTCCCGAGGCCCGTAAAATAGAATACGCCCTGTACATGAACTTCATAGGCCGCGAAGTCTTTCTGGACGACAGCGTGGTGCCGCCCTATATGCCTATAAAGGCGAATACATGGTTCGCCCCCTTCGGCAGAGACGTACAGCCCGCCGATAGTCTTGGCGACGCGCTGCCCCTTCTTACCGATGTACTCGATAAGCCCGCCAAGGCCACATACGGCGCGGATATGCAAAAGACGCAGGCGCGAATGGAAATGTACTCGTCGCTGCTGGGCGATATACTGCCCGCACAGCTCACCGGTGAATGCCTGTGCGTATCGCCCCTAGGCTGCATAGCAGACATAACCGGCGCGCAGGGCATACCCGCCCTGATAAAAACCTATCCCAAGCTGTTCCACGAAGTTATGGACAGGCTGACGAGCGACTGCCTGGAATACTTCCGCTTCCGCGAAACGCGCGGGCTTATACTGCCCACAACGCGCGGCGAAAACGTATGCGACGGCACATTTGCCTTTACAAGCGAGCTGCCCGGCCCGGACGCATCGTCGCGCAGGCCGCTTACACCGCGCGACGTATGGGGCTTTTTAAGTGTGGCCGAGGCGTACGGCATAGCGCCCGACATGTACCGCGAATTCATATTCCCCTACTACCGCCGCATAGCCGAGGCATACGGTATGCTGTCATACGGCGGCGACGAACCGGTCGATGCGGTGTGGGACGAGGGCGTATGCGACCTGCCTAACCTGCGCAAGGTATCCATCGCGCCGCAGTGCGACGAATACGATATGGCCGACCGGCTGCGCGGCACGCGAATCATATATTACAGGAAGCTCCCGCCCGAAGCGTTAAGCGACGAGGACGCGCTGCGCCTGAGCATAAGGCAGACGATGACAATCGCTCGCGGCTGTGCAATCGAGTTTAAGCCGCGCTGCACGCCTGACATGCAGGGGGATTTTATCCGGGCGCAGGCATACGTCGATATAATCCGCGCATGTTGCGAGGGCTAAAACAACCAAATTAAACATTGTAAGCAGGTGGCTGCGCTATGATTTGGCGCTGTCACATATTTATTATGCAAATTGGCCTTGCGCGGCGCTTGACGCGGAGGCGCTCATGCGGTAAACTACATATATATTGCAAAGCATTTTTAAGGAGGCGAAGCAAATGCTCTCCACACTTGACATGAGCATACTTGAAATACTATACGGCGACGCGCGCACCACGGCCGAGGACATCGCGACGATGACCGGTCACGATCTGGACGAAATTAGGCAGTCGATCGCGCGCCTTGAGCGGGAGAAGATAATCCTGAAATACCCGGCTCTTATAAACTGGGACAAGACCACGACCGAGCGCGTTGAGGCGATAATCGAGGTGCGTGTGACCCCTCAGCGCGATCAGGGCTTCGACGCGATTGCGTCGCGCATATACCGCTATGAAGAAGTGCGGTCGGTATACCTGATGAGCGGCGGGTACGACCTGTGCGTAATCGTCGAGGCGCGCACGATGCGGCAATTGGCGTTTTTTGTGGCCGAGAAGCTGTCCACGCTGGACTCGGTTATTTCGACCGCGACGCACTTCATGCTGAAAAAGTACAAGGAAGACGGCGTGATATTTGAGGGCGGCGACAAGCCGGACAACAGATTGGCGGTGTCCCCGTGAATTACGAAAAGCTGATGTGCCAGCGCGTACTGGCCACGCCGCCGTCGGGCATACGCAAATTTTTCGACATAGTAGCCACGATGAAGGACGCGATTTCGCTTGGCGTGGGTGAGCCGGACTTTGTGACCCCGTGGAACATGCGCGAGGCGGCCATTTACTCGATGGAGCAGGGGCAGACGCACTACACGTCCAACTGGGGCACGATTGAATTGCGTCGGGCGATTGCGAAGTTCCTGCAGGAACGCTACGGCATATCGTATGCGCCCGAGAACGAGATTTGCGTGACGATCGGCGCGAGCGAGGGCATCGACCTTGCGCTGCGCGCGATATGCGAGCCGGGGGACGAGGTGCTTGTGCCCGACCCGGCGTATGTATCGTATCAGCCGGGCATCATATTTGCGGGAGCTATCCCTGTGCCGGTTGTCACTCGTGCTGAGGACGAGTTCAAATTGACTGCCGAGGCGGTACGCGCGGCGATCACCCCGCGCACCAAGGCGCTGATACTGCCCTATCCCAACAATCCGACGGGCGCGATACTTACGCGCGGCGAGCTGACGGCGATTGCGGACGTATTGCGCGGCACGGACATATTCGTCATATCGGACGAAATCTATTCCGAGCTGACGTATGGCGGGGCGCATCATGTGAGCTTTGCGTCCATACCGGGCATGTGGGAGCGCACGATTACGCTGAACGGCTTTTCAAAGGCATTTGCGATGACGGGCTGGCGCATCGGATATGCGTGCGCGCCCGCGGCGATGATGAAGCCTATGGTTAAGATACATCAGTTCACGATCATGTGCGCGCCGACTGCGGCGCAGATGGCGGCGTTTGAGGGATTGCGCGACGGATTTGAGACGGACTTTGCGAAAGTCCGCGAGATGGTACGCGAATACGACCGGCGGCGGCGCATGATGGTTAAGGGTTTCCGGGACATGGGGCTTGAATGTTTTGAGCCGCTGGGCGCGTTTTACGTATTTCCGTCGATTGTGTCCACGGGCATGACTTCGGACGAGTTCTGCACTAAGTTACTTGAAAAGAAGCATGTTGCGTGCGTACCGGGCACTGCGTTCGGTGCGGCGGGCGAGGGGCACATACGCTGCTCATACGCCACGTCGATGGAGAAATTGAAGGAGGCGCTCAAGCGCATCGGGGAATTTGTCGCGGAAATCCAGTAACGCGCGTTTATTTATCTTGTATGCCGCGCTTTAATATGGTATTATATAGGCATAATCGCGGCACTGATTTATGTGTCCAAAGCAGGAGGTATTCCATGAAGAAGGTTATATCGGTTCTATTGACCCTTATGATGTTTTGCATGAGCGGCCTTGCGTTTGCCGACGATGCAGCCACCACCACTGATACGGCGGCGACGGACGCTATGGGCGAATCCGTAGTTGCGAACGATCTAAGCAAGTTCAGCGACGACGATCTCCGCGCCGCGCTAAGCGCCATCCGCAACGAGCTGACGCGCCGCAGTCTGGTTACTGATGAAAAAACCGTTATCTTCGATCAGGACGGCATTCAGGTCTATCTGACCGGCGAGTACGAAGTCTGGGGCAGCGACACGAAGTACATCACCTTCAACGCAGTAGTAATCAACGACAGCGAATCCAATATAGGCGTCTCCCTTGATGACGTAAGCATCAACGGCTGGAACGTCTACGGCTCGGGCATCTACGACACCGTCGCCGGCAAAAAGCAGAAGAGCAGCATCGAATTCAACCTCACCGACGCCGAAATCTCCTCCTTCGAGGAAATCGAAGACATCGAATTCGTCGTCTCCGCCTACGACTCCGATTCCTACGACACTATCGCTACCAGCGACGTCGTTACCCTCAATTTCAACGGGGCGAAAGCGGCGGAGTAAGGACGGGGGGGTTACGTGTTCTTTCTTTTCAGGAGAAAAGAAAGAACCAAAGAAAAGCCGATTGGCTTTTCTCCCGCATGTGATACTTAGTTCAGACGTTTTTAGGAAAGTTATATACGGGAAGCTACCATGCTTCCTTGCGCCGCTTGACTCGCCCAGAGCCAGCGGCGTTTGCTTTTATCCACGTTTGTGGCTCACGCAAGCTATAATCTTACTTAGTTTCGGGATTCCGCGAATGGACGTTTCCTGTTTAGGCAGTTTTCACCCGCGCCATGTTCGCCACCCCTCGGCGGCTCAGATGGTTGCTCGGCGGTGAGGTTCACGCCCGCCGTAAAGTATGGCGGGCGCGAAAACTGACCGTTCGGACGCGAAACTAGATGTATTCGATACCATCCATGCCGCGCCCACCATAAATTAAAGTGGGCGCGGAA
>CAOKFD010000121.1:0-5145 GCA_948467645.1 uncultured Eubacteriales bacterium | reverse complement strand
CTCCCAGAGAAAGGCTTTCCTCTTTCACTGTCCAAGATCATTGACAAACCTACACGGGCAACAATATATTGAAATAGGCGAATATGGCGGCCACTGGCAAGGCATAAATCGCAATGTTAAGTACATGAGTTAGGATTGCGGTCAACAAAGATTGCGGATATAAGCCTGCCGCAAAAGCCAATGCGTCGTTTGCAGAATAAACAGGCATAAAAAAACTGGCGAGCCGATTTTTATCAGCCCGCCGATAAAAATTATTTAGTTCATCGCATCAGCCTTACGCCGTCCGGTGCGATGCCGTATTCCTCGAATATGGTCAGCCTGTTTTCATCCTTTAGCCACGCCGCTGGTATGTAATACCTGCTCTGCGCCGGGCAGCGCATGAAGCGGCCCAGGTTATGCCCGTTCAGGTATATCTGGCCCTTACGCATCTCGCCCATGCTTATGAACAGCCCCATGCCTTCGATTTCGGGGCGGGGGAAGGTGGTCGTGTACCACGCGGGCATGTAGTCGCGTCCGCCCGCGCGTATCTCCGCAAACGGCACCAGCAGCGTATCCTGCCCGCGCGCCGCGGTCTCGTAATCGGCGCGCCCCTCGTAAGGCACGTCCTCGTCGAGCGCGCACCAGCTCCAGTCGGTCAGCCTGTCCTCATCGCGCACTATGTATGCCAGCGTGTGGCTGATTACGTTTTCTACGCTGCCGGGGCAGGTGAGTACGATCTCGTTGTCGCCTTCGCAGCATTCGGGCGTGTAGCAGTGCCACATGTGCGATCCGCCGTCGCGGTATCCGAATGACTGCCACGGCCTGTGCACCATATGGACATGCGGCGCAACTTTGCCGTTCGCCGTTACCCAGCAGGGCGAGTCGTGCACCACGATTATCAGGCGTTCGCCCTGCTTCAGGCTTACGTGCCAGCTTATCGCGTCGGCTTCGCGCGGCTCCATCAGCGCCGGGCTGTACAGATAGTCAACCGCTTCATCGCTCAGCATTATCTTGCCCGCGTAGGTCGCGCCGTCCAGCGTAAGCTGGTGCGAATCGGCGTAAATGTCGCCGCCTATGCCCAGCGGCATCGCATCCAGACAGCAGCGCCCGGTGTCCTCGCTCAAAAGCAGCACGTCGTTATCGCCGGCGCGCAGCTCTATGCTTATGCGCTCGCGCAGCCGGTCGGCGGGGTTGGCGTAGTCGAAGCGCTCGTTTTCGGTGCGGCGCTCGCCTATCTCGCCCGCGAACGCGCCGTTGACATACGCCGCCACGCGCGTCGCGGCGCAGGGCACTGTCAGCGCGCCCGTGCGCGCCTTGTCGGAATGCACGTGCGCGCGGTACAGCACGTATCCGTGCAGCGCGCCCAGCTGCTCGTGGAACATGGGCTTGTCTATGGGCTTAAAGCATGCGTCTGCCAGCGGGTCGTGCCGCTCCCACGTCGTGAGCGCGGGCAGGTCTTTCAGCAGGGCGGGGCGGGGGATTGCGCGCTCGGTGAGCCTGCCGTCTCTATATTCATATGCGCGCTTTGCCTTGCCCGGCTCAAATACCTCGCCGTCCTTGCCGTCGCACGCAAAGTCGCCGCCGAAAATTACCTTGTCGTGCAGCAGCCAGGTATGCCGCGCCGTGGGCTCGTCCATCACGATTATGTTCAGACCATTTGCGTTTGCAAGCTGCGGAGCGGTACGGACTATACCCGAATATTCACGCCCGTCAACCGATACTGACCAGTCGTCGCCCGCGTTGCCGTACATCAGCAGTGCGCCGTCAAATTCGCCCATTATGAACAGGCTCGACCAGTCGAGCGTCGCATCGCCCACGTGCAGTCCCTCGGCCAGCGCGCCGCCCTGTACTGCGGTGAAATTTATGCGCCGTGCCTTACCGGCATATTCGATCTCGGCGGAGTCGTTGTCGCCCGCGATGACTATGAAATTGCCGCGCCCGGTCTTAAAGCGCGTGGCGCGCGTCTCGTTATATACGATAACCTCGCCGTCGTCGCCCGCTATGTCGCCGCCAAAGCACGACAGGAACGCGCCGAAGGGCTTTAAGGCATAGTACTTTTCGCGCGGCCGCAGCGCGTCGCCCACCGGATATGCGCTGGAGTACGACGTGGCGATGTTGGACGCGCCGTTGAATGCGAAGTTGGTGCCGCCTATGAACATGTACATAGTGACCATCGCGTGGTGCAGCGTGGATTCGACTATCCAGCGCGCCACGTCCGTGTCGGACATGTTGCCAGCCACGGGCTTTTGCCAGAATACCATCGGCCCGGTCCACAGCTCGCTCAGTATGGAGGGCTTGCCCGGCTGGTACGCGCGCAGCTCGTCTATCACCTGATAATTGGAGCAGGTGTTGTACGTGACGATCATGTCAAGGCGCTTGTACAGATCCGGGTCGTACATGTCCGCGTCGTAGTTTATGGCCATTTTGCCGCTCGGCGCATGGCAGTTGCACGCGGTCACGGCGACCTCGCAGCCCGAGTCGCGCAGTATGTTAGTCACCTTTTCGATATACGCCGTCGTGCGCGCGTCCCAGCCGCCGTGGTACTCGTTGTCGTTCTGTATCGACACTATGCAGCCGCCGCGCGTGACCTGGCGCGGCGCGGCAATTTTCATTATCTTGCGCAGCCAGCGCGCCGTGTGCTCCATGAACACGCTTTCGTCCGTGCGCTGCTCCAGCCGCTCGTCGGTCAGCAGCCATGCGGGTATGCCGCCGCCCGTCCACTCGCCGCATATATACGGGCCGGGGCGCAGCATTACGTAAAGTCCCAGCTCGCTCGCCAGATCCAAAAACGCCGCTAAATCCTTGTCGCCTTCAAAGTCCCATACGCCGGGTTGAGGCTCGTGTATATTCCACGCGACATAGGTGCTTATGGTGTTAAGTCCCGCCGCGCGCGCGGTCTCCAGCGCCCGCCGCCACTCCTCGCGCGGGAAGCGATAGTAGTGTATTTCGCCGCAGTATAGCCAGATTCGCTTATTATTAAGTATAAATGACTTGCCATCAAATGAATAATTCATGATACACCGCCTTTCAATGCAGTCGGAATCATTCTATATCACATCGAAATGTTAGTCAAGACGTTTTAACGATAGACCTGTAAAACAACGGCTTACTTAACCTTGTACCACGAATGCTGCTTTAAAACCATATAAAAACGGAAAATAATACATAAAATGGTACTAAAGTGAAAATAAAACGTCAAAAAGGTTATAAATCACGCCAGAACATTATTGACAACGATGAAAGAATATATTATAATACGGGCGAAAAGGCGTAAAGCCTAAATTATGGAGGTAGTGTCATGAAAAAGCGGATAGTCTCTCTGTTCGCCACGCTGGCGATGCTTCTGACGATGTGCTCCGGTATGAGCGTTATCGCTTCTGCCGATGCGGCACCCGTGGATCTGTCGATCGGTGCGACCAACCTGAGCCAGAACAGCGATAAGGATTGGTGGCCGGACGATTTTATTAAGCACGTGAACGAAGTGCTTAACGTAAACATCAGCTGGACCAAGTACGATGACGATACCTTTGCCCTGGCGCTGGCTTCCGGCGATCAGTGCGACGTGATGATGAGCAACAAGCCCGCCGCGGTACTTACCGCGAATGCGGCGGTCGCTATGGACGACTATCTGGAAGAGTATGGCCAGAACATACTCAAGTATCAGCTGCGCAACGACCTGCTGCGCAAGTTCCTGTCCAACGGCGACGGCAAGCTGTACTTCCATACCCCCAACACCGGTTATGAAGATTCCACCGGCGCTCAGTCCGCGTGGAACGGCTATCTGGTACGCTGGGATCTGTACGAGAAGCTGGGCTGCCCGGAAATGAAGACCTACGAAGACTACGCAAACGTTCTGCAGCAGATGGTCGAGCTTTACCCGACCAATGAAAACGGCGACCAGACCTACGCCATGGGCATTTGGAACGACTCCGGCCTGTGGGGCTGGCTGATGGGCACCGTGGCTAACATGGGCTACACCACTGTGGGCGATTACAACTTCGCCTGGGATATCCGCACCAACGAGATGAGCAACCAGCTGCTGGCCGACGACGACAAGTCCTTCTTCTGGACCGCGATGAAGTTCTATAACGACTTGTACAACCGCGGCCTGCTGGATCCCGACTCCTTCTCCATGACCAACGACGACCGCGCCGAGAAGTACGCCAATAACCGCTACGTCGGCGGCGTTTGTTCCTGGTACGTGGGCGAGACCGAAACCACCAACCGCGAGGCCGATCCCAACTCCACCGCCGGCATAATCGCTATTCCGGCCGAGGGCATGAGCGGCTGGTATGGCCAGAACGCCATAATCGGCTGGGACAACAAGAACCTGTACGTATCCTCCTCCTGCGCCGAGGATAAGATCCCCACGGCCGTGTCCTTCATCGACTATCTGGATTCCGACGAGGGCAACCGCACCTCTTACTCCGGCGTTCAGGGCGTGTACTGGGATTACGACGATCAGGGCGTTCCCGCGCTGCTGGACAGCACCGTTGCTCTGAAGGCTGCGGGCGGCGACGATTGGTCCAAGACCGGTATCGGCTCCTACAACAACTTCATCGGCTCCTCCGCGTTCGGCGTTGCCGAGGACGGCTACTACTACGACCTGAGCATCTACAACCTGTCCCAGGGTCTGAGCCCCATGCAGAAGGCTTTCTGCGAGCACTACGGCGTAAGCTACCCCGGCGAGCTGCGCTATAAGTACGAGCAGGAGGGCAAGGGCTACTCCCAGAAGGTATCCCTGCACACCACCATCGGCGCGCTTCAGGGCACCGTACCGGACGACATTTCCACCATTACTTCCCGTATACAGGAAATGATGATCCGCAACATACAGTCCTTTGTGACCGCTTCCTCCGCGGAAGAGTTCCAGACCCTGCGCGATCAGTTCGTCAATGACGTTAAGGACGCCGGTCTGGAGACCGCTTACGAGTGGTACAACACCAAGTGGGGCGAGCTGAAGACCGAAATCGAAGCGGTCATGGCTGCTGAATAATTGAATTTCACATTCCGGCGCTGCCGGACGGGGGTGGGTAATACCCGCCCCCAATTTTTTAGGCCGCATAAATCGCATACACCGTTTGAGGGGGAATAAGGATGGGTGCAATGACGCGCACCAATGCCAGCGCGAATTCGCACAAGAATCGCAATCGCCGCCGGTATCAG
>CAOKFD010000120.1:0-5276 GCA_948467645.1 uncultured Eubacteriales bacterium | reverse complement strand
TGACGAAAAATCCACTCGAACTTGCGGATTGTCCCGCTTGAGACACACTCTAGGGGGCTATGGCGTGGCTTTGATGTACAGCAGCAAAGTAGCCTAGCCAGCGCGCCGAGTCAAGGACAAGCGGCTTCGCCGTGCCTTCGGCATCCTTGACACGGCGTGCTGGCTGGCTTTATGACAGCTAAGGGGTTGTTGCCAACCCCTGTCTAACAGGGTTGACCTTGCGGAGTTTGGGTATGCGGCGAAACTTTGCCGCAACTATCGTTATGTTGCTTTCTGAGCGTGGAAGATTCTGATACAGAACCGCGAGGACTGATTGTATCTTCCGCGCCCACTTTAATTTATGGTGGGCGCGGCATGGATGGCCGCTCATACATCCGGTTTCGCGTCGGAACGGCCTGTTTTCGCGCCCGCCCTACTTTCGGCGGGCGTGAACCTCACCGCCGAGATTTCATCTGAGCCGCCGAGGGGCGGCGAACATGGCGCGGGCGTAAACTGCCTAAACTGGAAACGATCATTCGCGGAATCCCGAAACAGCTCAGATTATAGCTTGCGTGAGCCACATACTTGAGTAAAAGAAAACGCCGCTGACTCTTAAACCGAGCCAGCGGCGAAAGAAAGCAATCGATGCTTCCTATATATAATTCTCCTAAAACGACTGAACTAAGTAACTCATGCGGGAGAACAGCCAATCGGCTTTTCTTTGGTTCTTTCTTTTCTCCTGAAAAGAAAGAACACGTAACCCCCGTTCCCCTCCGTCAATCCAAAACTCCGTGCCTCGGGCAGTTGACCATGGGCTGGAAGCGGTCGTAGTGGGTTTCCAGTTCGTAGTAGGCGCCGCCGTTGTTGGAGGACTTTTCGAAGGCCGTCATGATTTCCAGAACGTGGCGCGTCTGATGGTAGCTTGCGCGGAAGGGGCGGCCGGTTTCTAGGGACTTGGCCATGTCTGCAAGACCCAGGGCGCGGCTGTTTTCCTTGTAGTCGAAGATGAGCGGCATTTCTACTACCTCGCCCGTTTCGGGACGGAGCAGCTTTACCGGGCCGCCGAAGGTGTTCGGATCCGGGACAAAGAGCGTGCCCTTCGTGCCGTAAATCTCAAAGCGCGCCTGACCCGGATAGTATACGTCAAACGTCGTTAAAATCGTGCCTACCGCACCGTTGTCGAAGTGGAGAGTGCCCATTACATGCGTGGGCACGTCCACGTCGATCATCTGGCCTGCAAACGGCTGGCTCGTTATCATGCGATGCTCAAACGATTTGCGCGTGATGCCGTTTACGCCCTTGACGCCGCCAATCAGATTGACTAAAGCCGTGATGTAGTACGGCCCCATGTCCAGCATAGGCCCGCCGCCGCGCTTGTAGTAAAACTCCGGGTCGGGGTGCCATGTCTCGTGACCGTGGCATATCATAAAACACGCCGAACCGATAACGTCGCCGATAAACCCGTCGTCAATCAGCTTGCGGCAGGTCTGTATGCCTGCCCCCATAAACGTGTCCGGCGCGCCGCCCAGCATTAAGCCCTTCTCCTCGGCAATGCGTACCAGCTCTTTGCCTTCCTCAAAGTCCGCCCCCAAAGGCTTCTCGGAATAAACATGCTTGCCCGCAAGCAGGGCCGCGCGCGTTACCTCAAAATGCTCGTAGGGACGGGTGAGGTTCAGTATGATGTCCACTTCCGGGTCGTTAAACGCATCATACATCGTGTCGTATATGCGCGGCACATTGTACTTTTCCTTAGCATTCTCGGCACGCTCGCGAATAAGATCGCATACGCCGATCAGCTTTACCTCGCTGAATGTCTCGGTCAGATTCTTCAGATATATGCCGCTTATCGCGCCTACACCTATCATCGCTATGTTGACCATGAGATTCTGCCTCCTCATGTAATAAAATCAAATGCTGCACTCAAGGCCGTGCTTAACTTCCTCGGACTTGAACATAAGGTCGATGACCTTCATTACGCGCAGAGCCTGTTCGGGTTTTACAATCAGCTCCGCCTTGCCGTCGAGAGTGTCCATTATGTTGCGGTAGTAGCACGCCCAGTCGCTTACTACCTCAGGCAAAGGCAGCTCCTGCATGGTCTGCTTGGGCCGCGGCGCCATCGTGCGCGTAGGGCCGGCCTCGGTGTATACGATGTCGTCCGCCCACTCCATCTGCTCGTCGGTGTTCAGCTTTACAATGCGCCCCTTGCAGCTCCAGTCGTCGATAACGCAGGTGCCGTCGGTCGCGCATACGTGCCAGCGCGGATGGTTGATAAGGCAGTTGGTGGCCATCTCGATAAGCGCCGACAAGCCGTTGCCAAAGCGTATCATGATCTTGATGTTGTCATCAACTCCGGGCGTGAACAGGCTGAGCAAGTGCGCATCCACCGATATGACCGGCGAATCGATCATGTTCATAAGCTGATCGAGCAGATGCACGCCCCAGTCCAGCAGCATACCGCCGCCGTTGACCTTGTAGCTGCGCCAGCCGTGCATCGCGCGGCGTGAACCCTGCACGCGGCTCTCGATAAAGTAGGGCGTGCCGATAGTGCCATCCGCAAGTATCTTCTTTATGATGGCATAGTCCTTGTCCCAGCGGCGGTTCTGATGCACCGAGAACAGCTTGCCGGTTTCGTCGCGCACGGCGATGATTTCCTCAAGTTCGGCGGCGTTGAGCGTGACCGGCTTTTCGGATATGACGTTCTTGCCCGCGCGCAAGGCTTTTATAGCAAGCGGCTTATGAAAGTTGTTGGGCGTGGCGATAGTCACAATATCAACCTCGGGATCGTTAAGAACCTCGTCCAGCGACTCGTAAGCGTACAATCCCATCTCGCGCGCCTTGTCCAGAGCCTCGGGGCGTATGTCGAACGCGCCTTTTAGTTTTAGCTCAGGCACGCGCTCCATTATGTTCTGAGCGTGCCAGCCGCCCATGCCGCCAAAGCCGATTATCGCAAGTGTATGCATAGGTAAGTCCTCCTTAAATGAAAGCGCATAACGCGCATATATCCTTAACAATATAATAGCACACACGCGGCAAAAGGTCACGCCATAACGCCGAAATTTTGTGCCAAAACTTGGCCTTTTGCTAGAGCGTGTCTCAAAAATTCCCTAATCCGCAATTTCGGGCGTCGCTGCGCCATTTCTGCGTCATCAACCCTCGACTTAGCGCTGCTAAGCCTTCGGGTTTCTTCCTTGAACTGGCGCAAAATCCACTCGAACTTGCGAATTTTCCTTTTTGAGACACACTCTAGGGCACATGACTTTAAATGTAAGGCAAAATGTGCTATCATTGTGCAGAAGCCTGAAAACGGGAGACGGAGCATCAATGAGCGTGGATTTTTTCGTTCAGCGGCACGATGCGGCGCTAAAGACGGTGCGCACAAGGTCGCTGGCGTTTATACCGCATCTGCATAGCCAGATCGAACTGATATACGTAATCAGCGGTTCGGGCGAAATGACGGTGGAGGGGCAGACGCATACGCTTATGCCGGGCGAGGCGGCGCTGTGCTGGCCCAACAGAGTGCATAGCTATGCGGCACTGCCGTGCGGAAGCCTGTACTACATGGGCATATTCGACCCGGCACAGCTGGGGCGCGTGGGCGAGGAGTTCAGCCGGGTTGACTGCCTCAGCCCTTTCCTGAGCGCGGAGAGGGTTCATGCGGATGTAAAAATGGCGATGGAAAGGCTGACCGACGACGGCGATATGTCGCCGCCGCTGAAGCGCGCATACGCGACAATCGCGGCCGGTCGGCTGATCGAAAGCATGGATACCGCGCCGCGCAGGGCGTCGGACGACCCGGACGCGCTGCATAAGGTGCTGGCGTATATAGATGAAAACCTGAGCGGCGATATATCGCTGGATGGCATGGCGCACGCGCTGTATATGAATAAGTACTATATATCCAAGTTGTTTTCAAGACACATGGGCTGTAACCTGCACGCATATATGAACGCGCTGCGCGTAAACCGCGCGCAGGGATTGCTGGACGACGCGGCAATTGGGCTGGAAGAAATTATGACGCGCTGCGGCTATACCAGTGAGCGCACGTTCTATCGCGCATTTAAGGAGCATACCGGGCTTACGCCTAAACAGTATAGGGAGGGCAGGACTGAATGATAAACGCATTTTTAATGATGGGGCAATCCAATATGTCTGGGCGCGGGGCGCTGAGCGATCTGCCTGAAATAAATAATCCGCACGTATTCGCACTGCGCGACGAAGGCTGGGAGGTCGCAAAGGAACCAGTGGTGCAGGATAAGTCAATCGCCGGCGCGGGCATGGGCACGGCGTTCGGAGCATACATAAATGCGCTGACGGGCGCGGACGTGGGATTGATACCGTGCTCGATGGGCGGCTCGGCGCTGGATGAATGGCAGCCGGGACGGGAGTTGTTTGAAAAGGCAGTTGCAAAGTCGGAAGCCGCAATAAAAAGCGGCGCGCGCATAGTCGGCATACTCTGGCACCAGGGCGAACACGACAGCGAACACGCGCATCTGGCCTATACATATATGCAAAGGTTTGAACATATGCGCGATGAGTTTGAACGCCGCCTGAGGCAGATCGCGAATGAAATGGGTAAGCCGGAACTGGTCGTAAGTCCACTGCCAGTGATAGCGGGCGAGCTGGGCGAATACCTGGACGAATTTCCGACGAGTAAATACCATGATGAAGTAAACAGGCAGTTGCATATGGCGTCGGCCAAAGCGCCGCAGTATGCGTGCGTGAGTGCGCGTGGGCTGGAGGATAGGGGAGATAAGCTGCACTTTTCGGCAAAGGCGCAGAGGATGCTGGGGCTTAGATATGCGTGCGCGTGGGCGGAGGTTGCCGCGAATATCGGGCTTGATCTGTAAATTGTAATGATGGGCAAAGAATCAGCGATAGCAATGGATAGACGCACAGAGCAATCGCTGATTCTTTCATTATACGAAATAAGCCGAGCGAATAATGTAGCTGGTCAGGTGGACAATTCGGCATAAATAGCAGAAACAACTGTAACAATTTCAGACAAATCCTGTTTCCGAGCATGTACGAATCGAATGCAGAAGCCGGCAAACAGTAAAGCACAATCAGCGTCTGCTCCAATTTATGGCGGGCGCGGCGAAGTAAAGTATCGAATACAGATAGTGCGAAAGCAGAATAACAACACCCCGCGCGCGCTCCAATTTATGGTGCGCGCGGGCAAGTAAGGCATCGAATACAACCAGTATCGCGTCAGAATAGCCACTTTTCGCGCCCGCCCTACTTTCGGCGGGCGTGAACCTCACCGCCGAGTCTGCATCTGAGCCGCCGAGGGGTGGCGA
>CAOKFD010000119.1:0-5445 GCA_948467645.1 uncultured Eubacteriales bacterium | reverse complement strand
ACAAGCCCACTGAACCGCCGGTTCCCACTGACAAGCCCACTGAACCGCCGGTTCCTACCGACAAGCCCACTGAACCGCCGGTTCCTACCGACAAGCCCACTGAACCGCCGGTTCCCACTGACAAACCCTACTACCCGCCCGTCAACCCCGTAACCCCCGCCCCGACCGCAACCCCGACCGCAACCCCCGCTCCCACCGAAACCCCGGCTCCGACCGACGCTCCCACCGACGCGCCTACTTCCGCGCCGACGGTTGCACCAGACGTTGAGATGCAGGTCTCTGCGGGCGGCAAGCGCCTGAACGTGCGCAGCGGCGCGGGCATCGGCAACAGCATCATCGCCCGCCTGAACGACGGCTCCAAGGTGGCTGTGCTGCTTGTCGAGGGCGATTGGAGCTACATCCGCGCCACCGTCAACGGCAATGTGATCGAGGGCTATGTATCCTCGCAGTACCTCAAGGAAATCAGCACCGTTGAGCCGACTGAGCCGGCCAACGCCCGCGTTTCCACCAACGGCAGCGCGCTGAGGCTGCGTGCAAGCGCTTCCCTCAACGCTCCCATCATAACCCGCATGCCCAATGGTTCCAGCCTGAAGGTGCTGGAGACCGTAAACGGCTGGTGCCGCGTACAATTCACCGCCGCCAACGGTACCGTTCTCGAAGGCTGGGCCTCCTCCCAGTACATAACCGTGATAGCATAATAATGCGCTTACTCACGGCACACGCCATTCCGGGCGGACGCGAATCCCGCGTCCGCCCGGTTTCTTTGCCCCCTGCGCAGATTTTCGACAAGGTTGTGATCTTTCTTAACAGGCTATCATTTTTCGACAAGTTTCACTTGTAATATCGTGCCAATCATTTGGTTTTAGCCACGTTCATATGGTCAATTGATTTTTCGAGTAGTTTGCGTATAATTAATATTAGCAATAGATAGTTGCAGCGTGTATACACATCCGAGCTGCATTTCTGTTTCTTTACACAGCACATTGCCAGCATATCACCCTGCACATCGCCAGCCGTGCGGACACGCTCAACGCGTTCGCGCGGTCTTTTCTTTTATGGCTATACCGCGCCGTTTGTGAACAGCTTCAGTATCGACGCTTCCACGCCCGTATTCGCGTCGATGTACACCAGATACCGGCTCTGCCCCAGCGAACAGGTGAACTCGTAACAGAGCTGTTCGCCCTTGAGCGGCCCGTCGGTGCGCTCGGTGGGTATCAACGCCATGCGCGCGCTGATTATCGTCAGGCGGCTATTAACCGAATCCAGCGCCTGCTGATACGTAAGCGTCGGTTCAGGCAGCGTGCGCGGCACATGGCTGCGCCAGTAGTTGCCCGCCTCCAGCCCCACCACGCGCCCGCCCGACACCTGTACCTTGATAAGGTCGGGATACAGCGTCACGCCGTCCTGCGTGGCGGTGAAGTTGACCACGACCACGCCTTCGTTAAGCTGGGTATAGTTGGCGGCCATGCCGTCGAAGCCGCGCTCCGCAAGGTATTGCGCCGCGATGCTTATTGCGGCCTGCTCGTCCTGCTGTGCGCCGCTAACCTCTCCCACAACCACACCGTACGACGGCAGCATGTATATCACGCGCCCGCCGGTCTTTGTTATAAACAGCTCCAGTTCGCCTATCTCGGTCGCGCATGTTATGTCGTACCCCGGCACGGGCAATTGCGATGTGCCGGTCAGACGCGCCTCGCCGCCCGCGTATTCGCGCGCGATTTCGAGTGCGCGCTGCTCGTCCACGTCGCCCGTGCCCAGCGCCTTGAACCCGCCGCGCTCGCCGTCCGAGAACGGCCCGTCGTATATCAGCGTGGGATAGCTCAGGTTCTCGCGCGCGATGGCGCTCATGTCGACGTCGCCCGTGCCGCGCTCGGCCCAGTTGTCCAGCGCGTCCATGTCGTACATTATGTCGTTCATTTCGCTCAGGCGTTCCTGTATCGTCTGCAATTGCGATATGTCGTCGTCGGATATGGGGCGGCCTTGGGTTATGCCCTCGCTGAGTGCCGCGCCGTAGTCGGCGATTTGGTTGACGAACTTGAGCGCCGCGTTAAGCCCGTCGTGCGCGGCGGGCAATGCGGACAGATTCTGCGCCGCGCCGTCCGCCTGACGCGCGATATTGCCCAGGCGCAATGACGCGGCCTCGGGGCTGTCGCTGATTATCAGCTTCTCCAGCTCGATTTCGAGGTTGCTCAGGCGCTCCACGCCCTCCCACCATGCGCGCTTGTATACCGCGTCCAATTCGCTCCTGTACACATCCAGCTCGCCCCGGTAAGTCTCAAGCGCCTGCGCCTGTACGCCTGCAAATGTGCCCACACCCACCAGTGCCGCGGCCAGCACGCCGCCCGCTATCCATTGCCATGCTCTTATCTTCACACGCACGCCCCCTGCCTAAACCGCGAATCGGTGGTTGCCGATCACGGTCACGGTCGTGCGGCTGAATATCCACGAATCGGACGCGGTGCTGGGATTATAATAGTAGAGGCTCCCGCCCGACGGGTCCCAGCCGCCCAGCGCGTCCTGCGCCGCGCGCTTGCTTTCGGCGTTGGGCGTGAGGTTGATCTGGCCGTCGTTGACACAGCTAAAGGCGTTGCGCTGATATATCACTCCCGCGATTGTGTTTGGGAATTGCGACGAGCGCACGCGGTTGAGCACCACCGCCGCGACCGCAACCTGCCCCTTGTAAGGTTCGCCGCGCGCCTCGGCGTATATCAGCTTGGCCAGCAGGGTAACGTCGCTGGACGAATACCCGCTCGACGACGACGTAGACGAGGCAGTCACCGACCCGGACAGGCTCACTCCCAGCTTGGCGGCGGTCGCGGGGCCGACTATGCCGTCGGCGGTCAGGCCGTACTTTTTCTGGAACTTGATTACCGCCTGACGGGTCTGTTCGCCGTAAATGCCGTCGGCTGTGCCGCTCATGTAGTCGTATTGAATCAGCCGCCGCTGAATCTTCTTCACATTCTCGCCGGTATCGCCCGGCCCCACCGTCACCGCCGCGTAGCATACCGACACCATGCACATAATCAGCGCCGCGCACAGCAGCAGCGCCGCCAGCCGCCTTTGCTTCATATTATTCCTCCCGTTATTTTATATGCTCTGTTTAGGCTCAGCCAAACGCCCGGCTCATCCAGTCCCATATCGCGCTGTAAAACTCGACTTCCGGCGCG
The DNA here is from genome assembly GCA_948467645.1 of uncultured Eubacteriales bacterium. Classification (GTDB taxonomy): domain Bacteria; phylum Bacillota; class Clostridia; order Christensenellales; family Aristaeellaceae; genus Fimadaptatus. The sequence goes on along the minus strand of CAOKFD010000119.1, from coordinate 2,278 downwards.
TCGGCGCGCGCAGTCGCCGCCGCGTCGGGCAGCGGCACGCACATCGCCGGGTATATCACGCACCACCAGTTTTTGCCCTCTGCCTTACCCAGCTTTATCTTCAGTGCCGCATATCGCCCCGCGGGCACCACCGCGCCGTCGTACTCCCTGTCCGGGAAGTCGTACTCGCCAAGCTCGGCGCGTGCGGAGTAGTCCATGCCGTTTATGCGCAGCACCGCGTTTGACAGCAGTTCTATCTTCTCCAGTTCGCCGCTCAAAAATTCCAGCGCCTCGTCCTTATCGTCAAGCGCCCTCAGCCGCGCGCCGTATGCGGCGATTATCGCGTCGCGCACGCGCAGTTTGACCGCCTGCGCCGCGTCCGAATCGTCGTCGGCGATTATGTGCAGGCGCACTATGCCGCCTCCGCTTATCGCGCGGTCGAGTTTGTTTTGGGTGCCGCCGTCCCCCGCGCTCGCCATACCTATACCAATAAACGCAATGCCTAACGCTATCATCAGCGCGCTTACCGCCCTTAAAGCCTTCATATGCCGCCCCCCATGCCGCTTTATATGATAAGCGTTGCCATGTATCGCCGATTTATACATTTGAGTTGCGCGCGGTACTTTACACATCGCCCCGTCAGGCGCTATAATTGAATTACATTGAGGAGGTGCTCACTTGACACCAGAAATACATTCCGCACGCGCAGCCGTAATCGGGCGCGTGGACAGCGGCGACGGTCATCCCGACCTGATACGCAATGAATACGACGCGCGCTTTACCGACATGCCCGACGGGTTTGAGATGCAATACGACGAGCCGGACGCGCATGTCAAAATCACATGCCGCGAGGGCATGGCGATAATGGAGCGCAGCGGCGTACCCGAAAGCCGCATGGAATTCGTGCCCGGCCAGACTATCGCGGCCGCGTACATACTGCCCGAGGGCGCGTTCGATATGAGCGTGGAATGCACCTCGCTCAGTCTTGAGCGCGTAGAGTCGCGCGGCGTGCTGAGGATAGCGTACCGGCTTTTGAGCGCCGGTCAACTGATGAGCGACAACCGGCTCATGATAACGTATCGCGTATGCTGAGGGACGAGCTGGCGAGACTGGGACTTGCGCCCAGAGCCGCACGCCCGCGCGGCGCGGATGACACGACCGTGTTTACCGCCTATGCGCGCGGCGGCATAAGCCAACAGTGTATGGACGGACTCAGCGCGCTGGGTCTTGCGTGCGAGATGCGCGGCGATATGGCGCTGATTAAGCTCTTACCCGAGCTGGTTAAGGCGCTCGACGCGCTTTGCCTTGGCAAGCCTTGGCTTGTGCCTGAACCGATACTGCGCGCTTACACACTGCCCGCACATCTTACATATGAACATGCGGCGCTTCTGCGCGAGCTAAGCCGCCTTGCGCCCGGCATCGACGCGGGCGACATGCCGCTTGTCGCGCGCGGGCTAAGGCTGATCGAAGGCCCCTCGAGTGCCGCCGAACGCACTCAATATCAGATCGATATGCGCCGGGCCGCCGCGCTTGCCCTGCGCACGGAGCGCGCGGGCGGCGGACTGCGCGCCTGCGCCTGTATAATCGCAATTGGAGGGATTACATATGAAGCTTGAATACATAGGCCACGCCTGTTTTCGTTTGGAACTGGACAACGGCTTTGCATGGGTAACTGACCCCTACGACGGTTCGATCGGGCTGGAGCGCCCCTCGGTCAGCGCGACTGTGACCACACTCAGCCACGGCCACTTCGACCACAACTGCGTCAAGGCGCTGGACGGCGCGGGCCGGCTGCTGGCCTCGGCGGGCGAGTATGAGGAGCAGGGCGTGCGCTTCACGCTGATTCACTGCTATCACGACGAGGAACGCGGCGCGCGGCGCGGCGAGAATCTGATTACCGTATGCGAGGCCGAGGGCGTGCGGCTGTGCCACATGGGCGACATCGGGCATCAGCCGGACGCGGAACTGTTAAAGCAGATCGGCCGCGTAGACATACTGATGCTGCCGGTGGGCGGCACGTATACGCTGGACGGCGCGGGCGCGGCAAAGGCTGCGGCAGCGATAGCGGCGCGCACAGTCGTACCGATGCATTTTAATGTCCCCCGGCTAAAGCTGGACATAGCCGGGCCGGAGGCGTTCCTTGAGGCGATGGGCGGCGCATATGCGCGCGCGGGCAGCGTGCTGGACGTGAAGAGCGCGCCTGCGGGCGTGGTGCTGATGACCCCGTCGCGGTAATGGCTGAATTTTAGAGTGTGTCTCAAGCGGGACAATCCGCAGACCCAAGTGGATTTTTCGTCAG
>CAOKFD010000118.1:0-5504 GCA_948467645.1 uncultured Eubacteriales bacterium | reverse complement strand
CGCGCGTATCTGGATATCGTCGTATCGGGCGAAACCGAGCTGGACTTTGTATCGCTGTTCCCCAAGCATACGTTTATGGGACGCGCAAACGGCGCGCGCGCGGATATCGCTACGGCGCTGGCACAGCTGAAGCCTGCATTCATGCGCTTCCCGGGCGGCTGCATAGTGGAGGGGCGCAGCTTTAAAAACATGTACCGGTGGAAGGACAGCATAGGCCCGCTGGAGGAACGCCGCGTCAACTGGAACCGCTGGCAACTGGATGAATACCAAATCGATGGCCGCAGCAGCGCGGATTACTATCAAAGCTATGGCATGGGGTACTTTGAATACATGCAGTTTTGCGAGGACATTGGCTGCATGGCGCTGCCGGTGCTCAATTGCGGACTTACCTGTCAGTGGCATGAAGCGCTGGCGGTGCCGCTAAATGATATGGACGATATAATATCCGATTATTTGGATTTTATAGAATTCTGCAACGGCGGCGCCGACACGCGCTGGGGCGGCGTGCGCGCTGCGATGGGGCATGAAAAGCCGTTCGGCCTTAAGATAATAGGCGTAGGTAACGAGCAGTGGGATCAGGTATATTTCGAGCGGTACGAGCTTATACACAAGGCGGTCAAGGCGGCTCATCCGGAAATTGAGCTTGTCGGCTGCGCCGGCTGGCGCGATGACGGCTGGGAGATAGATAAGGCGCGCGCGTGGATGAAGCGCACGGAATACAAGCCGGATTATTCGGACGAGCACTATTATAAGCCGATAGAATGGTTCCTGGAAAACGCCGACCGCTACAGCGATTACGACGCAAATCTGCCCGCCGTATTTGCGGGCGAGTACGCGGCCCATTCGCATCATCAGACGAGCCTGCGCCGCAATACTTTGGGCGCGGCGGTGGCTGAGGCGGCGTTTCTGACCGGCATTGAAAACGCGTCGCCGGCGGTACAGATGTCGTGCTATGCGCCGCTGCTTGCGCGCGTCGGCGCAAACCAGTGGCAGCCGGATATGATATGGTTTACGCAAAACAGCGTGATACTTACGCCCAGCTATTATGTGCAGCAGATGTTTGCCTGCAATCGCGGCGATACGCTTATGCAGTGCAAAATAGACGGAGCGGATAAGCGCGCGTATGTCACCGCGTCGCGCCGCGCTTCAGACGGCGCAATAATACTAAAGGCAGTAAATCCGTATGAAACGGTCATAAGCGCGGCTATATCAACGCCCGTTTCGCACGGCGAGGCGCGTTGTATCGAACTGAGCGGCGACGCGCAGTGCGAAAATACGATTGAAGCACCGCAAAACGTACATCCTAAGGAGCGTATGCATAGCTTCGAGGGCGCTTTCAAATGCGAATTGGCGCCGTGCAGCGTAAACGTTATCGTAATAAAATAAACTTGACCCCCAAAAATCGGAGCGGCCGTCGTTAGGCTGCTCCGATTTTTTGCACACGGGCAGCATGAGATCATTCTCCATAAGCAACGCATATATATAAAGAAAGCAATGTTCAAAGGCATAGCCGCTGACATACAAAAACGACGAGTCGATACATTGAAAACCATCAATTCATGCCGCGCGCGCGTCAGTTTATGCCGCGCACATTGACAGGCGTTTCGACCGCATTTATAATAAAATAGTAACAGCATGTGCGCGTGCTATCGAAAACATGAAAGGTGGACGGAAATCCATGAAAAAAGTGCTGGCGCTGCTTATGTCGCTGTGCATGGTTCTGGCTTTAGTGCCGGCCTGCGCCGAGGGCGAGAACGACGCTAAGGGCGTTTGGGACGTTATCGAGGACGCATACATTTATGCATTCCCGCTGGTTATGACCGACGCGACCAAGATTGTGGCTACGAATACCGTAAAAGCGGAAAACGCTCACGCGCCTGTCAATCAGTTAAACCATTCCAAGAATCTGGTAAAAGCCGGGTTTAAAGGCGTGGTTACGCCCAATGTGGACACGGTCTATACCCAGGCGTGGCTCGACCTGAGCGAAGAACCCATGATATACGTAGTGCCGGAGACCGACCGCTTTTTTAAGGTGCAGCTGCTCGACGCATGGACGAATACCCCGGCCGTGCTCGACCAGCCCGGCGCATATGCGATAACTCTGCCTGCATGGCAGGGCGAGCTTCCAGAGGGCGTGACCCGCGTGGATATACCCACGGCCACTGCATGGTCCATCGCGCGCATAGTACTCTCGGGCGAGGAGGATCTGCCGAACGTGTACGCGATACAGCAGGAAATGCAGCTTATGCCGCTGAGCGCATACGTATCGGGCGGCGAATATACTGCGCCCGAGGGCAGCTATTCTCAGGAAAACGAATTTGTACCCGCGAACAAGGTGCTTTCCATGAGCCCTGTGGATTTTTTCAACAGGGCTAACGAGCTTATGCTGGACAACCCGCCCGCCGAAGCCGACGCCGCTATGCTTGAGCGCTTTGCGGAGATAAACGTGGGGCCGGGCATGAAGTTTGAAGCCGCCGTGCTGGGCGAAGGCGCCGCCGAAAGCTGGAAGACCATGCTCTCCGGACTGCGCCCGCAGCTGGTAGCTGAAAGCGCGAATTACACCAAAAAGCTGGGGCAGTGGATTTACTTTGGCGCGCCCATTGGAAATTTCGGCACGGAATATACCTACCGCGCAATGGTGGCGCTCGCCGGACTGGGCGCAAATCCGGTGGAAGTCGCGATTTATCCCAAGACCGATACCGACGAAACCGGCGCAAAGCTGACCGGCGCGAACGCTTACGTTATGCACTTTGCCAGCGTGCCGCCCACGCTTGAGGGCGGGTTCTGGTCGGTCACGGCCTACGGCAGCGACGATTTCCTGATAGACAACCCCATAGACCGCTACTGCATAAACGACCGCTCGGACGTTATATACAATGAGGACGGTTCGCTGGACATAGTTATATCCAAGGATCAGCCCGATACCCCCAACTGGCTGCCGGTATCCGACGGCGAATTCCACATATTCATGCGCATATATACGCCGGATATGGACGCGCTGGATTCGTGGCAGCCGCCCGTTATACGCGCTCAATAAAATAGCATATATTAAAACAGGAGGGAAGCGACAATGAAACGCACATTGTCATCTATGCTGGCGGCGGCGCTTATGCTGTCCTGCATGACCGCGCCCGCGCTTGCAGAGGGCGATTTGGGCCTTACAAAAGACGTAAAGCCCGCGACAGAGTACACCGCGCAGATCAACGCGGCGGTGTATGACGAACTGGATTTCAGCGATACTCAGGAGGCTGAGTTCGCCCAGCGCGGCCTGATAGACGCGCCCGAAAATCTGGAAATCCTCAATGAGGACGGCCAGGTGATATGGAGCCAGGCAGCATATGAATTCCTGCACGACTATGAAAAAGCGCCCGACAGCGTAAACCCCAGCCTGTGGGAAAATACCAAGAACAACCACCAGTACGGCCTGTTCGAGGTATGTGAGGGCATTTATCAGGTGCGCGGCTACGACATGGCTAACCTGACTGTGGTCAAGGGCGACACTGGCTGGATAGTGTTCGATACCACCATGAGCGTGGAGTGCGCTCAGGCCGCGATGCAGCTTATCGAAAAGAATCTGGGCAGTTATCCCGTTAAGGCAATTATCATATCGCACTCGCACGCCGATCACTTCGGCGGCATAGCGGGTGTTATCTCCGCCGAGGACAAGGCCGACGAAAGCCTTTCGCTCGAAGAACAGCTCGCTAGCGGCAAGGTGCCCGTAATCGTGCCCGAGGGCTTTACCAAGAACTCGATTCAGGAAAACGTGTACGCGGGCAAAGGCATGGGCCGCCGCGCCAACTATCAGTACGGCGTGCTGCTCACCCCCGGCGCGACCGGCAAGCTGGCGCAGGGCATAGGCATGGGTCAGTCCACCGGCACTGTGTCGTTCATGACTCCCACCTATGAAGTCACCAAGACCGGCGAGACGCTGACAATAGACGGCGTGGAACTGGAGTTCCAGATAACGCCCGGCAGCGAAGCGCCCGCCGAGATGAATACCTGGATACCCAAGTACAAGGCGCTATGGATGGCCGAAAACTGCACCGGCACGCTGCACAACCTGTACACGCTGCGCGGCGCGGAGGTGCGCGATGGCGCGGCCTGGGCCAATTACATAGTCGAGGCCATATCCCGCTACGGCAAGGAGGCCGACGTGGTGTTCCAGTCGCATAACTGGCCGCACTGGGGCAACGACGTGGTCAACGAGTATATGCTGAACACCGCGGCCGTGTACAAGTACATAAACGACCAGGTGCTCACCTATATCAATCAGGGCTATACCTCCGACGAAATATCCAACATGATAAAGCTGCCCGACGCGCTCAACAAGGTCTGGTATACCCGCCAGTACTACGGCACCGTGGCGCATAACGCCAAGGCGGTCTATCAGAAGTTCATGGGCTGGTACGACAGCAATCCCGTGCACCTTAACCCGCTCACGCCCACCGAAAGCGCGCAGAAGTGGGTGGAGTACCTGGGCGATGTGGATAAGGTGCTGGAGATGGCCAAGGCCGACTTCGATAAGGGCGAATATCAGTGGGTGGCCGAGATAACCAATACGATAGTATTCGCCGACCCCACCAACGAAAACGCGCGTATGCTGTGCGCCGACGCGCTGGAGCAGCTGGGCTATCAGTCCGAGAGCGGCCCGTGGCGCAACGAATACCTGAGCGCCGCGCTGGAGCTGCGCTACGGCAATTCCAACCTCAGCTCTTCTGCCAAGAACACCGGCGAGCTTATAAAGAACGTATCCGCGCCCCTGCTGTTTGACTACATGGCAATAGTCATGGATAAGCAGGCGCTTGCCGAGTATGACTTTACCATGAACGTAAACCTCACCGACGTGGGCGAAAAGTACGGCGTGCGCTTCAAAAACGGCGTGGTGCTGGCCGCCCAGGACGATCAGTCCGACGACGCGGCGATCACCATAACCTGCCCCAAGAACGCGCTGTTCGGCATAGTATCGCATAACGCCGAGATCATAGAAAAGGCCATTCAGGTAGAGGGCGATGCGGAGCTGTTCGGCCTGATAACCGACAGCATGAACCAGTTCCCGATAAGCGGCAACAACTGCTTCAACATTATCGAACCTTAAATTAGATATTAATGGGAAAATGAATAACAACAACCGGCGCGGCTTATGCGGTCGCGCCGGTTGTGTTCGTTGGTATATCGGTTATATCATAAGCGAATAACTGCCATCGCTGCGTCTTAGCAATAAACAAGCGCCGTTCCATATTCAAATGGAGCGGCGCTGAATGTCTTTTTGTCAATAATTCTCGGCATGAACTTCAAAATAGCTCTTGGGATGATTGCAGGTCGGGCAAATCACGGGCGCGGCGCTGCCCACGATTATGTGGCCGCAGTTGCGGCATTCCCACACCTTGACATCGCTCTTTTCAAACACATCGGCCATCTCGATGGTTTTGAGCAGCGCGCGATAACTCTCCTAGAGTGTGTCTCAAAAATTCCCTAATCCGCAATTTCGGGCGTCGCTGCGCCAT
>CAOKFD010000117.1:0-5510 GCA_948467645.1 uncultured Eubacteriales bacterium | reverse complement strand
GAAGGCACGGCGCAGCCGCTTGTCCTTGACTCGGTGCGCTGGCTGGGCTACCTTCCTGCTACACACACCCGAATCTTTCACGTCAAAAAACCAACAGGCACAGCCGCATCGCCATGCCTGTCCTTTCCGCACACTCTTTTACTTTCCAGCCTAATCAAAGCTTCCCATAAGCAATCATAGACCTGCCCGCCTCTATACCCAGCGACGCGGTCTGGTACAGCACCACGCCGTCGCACTTGGCGTATATCTTTGTCTTCTCTTCGCCGAATATGTCCTTTATCTCGCCCACACATTCGTCCTTGACTATTGTATCGCCAACACGCTTTTTAGGATACCATAGTCCGCTTTCGGGCGAATCCTCGTAATACCCGCCGTCCAGCACGCGCGGCTGTCTGTCCACCGGCGCTATGCCGTCCTTCAGCGCGCCCAGCATACGCAGTATGTTCAGCACGTCCGCCGCGTCGGCCTCGGCCTCCTCGTCCGACCACAGGCCGCACTCGCCGCGCTCTATCAGTATCGAGGGCACGCCCATCTGGCCCGCATAGCTGTACAGGCCGTTTTCCGCCCACGAGCGCACTATATATTTTACGTTCACATACCTTGCCATGTGCTCCGACTGCGCGCACACCTCGGGCGCGGCCGAGCCGTGGAAGTACACATGCGGCGTGAGGTTCTCGTACCCGCCGCCCGAATGCAGGTCTATTACGAAATCCGCCTTACCCGTGACCTCGCGCTCTATATATGCGGCCAGTCTTTGCGTCTCGCTGCCGTTTGCGTCGCCCGGGAATTCGCGGTTCAGGTTGCGGCCGTCGCCAGGGAACACGTCGTTGCTGCGCTTGATAAGCCCGTCGTAATTGAACGCGTGCACTATCGTTATCTCGCCGCACACGTTTTCAGGATCTATGCGCTTTGCCAGCTTTTGCGCCGCCTCTATGCCCACGTATTCGCGGCTGTGCACGCCCGCGCTTACCACTATTTTATGGCCGGACTGCGCGCCGCGTATCGCGGTTTCGGGGTATTTCAGCGTCGTACCCGGAACGTATACAATGCGCCGTATCTTTTCTGCCTTAGGCTGATTGTTCATGCGTATCATCCTCCCGTGCGCGGCAAGCCCGCGTTTTGTCTGCAACTGAATTATACGCATATCAGGCAGGCGGATCAAGTTAAATAACCTTTACCAACGTTTATTTGCTCATCCGATTGCTGTTTTAAGGCATTATCCCGCGCGCAGACTTTCTGCACGTCAGTTTTGTTTCAGAACGAAGCGCAGCTTTTCCCGCCTGTGCCCAGGCATTAAATGTTGCGCAGATCGGCCTCCAGCGCGGTTTTCATCGTGGTCTGCGCGTCCTTCTGCTTTATGATTCTGGCCGGGCAGCCCGCGACGACCATGTTGTCCGGCACGTCCTGCGTCACTATCGCGCCCGCCGCCACGACCGCGTTTTTACCCACATGTACGCCTTCTATCACCACCGCGTTTGCGCCCACCAGCACGCCGTCCTCTATTATGACCGGCTTGGCCGACGCGGGTTCTATCACGCCCGCCAGCACCGCGCCCGCGCCTATGTGGCAATTCTTGCCCACGGTCGCGCGCCCGCCCAGCACTGCGCCCATGTCTATCATTGTGCCCTCGCCTATCACCGCGCCTATATTGATTATCGCGCCCATCATGATTACGGCGTTTTTGCCGATTTCAACGTTTTCGCGTATTACCGCGCCCGGCTCTATGCGCGCGGGTATGTCCTTTATGTCCAGCAGCGGAATCGCGCTGTTGCGGCAATCGTTTTCGATTACCATTTCCTCTATCTCATCATTATGCGCCTCTATTATGGGCGCAAGCGCTTTCCAGTCGCCGAATACTATCTTGTCGCCCGCGCCGAATACCTTTGCGTCGCCAAAATCGATGGGCGCTTTGCTCTTTATGTAAAGCTTCACCGGGGTTTTCTTTTCCGAAGTGGCTATGTAATGTATTATTTCCTGTGCGTTCATTGAAATGCCCTCCCCGTTAAGTCAGTTTTCGTTTCTATCCCATAATGTCCTGCATGGAGTAAAGCCCGGCGGGTTTGCCGATGAGCCACGCCGCCGCCGCCAGCGCGCCGTCCGCAAACAGCGCGCGGTTCTTTGCCTCGTGCTTCAGCGTGAGCACCTCATTGCCGGTTGAGATTAATATTTCATGCGTGCCAACTTCATTGCCCAGACGTATTGAGTGTATGCCTATCTCCTGCGCCGTGCGCCTGCCATTTTCGCTGCGCCCGATTAGCAGCGTTGAATCCGGCCGCGCGGACTGTATACGCTTTGCCAGCATCAGCGCCGTGCCGCTGGGCACGTCCAGCTTCTGGTTATGGTGGATTTCGACTATCTCTATATCCGCGTCCGGCAGTGCGGCGGCCGCGCGGCGCGCCAGATCTGCCAGCACTGCAACCCCGATCGACATATTGGCCGAAAAGAACACGGGAATATCGCCTGCCGCCTCAACTATCGCCTGTTTTTCGGCGGGCGTATGGCCGGTCGTGGCTATTACTACCGGCAGGTTGCGTGCGCGGCAGAACCTGACCAGCACACCCGCCGCGGCATGATTGGAAAAGTCTATAACGCAGTCCGCCGCCGGAACAGCTTCACTGAGCGCACAAAACTCAGGCGGGGTTTTGTCCGGCGCGTCCTGCATGTATCCGGGCGCTGCCTTGGCGGCTATTGTATGCCCGTTTTGCTCAGCTAGTTCCGTCACCGCCTTACCCATCCGCCCGGTCGCGCCGTGGATTATCAGTCGCATGCTTCTGTCTCCTTCCTTAGAGTGTGTCTCAAGCGGGACAATCCGCAGGTTCGAGTGGATTTTTCGTCAGTTCAAGGAAGAAATCCGAAGGCTTAGCAGCGCTAAGTCGAGCTTTGTGACGCAGAAATGGCGGAGCGACACCCGAAACTGCGTACTCCGGAATTTTTGAGACACACTCTAGCACGAAATGCCCTGCGCACGCATCAAGTCAAGCAGCACGCGCTCATGTTCCGGTTCCATCGGGGTAAGCGGCAGGCGCAGATAGTTTTCGCACCAGCCCATCGCGGCCATGGCCGCCTTTACGGGTATCGGATTTACCTCGCTGAACAGCGCGTTTATAAGCGGCAGCAGCTCGCACTGAAGCTCCGCGCTGCCCGCCACGTCGCCGCTAAAGAACCTGTCGCATATCTCAGTCGTCCTGCGCGGAAGCACGTTTGACAAGACAGAAATAACGCCCGCGCCGCCCATCGCGAGTATCGGCGTTATCTGATCGTCGTTGCCCGAATATATGTCCATCCTATCGCCCACCAGCGAGGCCAGCTCGACTATCTGGGATATGTTGCCGCTGGCCTCCTTTATGGCCGCTATGTTCGGGTGATCGGCCAACGCCGCGCAGGTCTTGGGCTGAATGTTCACGCCCGTGCGCGAGGGCACGTTGTACAGTATCAGCGGCTTTGTAGACGCGTCGGCTATGGTCGTGTACATCTTAATCAGGCCGTTTTGAGTAGCCTTGTTGTAATACGGCGTTACTACCAGCATCGCATCCGCGCCCACTTCACAGCAATACTTAGTCAGATCAACCGCATATGCTGTATCGTTTGAGCCTGTGCCTGCAATCACGGGCACGCGGCCTGCGGTATGCTCCACCGCAAATCGCACTGCGGCGCGGTGTTCCTCGTCGGTAAGTGTCGAGCCTTCGCCCGTGGTGCCCGCGATTACCAGCGCCGCTACGCCCTCGGCTATCTGCCAGTCGATAAGGCGCGCAAACGCGGAAAAGTCTATGCCGCTTTCATTAAGGGGAGTTATCAGCGCGGTTGCCGCGCCGCGAAAAATCGGATTGGAAGTCATTTTGCATCATCTCCTGTCTGTATAATATATTGTATATGAGCTTCGGATAAGGCACTCACGGCGCGCGGCCTGTATAAAAAACGCGCGTCTGTCGGCGAGATGAGCCTGACATACGCGCATCATTGCGGTGTTTATTCGATTTTGCACACTTCGGTCTGGGCAATGAGTCTGCAAGGCGGCAGGTCGAACGTGCGGACGACGTGAACCGCCCGCGAGGCATGTAATCAAACCAACAAAGCATCGGTTTGCCATTGCGCTCAACCTCCCGTTCATTCTGAATATTCGCCGCACTTTATTTCCATGTGCGAGCAATCTTATTCAGTTATTATACACATAAACCCCGCATTTTTCAAGTGCATTGCAAAATAAATACGTATTTTTATTGTAAGCATACATCCAGTGCAGGTAAAAGTCATTGTAACCGCCCTCGCCCGCATAAATGTTATATTTTCAAACCCGGCTTATCATTCATGCCTTTTCATGATATAATTCAATTAACAAATAACTCAAATATAATGAGTAGCAGTCACTTGCCCTCATAAGCATAAACTCTGCTTATATAAAGCATACCGGAAAGGAAGATTTGTTATGGCCGATAAGATGTGGGCGTACCTGATTCACCTGAGCACCAATATGTGGGGCGACCCCGGCTCGCACTTTAAGCTCAAGCCCTACTACCCCGAATTTCACACCGACGAAGCCGTCTGGCGCAATGTAATTGACTTTCTGCCTGAGCAGGGCTTCAACACGCTGCTGATCGACGTGGGCGACGCGGTTCAGTACGCGACGCACCCCGAAATAGCCGTGCGCGGCGCGTGGAGCCGGGAAAAACTGAAAAGCGAGCTGGACTACATACGCTCAAAGGGACTGACCCCCATACCCAAGCTCAACTTCTCGGCGTGCCACGACGCGTGGCTGGGCGAATACGGGTACATGATCTGCACTAAAAAGTACTATCAGGTCTGCGCCGACCTGATCGGCGAGATCGCGGAGCTGTTCGATAATCCTGCGTATCTGCATCTGGGTCTGGACGAGGAAGGTCTTGAGTGCCAGAAGGATTACAGCGTGTGCCACATACGCATCGGCGAACAGTGGTGGCACGACGCTTTCTTCCTGTTCGACGAATGCGCAAAGCACGGTATGCGCCCGTGGGTATGGGCCGACCCGTGCTGGCACAATCCGGACGAGTATCTGCGCCGTATGCCGCGCAGCGTATTGCAATCCAACTGGTGGTACGACCCGATGCCGCGCGGCGCAGACGGCGTATTCACCGACCACCGGCCCGATACGTACCGGCTGCTTGACAAGGCGGGATTCGATCAGGTGCTTACCGCGTGCTCGACATGGAGCTATCAGTTCAGCGATAAGGACACGCTGGAGTACGCGTCCGAGGATTTGCGCGGCAGCTTGAATTTTAAGGGCGTTATCGCCGCGCCGTGGCAGCTTACTACTCAGGAGGACTATTACACACTGCTTGACGAGGCCAACAGGTTCGGCCTTGCAAAAAAGCAATTTTTCCCAGCGGAGTGATGCAGCGCGGGCGCGCGGAGCGGGCTTATGCCTTTGCCCCGCGCGCCCATTAGATATGAAGCAATTCCAGCCTCAATGTTACATTTTGCACAGTGTAGGTTTGTCAATGATCTTGGACAGTGAAAGAGGAAAGCCTTTCTCTGGG
>CAOKFD010000116.1:0-5615 GCA_948467645.1 uncultured Eubacteriales bacterium | reverse complement strand
CGGTGTCTTTTCCGCCATTTCTGCGTCACAAGGCTCGACTTAGCGCTGCTAAGCCGTCGGGTTTCTTCCTTGAACTGACGTAAAGTCCGCTCGAACCTGCGGACTGTTCCGCTTGAGACAAGTGCTGGCAGTGCATAGCCACAAAAAACGCCGCCGCCCAATCGTAAGAGTGAGCAGCGGCGCTATATTATTCATCAAAGCAGATATGAGTCCGTCTAAAAAACTTATAATCGGCAATTTCGGGCATTGCGTCGCAATTTCTGTCAAGGGAAAGCCTGTACTTAAAACAATGGCTTCCTATATATCATTTAAGAGAAATCGGCCTGAAACTTACTGATTTATATTTTTAAGAGAAACTCCGGATTCGAAAACGCGGGGAAGTTATTGGCCTCTGCGCGCCGCGAAGCACTCGCTGCAATAGATGGGACGGTCGTTCTTGGGAATAAAGGGTACGCGCGTCGGGCGGCCGCACTCAGCGCAAACGGTCTCGTACATCTCGCGCGGGCCATTATTGTTGGCGCCACGGCTGGCCTTGCGGGCATCGCGGCATTCCTTGCAGCGAAGCGGCTCGTTCTGGAAGCCCTTCTCAGCATAGAATTCCTGTTCGCCGGCAGTGAAAACAAACTCCTTGCCGCAATCCTTGCAAACCAGCGTCTTGTCTTCGTACATTGGAATTTCCCCCCGCTAAACTAAAAAAATCTTTTATTGACCCATGAAAGCGTCGGCTGACCTGATTTTTGCCCCCACACTCGCCGTCTGAGACTGTCGCTACCCGGATTTCTTCCTCTCACTACACATCTTCGCAGCGCGTATACCGCGCGGGACGGACTTACTTCTAGAACGCACCATGCTCACCGGCGCTTTGGCCGGCTTACGTGGATCGCTTTGCCTGCGTCTGGCATCGACTTTCAATCACAGACCCGAGCCCCATAAGTCTTTTATATTGTAACTCTAATCCTAAAAAATAGCAAGCACAAAATTGGGATTGAGTAACTTTTTTTTAAAGTTGAGGGCCAAAACCGCATCGAGTGTTATGATACGCAAAAATTGCGTTTAGCACATGCGCATATACGCAATGCTTTTGGGCCGCTGCCCGGCGGGGGTGCGCGTGTTTATTTTGTGGCATGTGGTTGAAAATGCGCGCGGAATCTAGTATACTATAAATGGTATGGCGCGCTTGCGCCGTCCCGTCTCGTAAAGGAGAGTGATTTTATGGATTGTAAGTTCAAGACCGATCTGGGCACCGTGACGGTGAACGAGGAGGTTTTGCTGAAGATCGCCAGTTATACTGCGCTGGGCTGCTATGGCATAGTCGCCATGGCGTCAAAGTCGGCTAAGGATGGTCTGATACAGCTGTGGAACCGCGACAATCTGGGCCGCGGCGTGCGGCTGCGCGCCTGCGAGGATTATGTGGACGTGGATTTGTTCATAGTGGTCGAATACGGCACCAGCATTGGCACAGTGGCAAAATCGATAATCGATACCGTTAAGTATAACGTTGAATACCTGACCGGCGTTAAGGTCAACAAGGTCAACGTGTCCATCGAGGACATCAGGGTCTGATCGATCGTTGGAGAGGAAGGCGCAGCCTTGGGGGCCGGGATAGGGTCTGACGTGGCTGCTCACGCGTAAGGAGTGGTTTTATTGGCGCTTAAAACGATTGACGGGATCCTGCTGAAGGACATGATTGCATCCGGCGCGGCGCTGCTTGAAAAAAACAGACAGGCCGTTGACCAGCTGAATGTCTTTCCGGTTCCCGATGGAGATACCGGCACAAATATGTCCCAGACCATGAACTCGGCCGTGCGCGAAATGAACGGCCGCGATCTGGTCATGGCGGGCGAAATACTTCAGGCCGTGGCGCGCGGCGCACTCAAAGGTGCACGCGGCAACTCGGGCGTTATTCTGTCCCAGATACTGCGCGGCTTTGCCAAGGCCAGCGAGGGCGCGGAAAATGTCGACGCGACGCTTCTGCGCGATATGCTGCTAAAGGGTGCGGAAACCGCCTACAAGGCGATAATGAAGCCCAAGGAGGGCACGATACTTACGGTAATCCGCGTGATTTCCGAAGAAGTGGCCGCCGCATTCCGCCCCGACTGGGACTTGATTGAGATGATGCAGTTCATCATAAAGAGCGGCGATTCGATACTGCGCAGGACCACCGACATGCTGCCCGCGCTAAAGCAGGCGGGCGTGGTCGATTCGGGCGGTAAGGGACTGTGCATAGTCTTTACCGGATTTTTGAGCGCCATGCAGGGCGAGCATATCGATAACGCCGTCATCGAAACCGGCCAGATCACGCTGCCCGGCGACTTTGTGGACGATCATGAGGCGCTGGATGAAATCACCTACGGCTACTGCACCGAGTTCATCGTGTCGCATCCCAACGAGGACTGCACCGACGACGCGGTGGTGCGCTTCCGCAGCCGCTTAAGCAAAATCGGCGACTGCGTGGTCGTGGTCAGCGACGGCGAGGTAGTCAAGGTGCACGTACACACCAACGACCCCGGCAAGGCGATACAGATGGGCCTCGCGCTGGGCGAGCTGGACTCCATCAAGGTGGACAACATGATGGAGGAGTTCCGCGAGCGCATGGAGAAAAAACTCAAGGCGCAGCAGGTCGAGCAGAAGGAGTTCGGCATCGTGGCCGTGTCGCTGGGTGAGGGACTTTCGCGCATATTCAAGGATTTGGGCGTGGATATGGTCGTCGAGGGCGGTCAGACAATGAACCCCTCGATCGACGACATAATTCAGGCGGTCGAAAAGACGCCCGCCAAGAACGTGTATGTGCTGCCCAATAACTCCAACGTAATCATGGCGGCCGATCAGGCGGCGCAGATTGTCACCGACAAAAACGTGATGGTCGTGCCCACACGCTCGGTTCCGCAGGGCATATCGGCGGCGGTTGCGTTCATGCCCGACGACGCGCCCGACGTTAACCTTAATAATATGAAGGAAGCCGCCCGCAACGTAAAGACCGGCCAGGTCACTTACGCCGTGCGCGATACCACGCTGGACGGTGCTGAGATACACGAGGGCGACATAATGGGTCTTATGGACGGCAAGATCGTGTCCATAGGCAGCGACGTGTGCGAGGTGTCGCAGGATCTTGTGCGCGGCATGGTGAGCGACGAGTCTGAACTCATCACGATATTCTACGGCGCGGATACGCCTGAGGCGGACGCACAGGCGCTCTTAGAAAAGTTCGGTGAGATGTTCCCCGACTGCGATGTCGAGGTGCATGACGGTGGCCAGCCGCTTTACTATTACATGTTCTCGGTTGAATAAAATAGTTTAAGGCGATTATCGCGCCGCAGTGCCCTTAAAAAAAGGCGCTTGCGGCGCGCTTTGTTATGCCATGCAAATGTTCAATGGAAAATCCGCAAATTTCCGAAATAAAATCACAAATGCGGGGAATGAAATCTGCGCGCAGGTGTGGTATAATGTATGCGGACTGGGCTTAACGCCCGGCATTGATATAGTAAATTTAACGCCCGCATCTGCGGGTGGAATCAGGAGGTTAGAAAATGGCAACTTTCAACACCCATCCTCGTATAGGCATTCGCCCCACCATCGACGGCCGCCGCGGTCCGATGAAGCTGCGCGAGAGTCTGGAAGATCAGACCATGGCCATGGCTAAGGCAGCCGCCAAGCTGTTCACTGAGAATCTGCGCTATTCCGACGGCGAGCCGGTCGAGGTTGTTATCGCCGATACCACCATCGGCCGCGTGCCCGAGTCTGCGGCCTGCGCCGCCAAGTTCCGTCGTGAGAACGTGGCCGTGACGCTGACCGTAACCCCGTGCTGGTGCTATGGCTCCGAAACGATGGACATGGAGCGCGACACCATCAAGGGCGTATGGGGCTTCAACGGCACCGAGCGTCCCGGCGCGGTATATCTGGCAAGCGTTTTGGCCACCCATGCGCAGAAGGGTCTGCCGGCGTTCGGCATCTATGGCCACGAAGTGCAGGATCGCGATCAGGTGACCGACATCCCCGAGGATGTTAAGGAGAAGCTTCTCCGCTTTGGCCGTGCGGCTATCGCGGTTGCTTCCATGCGCGGCAAGAGCTATCTGCAGATTGGCTCGGTCTGCATGGGCATCGGCGGCTCCATCATGGACCAGGCGTTCATGGAGGACTATCTGGGCCTGCGCGTCGAGTCCGTGGACGAGGTAGAGATACTGCGCCGCATGGAGGAGGGCATCTACAACAAGGAAGAGTACGAGAAGGCGTTGGCGTGGACTCGCGAGCATTGCAAGGAAGGCCGCGACGACAACCCCGACTTCGTACGCTTTACCCGCGAGCAGAAGGATGAGCAGTGGGCGTTTACCATCAAGATGTACTGCATCATCAAGGATTTGATTCAGGGCAATCCCAACCTGCCTGAGCAGTTTGGCGAGGAAATGCTGGGTCACAACGCGATTGCGGCGGGCTTCCAGGGTCAGCGTCAGTGGACCGACCACTGGCCGAACTGCGACTATCCGGAGGCTGTTTTGAACTCTTCGTTCGACTTTGGCGGCAAGAAGGAGCCTATCGCCTTTGCCACCGAGAACGACGTGCTGAACGGTCTGGGTATGCTGTTCTGCAAGCTTTTGACCAACCGTGCTCAGATCTTTGCGGACGTACGCACCTTCTGGTCGCCCGAGGCCACCAAGCGCGTTACCGGCTACGAATTCACGGGCCATGCCAAGGAGAACGGCGGCATAATCCACCTGCTGAACTCGGGCGCGGCGTGCCTTGACGCTTGCGGCGAGTGCACCGATGAAAATGGCAACCATGTAATGAAGGAATGGTGGAATGTAACCGACGAGGACATCAAGAAGATGACCGACGCGACCGTATGGTGCGAAGCGGGCTTCGACAACTTCCGCGGCGGCGGATTCTCCTCGCACTTCACCACCCGTGCCGAGATGCCCGTTACCATGATTCGTCTGAATCTGGTCAAGGGCCTTGGACCCACGCTGCAGATCGCCGAGGGCTGGACTGTCAACCTGCCCGACGAGGTATCCGATCAGCTGATGGAGCGCACCAACCCCACCTGGCCCTGCACCTGGTTCACCCCCCGCTGCGACGGCAAGGAGGGCAGCCCCTTCAAGAGCGCGTACGACATGATGAACTACTGGGGCGCCAACCACGGCGCAATCAGCTACGGCCACATCGGCGCCGACCTGATCACCATGTGCTCCATGCTCCGCATCCCCGTATCCATGCACAACGTCCCCGCCGACGAGATCTTCCGTCCCGCCGCGTGGAACGCCTTCGGTATGGACAAGGAGGGCGCCGACTACCGCGCTTGCGCCAACTTCGGCCCGCTCTACGGCACGAATCACAAGTAATTTAGGGGGGACGCAGGGGGACGTGTTCTTTCTTTTCAGGAGAAAAGAAAGAACCAAAGAAAAGCCGATTGGGCTTTTCTCCCGCGAGTGTTCCTTGATTCGGGCGTTTTAGAAGAATATATATAGAAAGCTGCTTTGGCTTTCTTTCGCCGCTGGCTCGCTCTAAGAGTCAGCGGCGTTTTCTGTTTTGGATGGTTTATGGCTCACGCAAGCTATAATCTTACTTCGTTTCGGGATTCCGCGAATGGACGCTTTAGGTATAGCTACTTTGCACCCGCGCCA
>CAOKFD010000115.1:0-5728 GCA_948467645.1 uncultured Eubacteriales bacterium | reverse complement strand
TTTCGATGTAGGTCATGCCGCCACCGCCTTTCTCGTGGCGGGCAGCAGCCCCAATGTGGCAAGGGTCAGCAGCATATCGCACCAGAAGGTGGGGCTTGCCAGAGAGGTATCCGGCCAGAAGCAGCCCGTCGTCCAGAGCAGATACTCCGAGACGACAAAGCACAGCACGCCGATGTGGAAGTGCCGCATATTCCGCGCCGCGCCCGTCTGCGTTTTCGCATAGGCAATTCCTCGAATGGCGCAGAAGGAGAGCCATATCATCATGCCGCACCAGATCAGGTTGGAGAGAATATCCCCGAAGATGCAGTAGAACGCCAGCAGCGGCACACCGAACGCAGGCGCAAGCCACGCCCTGCGGCTGCGGAAGCTGCGATCGTCCTGACTGGTGAGCGTGGCCTGCAAGATTCGCAGGAAAATTACGCTGGCCACCCAGCCGAACTCCGACACATAGAAAACGCGCGGCGTGGTGTTGAACAACAGCAGATACAGCGTCCAGTAGAGAGACCCAAGGGCAAAGCAGACGTAGAAGCAAAACAGCAGAAAGTACGCCTGCCCGCGACTTTTCCGGCAGGCGCCGCCCGAAATCAACGCGCCCAGGAACGCGGCCAGCAGCTGCAGCAGGTTCTCAATCAGCTCCATGCCTTCCCTCGCTTTCATCGTCCCGCGCGTCCTGCCGATCCATCTGACGCAGCCGGAAGCATAGTACGGTCGCGCACACGCCAAGGGCGAAGGCCAGGAGCCCGATGACAATGTATCCCAATGCGGCGCTGCCGTAAAACATGCTGGCCGCCGTTTCAAATCCGGAACAATCGCCATGCCGTACCCGCGCGGCAACGTCGGGCATGGCGATGGATGCGCCCACTATCAGCGCAATGCACGCCGCCACGGCCGAGGCCATGACGATTTTACTGCGCCGCAGCCGCTTCTCCCGTTCTATTGCGGCGATGCGCCGCTTCACCTCCAAAACGCGCGCTTCATGGCTCCGCATTTGTAATTCCCTCCCGTTCCAGTCGCCTGCGCAGGCTCTCTTTTCCACGGTACACCATGTTTGTGACCTGCTTTACCGTCTTTCCCGTGACCTCCGCCGCCTGCGCGTAGCTCATACCCTCGAAATAGGTCAGATAAAGTACCTCCCGATAGTCCGGGTTAATTTCACCCATGCAGAAGTGCAGCAGGCGGTTTCGCTCCTTAGTCCGTATGACCTCCTCCGCCAGCAGCCGCCCGTCCGGCGCGTTTGACAGATCGTTCAGGCTGAACAGGCGCTTCCGCCTGCTTTTGCGGCGCAGCGCCATGTGCCGCGCCGCCTTATATAGATACGCCTTGAAGCCGCCGTCCCGTATGCGCGGCTTTTTGGTGAACAGATATGCAAATACGTCCAGCATCAGTTCCTCGGCCTCGTGAACGTCGTGCAGATAGCCGTCGATATACATGGTCAGCGGCGCGCCGTATTTTTCCATCAGCGCCTCCAGCCCCGCGTCGTCGCCGTCAATATACTGGCGGTAGAACGCCTCGTCGCAGGCCATACCGTTCACTTCCTTTTTTGCGGCTGTTTAAAATGCAAAGGGACGCCCGAACCGGCGCGCGCCGGGGGGCGGCCTTAGGCGCAGTATCGGTTTACCCTCCGCTTCGATGCGTACCGGCGGCGGGCACGCCTTGCGAATGGAGATAGCGCCCCTGATACCGTTAATACCGCGCCTGCGCACGTATAATACTCTATATAATACATTGTATACGAATATCCGAAGAAGCACAAGAAGCATCGCCGCTCAATTGCGAAATAAAGCGCGGCAAAGCAGGTCTGCCGCCTTTCGGGTTTTGATCATGCCTGCTGCGGACGCGTTTTTCACATTTCCTTTTTGCCCGCCGCAAAAAACCAAATGACAAGCGCGGCGCGCCGGTGTATAATATGCGCAGAAAACTATCTTTCGAAAGGCGGCAGGCATTCATGGATATAATACGAAAGCTGGCTCTGGCGGGCGAAAACCCAAACGAAAACCAAGCGCCCACGATAGCGTTTCTGGGCGACAGCGTGACCCACGGCGTGTTTGAAATATCCGAAACCGGCTATACATTCGACTTCGATAACGTATATCACGCCCAGCTCAGGCGGATGCTGACGGGCATATGCCCCAATGCGACCGTGAACATAATCAATGCGGGCGTAAACGGCGGCGGCGCGCCGCGCGGCGCGGAGCGGCTGGAGCGCGACGTACTGTCGCACAAGCCCGATCTAACTGTTGTATGCTTTGGCCTGAACGATGTGCACGGCGGACCGAACGGCGTGGGGCGGTATGTGATCGCACTCAGAGATATATTCACGCGGCTGAAGGCGGCGGGCAGCGAAGTAATATTCATGACCCCCAACATGATGAACGAATACTACGCGCCCGAAACCGTGCAGAAGTTCAAAAAAGCCGCCGAGGACTGCATAAAGTATCAGACCGACGGCACTATGGACGAATACATGAACGCGGCGCGCCGGCTGTGCGCCGAAATGGGCGTGGCGCTGTGCGACTGCTACGACCGCTGGCAGGCCATGAAGCAGGCGGGCATAGACACCACCGCGCTGCTGGCCAACCACATAAACCACCCCAGCCGCATAATGCACGGCATGTTCGCGGGTATGCTGCTGGACACAATGCTGATGCACTAAAATTTATGGTAAGTCATTCGCCGCGCCTGAATGTTCAGACGCGGCATTTTGTTTCTATCAACACAACATATCTGGACAGTGAATCGTTTCTATACGTTTTTTTGACATTTGGAGTGCCTGTCAGAAATTATGACACGATTCAGCTGGTGTATAATGACTTTTTTTCCGCCAACCGCTATCATATGTCTATGCGCAGGATAACGATTGGAGGAAATCACGATGGCCGATATGACTATTACCGAGACTATTAAAGCCTATGGTCTGAAGAAAATGATTAAGTATCTGGATGACAATCCGGATGAGAACATACCCAAGCTGATGGACTGGATGGAGAAGCTGGACAAGAAGTTCCACATCGTGCCCGGTCAGGTGGCCGCGTTCCGCAATGTAGTCGATAACCCCGACGGTAACTGGTACAAGCTGCTCAAGTCGGTATGGACAGACCTCGACCCTAAGGTGCGCCACGCGCTGTTTGAGAACTTCATAATCAACGCCACGATAATCGGCGGCCAGCGTCAGGACAAGGTACGCGCCGAGCATAATTGCAACGTGCCGTGGGCCATACTGATGGACCCCACCAGCGCGTGCAACCTGCATTGCACCGGCTGCTGGGCGGCTGAATACGGCAATAAGCTCAACCTTAGCCTGGACACGCTGGAATCGATAATACAGCAGGGCACCGCAATGGGCACGTTCATGTACATATACTCGGGCGGCGAACCGCTTGTGCGCAAGAAGGACATAATCACGCTGTGCGAGCGTCACCCGGACTGCATGTTCCTGGCCTTCACCAACGCTACCCTGATCGACGAGGAGTTTGCTCAGGATATGCTGCGCGTGGGCAACTTCGTGCCCGCGATAAGCGTCGAGGGCTTTGAAGAGGCCACCGACTTCCGCCGCGGCGACGGCACGTTCAAGGCGGTCATGAAGGCGATGGAGATACTAAAGCGCAATAAACTGCTGTTCGGCGCGAGCGTGTGCTATACCTCCAAAAACACCGACGTAATCGGTTCGGACGAGTACATCGACGCGATGATTAACTGGGGCTGTAAGTTTGCGTGGTTCTTCACATACATGCCGGTGGGCACCGACGCAGTGCCGGAGCTGATGGTCAACGCCGAGCAGCGCAAGTTCATGTACCGCAAGGTGCGTCAATGGCGCAAGACCAAGCCGCTGTTCACGCTGGACTTCTGGAACGACGGCGAGTATGTCAAGGGCTGCATCGCAGGCGGCAGGTACTACCTGCACATAAACGCCAATGGCGATATAGAGCCGTGCGCGTTCATTCACTACTCCGACTCCAACATACATGAAAAGACGCTGCTTGAGGCGTACAAGTCGCCGCTGTTCATGCAGTATCACCGCCATCAGCCGTTCTCAGGCAACTACCTGCGCCCCTGTCCGCTGCTGGACAATCCGGGCGCGCTGAGCGAGATGGTATGCGCATCGTGCGCGCACTCGACCGACCTGATGAACCCGGAGGACGTATATGACCTGTCCGCAAAGTGCAAAAACGCCGCCGACAACTGGAAGCCGGTCGCGGACGAGCTATGGGCCGAACGCACCCGCCGCATTATGGAGGAGCATAAGGCCAGCGCAAAGTAATTTTATCAAGGCAGATTATCCGCCGCCCGGAGCGCATTCGGGCGGCGGTTTTGCATAAGTATGGACAGGCGGATTAAAAGACGGTGAGCAGGGCGGCAATGCGGTTGCACCTGCGCGGCAAATATGGTAAACTATTGGTGCAAAAATGGCGGCATTGGGGGGCGCGGCGATGAAGTTGAACACGGACAATACCGCACGGCTGGTTGTACTGATGCTGTGCGTGAGCATAGTGATAATGCGGCTGTTAAAGCCCAGTATAACGTTCGACGCATGTTCGCTGGGAGCGCTGGCGGTGGCGGGATTGGTCGCGATTGCACCCGTGTGGCGCGGCGGCACGGCGAATACGCACAGCGAAGGCCCCAGTGCGGACAAGGTGGACGCACTGCGCGCGCGGGCGGAGGCAGCGGGACTGCTGATGGCCGAATCGCACGGCGCATATGCGGCGCTGAAGGATACCAGGCCGGTATCGCTGGCACTGAGCGGGGCAAGGGCGACGCTGGCGCTCAGGCTCAAGTCGCTGACCGATCAGGCGAGGCTGGACGCAAGGGATGCGAGCGCGGATAGCAGCCTTGCCGCGCTGAACTCAGCCGGGATAACCACCGACGATCAGCACGCGGCGCTGAAAGAGCTGATGCGGCTGCTTGAGTCGGCGGGCGACGCGGATACCGAGGCGGGAGTGCGGCTGCTGGACATCGCGATACGGGTTATCGAGATGCTGGACGGCACGCTGGAATAAGGTATGAGCGCGATTGATATTAGCCGCGGGCGGTGCTGCTGCTTCACCGGCCATAGACCTGACAAGCTCAATATGCCTGAACACGAACTGCGTGAAGCGCTGAAGTGCGAAATCGAGGCGGCGATTGAGGATGGATATGACATATTCATAAGTGGTATGGCGCGCGGCGTGGACATATGCGCCGCCGAGGAAGTGCTGGCCGCAAAAAGGACGCATCCCGACGTGCAATTGATATGCGCATACCCCTATCCAAACAGTGCGGAGGCATTTTCGCATAAGTGGCGCACGCGCGCGGCGGCGATCGACACGCAGGCGATGCTGAGTGTGGACGTGTGCGCGGAATACTTTCGGGGATGCTTCATGCGGCGCAATGAGTGGATGGTCGCGCATTCGGCACGGCTGATCGCGGTGTTTAACGGCACGCATGGCGGTACGCACGCAACTATATTAAGAGCCTTGCGCGGGGACTTGGATGTACATGCTATTATGATTTGACAGTAGGCGATGCACTTTTGTGGGTCGCCTGATTTTTGTTTTGGGATAGGTATTCTTGCGTTGATGAATGTAGTTTTGTTTAGTTCCCCTTTCAGGGGCGCCAGGCGGAGCGGCTTTGGGGGCTTAATTACGGTGCAGCTTTTGGGTTATGCACGCTGCGAAGGTAGCCCAGCCAGCGCACCGAGTCAAGGACAAGCGGCTGCGCCGTGCCTTCGGCATCCTTGACACGGCGCGCTGGC
>CAOKFD010000114.1:0-5922 GCA_948467645.1 uncultured Eubacteriales bacterium | reverse complement strand
AACGACTTTTCTTTGGTTCTTTCTTTTCTTCCGAAAAGAAAGAACACGTCCCCCCTTACATAACCTTCCCAAACGCCTCTGCCAATAGCTCCATGCCGCGTTGTATCTTGTCGAGCGGGGCGTTGGAGAAGTTTAGACGGAGGGTGTTCAGGTGGCCGCCGTTTATGTAGAAGTGCGTGCCCGGGACGTAGGCCACGCCGGTTTGGGTTATTTCCGGGAGGAGTTTTAGGGCGTCGGCGGATTCGGGGAGTTCGGCCCAGACGAAGAGACCGCCTTCCGGGGTGGTGTGCTTTACGCCTGATGGGAAGAGCTTGAATAGGTCTAGCATCAGGTCTAGCTGCTGCTTGTAGTCCGCGCAGATGCGCGCTATATGCGGCTGCATTAGGCCTTTGCGTAGGTAGCCGTCTACTACTGCCTGTGCCAGCGAGCAGGTGTGTACGTCGGTCGATTGCTTCGCTATTACCATCTTGCGTAGGAGCAGCGGGTTCGCTATCGCATAGCCTACACGTAGACCCGGCGAAATCAGCTTGGAAAAACTGCCTAAATATACTACCCAGCCGTCCTCGTCAAACGACTTGATTGCGGGCAGCGGCTCGCCCGCATACCTTAGATCGCGGTACGGGTCGTCCTCGGCCAGTACCACGCCGTACTTGCTCGCCAGCGCGGCCAGCTGCCTGCGGCGCTCCAGTATCAGCGTCTTGCCCGTCGGGTTCTGGAACGTCGGGATTATGTAGATCAGCTTGGGCTTGAACTTTCTTATCTGCTCCTCGACCGACTCGGGTATTGCGCCGAACTCGTCCGTCGCGATCGGCTGAATGTTGGCGCGATACATGCGCATCGTCTGAAGCACGCCTAAGAATGTGGGGTCTTCAGCCAGTATCGCATCGCCCGGATTGATGAGCACCTTGCATAACAGATCCATCGCCTGCATGGAGCCGGTCACGGGCAGAACCGCGTCGGCGCTGGTGTTAAGCCCGCAGCCCTTGACGAACTCGGCTATCGATTCCCTCAGCGGCGCATAGCCCTCGGTCGCGCCGTACTGGAGTATCGCGGTGCCGTCGCGCTTGAGCACCTCATTTACGATTTCGCTCACCACGTCCGGCTCCAGCGCGGACGACGCAGGGTTGCCGCCCGCGAACGAGATCATGCCGGGCACCTTCAGCAGGTGAAATATCTCGCGGATGGCTGAACCGTTCATGTCCTTTACCTGATCGGCAAATACCATATCGCTAAACTGCATACCCAAATCCACTCCTTTCTAAAACTCAGCGGTACAAAAAAAGCCGCCTCCCATAAGGAAGGCGACTTGAATAAATCGCGGTACCACTTCCGATTCGCCGACTTACAAAAATGTGCATCAGCCTTATCAGACGCTGTAACGGGCGCACCCGCGCGGCCTACTCAGTAATCCCCCTTCAGCCCGCGCGCTCAGGAATGTATTCGCCCCCGGCCGTCCCATCGTCTTGCACCGCCCGACGACTCTCTGCCCTCGACCTCTGCCGGCAACTACTTCTTTCCCTCATCGCGATATTACGGCCATTATAGCCCCTTGATCCGCAATTGTCAACCGGGTTTTCGTGGTTTTAACGAGGGAGACAGGGGGAAACGCGTCCCTCAAAAATCAAAGATTGTCAATGATATACTTCAGCATAAACGCCGGCACATCGCGATTAGCCGACCAAATAGCCGGGAAGTATTTGATGTCCTGCGGGGCGCTTATGGAGCCGTTGCCTAACTCGAGGGTAAATGAAGGCAGCTTTTCGGAGGCTATCATCCAGTCCATGAAGCCGCCGCCCTTGCCGGAGTAGTTTTCGTCGCGCAGGAAGTAGCCGGTTATGCTGCTTAGCTTGTTGGCTATCGCCTTGTCGCGCGTTTTGGCTGAACCGTTCTGGCCGTAGTGCCAGTAGATGCAGTTACCTGTCGTGTGGTAGTTGATGCTGGCCTTTATGTTGGGGTGGCTGCGCACGAAGTTCACCATCGCCTGCGTCTCGGATTCGGAATTGGCGTAGGAGCCGGAATAGTCCTGACCCGAGGGCTGGCCGTTCTTATGCCAGCCGCTGGCGAAATTGCGGTTAAGATCCACGCCGTAGCCGTTGGCTTTCCAGCGCGTGAAGTAGGTGCTGCCGCTGTTCATCGCGATTAGATTGTTCTTCTGCGTCTCGTTAAGCCCGTTCAGGCCGGTCTGCGATATGCGCACACCGTCCGGGTTTATCATAGGCACAAACCATATGCAGCACTCGTTTAGCATCGAGCCGATTGTGCGGCCGTCGTACATGGCATTCTGATTGTCGAGCAGATACTCTATCTGCCTCATTATAAGTAAGGTAGACATGTACTCGCGCCCGTGTATGCCGCCGTCGATCAGCAGCGCCTTGCTCGCACTCTGGTTGCCGATGCATATGGCGGGAATCTGCTCGTTCCACATGGTGTTGCCGATGGCCACGCGGCTGGCCACCATGCCGGGATAGCGCTCGTAGAGCTTGGCTATATCGCTTTTCATCTGGTCAAAGGAGTACAACTGCTCGGTGGTATTCACAATCGCCTGAGTGGGCGTTGGGGTAGGCTGAGCGGCGAGGGTGCGCACATAGCGCATGTAGCTGGAACGCACATAGCCATACACGCCCTCGCGCGTGCGCACGAAGTACCAGTCAGTTGAGACTTTGTTTTTAAGCGTGACATAGGTGCCGGTCGTAAGTACGAGCTTGGAGCCATATCCCACGCCGGGGCCGGAACGCAGGTTTACGTTGGCTGTGGCCTGATATATATCGCCGGCCTCCAGACCGTCGAACGCACCGGCGGTCGCGGTGGGCGCGGGCGCGGCGGTTACGCGCGGGGTAGCGGTGGGCGCAGGGGTGCTGCTGCCGGTCGATACGAAGGTCATATACCTCGACATGACGTAGCCATAGCGGCCGTCGGTGAGCTGCACCTGCATCCATGTGGCGTTAACGTCGCTTATCTTATACACGCGCGCGCCGTTTTTCAGTTTGCATAGGGCGGAATAGTTAGACCCGGGGCCGGTGCGCACGTTAAGCAGCGACGCGGTAACGGCGTACACCCGCCGCGCGGCGGAGGTGGGCGCTGTGGTAGGCCGGGGAGTAGCCGCTTCAGTCACGGGGTCGAGATACTGTCTGGCGACATAGCCCGTCACGCCGCTGCCGGACGCGATGCGGCAGAAGTCGCCCTGAATAGCGTCCACATGCACATACTCGCCGCGGCGCAGTTTCCCGACGACGGAATACGACGTCCCGGGGCCGGACCGCACGTTCAGCAGCGAAGCCGTAACGACATGCGTCCCGGTATAATTAACGGCGAACTGGTCATAGCTCTCTCCATAAGCGAACTCGCCCACAATCCCGGCATTCGCTTTAGCCTCATCAGCCAGCGCCAGCGGCGCGCCCGCCACGCAAAGCGCACCGGCCAGCAAAACCGCCAGCGCGCGATTACAGATTTGTTTCATGCAAAGCCCTCCATTCTGGGTTACTGTCTATTGGACGAAAATTTCCGCTATTTGGATGCAATGGGGAGGAAGGGGGATTACGTGTTCTTTCGCTCGCCTGAAAAGAAAGAGCACGTACCTCATCGTCTCACCTATACCCCCTCCTCCACAAACCTCACCTTCGCCGTATCCCAGTACCCCGAATAAACCCGTTCCGCATTCCCGTCAAAATTCATCTGATACATGCGGAACGGTACTAGAATCGCTTAACAGCTCGAATAACGCCGCTATGTCCCGCTATTCAAATCGGCGCAGTATCAAACGCCCGGTCGCTATCCTCGGCGTGTTCATTGAACCACCTCTCGATTGAATCGTGCCTGTATTATATCAAACGGATTTTGCACAAACAAGCATACGCATGATAACCTGCCTTAACATCAGCACCCCGCCTGCCACCCCGGCAAATAATCCACAGCTTTTCCGAAATATACTCACATAGTCCACAATAAAGTTCGGGAACTCCTGCCTGCCTTAAAACCGACTGCACCCCGCACATTTGCATAAATGTATTTTATACAGGCACTTTGTATATACTCTATTCTCTAACTACATATTTGAATTACATAGTTGCCAAATTGAGTTGTAATCGCTATAATATAGGCAGGGAATAATCCGACGCGTGCGTCGGCTATCAAAGGGAGTAATTCATATGAAAACTACGGCGGTGCGCCTGTACGGCAAGCGCGACCTCAGACTGGAGACTTTCGAACTGCCCGAAATCGGCGAGGGCGATATACTCGCGCGCGTAATATCCGACAGCGTGTGCATGTCCACCTATAAGGCGGCTATTCAGGGCGCCGATCACAAGCGCGTGCCCAACGACGTGGCCACGAACCCGGTAATGGTCGGTCACGAACTGTGCGGCGAAATACTGGAGGTGGGCGCGCGCTGGCAGTCCGAATTTAAGCCCGGCCAGCGCTTCACAATCCAGCCCGCGCTCAACGATCCCGAGAACCCCTTCGGCACGCCCGGCTACGCGTTTCACTATCTGGGCGGCGACGCTACATATATAGTAATACCGGCGCGCGTGATGGAGCTCAAGTGCCTGCTGCCTTACGAGGGCGAGGCGTTCTACTACGGCTCGCTGGCCGAGCCGGTGTCCTGCATAATCGGCGGCTATCACGTAAACTACCACACCACGCCCGGCGTGTATAAGCACGATATGGGCATAAAGGAGGGCGGCAATCTCGCAATCCTGGCGGGCGTGGGCCCGATGGGTCTGGGCGCGATCGATTACGCGCTGCACGCCGACCGCCGTCCGTCGCTGATAACCGTGACCGACATCGACGAAACCCGCATCGCGCGCGCCAAGCGCCTGTTCCCGGAGGAAGAGGCCGCCAGACTCGGCATAAAGCTGACCTACGTAAACACCGGCAAGCTCGACGATCCGGTCAAGACCCTGCGCGATCTGACCGACGGCAAGGGCTATGACGACGTGTTCGTGCTCGCACCCGTGCGTCAGGTGGTGGAACAGGCCGACGCAATCATGGGCTTCGACGGCTGCATGAACTTCTTCGCCGGCCCGACCGATACCAAGTTCTCGGCCGACTATAACTTCTATAACGTCCATTACATGCTCACGCACGTCGCGGGCAACAGCGGCGGCAACACCGACGACATGCGCGAGGCGCTGCGCCTGGCCGAGACCGGCCGCATGAATCCCTCGACCATGGTCACGCACATCGGCGGTCTGGACGCGGTAATCGACACCACGCTGAACCTGCCCAAGATACCGGGCGGCAAGAAGCTGATCTACACCCACGTATCGATGCCGCTGACCGCGTTGGACGATATGGAGGAGCTGGGCAGGACCGACCCGATGATGGCCGAGCTCGCCAAGATAGTCGCGCGCCACAACGGGCTGTGGAGCCCGGAGGCCGAGAAGTATCTGCTGGCCAACGCAAAGAAGATCGACGAATAATAATGCAAAGCGGGTGGACGGGGGAGCAAGCTCCCCCCGCCGCTGCCGCTCCTAGAGTGTGTCTCAAAAATTCCGGAGTACGCAATTTCGGGCGTCGCTGCGCCATTTCTGCGTCACAAGGCTCGACTTAGCGCTGCTAAGCCTTCGGATTTATTCCTTGAACTGACGAAAAATCCACTTGGGTCTGCGGATTGTTCCGCTTGAGACACACTCTACCAGTTTTTGCTGAAATCTTTCAGATTTCCGGGCGCAAAAACTGCAAGGTAAGGATGCTGCTCTGAAAACGGGGTTTTCCGCCGCAAATATCCTCCCGCGCCCGCCGTGCACGCCGCCGGGCGCGATTGTTATTCGAGAGGGCTTTTTTGACAGCCTGGGGGAGAAGGCACAATGCCTCCTCCTGTTTTTTGCTTTTGAATTTACACTGTAAGTGCAACAGTAAGAAAAACTTAAACTAGAGTGTGTCTCAAAAATTCCCTAATCCGCAATTTCGGGCGTCGCTGCGCCA
>CAOKFD010000113.1:0-5951 GCA_948467645.1 uncultured Eubacteriales bacterium | reverse complement strand
TCCCAGAGAAAGGCTTTCCTCTTTCACTGTCCAAGATCATTGACAAACCTACAGTTTGCCATAAAGTTGCCCAAACTTTACAAACAAAACATTGTATAAACATTGAATCCAGCCGTCGATTGCGGCGCTCTAATCGAAATCCAATTGTTTTGTAATCGCCCGCTATTTGTCATGCACTCAAATCAGGTGTATAATCGTATCAGAAAGTAATTTGCGCGCATAATACGCGCAGGAGGTAATATATATGGCCCGCAGTACATTTGAACCGCGCACTTTTGCCGTGAATCCGGATGGAATCATTGAGCTGTTCATAAACGCGAAGTACATGCCGATTTTCGCCGCGCCCTATGACGGCGATGAATTGCGAGTGGATTATTATACGTCGCCTGAATATCCATATGATGCGCACATTGAGGACGGCATTGTCATTATCGAATGCCCGCAAAACGAGCGTGCGTCGGGGCTGGGCGGAATGTTTAACATGTTCATGTCGTCGCTGAGCGGCATCAACTGGCAGCAGCTTACTATAAAGGTATATGTGCCGCGCAGTTATTATGGAATGCTAAATCTGTGCACCAGCTGCGCCAGCATCAGCGCGCACAGTCTGGAGCTGCACAGCCGCCTGCACGCGCAGACAAGCGCGGCCATGATCGACGTGCGCGGCGTGATTGCGACCACGTTCATGCTGGCCACGACCAGCGCGCGGATATACGCCGAGAACGCCGCCGCGTGCGGTGATGTTGATGAGGCAGGCAGACCTGCGCCGCTGGACTGCACAATTTCGTCTACCAACGGTGCGGTGGAGCTGCGCAGTTTCAGTACGCTGGGCTCGCTCGACTGTCGCACGACGAACGGGCTTGTGCGGCTGCACGACGTGGCGATACAGGGCACGCTTAACTGCACTACTACAAATGCGTCCATATGCCTTGAAAACGTGAGCGTTCAGGACTGCGCATGGGTAAAGACGTCCAATGGCTCAATCAAGACAGATCGCCTGCTGGCGCGTGACATAAGCATGGAGACCAGCAACGCGGCAATAAAGGGTACGATCGTGGGCCGTCATACCGACTTTACAATCGACACGCATACCTCAAATGGCAAGTGCCGCCCTTCGCGCAGCAGAATCAGCACGGGGCGTACGCTGACCGCGCACACGTCAAACGGCAATATCGGTTTGGACTTCGTTGACTGAATCTGTTATTTAGCGGACTTCCTTCCTAATAAAGTGTGCCAACATTAAAGCCATTACCGCAGCTTGAATGCGATAATGGCTTTTTCTTACTCAATTCAGATCAATATACGTTGCCGTTCTCCCTGTACCCGCGCCAGACGTTTTCAAAGAAATCGTCGTCCTCGGGTATCGGACGCACAGCGCGCCATTTGCAATTGCACTTCAGACCGTCCAGACTGACTTCCTGAACCAGCTTGCCGGCACGGATGGCGGCTGTATTTTCATCAGAGCACACCGCGCCCTCCGCGACGATGTGGCGGCAGCTTTCAGGCAGAGCGTCCAGCGGCTTTTCGCCGTTTGCGTCGGTATACAATGCCGAGCCGCGGCTCAGGCCGCCATTGTGCACGTAATCCGACATTGCGCTGAGGTAGCAAAGCTGACTGAGCAGCGTATCGCGCAGACGGTAGAACTCAGGCAATTCCTGCGGGCCGGTTATGCCTACCTGCTCGGAATAGTTCATGAGCTGGGCCCGCACCTTTGAGATCAGCTTTTCTATTGCCGCCGCGTCGCGCACTGCCGCGCCGTTTACACTCATCGCCTGACGTGCTTCGTTAAGGCGCTGCTTTACCGGCGGACGTTCATAGCCCGCCTGAGTGAGCGCGCCGCCCGCGAGCGAGATTATGCGCTCTATCTTGGCATCGACTTCGGCGAGCGCGGATTCTATATCGACCGGCTTTTCAGGCTGACTGGCGATGAAGGTCGCCGCGCGCTCTGCGCCTACCTGACCCGCGTTGAGCGCCGAGCCACCCGGACGGTACACGCCGTGGCTGGCTGCTGCCTCACCCACCGCAAACAGACCGGGCACGTCGGTCTGCCACCAGCGATCGACATTTATGCCACCGTTATTGTGCTGCGAGCACAGCGCGATCTCCAGCTTTTCACTGTGCAGGTCAACGCCGCGGCTGAGGTAGAAGTCGATCGCGGGTTGATTCATATGGGCAAGGCGCTCGACCGGCGTACCGAACAACGCGCCCGCGCTTTCGAGATAGTCATGCGCTTCTTTGGACAGCAGTTCCATGTCAAAGCCATTGTCCAGCGGATTGCGCGTGAAGTCGAGGAACACTCTCCTGCCCTTTACCTTGGTTTCATTATATACTATTAGGTCAATCAGTGAGGAGCCCGCCATCGCCTTACGCGAATCGAACGGCCACTGATAGCCCTTTAGGAACACATTGGTCAGCAGTTCGCCAGGGTCGCTTATGTAATCCTGCAGGAACTCACGCTCGTCACTCATGTTCTGAGCGCACGATACGAAGCGCGGCAATACCTGCATGAACGTGCCGGATACGTTCCAGCGCGGTGCAATCGACGCAAGGCCATACTGCCATTCGGTCAGGTTCTTGCCGTGCGTGCCCGCCTCGAACGCAATGCCGGTCATGCCGCTATGCCCCGCCGGGTAGCAGCTATCCTGATATATGCCCGCCGGGCCGCCGGTTGCGTAGACAACGTTGTTGCACAGCACCACCTTAAAGCGATGCGCCGCGTCGTTAAGGCTGGTCAGGTCAAGGCACAGCAGGCCGCGGATGCGCTCCTTGCCTTCCAATAGGGCTATGACCATAAGCTTATCCAGTATTTCGATTCCGCGTGCGCGCACGTCGCGTTCCAGTGCTTCGGTCATCTGCTTGCTGGTGAGCGGGCCGGCGGACGTGGCGCGGCGGCGCGGGTCATGGTCGGTCTTATAGCCTATGTACTCGCCATACCTGTTTGTCGGGAACTTTACACCCATGTCGGCCAGACGCAGGAAGCACTTTGCCGAGAGCGCCGCCTCGCACAGCGCATGATCGCCGTCCACGCACTGGCCGTCGAAAAGCGTCTGAGCCATTGCGCGCACGGAATCGCTGTCGTCGCCCGACAGGGTGAGCTTATAGTAGGTCTGCTTATCCGAGCCGGTATTGCGGCTGGTGCCGGTATTTATGCCCTCAGTTATTATGGCTATGTCGGTGCGGCCGCGCGCGTGGAGCCTGCCTGCACAGCTAAAGCCCGCACAGCCCGTGCCGACTATCGCCGTGTCGAGTACGTATGCGTCCAGATTTGCGCCGCCGACCGGGCAAGTTGTCTTTATCATGCGCGCCTCCTCAGATCGAGCGGATGTTCATAAAGCCGCCGTCCACGTATATCACCTGGCCGGTGGTATAGCTCATATTGCCGCATACGAACATCTTTACGACGTTGGCCACATCCTCGGGCGTACCCCAGCGGTGTATCGGGAACTGGTCGCCCGCCAGCAGACGGTCGTACTTCTCCTGAACCTTAGCGGTCATGTCGGTCTTTATCACGCCGGGCTGCACTTCGTATACATATATGCCCTCGCCCGCCAGACGGTCGGCGAACAGCTTGGTCAGCATGGATATGCCCGCCTTGCTGACGCAGTACTCGGGGCGGTTGGGCGACGATACGGTAGCCGAGAAACTGGAGATATTGACTATCACGCCGCGCATACCCTCGTCCGGCAGCGGCTGGGCGAGCATCTGATTGGCGACAAGCTGGCTCATGAACATGGTGCCCTTGAGGTTTACGCCGGTCACATAGTCGAACGACTCCTCGGTCGCGCTGAGCAGATCGGCACGTACCTTGGGCGCAACGCCCGCGTTGTTGACCAGCACATCTATGCGGCCATAGCGGCGCACAACTTCGCTTACAAACGCTTCGCGGTCGGCGGCCACGCCTATGCCGCCCGCCATATAGAATACCTCGGGAGTTAGGTCCGCTTCGGTTGCGCGCAGTGCATTCAGCGCATCGGCGCATACTTCTTCGGCGCTGCGGCTCATTATGCAGGTTATGAAGCCTGCCTTTATCATCTGCTGCGCAATGGCAAAGCCTATGCCGCGCGTGCCGCCGGTTACTATTGCTACCTTTCTCATTTGAACATGCCCTCCGTATTATAGCGGGGAATCCAGCCCGCTCTGATTGTATGGCGCGAATTGATGCGTTTAAGTCTGCCGTTTCCAGTCCAATTATATCATATTTTTCCGCGCCGCTCAACAGTGCGGTGGATGAGTATTGTGCCTGTTCTTATTAATAGCAGTTGATATTTGCCGCATTGCAATATTTCTCCCATTTTCAGCCATACGCTTTTTTAACCAGAACAGTATGGTGCATTTTAACTTGCAGGTGCTATAATATAAATTATTAACCGACACTCATGTCAGGAGGCACTTTCATGGGAAAACTCGCCGTACTTCCAAATATTGGCGTGCGTCTGGAAGAGCAGCTGAATGTCGCGGGCATAGATACTCCCGAGTCATTGCGCGAGCTTGGCAGCCGCGAAGCATGGTTGAAACTCAAGCATATGGATCCGTCCGTCAACATTACACGTCTGTATGCGCTCGAAGGCGCGCTGCGCGGCGTGCGCTGGCACCTGCTTGACGATAAGACCAAGGACGAACTGAAGGAATTTGCATTTCAAGCCGACCAGGAGCTTAATCATTAACCACTTGCAGATTGCATTTGCCTGACTAACACCCGTTTGAACCGCTTAATCTAAGCAGCATAAAAGCGCATGACAGTCGCTGCACCGTCATGCGCTTTTCGTTATATATTTTAAGTCTAAACGGCATTTGCCTCACAGCGCGCTTAAGCTTAATAATGATACTCCGCACGCTTTTTGACAAGGAATATCATGGAGATAACCAACGCAAATACCTCAGCCGCAGTTATCGCGAACCAGATGCCGTCTAGTTTGAACAGAATCGGCAG
The DNA here is from genome assembly GCA_948467645.1 of uncultured Eubacteriales bacterium. Taxonomy (GTDB): domain Bacteria; phylum Bacillota; class Clostridia; order Christensenellales; family Aristaeellaceae; genus Fimadaptatus. The sequence continues at coordinate 1,024 of CAOKFD010000113.1, read as the reverse complement.
TATCAGCACGGCTGCCACCTGGAACACCAGTGTGCGCAGGAACGATATGGCCGCCGATACGCCGCCGTTATTTAGCGCAGTGAAGAACGACGACGCGAATATGTTCACCCCGGCAAATATAAATGCGAACGAGAATATCTTGAACGCATGACATGTCATTTCGTACAGCTCGGCGTCGTAACCCACGAAGATATTTGCCAGCGGCGATGCGAGTACCTGCGCCAGTATCATCATTATCACGCCGCCCACGCCCATTATCGTCATGCTCTTGCGCAGCATGTTCTTCAGCTCGTCATAATTGGCCGCGCCGTAATGATAGCCGATTATCGGCGACGTACCTATCGTATAGCCTATGAATATGGCCACGAATATGAACTGAATATACATGAGCACGCCATACGCCGCAACCCCGTTTTCTCCCGCGAATTTAATCAGCTGGAAGTTATACAGCGCGCTCACAATCGAGCCGGATATATTCGACATAAGCTCGGATGCGCCGTTCGTACACGCCTTCAGCAATACGCTTTTCTCGAGCTTGGTGAATTTAAGCCTGAGCAGACTGTCGTTCTTGCGAGCGAAATATATCAGCGGAAGTGCGCCGCCCACCGTCTGACTAAGGCCCGTCGCAATCGCCGCACCCGCTACGCCCCAATGGAACACGGCTATGAACAGCGCGTCCAGCACCATATTTGTAACGCCCGCAGCCACAGTCACGGCAAGGCCTAGTTTAGGCTTTTCGGCAGTAGCGAGGAACGTCTGGAACACGTTTTGCAGCATGAACGTCAGGTTGAACGCCAGCACTATGCGGCCATATATTATGCAGTCCTCAAGCATAGCCTCGGTCGCGCCCAGCAGTACGGAAATCTGCGGCGTGAATATTATGCCTATTATGGAAAGGCCTATGCCTAAGATCGTGGTAAATTCTACCATCATCGAGAAGTAGTGGTTTGCGCGCGCGTTATCGCCCTCGCCCAGTGTCTTTGCGACCAGCGCGCTGCCGCCTGTTCCTACCATGAAGCCCATG
>CAOKFD010000112.1:0-6015 GCA_948467645.1 uncultured Eubacteriales bacterium | reverse complement strand
GGTTCGAGCCCTACCTGAGGAGCTCGCGGTAATCGTTTGATTGCCGCGATTTTTTATGCTGGTTTTGATTTTTCATGGTTTTCTGGGCGTGGTAGGACACGGTATGTCCTTTACGTTCTAAACTATTCGGTTCTAAACTATTCCTAGAGTGTGTCTCAAAAATTCCTTAATCCGCAATTTCGGCGTCTTTTCCGCCGTTCCTGCGTCATCAACCCTCGACTTAGCGCTGCTAAGCCTTCGGGTCTCTTCCTTGAACTGACGCAAAATCTGCTCGAACTTGCGGATTTCCCTTTTTGAGACACACTCTAGGGGTGAGCAAATAAAAAAAGAGGAGACAAAGTCATCAAAAGCGAGTAAAATGAAGTTACCACACAACATTACTGCAGGAGTGATGACAATGTCTCAAGAAAATTATATCGCAAAGCTGCTCGAAATGGAAGAGGCTATTATCGAAAATGTTGAGAAAACTGATTGTTTCACTTATATCCGCTTCCATCTGCCGGTTCGTGAAGCTGTTTGCCCTCATTGCGGTGCGCTTACGCATCGCATACACGACTACCGCGTGAAGATACTGCGCGATCTGCCTGTGCAGGAAAAGCCTGTGCGCCTGAAGTATAACCGGCGGCGTTACCTTTGCACTCAGTGCGGCAAGAAGTTCAACGAGCCTTTCTCATTAGCGGCAAGAATCTGCCCCAACTGTGAACAGATGGCTTGAATATCTGCCTCAAACACCACCTAAAGAGCTTCCAGAGGTGCTCTCAATTGACGAGTTTCGTGGAAATTCTGGTGGAGAGACGTTTCAGTGCATACTGACTTCGCCCGAGAAGCAGCACATCTTCGATATTCTGGCTGACAGAAAGAAGAAAACCATCGTGGAATACCTTAAGAAATTCCCAAACCTCGACGATGTTAAGTATTTTGCGATGGACATGAATCACATTTACCTCAGCAGTTGCAAGGAGCTTTTTCCCAACGCAAAGCCAGTTGCAGATTGCTTCCGCTACACCAGATGCTGTACGGGGGCGGCTGAGGTTCTCCCGCAATCATAAAGGTGTAACAAAGTCAAGGAACCACCTTCGAACAACAATGAAGTATGCGAGCTCTGAAGTTGCGAAAACTGGGCATATCGTAGGTGACGCGATTGAGTACCTTAATGGAATTACTCATTGGAATTTGTGAATATTAAAGGAAGCCTCAAAAATAATTCACGAAGTTATGGCTCGAAAAGCCCATTGTCCTGCCATTCGCAAAAACGGCATCATGCAGTCTGCCACGAGCCGCAACATGTCATGCTGCACAACACTGTGCGCTATCCAGAGTGCGGTAGCCGTTCGTGAGTACTAACTTTTCTGCCTCTGCGATCGTAGAAGAAATACTTGAATATACTCTATGGAATGAGTATGGCTTTCTGTGATAAGCCATTATTGTAGGCTGTAAAGCCGCGTATACTGTAATATGCTTTATGTATTGTAGATTGTACAACCATAAGTAGCAGAATAATTCGTTATGTCACGCAATATAAGTACACCAAAAGAAGTATAAACAATTCTAATGGTGCAAATGGAGCTTTGAAAAGTGAACTATAAGAAGCAAAACTTGCTATGGTATTTGCGCATGGCTCTAAAATGAAATACTTTACTATACGTTTTTGCGGTTTTGTGCGTTATATAAGAACAGCATGAAAATAATCCAAGCTAGCATTATATGATTTGCTTGCCCGGTTAGAAGATATATCGACAGCGACTAAAAGAAATATAAATGCTTCTTATAGCACACTTACATAGCAAAATATGCACTACAAGAAGCATAAAAGATTCTAAATATGTATATTAGAACATAAAATATCCCAAATCACATACAAACCGTTCTTTTACAACCAACCGCCACACCAAGCCCATCCCTCATTTTATTTAGCATCTTCCATTTTTCCGCGCATTGCGGTACAATCATATTATGCTATACTACGTTACACCGCAAACTTCGTCGTATCAAAGATCGTCTGAATAAACTTCGCAAGTCACGCTTTTCCCGATCATACCACATTTTATCCCCACAATGCAAATCTACCGACAGAAGGAGTGAGCGTATGAAGCAAACTATAGACCTGAAAAACTGGACGTTCAAAATTGCCTCGCTCAATTTTGAAAAACCAGTAACTCTGCCGCACACATGGAATGTCGACGACGACAAGGCTGTGCAGCTATATAGGGGCGCCGCGGAGTACTCCAGCGACGTTGAACTGGGCGACATGGCGGATAAGCTCGCACGCCTTTATTTCGGCTGCGCATATCATACCTGCAACCTGTACGTCAATGGGCATCTGGCCGGCTGGCACACCGGCAGCGGCAACACGCCATTCGAATTTGACGTGACGTGCTTTTTACACGCCGGCACAAACCACTTGCGCGTGGATGTTGACAACCTCAGCAAGGCCGAAATGCTGCCGCACGAACTGCACTACGACTGGGCCGATGACGGCGGCCTGACCCGCGACGTGATACTCACCATCGGCGCGCAGGACGACATTTTCGGCGTGAATCTTGCACAGCATATCGAGCGCATCGACGGCGAACTTTGCAGCGGCCGCATGGATGTTACAATCGACTCAAGCGCAAAGGCGTTTAAGGTTGAGCTTGTCGATTGCAAGACCAACAAAACGCTGCTGTCAAAAGAAATTTTTGCCAGTAATTGTACGCAACTGGAGTTTGAAAACCTGCGCCTGTGGAGCTGCGACAATCCGCAACTGTATTGCGTGCGCGTATCGACGGCCAGCGACAGCTTCATCGTTCGCACGGGCCTGCGCACGATCGAGGTAAAAGGCCCCAAGGTGCTGCTTAACGGCAGCGAAATCTACCTTAAAGGCTGCGAATGGATGCCCGGCTCGCATCCCGATTACGGCATGGCCGAACCGCTGGAGCACAGCGTAAAGTGCCTTTCTCAGCTCAAGGCGGCGGGCTGCAACTTTACCCGCTTCCATTGGCAGCAGGACACGACGATCTTCGACTGGTGCGACGAAAACGGCCTGCTGGTGCAGGAGGAGATACCTTACTGGGGTCAGCCCGCCGAAGCCACGCCTATGCAGCTTGCCATAGCCAAAACCCATGCCGACGCTATGGTGCGCTATCACGGCCATCATCCCGCGATAATCTGCTGGGGCGTGGGCAACGAGCTGGGCGGGCCGCTGCCCGCGACCATCGATTACGTCGATCAGATGTACGCGTATTTTAAGGCATTGGACGCAACGCGACTGGTGAACTATGTATCCAACTCGGTGGGCAGCGACGAAAATGTGGAGCGCGACGAGGCGACGCTGCACGGCGATATAGCCATGTGGAACGAGTACCTCGGCCTGTGGCAGCCCTGCGACGATGTTGAGTACGTTATCCGGCGCACATATAAAAAGTTTGGCGATATGCCGTCGATAGTCACAGAGTTCGGCCTGTGCGAGCCGCACTTCTCCGGCGGCGACGAGCGGCGCATTGAGATACTGCGCCAGCGCGTGGCGATTTACCGCACGCTTCCAAACATGGTGGGCTACATTTGGTTCTCGCTAAACGATTACCGTACGCATTGCGGCTAGGCGGGCGAGGGTAGGCTTAAACAGCGCATCCACGGCTCTACCGACCTGTACGGCAATGAAAAGCCGTCATATGCGGTCCTTAAAGAAGTTAACAGTAAGTAAAACATGATTTATGCCTGACAGAAGCAATAAAACAGCAGCGTTCATCCGATGTAGAAGATGATCGCTGCTGTTTGCAGTTTCGGCTATGCTATAAATTTTTTAGGCCAGTCGGGCGTTTCTCCTGTTTAGTCCAATAAAAACGAATCCGACAATTCCCTATCCAAGGCAAAACGAGAAACCGCCATTACGGATTAAGTATAACCGACGCATAAAACACACCATCGTCCCAATGGAATTTCGCATCCCCGCCATACCTTTGCGCGATCAGCCGCACCGACTCCGTGCCCGTGCCCATGCCCTCGTGCTTGGTGGACATCAGCCGCCCGTTCAGCTCTACCGGCTTTTTGCTGCTGTTGTCTATCGCTATGGACAGCATACTAGTGCCGGTCTGGCGCGCGTTTACTCGGATGAATCGCGCGCCGTCCAGCTCATGACACGCATTCAACGCGTTTTCAAGGAGATTTCCCAGCAGCACGCACAGCGTTGGCTCGGGGATTATCGTCTGATCGGCCATATCGAACGATACGTCCACATCCACGCCCGCCTCGATCGCCTTCTCAACATAATACCGCAGTACTGCGTCTACCGCAAAATTCTTGCAGAACGTGCGCGTTGAGTCCGAAGGTAGATTTGCACCGTACTCGCGCACATACGCCGCCAGCGCGTCCATATCGCCGCTGTCTATGCAGCCCTGTATCGCCATAAGGTGCTGTCTCAGGTCGTGCCGCGCGCGCCGCGTCTCCTCCATGCGCGATTTCAGCATCGCGTACTGGTTGCTCTGTATGGTCGAAATTTCCTCAAGCCGCCGTATTTCTTCCTCGCGCTCCAACTGTTTTTGATAAGTGCTGACCGCATAGACCAGAAAATAGCTCGTCAAAAACATTATCGCCATCATCATCAGGCGCGCGATTACCGAAATCGGCTTGTATGGGTTGGCGTACGTGAAAATCATGACCATGGTTACGGAAAACAGCGGCAAAAGCCAGATTGTTTTCCACATGCTGGGCGCTTTCGTCTCGAACACCAGATTCGCCGTGCGCATTATGTAGTGCGCCATGAACGGCAGGGATAAGATGAACACGCCCAGTGTCGTCAAGCTGAACTGCAACGTACCCTCGCTGACCGAAAAAAATTCGTTGGCGAGATAGCCCGCCAGCCCGCGCGCCGCCAGCACATACGCCGTCGTGAATATGTACATGAATGCGATCTTGCCGCGCTCCATCTTGACCAGATAGAAAAACGTTATGACCGCTATCGGCATGAATATCATATTGGCGGCGTGCGCGTTTAAGCCCGAATTTATAAGCAAAGTCATGAGCAAAAGGCTGGCCGCTTCCTCAATAATGAGTATCAGCGCCAGCATCCAATGCTTGACGCGCAAGTGCCGGTAGAAAGGCAGATACGCAAACAGGTGAAACGGCATTGTCGCTAAAAATTCGCTTAATATCCGTTCGCTCATACTGAGCCTCCTCTGGCCTGCGCGAATGACCAGTCGAAGAATTTTTCGCGCACGTCGCGGTATTTCAGGCGGCTTATGGGAAGCTGAATGCCGCCGCTGAGTATAAAACTGTCCGGCGTCAACTTTTCAACCGACTCGAAGTTCACCAGCATACCCTTCATGCAGTCGCAGAAGTAAGGGTACTGTATCAGCATGTCAGCAAACGCGTTCCAGCCCATCGACACTATCGTCTGACTGCCGTCGGTTAAGTGTACGTAAATCCTGCGCCGGTTGTTTTCGGCATAGGCGATTTTGTGCAGCACCAGCCGTTCGTCGCCGCGCTGGCCGGGCACAAGTATGGACTGCTCCTTCTCAAGCAGCGCCGTACCGCAGCGCTCGAATGCCACTGCCAGCTTTTCATCGCTGTACGGTTTGACCAGGTAGTAAGACGAATCGACCTCATAGCTGTCCACCGCAAACTCGGTAGACGTGGTTATGAATATTATCCGCACCACGCGATCGATTTCGCGTATGGCGCGCGCTGCGTCCATGCCCGTCATGCCGTCCATGTATATGTCTAAAAATATAACGTCGTACTGATCCTTGGCGAAGTTCTTCATAATGGCTTCGCCGCTTTCAAATGTCGCGGGCGGCGGCGTGATCGGCACGCCGTTGTTTGCGGCCCAGCGGCACACGCTGTCGCAAAGCCGCCTGCGGTCGTCCGCCCTGTCGTCAACTATGGCAATTCGCATTTTCCTGCTCCTGAAAAATTTTTATCACATGCGCGTAAATGCTGTCACAGGCAGTCGAAAGCGCATAAGCCTCTGTCAAAACTAGAGTGTGTCTCAAAAATTCCCTAATCCGCAATTTCGGCGTCTTTTGTGCCATTTCTGCG
>CAOKFD010000111.1:0-6020 GCA_948467645.1 uncultured Eubacteriales bacterium | reverse complement strand
GTCAAGGATGCCGAAGGCACGGCGCAGCCGCTTGTCCTTGACTCGGTGCGCTGGCAGTGCTACTTTTCCAGTGTGCTTAGCAGCATCTTCCCAGTTCAAACAGCCATGTGCTAATAAGCACAACAAATCAGCCATTTACCTTGCGCATGAACCTTCTAAAAAAGGAGACGCTTAACATGCCTGAAATCAACAACAGCAATTCTCTGTCAGCCTCATACGAACGTGACATGGAAGAATTGACGCGCATATTAAGCGAAGCGCAGGCCGACGTTCTGGCCGGGCGCGTTGCGCCAATCGAAGAAACATTCGCGAACGCACGAAAAATGCTGCTCAAATGGCAAGACAAAAGCGAAAAGCAGTTTCCCCCTCAGCGCCGCTAACCCCGGCGCTGAATTGCATTAATCCCCAAAGGAGGCGAATTTTAGGCAAATGATAGGCATACTCTGGCTCCTTGCCTTCCTGCTGGAGGGCGAAATCATCTCCGCGCGCGTGCTTTACCGCCGCGCTACCCTCGTGCGCGTTTGGCTGGGCGCAGTCATCGGCTTTGTCATGGCCATGTGGCTGCCTGTGCTTGCCGCGTTCATCATGCGCTTCACCGCCGCCGCGCAGTGGGCCGCGCTGGGCGTCGGCGCGCTGGGCACGGCCGCGATATGGCGCTTTATTAAGCCTGACCCGCACCTGCTGCCTGTAAAGGACGAGAACCCGCCAATTTGGGCAGTTCTGCTGGTGGTCGTGCCACTTACTGTGATCGGCGCGTATCTTCAGTACACGCACAACATCCGCCCCGTGGACGGCGCGCTCAACGTGGGTCAGTCCACGTACAGCGACATCAACCTCCACCTTAGCATAGTCACCGGCGTTAAGGACGCAGCCTTCCCGCCCGAGTACGTGATTCTGCCCGGCACGCGGCTGTGTTATCCCTTCCTGATGGACACGCTGTCCGGCTCGATGTACATACTCGGCACCGATCTGGCGGTCAGTTTGTGGCTGCCCGGCACGCTCATGATGGCGCTGGTGTTCGTGGGCTATGCGTGTTTAGCCTGGCGTTTGACCGGGCGCGGCTGGCTGATGGTGCTAAGCGTACTGCTTCTGTTCGTCAACGGCGGCTTCGGCTTTGCCGACATGATCGATCAGGTGTGCAAAGACCCGTCGCGCTTTATGGAGATCTTCACCGGCTATTACAAAACGCCCACCAACCTGCCCGACCTCAACCTCAGATGGAGCAATATCCTCGTCGATATGATGGTGCCGCAGCGCACCTTCCTCTCGGGCTGGACGGTGCTGATACCGGTCTTGTATTTAGTCATAGAAGGTTCGCGCGAGCACAACCGCCGCACGTTCGTCGTCGCGGGCATACTCGCGGGCGCTATGCCTATGATAAACACGCACGCGTTCCTCGCGGCGGGGCTGTCCACCATCGGCTTTATGGTATGCGAGCTGATTCAGCGCAGTTCGCGTAAGGCGGATTCTGACGGCATATCGGTAAGCCGCGCGTTCTGGGACTGGGCAATATTCGGCATAATCGCAATTGCTATGGCGCTGCCTCAGATATTCACCTGGACGATTAATCAGGCTTCTCAGGGCGGCTTTGTCAAGCTCCACTTCAACTGGGTCAACAACGACGGCGGCCTGATCGACGACTATCTGTGGTTCTGGATAAAGAACATCGGCCCGGCTGCGCTGTTCATCATCCCGGCTCTAATCGATTCCAAGAAGGAACAGCGCATGATTGCCGTGGGCGCGTTTTCGATATTCGTCGTGGCCGAGACAATCGTGTTCCAGCCGCTGGTGTACGACAACAACAAGCTCTACTACGTATGGTACCTGCTGATGCTGCCCGTGGTCATGCGATACCTTGAGCGCATATGGGAGGGCATGAAGCGCATGAAGCTGCGCGGCATATCGCTGCTGGCGGGCGCGTTTGTGGTATGCGGGCTGCTGTCGGGTTCGCTCACCATCGCGCGCGAGTGGATTTCCGACTATCAATTGTATTCGGCACTTGAGGTGGAGGCCATGGACTATGTGGACGACAACACGCCGCAGGACGCAGTATTCCTGATGGGCGGCCAGCACAACAACGCCGTGTCTACGCTGACCGGGCGCAAACTGGTGTGCGGCTCGGACACTTTCCTCTACTTCCACGGGCTGAATTACTCTCAGCAGAAGGCCGACGCGTACGCGATGCTGACCGACCCGGCCCAAAACGCCGCGCTGTTTGACCAGTACGCCGTGGACTACATCTACATAAGCAATCAGGAGCGCGCCCAGTACCCGCTGGACGAAAGCCTTATCGCGAGCCTGTATCCGCTATGGTATTCGCACGGCGACATAAACATATACGCGGTATCGGCGCGCGCGCAGGCGGGCGCGATTGGATAATTGGAAATGACAAATGGTATAGTACGATTCGTGCAGCCGCATGGATCGTACTGTTTTTTAATTGTTTTTCCAGTAAGGGCGGGCTTCAATTATTTGTATAAAAGGCGGGAATGTTCATAAAACAAACGCAGAGTATGTGCGTATAAACACTTTGCTGAAATAAAGTGCTGATTTAGTGGGCAATGATGCCAAACGCGGCAACACAAAAGGTATCGAAAAAGCCTCAATCAAAAATATCAAGAAAAGTCATGTCGAAAATATACCGCGACTTAATGATAATGAGTGTTACAATACTTGAAAATAAATCTGTTATAGTATACAATATTAAATGAAATTGATTATCAGCGTATTTGGAATTGCGCTTAGCAATCATGATAGGGGGAGTGCAAATGGAATTGAACGTCAAGCCGGACGAAAAGACGGTCGAGCAAATTGCGGCTAACATATTTCATGTGATGCCGCTTTTGCGCAAGCGTCTGCTGCGACTGGACGTGGTGCAGGCGCAGCACGGCATACCGCTCAGCCACGCGCAGGTGCTGGCTATGCTGAGCGAAAACAAGAGCATGTCCGTATCCGAAATATCGCGTCGTCTGGGCATAGCCAAGCCCAACATAACGCCGCTGGTCGACCGTCTGATTGCGTCGGATCTGGTAGACCGCGTGCGCGACACGGGCGACCGGCGCGTGGTGAACGTGGTGATACAGCCCGCGGGCGTGCAGAAGCTGGCCGCGATACAGAAGTCGATCGCCAATCAGGTGCGCGAGTGGGCGGACAACATGTCCGAGGAAGACTTCGCGGAGCTGGCCGTGTCGCTGGAAAGTATCACCCGTATAATGTCGAATCTGAATGCATAATCAGGCAGGCACATTGCGGCGCGGAACCGGATCCGCGCCGCAATGAACGAAAGCTGCAACACATAAGCCATTTTACGCGTCGTGAGGGCAGAGATGTTCCTTGCGGCGCGTTTTGTTGTGGAGGAGGTGTCTGGTAATGGGGTACGTGTGCTTTCTTTTCTCCTGAAAGGAAGCACACGTACCACCCTTGTCACTCCTCCCACGCCATAAACCGTTCCTCCACCAAAACCGGCTCGTATCGCCCGTCGAATAGCCGCGCGATTTCGGCATGGAACGCGTCGGAGTACTCGGATTTTAGCGTTATCTGGCATGTTACGCTGGCCGCGAAGTCGCGGTCGTCCAGGCGGTAGGGAGTGTCTTTGATCCAGTGCTCCAGGCGGCTTAGCTGGCTGTAATCGATTTCCAGGAGGTAGGTCTGCGACGGGTGCATTACTACTACCTTTGCCGCGTCCAGGCCGATTACCGCGCCTTTTGTGTAGGCGCGCACGAGGCCGCCTGCGCCTAATAATACGCCGCCGAAGTAGCGCGTTACTACTACGCATAGGTCGGTTACGTCGCGGTTTTTCAGTACCTCCATCATCGGCAGGCCCGCCGTGCCGCCCGGCTCGCCGTCGTCGCTGTAACGCATTATGCCCTTGTTCTGGCCGATTACGTATGCGTAGCAGTTGTGCGACGCGTCCTTGTACTTCAGACGCATCTCGCTTATGAACGCCAGCGCTTCCTCCTCGTCTGCGCAGGGCGCGGCGTGCCCTATGAAGCGCGACTTATTGATTATAACCTCGTCGTCGCCACGTCCTAATACCGTCCTATACGGCTTCACTCGGCCGCCACCAGCTTGTGATAGCTCTTTTTGCCCTTGCGCAGCAGTACGCCCTCGCCCTGCAATTCAGCCCAGGTGAGCGTCTTGTTCACATCGGACACCTTCTCGTCGCCGATGTACAGTCCGCCGCCCTCGACGGTCTTGCGCGCCTCGCCGCGAGACTTGCACAGTCCGCAGTTTACCGCCCAGGTGGTAACGCGCGCGTCCTCGTCCAGCTGCGCCTCGGTGATGTGGGTGGTGGGCACGCTGCCCGCCGCCGCGCCGCCGCCGAACAGCGCCTCGGCCGCCTGCTGAGCCTTATTAGCCTCTTCCTCGCCGTGCACCAGCTTGGTTACTTCGTAAGCCAGTACGCGCTTGGCCTTGTTCTTCTCGCTGCCCTCCAGCGCGCCCAGTTCGCGCACCTCGTCCATAGGCAGGAAGGTGAGCAGTGCGAGGCACTTTTCGACGTCCTCGTCATCGACGTTGCGCCAGTACTGGTAGAAGTCGTAGGGGCTGGTCTTTTTAGGATCGAGCCAGAGCGCACCGGCGACCGTCTTACCCATCTTCTTGCCGTCGTGGGTCAGCAGCAGCTTAAACGTCATGGCGAATGCGTCCTTACGCTCCTTACGGCGGATGAGGTCTGCGCCGGACAGCATGTTAGACCACTGATCATCGCCGCCCATCTGCACGGTGCAGCCGTATTTCTGGTTCAACATGAGGAAGTCATAGCTCTGCATGAGCATATAGTTAAACTCAAGGAAGGTAAGTCCGCGCTCAAGCCTTTGCTTATAGCACTCGGCGGTGAGCATTCTATTAACCGAGAAATGCGCGCCAATATCGCGAATAAACTCGACATAATTAAGTCCCAGCAGCCAATCGGCGTTATCGGCCATGATAGCCTTATCATCATCAAACGAAATAAACCTACTAAGCTGCTTCTTAATCGCGGAAGCATTAGCATCGACCATCTCACGGGTCATCATCTTACGCATATCGGTCTTACCGGACGGGTCGCCAATCATAGCGGTACCGCCGCCAACCAGCGCAATCGGCCTATGCCCAAACTTCTGCATATGCGCCATAGCCATAATCGGAATATAATGCCCGATATGCAGACTATCCGCAGTAGGATCAAATCCAACATAGAAGGTCACTTTCTCATTCTCCAGCGCCTTCTGCAAATCTTCCTCATAAGTACACTGAGCGATAAATCCACGCTCTTTCAGCACGTCGTACACGCTTGACATTGGGGGGTTCCTCCATATATTTTATTAGTTAGTGGGGTTACGAGGGGTTACTAGGGGTTACGCTTCTTTCTTTTTAGGAAAAAAGAAAGAAGCAAAGAAAAACCGATTGGGTCTTTCTTTCGAGGGATTGCTGGTATTTGGGACAGGGGGACGGGTTTCTTTATACGAGAGGCGGCTTACGTTTGCCGCTTTAAGCTGCCTACTCGCTATGAGTCAGCGGCTTTTTCTGGGGGCTATTATTATTGGCTCCCGCGATTCGCTATCTTGAGCGTGTCGGGATACCGCGAATCGGGGTCGCCTGTTTAGGTATTTTGCGCCCGCGCCTTGTTCACCGCCACGCAAGCGGGGCGGCTCATTCCAGATTCGGGGCGCTGCCCGCGCTTAACCATATATCAGAGTTAAGCGCGGGAAGATGCTTTTCTGACGCGATTCGGGCTTGGTTACGGGCTGCTGGCCCGCCATCAACCATATATCGGAGTTGATGGCGGGAAGATGCCTTACGGCCTAGCAACAGGTAATATGAGCGGCTCCACATTGCCCGCACTCGACCATATATCGAAGCCGAGTGCGGGAAGCGGCTTTTGCAGACGCGCAACAGGTAGTATGAGCGGCTCCATATTGCCCGCACTCGACCATATATCGAAGCTGAGCGCGGGAAGCGGCTTTTGCAGACGCGCAACAGGTGGTATGAGCGGCTCCACATTGCCCGCACTCGACCATATATCGAAGCCGAGTGCGGGA
>CAOKFD010000110.1:0-6315 GCA_948467645.1 uncultured Eubacteriales bacterium | reverse complement strand
TGACTGGAGTTCAGACGTGTGCTCTTCCGATCTGGTATCGTGTACGGCGGTATATGCCATTCCTTGAACTTAAGCGCAACCAGCATATGCCACATGTACAGCTGATACGATATGGTCGAGATAAAGCGGGTAAACGGATTGCCGAATATCAGCCTGAGCCAGCCGTTTGAAAATGCGGAGCTCATTACTGCGAGTCCCAGCGCGATTATGTTGTACTTGCGCAGGTTCATCTGCGCGACCGCCGTGCCGCCCGGAGCCGAGCGCGAGGCGTTCATGAGCATCTGGTCCAGCCAGAAAAACATCACAAAGCCTATCGTAAGCATTGTGAATACCGGCGCAAGCGATTTAAGCTGTTTTTCGTCCAGTGCGTGCTTTATTCGGCCCGTGAGCCACGCCGAGTACATGCCGCCCACGAACACGTCTATCATGCCGGGCAGTTGATTCATCAGGAACACTATGTTGCTGGAATCCACACTGCGCAGGTAGAACCGCCAGCTTTCGCCGACGACGAACGCGCACACCATGACCAGCGTGGGGCGCTTCTTAAATGCGCGCAGTATCAGCGGGAACAGCAGGTAAAACTCCATCTCGATAGGCAGCGACCACAGCACGCCGTTAAACGGATTGGTGAACATGCGCGGCGTGGCGGTTTCGCCAAAGAACAGCCCGCCGATAAAGTGATACCACCACTCCCTGTCGCTCATCTGATAACTGCGCAGACTTGCCCACGGGGTGCAGCCCATATAGAGCAGCGCGCCCACAAGAAAGCACAGATAATAGCTGGGCATTATGCGCACAAATCGCTTGTAGGCAAATTCGCGCGCATTAAACGGGCGATTGGGATTCATCGCCAGCGGGTAGAACAGGCAGAATCCGCTGAGCAGAAACAGTATCTCAACGCCCAGACTGCCGCTGGTTATCCACGGCTCCAGACTTATATTGAACGTATGCGCGCCCAGCTGCACATTCCAGCTAAACCAGACCCATGACTGCTGCCAATAATGAAAGAGCAGCACCATGATAGTCGCCGCGGCGCGAAATCCGTCCAGCGTGTCCAGGTAATTCGGTATATCGCGGGCGCGGCGGCTAAGACCGCGCTTATGCGGCGCGGATTTTATACTTGCATCCAAATCTTACCGCCCTCCAAACGCATAATGGCACATTATACATTCACGCTACTTAATTGTACCCCAAAGCCGGTATACACGCAAGATGTGCCGAAGAAAAATTCGCGGCTAAAAATGGACGCGCAGCGGGCAAACTGTTGTCGCCGCGGCGCGTCATAGTCGTTTTCGATTATTTTATTCAGGCAATGGTATTCCGTGGGAGCAAAATCATGTCAGCGTATATGGCATTAAATGCTATGCGCCTGCGCCGCGCAATTCGTTCAGTGCGGCGGTGAATTCCGATATGAGATCGTCGGGACGGTTGCCGGATTGCAATTGGTGTATGCTTTGGGAAATCAGTTCGGTAAGCCGGGAATATGTGTCCGTCGAAATCAGCTCGTCGCCGCCAAATGCCTCCACTTTGTACACGCTCAGCGCGTCGGCGGCGTATACGTGCTTGATTATATCGTTAAGTGTGCTTATGCGCGCGTCACCTGATTCGTTTTTCTGATTGTCGACCATCAATTGCACGGCATTTATCTCGCTTTCAAAGCGCGTTATCAGTTTGTCGTATTGCGCATTCTGCGTCTCGTTTGCATCCGATACTTTGTTAAACGCAACCAGTGTGGTTATCATGAGTATAAGCGCGAGTACGCTCACGGCGATCAGCGTCACCTGCTGCGCGGATATTCTTGCGCCCGGATAGACGCCGAAACCGTTTCGTTTTGCCATGTCTCTCTTCCTTTCTGAACCTGGATAAATAATCAAAACATGTGTTGATTGATAAAGACCGAATATCTATATTCGATACTTGACATGGTTTTCCTGCTTTCGGTGGCACTATTTTGGACATTCGCTCCACTTTTTCCATGATTATCAATTGAATATCCATGACTTTTCACCACTTGCCTCCATATCGTGGTGAAAACGGTCTAAAAAACAACGGGGCGCCGCCCGAACCCGAGGGTCGAGCGGCGCACGAAAGTAAGCATATGCGACTGGACTAACCTATGCTTGACGGCGGATTGCACTTATTGCACGCGGCCAAGCCCGCATTAAGCGCGTCCTGCAATGAGATGGCGTTGGGATAATCCTTACCGCCACAGCTGGAGCTGATATGATAGAACAGCGAACCATCGGCGGTATATACGGTGGTATCCTGACTGCCGACGCTGGACGCTGACGTATCAATCGGGGTGCTGGTCGTCGGGGCGTTGTCTGCATCCGGCGCGCTGGTGTTGGGCACAAAAGCGTTCGGATCGACCGTTGCGACTGCACTGCCGTTGTCGCCGGGCGTTTGGGTTGCCGCCTCAACGTATTCATAGGGCAGCTCGGTTGCGTCGGGTATTTGGGTGGGCTCGGCCGTCACCGATACCGGCGCGTATACCGAGCCTGCGCCGGGCGTGAACGTGGTTGCATCCGGCATACCCGCCGTGCCTGAAAACATGAAGTAACACTCGCTGAACAATATAATCGCGGACAGAAGGCTTACAAGTACGCGCGTGCGCATACTGAAGCGCTGCATGGCCCACATGTACGCCGCGCCAACCGGCGGCAGTATCACGCACAGCGGTATCAGCCAGCCCTCGCGCCGCTTGCGCCCGCTCATTCGGGTGGATTTGGGTCTTGCCTGACTTGTGCGCTCCTGCCTTTGGCGCACACCGCCTTCGTTTTCAGCCGACGTTCGGGACTTAGGATTTTCTCTCATATTGCACTGAATGGCCGCAAAAAAGTACGGCTTCCTTTATCAATTGATTTTAGACTATTATAGCAAACGCGCATGGCGGTTGCAAGCGCGCCTGTCTTAACACACTGTAACCGACGTATGAAGGCGCGGTCAGTTCCACGGCACGTTTGTAAGCGCGCCGCGTGCGGCTTCCTTCAACAGGGTGCGCTGATTTTCAGGGCTTATCGCAAGCGCGCTGCGTATTTTGCCTACAAACTCGTCAGGAGGCATCTTTGCGCCGCTGGTCAGCCAACGGAATATGCACGCCCGGAGCGCATCGGCGTAGAACATCGCGTTAAAGTCGCTCTGATCCGAATTACCGAATGATTCGTTAAACGCCGCCTTAAGCAGCTGATAAATGACCTCGCCAAAGTATTCATAAAACGAATTTTGACCGGTGAATTTCAGCGCGTTAATGTAAAACGCCCGGTTATCGTACAGATAGCGGCATATGTTTTTCAGCTCCTCATACTCGTCCTTGTTGGGCGAGTTTTGAAGCTCGGTTATCAGTTCGGTATAGAATATCCAGTTTACCAGATCGTATTTATCGCGAAAATGGTAATAGAAGCTTTGTCGGTTCATCTGGCAGCGATCGACTATGTCGGCGATGCTTATCTTAACCAGCGGCTTTTCATTCATGAGCTCTTTTATGGCCTGAGCCAATGCACGCTTTGTCAGTGATGAATCTGGCATTGCCATACCTCCCCGCCCGCAGTCCGGGCGTCGATAGTAGTTTAGCGCTGCGCTATCTTCAGGTATTATCCGCCGCGCCCGGCTTGCCGCCTTCGGAATATATGCGGCGGTACTGCCCGGGCGATACGCCCTTGAGCGTTTTGAACTGCACATTGAAGTGCGACTGGTTGCCATAGCCCACGCACGCGGCGATTTCAGACATGGACATGCGCGTATCGGTAAGCAGCCGGCACGCTTCGTTCATGCGGTACGATATTAGGTAGTCCTGCGGCGACAGGTTCATTTCCTGCTTGAACACATGCGACAGGTGGTAATAGCTTATGTGCAGTTCGTCCGCAATGTCGCGCACAGTCACTTTGCGCATGTAGTTTTTTTCGATATAGGAGCGCGCCCTCAGCGCAAGCGAATCGCACTGCGCTTCTTCGGACTCGGTTTCAGGCTTTGAGCTTATCTGGTCGCGGTTTATAAGCCGCAGTATGACTATCAGCGCACTGCCCATCAGATTGTGGCACAGCTGTTCATAGCCTGCGTCGCGCCGCGAGCATTCGTCGAACATCGTGCGGAATATCTGCTCCAGCAGCGGCGAATACGTGCCGGTGTCGATAACCGGCGCGTGGCCGGGCGGCAGTATGCAGTTATCTGGCATGTCGCAGAGCTTGAAATCGCTCAGCTTCATATGGAACATCTCCGGCCCGCGCCGCGCCGCGCGCCAGCTTTCCTGATGCACGATGCCCGGATTGTATATCGCAAGGCTGCCGGAATGCAGCGGATAATTGCCCGTGGCCGTCTTTACGCTGCCCTCGCCCGACATTACGAACAGCACTTCCGTTACGTCATCATGCGAATGCACGGGCGCAAGCCAGCTTTGCTCGTCAGACAGCATACCCACACACTTGAGTACCGGGTATTGCACAATGTCAAAACGTGAGCCGTGAAAATCCACAAGATGAGTATTGGGCATATCTGTTCGCAGACGCGCGCCGGGCTGATTGGCCGTGGGCGTGGAGTCCGCGTATCCTCCTAATTATTGCAAAACATGTGAAGGATGCTATACAACCTTCCATATTAATGATAACCATATGTTGAAGCCGTGTCAAGCACTATAATGCTGTAAAATATTCTTTACATTCACCACTCGACTTCGATCACTATCGGCTCCATCGCGAGATCATCGACGGGGATGCCAGCGATGCGCAGTGCGTTTTGGGTAATACCGTTTTCGTCGGTTATCGACGGAATACGCTCAAGCGCAAAGTTAAGCGGCGTGCCGGTGTTCATCAGGCGCACTGACCTGGGAATGCTGGGATACTTTTTGAAATACACGGCGCTGGATATGAGGCCGTCGTAAAAGTGGAAGTAACTCCTTCCATCCTTGCGCGCGGCTACATATTTTCTGCCATTTACGTCATATGCAAAGCTGTCCGCGTCGCAGCCCTCCAGACAACCGTCCATGCGATTATACCAATCGCCTATGCGTTTAAGGCGGGAAGCGTATTCCTCTGTTATCACGCCGCGGCCGTCCGGGCCGACGTTGAGCAGGTAGCTCGCGCCCATAGACATGCAGCGGTCGATTGCGGACATAATGTGGCGCAGCGAGTAAAAGTCCTCGTTTGAGCGGTAGCCCCAGCTTTGCGTGCCCAGCGAATTACAGGCTTCGGTCAGGCGGCTGAAATGGCGGCTTTCGCTGATCGCGTCCATTTCGCGCTCGGGCGTGGCGAAGTCGCCTTCGTCAAAGCCGCGGTTGTTGATAAGGATGCCCGGCTGTAAACGCCTTACCAGATCGTTTATGCTCCTGTCCTCAATGTGAGGCGGTATGTCCCAGAACAGCGTGTATATCGGGCCATAGTTGGTCATAAGCTCGGTTATCTGATTAACGATATATTCACGCAGTTTGTGCGTATCCGGTTTCACGTCGCGGCGCGCCTTTTCCTGATGCGTGGACGCGGGATTGTAGCCGTATTCGTAATGCCAGTCGGGATTGGAATAATATATCGACAGCAGCATACCGTGTTTGCGGCACGCGTCGGCGAGCATGGCCAGCGCATCGCGTCCGTAGGGTGTGTGCATGATATTATAATTGGTATACTTTGTGTCCCACATACAGAAGCCGTCGTGGTGCTTGGCGGTAAAGCAGATGTATTTCATACCGGCGGCCTTGGCCATCAGCACCCACTTTTCGGGATCATAATCGATGGGATTGAACGTATTTATCAGGCCTTCATATTCGGCGCGCGGAATGTCCCACTTTACAAACGCCTGCTCATGCAGCCCCAGTTGAGAGTACAGTCCCCAATGTATGAACATGCCGAATTTGTTTGCAAAAGTCATGGTATGCACCTTCCTGATTATCAGCGGTTTTAGAGTGTGTCTCAAAAATTCCGGAGTACGCAATTTCGGGCGTCGCTCCGCCATTTCTGCGTCACAAGGCTCGACTTAGCGCTGCTAAGCCTTCGGATTTCTTCCTTGAACTGACGAAAAATCCACTCGAACTTGCGGATTGTTCCGCTTGAGACACACTCTAGGTATGTGACGATATATAAAAAGCGCTCAGACATCAAAGAAATATCTGAACGCTTTGTGAGCGCGCCTGGCGCGATTCGAACGCGCGGCCTTTCGAGTCGGAGTCGAACGCTCTATCCACTGAGCTACAGGCGCATTTGATTTTGTCACAATGGATATTATATCACCTTGCGATCGGTTTGTCCATACTTTACGGTAAATTTAGCAAATCCGGCATGTAGAGCTACAATAGATGTTGGAAAGGACGAAAAAAGAAAAGAGATTTGAGAG
>CAOKFD010000109.1:0-6586 GCA_948467645.1 uncultured Eubacteriales bacterium | reverse complement strand
TCCGCGCCCACTTTAATTTATGGTGGGCGCGGCATGGATGGCTGCTCATACATCCAGCTGCACGTCCGGACGGCTAGTTTTCGCGCCCGCCATACTTTACGGCGGGCGTGAATCTCACCGCCGAATCTGCAATTGAGCCGCCGAGGGGTGGCGAACATGGCGCGAGGGAAAACTGGCTAAACAGGAAAAGATCATTCGCGGAATCCCGAAACGAATACAGATTATAGCCTGCGTGAGCCGCAAACAAAGGATAGCGAAAGCGCCGCTGGCTCTGGGCGAGCCAAACAGCGCAAGAAGGTATGGCTGCTTCCCGTATATAGTTCCCTAAAAACGTCTGAACTAAGATGGTTTGCGGGAGAACAGCCAATCGGCTTTTCTTTGGTTCTTTCTTTTCTACTGAAAAGAAAGAACACGTAGCCCCCAAAATATGAAAAAATAGCCGCAAAAGCAGGAATACCCGCGCGGCTATTGAATTATATAAGATTGTTGGTTAATCGGGGATCATGTTTAGCATGTCTTCGTTGTCGGCTACGTCTACGTAGGAGTCGGGGACGTCGCCTATGATTATGGATTCTGCTACCGGGACCTGCGTGCGGATGGCTATGGATTCGGCGTTGTTGGGGAGAACCAAGTCGACTCGCGCGGTGGCTTCCAGGTAGATTTTGTGGCGCGTCTGGTTTATGCCTGCCGATTGAAATTCGGTTTTGAATTCCGTGTTTACAGAGCCTACCGGCAGCATCTTTATCGATATGTTGGGGCCTGTGCCTTCAAATATCGCCATGCCTGATGCCGCGCCCAGGGGAATGCGGATTACCTGTGCTGAGGCCGCGTTCAGATTGCTTTGCGCCTTTAGGACTATGCGTGAACCTAATTCGTTCATGCGCATAGTGTTTGCGCATAGCATCGATACTTTGCCCGTTGAATCGTAGGTGATCTGCATCAGATCGCCGTAGTCGATGTTCTGATCCATGACGGACGCAATCGCATCGTTCAGCGCGTCCGTGGCTAAAGCCCGCGCTTTCGCCTCGGCTAAGTTGAGCGCAGTCGGCTGAAGATTGATTATCAGTATGGCCATTAGTATGGCAAATAGTATTGTCAGCGCCATTAAGATGCGTAAAACGCGCATCAGCCGTGGGGACTTGTGCGCTGCAACCAAAGCATCGCCCCCTTCGTCAAATGAATATGCTTGGATTCGCGTCCGGCGCATGTTCAATCGATATGCTCGCGGCGCGTGACTTATACCAATGCTTGCGCGTAAATTTCTCAGGAGGTATAAATGAGCCGAAAAAATTCCGGAAAGAAACGCTTTTCGCTGTTTAAGCCGCGCACTAAGGAAACGAATTTCCTGCTGAGCGTGCTTATGACTACAATACGAATGCTGTTCGTGCTGGTGCTGCTCGTCGGCGTAAGCGGTACCGGCCTAGTCGTGGGCATCGCTAAGGCATACGTCGATACCGCACCCGTGCTCGACCTGAGCCAGTTCGATCAGCAGTCCCAAACGTCGTTCATATACGATCGCAACGGCAACCTGATAACTGACTTTAAGGACAGCGAAAACCGCATCCACGCATCGCTCGATGAAATACCCGAACGATTGCAAAACGCGTTCATAGCAATAGAGGACACCCGCTTCCGCGAACATAACGGCGTGGACGTAAAGCGCATAGTCGGCGCATTCGTGTATAACTTCACCGGCTCCGGCTCCACACAGGGCGGCTCCACTATAACCCAGCAGCTAATAAAGCAGACAATACTTACCAGCGAACAGACCTATAAACGCAAAATTCAGGAGGCGTATCTGGCGCTGCAGCTGGAAACAGTCTATACAAAAGATCAAATTCTGGAGGAATACCTGAACGTAATTTACCTGGGCAATTCCTCCTACGGCGTGAAGGTAGCCGCACAGGACTATTTCGGAAAAGACCTGAGCGAGCTTACCATACGCGAATGCGCGATGCTGGCCGGACTTAATAAAAACCCGTATGGCTACAACCCGCGCCTTAACTACTATTCTCGCAATAAGGCCGAAGTCACCGATAAACGCACCAACGACGTGCTGGCCGCAATGTATAACGCCGGATATATCAGCGAAAGCGAGTATAATCAGGCGCTTAACGAACAGGTCAACGTGCTGGAAGTCTCGCCCTTGGCCAGCAAGATGTACGATAACGCCTACTACGTCGAATACGCGATATACGACGTGACCACCCACATGCTGCGCATGTATAACCTCGAAGACACCACCGCCAACCGCAATAAGATGGAACATCAGCTGCGCACCGGCGGCTATCACATATACACCGCCATGGACGCGGAGCTGCAGACGCTCGCGGAGGAAACCATACATAACTGGGATGGTTATCCCTCCACGCGCAATAAGGCCGACCGCGTGTATAAAACCAGCAACGGCGACGGCACATATACCGAAGTGATTCAGCCTCAGGCCGCCGCAGTAGTGATAGACTACCACACCAGCGAAATCGTCGCCATAGTCGGCGGCCGCGATACGCCTACCTCGCGCAAGCAGTTCAACCGCGCGTATATGGGCGCGATGCCGGTCGGCTCGTCGATAAAGCCGCTGGCCGTGTATGGCCCGGCATGGGATCTGGGCGCGTCGCCCGGCTCGCCGGTCATGAATATGCCTATCAAGATAAACGGCTGGAACTCCTCGCGCGGTTATCCGCAGAACTACGGCGGCGGCGGTTACGCCGGCCCCGAAAGTATGCGCACCGCAATTATGAAGTCGCACAATACCTCAACCGCGCAGGCGCTTTATAACTATGTAGGCATAGATAACTCGGTCTACTACTTAAAGCAGCTCGGCGTAAGCGAAAGCCATATCAACGCTGACGGCGCAGGTCTGGCGCTGGGCACGTCGGGCATAACGCCGGTCGAAATGGCCGCCGCGTTCGGCGCGATAGGCAATAAGGGCGAGTATGTAAGCCCCGTGGCGTTCACGCGCGTGCTGAATACCGACGGCAGCGTGTTCTTAGAGTCGTCGACGTATCAGGAGCGTCGACAGGCATTTAAGGAATCTACCGCATGGCTGCTGGTGGACGTGCTGAAACAGTGCGCCAGTTCGTCGGGCACGGGCAAGCGCGCACAGTTCGGCGACATAACCGTTGCGGGTAAGACCGGTACCAACAGCGATTATAAGGGCGTGTTCTTCGCCGGACTTACGCCGTACTATTCGGGCGCGGTCTGGATTGGCCACGACGGATATAAGGCGCTCAAGTCCGACTCGACAGGCGGTAAGTACGCCGCGCCGCTGTGGGCTGAACTGATGAAGCAATTGCATAAGGCGGCGGGCTATACATCCGATAAGGATATAATCAGCGACAGCCCCGAGAGCCTGGGCCTTGTCAGGGTAAAGACATGCGGCGTGTCCGGCCTGCTGGCGACCGACGCGTGCTATAACGACGTGAACGGCTATCAGGTGCAGAATGATTACTGGCTGGACGGCACTCAGCCTACCCAGCAGTGCAATATGCACCAGTCTATAACGCTGTGCACCGAGTCCAAGCGCCGCCCGACCGAGTATTGCCCGAACGTGGCCACCTACTCGCGCGTGTATATACCCGAAGGACACCCGCTGCGTCAGGCCGATAAGGACGTTGTGTCCGAGTACCTGACCGGCGTGACCGCCGATGCGGACGCGTCGTCGATAGGCCGCTGCCGCATTCATACCGAGGAATGGTATAACTCGCAGCATAGCCAGCCCGATACCACGCCCGACGATCAGCCGGATGAAGGCTGGGATGAGGGCGATGACGATGAAGATGACGATGACGAGGCTGTGGGCTAAAAATTGAAATTATAAACAGGCCGATGCGAATTGAGTTTCGCATCGGCCTGCGTTTATGTATTTGTATAGGCGGGTGATTAAGGCATTATTCGCCAACGACACTGATGCGCTTGCCCACATTCGCGCCGTTGAAAAGAAAGAACACGTACCCCCTTAAACCTCACTAGGTACATCCTCCGGTTCCACCCTGTAAGCCACACGGTAAATAGCGTCGCGGACGGCTTCGAAGTTGTCGCCTAGGGGGGCGTCGCTCATTAGGTGGAGACGGAGGGGGGATAGGCCGGGGCCTAGTGGGGGCATTATGTAGTTGCGGTCGTCGAATAGCATGTTGTGGCGCTTGTAGAAGGCTATGCGGCGGCGCGTCAGGTCGTCGGTTGGGGGTTCTACTTCAAAGACTACCGGGGTAGGCTCGGAGGCTATGAAGGCGTCGAACATGTGACCGCCGTAACCAGCGCCGCGGAGTTCGGGCTGTACGCAGAAGTTCTCTATAAATCGCATTCCTCCTAAATCGTGCGAAAACATCAGAGCCTTTGCATGATCGCCGTCATGCTCTGCGTATATCGAAAACGTGGGCCAGTTCAGCATTTCCTTGAGTAGATCGCAGGGCCGGTATTCGTCCGCCGGGAACGAGAGCTTTAATAGCTCAAATAGCGAATCGAATAATTCTGGGCTGGGCTTGTGCCTGAAATCAAATCTGTCCATAAATTCAGCGTAGCATATCCGGGCGGCTTTTCGGTGGCATAAGCGTAAATTGCGGGCAAAATCCGATAAATAGGGAAAGTTTTGCCAAAATGGGGCTTTTAATCGGGAGTAATTTGATGTACAATTATGCTATACTCTATCAGGAGGTAATTGACTAAATGAAGCTTAAACTTGATGCGCTGGGCTGTGGCTGCTGGGAAAAGAACGGCTATAGCCTGCCTAAATTCGATATAGGCGCAATGCGCGCAAAGACTGAGACTAGCCCTGAATGGCTGCACTTCGGCGCGGGCAACATATTCCGCGCTTTCCCCGCGGCACTGTGCCAGCAGCTCCTCGAAAACGGTCAGGCCGAAACCGGCATCGTCGTGTGCGAGGGCTTTGACGGCGAGATCATCGATAAGGCATATCAGCCCTTCGATAATCTGAGCCTGCTGGTCGTACTGCGCGCCGACGGCACTATCGAAAAGCGCGTGATCGCGTCGGTCGCCGAGTCGCTGCGCATAGACGGCGCGCGCCCCGAGGACTGGCAGCGCACCTGCGCGATATTCGAAAATCCCTCGCTCAAGATGGCGAGCTTTACTATAACCGAAAAGGGCTACGCAATCGCCGCGCCCGACGGCACCACCCTGCGCTATATCGACGCGGACATGAACGCCGGCCCCGATAAGAGCGGTTCGCTGATAGGCATGGTAACGTCGCTGCTGCTGCATCGCTTCAATGTGGGCGCTTACCCGATTTCGCTGGTGTCGATGGACAACTGCTCGCACAACGGCGAAAAGCTGCAGAAGGCCGTAATGGCCATGGCGAACGCATGGCTGGAGAAGGGCTTTGTATCCAAGGAGTTTGTCGAATACCTGAGCGATACCAAGCGCGTTGCGTTCCCGTGGTCGATGATCGACAAGATTACGCCGCGCCCGGATGCGAAGGTTGCAAAGATGCTGACCGATTCGGGATACGAGGATGCCGAGACCATTATAACCGGCAAAAAGACCTACACCGCGTCGTTTGTCAATGCGGAGCAGGCGCAGTATCTCGTAATCGAGGATGCGTTCCCGGCGGGCCGTCCGGCGCTTGAGAATGCGGGCGTATACTTTGTGGATCGCGAGACGGTCAACAAGGTAGAGAAGATGAAGGTCTGCACCTGCCTGAACCCGCTGCACACGGCTCTGGCTATACTGGGCTGCATACTGGGTATGGACACGATCGCGCAGGAGATGACCGACGCCGACCTGAGCGCCTTGGTAAAGCGCATAGGCTATGTTGAGGGCCTGCCGGTAGTAGTCGATCCGGGCATCATGAAGCCCGCAGACTTCCTGAGCGACGTATTGACCATTCGTCTGCCCAATGTATTCATGCCCGACACGCCGCAGCGCATAGCGACGGACACGTCCCAGAAGCTTTCGATCCGCTTTGGCGAGACGATCAAGGAATACATCCGTCGCGGCATGGATCTGAGCGAACTGAAAGGCATCCGTTTCGTACTGGCCGCCTACCTACGCTACCTGATGGCGATCGGCGACGACGGCAAGCCATTCGAGTGCAGCCCCGACCCGCTGCTGACCGAGCTCCAGTCCCAGCTAAAGGGCATTGAACTGGGCGGCACCTTCTGCGACTGCCAGCTCAAACCTATCCTCGAAAACGCCAACATCTTCGGCATCAGCCTCTACGAAGCTGGCCTCGCCGACGACGTAATAGCCATCTTCAAAAAGCTAATCGCTGGCCCCGGTGCGGTTCGCACGGAGCTTCACAAGGTGGTTACGGAGTAAGGACGGGGGGTACGTGTTCTTTCTTTTCAGGAGAAAAGAAAGAACCAAAGAAAAGCCGATTGGCTGTTCTCCCGCAAATCATCTTAGTTCAGACTTTTTTAGGAAGCTATATACGGGAAGTTACATTACTTTCTTGCGCCGCTTGACTCGCCCAGAGCTAGCGGCGCTTGCTTTTACACAAGTTTGTGGCTCACGCAAGCTATAATCTGTATTAGTTTCGGGATTCCGCGAATGGACGCTTTCTGTATAGGCAGTTTTCACCCGCGCCATGTTCGCCACCCCTCGGCGGCTCAATTGCAGATTCGGCGGTGAG
>CAOKFD010000108.1:0-6697 GCA_948467645.1 uncultured Eubacteriales bacterium | reverse complement strand
TCGACGCGTGCTTTTGAGCCATCCGGGCCGGTTGATACTATCAGCTGTGCCGGTATGCGCTCTTTCAGCGCGTTGACGTGGCTTATCACGCCTATCGAGAAGTTGTCGCGCGCAAGCATGGTAAGCGCTTCCATTACGGTGCCCAGCAGCTTATCGTCCAGCGTGCCGAAGCCCTCGTCCAGGAAGAAGAAACCCAGCGGCCGCCCGCGCAGGTTTATGTGCAGCGACAGCGAAAGCGCCAGTGCCAACGACACGAGGAACGTTTCGCCGCCCGACAATGTGGACGTGGCGCGCGGTGCGCCGCCCAGTTCCATATCGCGCACGATGAAGCCGTCCACGCCCAGTTCGAGATTATACCGCTTGCCGGTCAGGAACATCAAGCGTTCTCCCGCCTTGCGCGTTATGTCCTCGAGGTACTGGTTGGCCACGTATTCGACCAAGGCGTTGCCGCGCAATACCTGTTTGAGGTCGGTCACGCTGTCCAGCTCGCGGCGCAGTTTCTCGGCCTGAGATTGCAGCTCGGTACGGCGCGCAAGCCTTGTGGACATGTCGCTTATCTGGCGCTCCAACGCTCCCAGCGACGCTGTGAGTTCCTTTGCACGCGCGCGCAGGGCTTCGGCCTTGGCATTGGCGGCGTTCATCTCCGCGTCGGTCACTTCGCGCTCATCGCTTTGGTCTGCAAGGCGCTTTATGTTCGCGTCGATAAGCAGCTGATCGTCCGCGTCCTTGCGCAGAGTCATTTCCAATTCGGCCATGCGATTAACCGGGCGATGCGCGTTTTGAGCAGCCTCAACCGATTCGAATTTACTCTGTTCAAGGCGCTGGACAAGCTGCTGGCTCTTTATGTCGCGCTGACGCTGCATCTCCTCCAGCCGCGCGTTCTGTTCAGCGGCGCGGCGCTGGGACTCGTCCAGACGATGGCGCGCGGCCTTGAGCGCGGAGTCCATCTTATCCAGAGTGTGGCTTATATGGTCGAGCTGCTTCTGACTTTCGTCCAGCTCAGCGGTTATGTCGGTGCCGACCGGCATGTTAAGGCGTTTCAGCTCCCCTGCCCAGCCGCTGGCCGCGCGCTGATTTTCCTTTAGAGCGTCGTTCAGCTTTTCGGCTTCGGTATGCAGCTTAAGCTGTTCCATCTCGTAGCCGCCTACCTGACGGCGGTACGAATCCAGCCGTTCGCGCGCGCGGGCGAGATTCTTGCTGGCCGCGCCCGCCTTGCTCTGATTGTCCAGCGCCGCGGCGTATGCCTGACGCATGGCCGACGCGCCGGTTTCACGGCAAAGCGCCTCCCACTGGACGGTGAGCGTGCTCAGCTCGGTGCGCAAACTTTCGGCCTGTGCCTGAAGCTCGGCCTGCGCCTGTTCGTGCATGTCGCGCGTCTGACCCAACCTTGCCAGATCGCGCATGATCTCCGCATATTCCTTTTGGCGTTCGTCGCGTGCCGCGCGCGTATGTTCGCGCTCGTCGGGTACATCGCCGGTATCGTGCGCGGGCGCGGGATGGTGGATGGAGCCGCACACCGGGCAGGGCTTGCCCTCGCCCAGTTCGCGCGCCAGACCTGCCGCCGCATGGAGCGTGCGCGCGGCCACGTATTCGTCCTCGGCGCGCGCGGCGGCAGCGCGGGCATCGTTCAGCGCTTTCAGGCCGGTCTGTTCGCGCTCATGCGCCTGTTCCAACTCGGCAATACAGCGGTTCAGTTCTTCGCCGCGCGCATTCAGTTTAGTAAGCGTGTCGGCATAGCGCGCCTGACGATCCTCCATATCGCGTTCGAGCTGTGCGCCGCGGCTGAGTTTTTCCATATCCACGTTTGCATACTCGGATGCGATTTTCTCCTGCTCGGCCACGTATTCTTCGCCCTTTTTGACGGCGGCCTGCTTATCGGCAAGTGCGCGTTCGCTTGCCTCGATCTGTCTTTTTACTTCTTCAAGGCGTTTAAACAGCTCCTGATCGGCGGCGCTCAGTCGGTTTATCTCCTCCTGCCGCGGGCGCAGGGTCTCCAGCGCACCCAGCCGTTTTTGAAGCTCCTGCCGCTCCTCGTCCAGTGCGGGGCGGCGGCGGTCTGCCTCGTCAATTACCTTATCGTTATATTCCTTCGCATTCTCATGCGCACGCGTGCTTTCGTGCGCAAGGCGAGTCTGCGCCGTCAGGTCGGCATTCAGCTTGTCCAATTCTGATGCCAGCGGCAAAACGGTTTCCGCCCTGCGCGCCGCGTCCAGTTCCGCGTTCAGTGCCGACATACGGCTGCGTGCCGCGTCGTGCTCCATCTTTCTGACCTGCCACGTCTTGCGCTCCTGTACACGGTCGTACAGCGCGCGCAGGCCTTCGGCTTCGCGGTCGGCGGCAGCGGAGTCCTTTTCGATGCTTTCTAGTTCTTCCTTATCCAGTTCGCGCTTTACGCGCGCGTCCTTCAAGCCCTGTTCGCTCACATCGCCCAGTTCGCGCAATGCAGCCTCTGCCTCGCCTAAGCGCGCGGATACGGCCTGTTCCCGGTCGCGTACGCGTTCGCTAAGGCGCTTGCCGAATGCCTCCAGATGGAACAGCCTTTCCAGCATATCGCGCCTGTCCTTGCCGGTCATGTTGAGGAACTCGGCGAACTGTCCCTGCGGCAGTACAACAGAATGCACGAAGTCGTCCATCGTAAGGCCGAGCAGACTGCGTACTTTCTGAGTCACGTCGAACGACTTTTCGGCGCACAGCATTATTTCCTCGCCATTTTCGACGCGGCGCAGGCTGCACTTTTTTACCTTCAGCGTGTCGTTAAGGCCTTCGGTGCGCGCTTCCTTGTCGCGTTCACGGGCGTACTGGCGCATCACGCGGTAGATGCGCATTGCGTCGCCCTCGCTCAGCGAAAATTCGAATTCGACGAACAGGCTGTCACAACGGGTGTTCATTATGCCGCCGGTCTTGTGCGGCGCGCGCACTACCTCGCCGTACAGCGCCAGCGTCATCGCGTCGAGTATCGTGGACTTGCCCGCGCCCGTCGGGCCGAATATGCCGAACAGGTGCGCGTCGGTCAGACGCTTAAAGTCGATCTCCTGGCGCTTTTCAAAGCTGTTTATACCCTCAAACGTCAGCTTCAGCGGTCTCATCGGCCTCACTCCCCTCGTCGCTTATCATTTCAAGGAACAGGGCCGTGGTGTCGCGCGACGGCGCCCGGCCGCGGGTCTGCTTATAGAACGATTCAAACAGCTCCTGTCTGGGGCGGCTGGTCCAGTCGATGGCCTTGCTTTCCTCGCACTGTGTTTCGCCATGCCAACGCGCATAGACTATGCGTTCGCGCGAGCGCACGATTTCGGTCAGCTCGCGTTCGGTGGGCGGCGTGGGCGATTCTATCGTCAGTTCAATCCAGCCCTGCGCGTCGTGACCTGATTCGATCATCGCGCGCGCCTCGTCCAGACTGCCTACGTGCCAGCGCGCCAGATACCGGCCGGTGATTAGCGGCACTTCGGTTATTTCAGGCTGGCCGCCCGGCTCCACGTCTATCAGAAGCACCTGCTTCATCTGGCCGCTTTCGCCAAAGTCCTGCTGCATGATACTGCCTGAATAGCGTGCGTTGCCGATTTGCTGGGCGCGGTGCAGGTGGCCCAGCGCCACGTACTGTGCCTTGCTCAGGTCTTCTCCCGCCACGCACAGCGCGCCGCCCACGCCCTCGATCGGGCGCTCTATGCCGCACGCCTTGCCGCCGCGCGCGAACAGGTGCGATACCGCCAGATTCACGTATTCCGGCTTAAAATGCTCGTCCGCCGCGCGGAACATATCGCCCACGCGTGCGGAATACTCGTCCTCCTCACAGCCCAAGCGACCCATGCTGGGGTAAGGCAGCGCCGCGATTGCGCAATCGTACCCGCAGCCGTGCGGCCTTATACGAAGGAAGTTAGGCGCGCTTTCCAGTATGCCCTCGCCCTGCGGAATTTCGCCGGGCAAGCCTACTATATATATGCCGTGCGTACCCGCGAACGCGCGCGGCGCGCACAGGCGGTCAGGGCTGTCGTGGTTGCCCGCGATTACCACGCACGCTATCTTCTCGCGCGCCAGTATGTCCATTGCGTCAAGAAAGAGCTGCTCCGCGGCCGCCGGGGGCGTGAACGAATCGTACACGTCGCCCGCCAGCAGTACCAGCTCCACATGCTTATCCCGCGCCAGACGGCAGATTTCGCCGAGCACCGCGCGCTGTTCGTCAAGGCGGCTGAACCCGCCCAGCGACGCGCCCAGATGCCAATCCGACGTATGCAAAATGCGCATTACGTATTTTCTCCTTTGTCACGCGCCATATGGCGCACTTTGAGTTCGGGGCCGCGCCCCATTTATGGATGGCGGCATACGACGCCGCATGTATTCACAGCCGTGTCGGCTTTGCAAAGGCGGTAATAGCTGCCTGCAAAGCCCTTCAAAAGTAACTTGACCCGTTCAGATGCGAACTTTTTTAGGCTGAACTGTTCAGGCAAAAGTCGTTTCAGGCAGGTATCGAAATATGCCTTAACATACGCCTACTGCCTTAGAGTGAAAAATTCAGGCTTTCGAGCGATACCTGCTTAGCCGCTGGACTATCGCATACGCGACTGTGCCAACGACTATGCCGGTCACTACGCCTGAAACCATCAATACAGGCAGGTAGCTCAGCAGTCCCGCCGTGTGCACTATGAGTGCCGCCAATGTATACTGTGCCGCGTTGTGCGTCAGCGCGCCCGCGACCGACACGCCGATTATCGAAAACGCGTGCGAACGCATCACGAGCGACATAACCAGAAAAGACGTTAACGCGCCCGCAAGCGCATACATCATCGCGCTAAGCCCGGTGAACATCGCGCCCGCGAGCAGCACGCGCACCACGTTTATCACCAGCGCCTTTTTTAGCCCAAGCAGGTACATGGCCGCGACTATTACCACGTTCGCAAGCCCCAGCTTAACGCCCGGCGCGGCAAACGGCAGCGGTATCATGTGTTCCAGATAGCTCACGATGAGCGCCAGTGCCGTAAACACGGCGCAGGTGGCTATGTCGCTAGCCCGCGATCGCATCAAACGCATTCTCCTCTCCCTCGTCGGATACGGCCAGCTCTACCACCAGCCGGTGCGGCAGGCATATCAGCGTTTGGCCGCCATGCGAGATATAGCCCTGCTTTACGCAATACTCGTCGGCGCAGTTGGCGCTCTTTATATGCACGCGGCCCCTAGATACTTCCACTATATTTATGCCGTCGCCGCTTTGGGCCGTGTATTCGCAGTCCGTATCCAGCGGCAGTTCGGCAACCAGCGCATTGTCTATAAACACGCGCGCCGTGCCCATGTCGTCGCTGTTTGACGGCAGCCACACGAATATCGCGGCGGCAATCGAAATCGCGACGGCACACACGATCAGCACCCAGTCGCCCGGCTTCATTATACGCAGTACATTCATCAATACGCCTCCCAGACCGGTATGCCGTCACTTTACATTTACATAGCCCAGATCGTAATAGCCGTCGCTGCCCTCCGGCATGGTGAGCGACAGTCGTGCGTCAGCATCGCCATGCACGTTTATCGATACGCGCAATCTGTATATGCCCTTATCAAGGTCATACGGCACGTCTATGCAGCCGTCCAGACATGTCGGCTCGGCGGTCAGCTTTTGCAGGTCGATTGTCTGAGTCTCGCTGGCGCAGATTTCATTGCCGCGCCACAGTGTAAGCACCATATCGTGCGCACAGTACGGCGAAGTAACGCCCGCGTTATCCAGCGTCATATTGACGAACAGCCGGTCGCCGCGGCGTGTAGAGCTGTGCCACTCCGCATACCTGACGCCCAGCGCCCAGCCCACGCGACCCGCGATGTCTCCGTCGCCATCCAGCGTGTACGTCAGGTGATTGCCGAAAATCTGATCAGACGTGCCCGCTACCGGCGCAGTCCGCCAGCTACCTTCACTGCCGCCCGGCGCGCGGTACAGGCCGTCGGGAGATTTGCACAGTATAGGTATGCCGCCTATCGAGGAATCAAAGCCCTCAAGCACTGCGTCCGTCTGAAAATATGCGCAATTGCCCGCCTCGCCCAGCAGTTGGCACAGCGCCGTTATGCACCTGCGCAGGCGGTCGGTCGTGAACGCCGCCGGGTCGCTTGCCTGCTGCGCGGCTTCGGTTACGTGCGTCGGTGCGTCGGTCGCATTGAACAGCAACACATATCTTGCGCCGTCCTGAAGCGGTTCGAGTTCGGGCGCGGCGTATTCGCCGTCGGCAGGTTCGGCCTCGACCCACGACCAGTTGGCGCTGACCAGATAGCCATCCTCCGCGTCCAGCGTACCCATGTACGGATTTTCACCGGTTTCGGTCATGGCGTAATCCACGCGGTAATGATACGGATGCGTGCGAATGGATGCGGCCACTATCACCAGCACCATCAGCACTATCGTCACCCACGCGAACTTGGAACGCAGTGAAATCGGCGTTTCGGTTACGGTGTCCACTTCGCGCTCGCGCCTGTGCCTTACGCGCGCCTTCATGCGCGCGGACATGCGCTTGGCCTTCAGCTTTTGCGCGGATAATTTTGTTTTTATACGCTTGCGTCTGCCTGACAAGCGCGCTCACCCCTCAGCTATGCAAAGTCATGTTTTTCCTTATAAAGTATACCGCAGATCGCCGATAATGGCAAGGGCGCGGGTTTGTCATATTTTTATGGCAGATTAGAGTGTGTCTCAAGCGGAACAATCCGCAAGTTCGAGTGGATTTTGCGT
>CAOKFD010000107.1:0-6930 GCA_948467645.1 uncultured Eubacteriales bacterium | reverse complement strand
TCCCAGAGAAAGGCTTTCCTCTTTCACTGTCCAAGATCATTGACAAACCTACAAATTGGCCAATTCGTTGATTTTTGTTAAATATGCAAATGTGCCGTCGCATAAAATCGGCTTATAGTGCCATTACTTACAATCATGGTACTATTATTGGTAATATGTGTGCTAGAACCAGTATAGAATTTAGTTAGACTATCAAACCAATTTGCCGATACACGCAAAAGAAGCGTGCATCGGCAATCGGTTTTAAGATTATCAGCGGGTAATGCCGTCCAGCATTTCGTCCAGCCAGGTGCCCTCGTACAGCTCGATAGCGCCCTTGTCGCAGGCCGCCGCCAGCTTGGGGTTGATGGGCAGTCTTGCCGTGGATGCTATGCCATGGCGCGCCGCGATCTCGTCCAAATGGCTGTCGCCAAACGGATAGATGCGCTTGCCGCAGTCGGGACAGTCGATGTAGGACATGTTTTCGACCAGACCGAGTACGGGGATATTCATCATGGTAGCCATGTTAACGGCCTTTTCCACGATCATGCCGACAAGCTCCTGCGGCGAGGTAACGATGACTATGCCGTCCAGCGGTATCGACTGGAACACGGTAAGCGGCACGTCGCCGGTTCCCGGAGGCATATCGATAAACATTATATCACAGTCGCCCCAGATAACGTCGGTCCAGAACTGCTTAACGGTACCGGCGATTATCGGGCCGCGCCATACCACGGGATCGGTGTCATTTTCCAGCAGCAGGTTAAGCGACATTGCCTTTATGCCGGTCTTGGTCTCGACCGGGAATATGCCGTCGTCCGAACCCATTGCCTTTTCGCGAATGCCAAACGCCTTGGGGATGGACGGGCCAGTTATATCGGCGTCCAGTATGGCCGTGGACAGACCCAGTCTGCGCGCGCCGACCGCCATCAGTGCAGTGACCATGGACTTGCCAACGCCGCCCTTGCCGCTGACAACGCCGATTACCTTTTTGATATGACTGCCCTTGTGCGGCTCGGCCAGCAGGCTTTCCGGCTTGCGGCTGGAGCAGTTTGCCGAGCAACTGGAACAGTCATGAGTGCAGTTTTCGCTCATTGAACCAACCTCCATGAGTAATATTGGTCGTGCAGCACTGCGCACACGCAGCGCTTTTGCCCACGACGCACCTTACTCTATTATACCCCATCGCACGTAAATTGCAAGCAAAGTTGCGCGCATTTACGGCGGCTTTGAAAATTCAAAGTGCAGTTATGCTGCTCAAATTAAGGGCATAACTGCACAGAGATACAATTATTAATTTTTAGCCTTAGGCCGCTTTACCAGCAGAAGCGTAAACGCAACGCCTAGTATGCCGCCTATTAGCTTTGTAAGCAGCAGCGGTATCATCATGCTGCGCTCGACACTTAGAGTGTATCCTAGATGGGAGGCAAGCGTCGACGCGGCGCATACCAGAAACGCCGCGTTCATCGTCTTGCCGCGATGATCCATGTCCTTGACCATCGCAAGCGCCGGTGTTACGCTCACAAAGCCTATCAGTATTGCAGCAAGGCTTATGTCGTTTAGGCCGAACCTGCGCCCCATCTGCTTCAGCGGCGTTGTCAGCGCGCGGCGCAGAAGCTCTGCGGCGGGCAGACTGCCCAGCATTACTATGCCTATACCGGAAACAACCTGCATAGCGTCGCCGATCGGCGCAAGCCCCGGAATGAACGTAAAGCCCGATATGTATTGCACCGCGCCGAGCGTCAGGCCGATAATCGACAGCCACCTAATGAGCGCCGCAAATATCGAAAAGCCTTTTAGCATCTTTTGAGGTATGAAGCGCAGGCCCGCAATGAGCGCGAGCGACAGCACAAGCGTGGGCAGTGTCTGCACAAGCACAGTGCCAAGCGCCATGCCGCTTATCAGCCCGCCCAGTATCAGCGCCACGGGCAGTACGCACAGGCCGATCAGTATTCCGCGGAAGAAATCGTCGGAATCGCCGTTTTGCATCATGCCTATGCTCATGGGTATCGTGAACGAAATCGTACAGCCCAGCGTGGACGCAACCAGTATTCCCGCGTAGCGCCCTACATCGGGGCTTTGCGCGAGGTCGACCGCCATTTGGTAGCCGCCCATGTCGATGGCAAGTATGCCGCCCAGCATGGCCGGGTCGAGGTGCAGATTTTGCAAAAGCGGCGCTATCGTAACCCTGAACGCATTTGAAAGCAATGGCGCAAGGCATAGTATGCCCGCCATAGACAGCGCAGTCGGGCCGAGCAGCTTTAAGCCTTCCTCAAATCGCTCGCCCAGACCAAAGCGATTGCCGATGAGCAAGTCCAGACCGCCGACAAGCGCACCGGCGGCCAGTATCCATAAGATTGCCTGCTCCATATGCGTTATTCTCCGCGCATGGCGGCTTCTATATCTTCGATGGTGCGCGGTATGGCCGCAGACAGGTTTTCACAGCCGGTTTCGGTTATCAGGCAGTTGTCCTCAAGGCGGAAGCCCACGTTCCACTCCTCATGATAAACGCCTATGTCAACGCAGAATACCATGCCCGGCTCGACTGTCTTGGGGCGCTTTACCATGTCGTGCACGTCGTATCCGATGTGATGCGAGCCGCCGTGCCACATATATCTGCCGATATTGTCCACAGAATCCAACACGCCCGCGTCCTTGAGCAGCGCGGCGTTATAGCGGCGTATCGTCGCATCAACGTCCTCCATGCGCATACCGGGCTTAATTATCGAGAACATGTGGTTGGAGGTGGCAAGCACGCATTCGTACAATATGCGCTGCTTTTCGGAGAAATGGCCGTTGCAGGGCCAGCCGCGCGAAACGTCGGTTATCATGCCGTCGTACTGTGCACCTACGTCGTTAAGTATCATGTCGCCGTCCTGAGCCTGACCGGTGTAGCTGTAATAATGAATGCAGAAGTTATTGCGCCCCGCGGATATGATCGACGGGAAGCCGTGGCATTCCGGGCCGTACTGCCCCAGCGCGTAATCGAAGTCGGCCTTGTACTGATGTTCGTACTTGCCCGGACTGGAATGGCGCATCATGTTCAGTATACCGGATTTGGTTATCTCCTCGGCGCGGCGCAGGGCTTCGATTTCGCAGGGCTGCTTTATTAGACGCAGTTCGCGCAGTAGTGCGTCGGCATTGCCGATCTGAAGATACGGATATTCGCGCTGCACGACGTGCAGGAACTTATGCGACGCGCGATCCGCATCCGACGGCGTGAATCTGTATAAATCCAGATATATCCGGCCATAGTTACCGCTGTAAGCGAGCGCCTTAAAATCGATATCAAACGCCGTCGTGAAGCGAATATCCTTCACGCCCGATATTGCCTCTGCCTCGTGCGGCTTTACGCGTGTGCCAGTCCAGCGCTCGGCGTGTGCGTCAGGCGGCAGTATATACAGGCGCTCCTGAACGCTGCTGTCTGCGTCTTTAATTGCAAGCAGCACGGCGGATTTGCACCTCAGTCCGGTCAGGTATACAAAATTGCGCTCGGTAAAAAACGGATAGCATTCGTCTCCGGTTTTCCAAACGTCTTCGCCCGAGAAGATTGCCAGAAGCTCGCCGGGACAAAGCTTCTTATAAAGTCTTTCGCGATTGCCAGCGTAATAGCCGACTTCCATAGCAGTGGCCTCCTTCGCATGGATGGCGTTTTGCCATTTTTACACAAAACATTATACATGTACACAGCCGCATGGTCAAGCACATAATTCGCTGGAGGAGCATTGTAAAAGCGACGTTCTGAATCGCTCAATTGAGCTAAAGATAGGATTAGCAAGTACTGGCACAAATGCGCCGACATAACGCATATGCTGTTTTTACTATAAAAATTACAGAGCGGCAGACTTTTTCAGTGTCCGCTGCCCTGTAATTATCACAATATTTGGTTATAGCCCTTAGAGTGTGTCTCAAAAATTCCTTAATCCGCAATTTCGTCGTCACAAGGCTCGACTTAGCGCTGCTAAGCCTTCGGATTTCTTCCTTGAACTGACGAAAAATCCACTCGAATCTGCGGATTGTCCCGCTTGAGACACACTCTAGCGACAAGGCTGAATCATCATCAGATATGATAGAACTCCTTGTACCACTCGGCAAACTTGCGCAGGCCCTCGCGCAGGGGCGTGTGCGGCTTGAAGCCGAAGTCGCGTTCGAGTGCGCTGGTATCGGCATATGTTACCGGCACGTCGCCCGGCTGCATGGGCACAAGTTCCTTATGCGCGTCGAAGTCGTAATCGGCGGGCAGTACGCCGGCGCGAACCAGTTCTTCCGAAAGTATCTGCACAAAGTCGAGCAGGTTTTCGGGGTTGCTGTTGCCGATGTTGTACACCGCGTACGGCGGAACGGGCAGACCGTCCTCGCCCGTCTTTTTTTCGGGCGGCTTTTTCATTACGCGCACCACGCCCTCGACTATATCGTCGACGTAAGTAAAGTCGCGCTTGCAATTGCCGTAATTGAATATCTGAATGGTCTTGCCATCGCGCAGTTTATTGGTGAAGCCGAAATATGCCATGTCGGGGCGCCCCGCGGGGCCGTATACCGTGAAGAAGCGCAGACCGGTGGACGGAATATTGTACAGCTTGGAATAGGCGTGCGCCATAAGCTCGTTGGACTTCTTTGTGGCGGCGTACAGCGAGACGGGGTTGTCTACCTTATCGTCAGTGGAATAAGGCACCTTCTTATTGCTGCCGTACACGGACGAGCTGGAGGCATAGACAAGGTGCTCGACCGGGTAATGGCGGCAGGCCTCAAGTATATTGTAGAAACCGATCATGTTACTTTCGATATATGCATCCGGGTTGGTGATGGAATAGCGAACGCCCGCCTGTGCGCCAAGATTGACAACAATCTCGGGATGATACTGCTCGAATATGCTGGTTATGAGCGCCTTATCAGCTAGGTTGCCCTTTACAAAAGTGTAGGCCGGGAACTGCTGCAATTCGGCAAGACGTGCTTCCTTTATGCGTACGTCGTAGTAGTCATTCATGCTGTCCAGACCTATGATCTTGGCACTCGGCTCGGATGTCAGTATGCGCTTTACAAGGTTTGCGCCGATGAAGCCGGACGCGCCGGTTACAAATATGGTTTTGTTCTCAAAATTTATAGTATCGCTCATTTAGTAATCCCCTTATAATCGCGTTTTACCGCCTCGTAGCTTTCCAGATTTCCTATATCATAGCGACTGCCCGGCATTTCCATCGCGTGTACCTGCGTCTGACCGCACAGCCATGCGATGTAGCTGCCCGGCGCGTCCGTGCCGCAACCCGCGTCTATGCCGCTCTGTACTCGGCGGGCATCCTGCGCCGTGTAGTAGTAAAACGGCGGGCAGCACCAATGCGTGGCGGGCGTGGGCGACTTTTCGGTCATGTTCAGCACGAGATCGTTTTCGTCGATCGTCAGCACGCCGCACTTGAGCAGCTTCTTTTCGGACGGCTCAAAGTAGCGCATAACGCAGGATGTTTGCTTTTTGAGGCAGTAATCTATGAATTTTGTAAGGCTGAAATCGAGCACGTTGTCGCCTGCAATCACGAGCAAATCTTCATTTATATTGCAACGCTCTATGGCCAGCTGCACGTCGCATACCGCGCCCAGGCGGGTTTCGTTCGACTCGGTGCCATCGTCCAGCACAGTCACATGGTACGGCTTTGCCTGTGCCCAGTCTTCAAAATGCTTAACAAACTTATGGTTCGATACGACTATATATTCGTCCACTGCGCCGGACGTGTGTATGTCGTCCAGCAGCCAGTCGAGTATCGTCTTTTCCCCTACCTTAAGAAGCGGCTTGGGAAAATTCTCGGTAAGCGGGTAAAGCCGCGTGGCGTAGCCCGCCGCTAAAACTAAGCACTTCATAATCTCACTCCATTCGCAGTATGGCATATGTGGGCACTGTATTTGCCGCGCAGTTTGGGGAACGATGCGAGATATTCGCGTTCGACACGAGCAATGATTTCATCCCTGTACGCCGGGTCGATGAGCGCCATGCAGCAACCCTTGAAACCTGCGCCCGAGAAGCGGCCTCCGTATATGCCATCGGTCTCCGTCATTATTTCGTACAGACGTATGAGTTCCGGCGATCCAGTCTCCCAATTGTAAATCGACGAGCGCCCGCTTTCAAATGAGAGCTTACCGAACTCCTCAATGTCGCCGCGCCGCCATGCCTCCGCGCCGCGCTGTACGCGATCGAATTCCGTGTACCAGTGTTCGGCACGCTTGGCCCAGTTTTCAGGAAGCCTGTCCTTGTATTTAAGGTAGACTTCATACGGCACGTCGCGCAAGTTGGTTTCCTCAAACTTGCCATAATCCATGCCTGAAAATGCCTTTAGCGCATATGCGGCAGAGCGGCACTCGTCGACGCGCATGTTGAACTTGGAGCTTGCCAGCGAGCGTTCAAGGCCGCTGAAAAAAATCGCGATTTCATATGGCTTCATATTGGTAGGCGTGGGAATGAGCGTATAGCTGTCGTCCTTGAGATCCATGTAAAGCAGGTGGTCTTTTCGGCAATAGACTTCACAGCTTTGATCCAGTTTGCCGCACGAAACGCCTACATATTTGTTTTCGGCTTCCTTGGAAATGGTTATCAG
This sequence comes from uncultured Eubacteriales bacterium, assembly GCA_948467645.1. Taxonomy (GTDB): domain Bacteria; phylum Bacillota; class Clostridia; order Christensenellales; family Aristaeellaceae; genus Fimadaptatus. The sequence goes on along the minus strand of CAOKFD010000107.1, from coordinate 373 downwards.
CTCCTGCGCGGACAGTCTGATGCCGTTCAGGTGGCAAAGCGCGGACAGGAACGTAATGATAACTGCCGCTGACGATGACAGACCGCCTATCGGCAATTCGCCGTCAATGATTGCACAAAGGCCGATGTGCAGCGAGTAGCGCTTGCTGAGCGCAATTGTAGCGCCGCGCAGATGGTCGGCCCAGTCGCCCTGCCGTTCGGTAGGCGTGGTCATTACGTGCCATTGTGCGCGCTTGGGAAATTGCAATGAAGCGATTTCGACTACGCCGTTCTGCTTGGGGCCGTATGCGATGTGAATGCCCTTATCGATGGCAAAGCCGGTTATCTTGCCGAGCTGATGGTCGCTGTGCGCGCCGATGGGACAGATTCGGTAC
>CAOKFD010000106.1:0-7160 GCA_948467645.1 uncultured Eubacteriales bacterium | reverse complement strand
ATGGCGCAGCGACGCCCGAAATTGCGTACTCAGGAATTTTTGAGACACACTCTAGCTCGGCTGCAATCGATACTATTTTTACCGCGCAATTCATTGGGCGCGGCACACGGGAATGGGATTATTTATGCGCCGCAAAGATCGCGAGGTTTCTGCCTCCAGCGAGATATTCGACATTCTTAGCCGCTGTCAGGTGCTCCGCATAGCCATGCACGACGAGCCTTACCCCTACATCGTGCCCGTTTCGTTTGGCATGGAAGTTATCGACGGCAAGGCTATCGTCTACTTCCACTGCGCCCAGCAGGGCATGAAACTTGACCTGCTCCGCGCCAACCCCTGCGTATGCGTCGAGGGCGACATATTCATCAAGGTGGAATCGACCCCGCACGGCATAACCACGCGCTACGAGAGCGTTATCGGGCGCGGCGAGTGCCGCTTTTTGACCGACGCGGACGAGATTGTACACGGTCTGAGGCTGATTACCGACCATTACGGCTACACCGACTATCCGCTTGAGCGCTGCTCGGGGATTGAGCATCTGCTCATCGGGCGCATCTTGCTGGACGAAATCACCGGCAAGCACAACCTGCCCGACACGGGCACGCCCGCGGATACGGCGGCGCAGAAAAAGTGACTTATCCATTCGCGTTCGCTCAATTCACCGCCGCTCGGGATTCATCTCCCCTGGCGGCGGTCTACTGCAAATCAATTGCATTCATGAATAAAGTAATACCGATTTTTGTCGATTAGGCGCTAAACTTGACAAGTCCGGCGGGCTGAATTAAAATTAAGCGTACCATTATTGTAGAATTGACTATGCTCCGCCCTGTGGCCGTGCGGCGCGCTGCGTCCGACGGCCTTATGGCGCGTTGAGCGGAACGTTCATTTATATTGATGGCAGAAAGCGATTTTAATTTGAAGGAGGCGGGGCGCGTGGCGGGTGAAAAGACTCGATTTTTGCGGATTATGCCGCTGCTTATGGCGATACTGCTGCTGCCCTGCCTTAGCCATGCCGGCGCGTCGCCGGGGCTTATCGGGCGCATTATCGGCAGTGTTTCGACCGGCGCTGTGGACGATGGATATTCGGATGAGGAATATCAGCCCCTGCGCGTGGAATTTGCCCTTAGCAGCAATTCTCTGGCTCAGCCGGGCAACTGCCCCGCGTCGATAACGCTTATCAACGACGGCGACGACGTGATCGGCGACGTAACGCTTATGGACGCGGACGGCACGATACTATGGGGGCCGCGCGACCTCGACCTGAGCGGCAAGTACACATGGCGCGGCAATATCGGCATAACCAGCGACATGCTGGACAAGGGCAAGGCGGTATGCAAGGTAAGCTATGTGCTCGCCAAGGGCGACAAGCGCTACGAGCAGCATATCACAAAGGAATACTCCGCCGCGATAACCCGCGACAGCGCGCGCCCCATGATCGAGTTCAGCCGGTCGCAGTCGATGACATACGCCCAACCGGGCCAGAGCATCACGCTGACCTACACGGTCAAAAACACCGGCAATGTGCCGCTCATCTGCGTGGACGTGAGCGATGAGCTGATCGGCGAAGTCGGGACGCTGCGCGAACTGGCTATCGACGAAAAAAAGACGTTTACCAAGCGCGTGACCGTGGGCGAAAGCGCCCTTAGCAGCAAGCCGCGCGTCACGTATTCGTACAGCGGCAGTCAGGACATTGTGGAAAAGGAGCTGGCCGCGTCGTCGATAAAGATCGCGCAGCCCAGTCTGGAGGTCGTGTTGGAGGCCGACGCGACGCTGGTCAATCCGGGCGACACGGTTATGCTCAGGTGCAAGCTGATTAACAACGGCAACGTGGGCTACCGCAAGGTGCAATTGAGCGATCAGGTGCTGGGCGATCTGGGCTTTATCGACGATCTGCGCGCGGGCAAGGACACCGTGTACGCCAAGGCGGTGCGCATATCGTCCAAGACCACGTTCAAGTTTACCATAACCGCGAACGACACTACCGGCAGCGACGTTACCGCGGTATCCAATTCGCTGACGATAGACGTAGTTAATCAGGCGGACGAGGGCAGTCTTACGCTAAGCGCCCAGCCCGACCGCACGACCGTCGCCGAGGGCGAGGCGGTCAACTTCACGCTGGTGCTGTGCAACAGCGGCGCGAGCGACATATACGGCATAGAATTGTCCGAACGCACGCGCGGCTTCATTGCGCACATAAACCAGCTGCGCGCGGGCGAGACAATGCCCATCACGGCCAGCTATACCGTGACGGGATATGAGATGTTCACCTTCTCGGCCTCGATGACACAGCATGACGGCGCAAAGCGCGAGGCATTGGCCGGGCCGATAACGATACAGTTGGGCGAGGCGACGCCTACCGAAGCGCCCACGCCCGCGCCCACTGCCATCCCCGCCGCGACGATAGCGCCGAGCGTTATGCGCGCGTACAACGCAGTGTTCAACCACATAATAACGATTGTGCTGGCGGTATCGGTCTGCATAGTGATAGTGCTGATCGTAATGGTTATGGTGAGCCGCTCCCAGCGCAAGCCGGGCGCAAAGCGCCGCGGCAGGCACAGCAGACGCGGCAAGTCCGCTCCCCCGCCCGCCGACGTGCCCGAGGACGACGTGAAGGTATACATCCCCACGCGCAAGCTGCGCGAGGGCAGTCCCGAGCGTTCGCCCGACAAGCCCGGCAGGCATGACAGGCGCGCGAATTAGCCCTTAATCAGATTTACTCAGCCGTTGACTTTTTGTCGGCGGCTGTTTTTGTGCGGTTATTTAAGGCAGGCGCGAAACGCTGGCTTCTGCCTGTGCGGAACAAGCCTTGGAACATACGCCTGCCGCAGTTTTTACGCACCGCCTGCGTTTCCGAACATACTCAGCCTTCTCGTATAGCGCACTTTATTTTGTGTCGTAAATTTGCTTACGCGGCCATTAAAATTCCTCACGCCGATTTTTCACGGCGCATTGCGCGCGATAATCCGATGTGCTATAATACCTGTGAATCCGGACTAAACATAAACGCAGCTAATCCCCGCGCAAAATAACAAATTGATTTGTCAGGAGGGTGAACATGATTCGCGTAACCGTATGGAACGAATATGAGCACGAGCGCAACGAGGAGCGCGTAGCCAAGGTCTATCCCAAGGGCATACATGGCGCAATCGCCGATTTTTTGGGCACCGAGGAGGACATAGAGGTGCGCACCGCCACGCTGGATCAGCCCGAAAACGGCCTTACACAGGAAGTGCTGGACAACACCGACGTGCTGGTCTGGTGGGGCCACATGGCGCACCACAAGGTGCTGGACGAGGTCGCGATGCGCGTAAAGAACCGCGTGCTGGACGGCATGGGCTTCATCGCGCTGCACTCCGCGCACGCCAGCAAGCCCTTCCGCCTGCTTATGGGCACGCACACCGAGACGCTGCGCTGGCGCGAGAACGACGAGTTGCAGCGCTACTGGGTAGTCGCGCCGGGCCATCCGATAGTGGCGGGCCTGGGCGAGTATTTCGAGATACCCATGGACGAGTCTTACGGCGAATACTTCGACATACCCCAGCCCGACCTTCAGGTATTCATTTCGTGGGTGCAGGGCGGCGAGGTGTTCCGCTCGGGCTGCTGCTGGCGCAGGGGCGCGGGCCGCATATTCTACTTCCAGGGCGGCCATGAGACCTTCCCGGTATATTACCAGAAGGAAGTGCAGCAGGTAATCAAGAACGCGATCCGCTGGGCCGCGCCGCGCAAGTGCGAGGTGGAGCTGAACACCGCGCGCCATTGCAAGGTCACGCCCAACGAGCTGGCGGGTATCTAAGTGACTTAATCAAATAATTATCGCCGCTTCGGGTGCAAAGCGCATTCGGAGCGGCGATGTTTTTTATGTAAGGCATTTAAGTTGGTTTTAAGGCTTGCGCGCTACAATAAGGGAGCGTTTTTAGGCAATGCAAGTTCTGAATAGTTCAGACTAAGCAGCGCGCGTTCAGGGCTAAAGGCGCTGTTAAGGCATAAACCGTCGGGATTATGCCTTGACCTGTTCCAATCTGACTAAGATTGCTCCAGGCAAAAAACCGCCGCACGGAGAAGCCTGCTTCCCCATGCGGCGGCACAATTGCCTTACTGTATTCAGCCCACGTCCATGCGCACGCGCTCTATATGCGCGCCCAGCGAGCGCAGCTTTTCCTCCATGCGGTCGTAGCCGCGGTCGATGAAGCGCACGCCGCTTATCTCGGCCACGCCCTCGCAGCCCAGCGCCGCCACAACCAGCGCCGCGCCCGCGCGCAGATCGGGCGCGTGTACCCGGCAGCCGGTCAGCCGGTCAACGCCCTCGATAATCGCGATTCTGTCCATCACGCGGATATTCGCGCCCATGCGCAAAAGCTCCTCGGCGTACTTGAAGCGGCTTTCGTATATCGTCTCGCTGACGACCGACGAGCCGCCCGACGTGCACAGCAGCGCCGTCATCGGCTGCTGAAGATCGGTCGGGAAGCCGGGATAGTATTGCGTCTTTATAGTAAGTCCTCTCGGACGGCCCGCCGTGGCGCGCACGTGGATTACGTCCTCCTGACTATGCACATATATGCCCATCTCCAGCATCTTGGCGGTCAATGCCTCCATGTGGGTGGGGATTACGCCGTGAATCTCCACATCGCCGTGCGTCACCGCCGCCGCCAGCATCAGCGTGCCGGTTTCAATCTGGTCGGGGATTATGGTATAGTGCGTGCCGTGCAGCGAACGCACGCCGCGTATGCGTATGGTATCGGTGCCCGCGCCCTTGATGGACGCGCCCATGCTGTTGAGGAAGTTGGCCAGATCGACCACGTGCGGCTCGCGCGCGGCGTTGTGAATCTGGGTCACGCCCTGCGCCAGCACAGCGGTCAGTATCGTGTTCATCGTCGCACCCACGCTGGGCATATCAAGGTATACGTCCGCGCCGTGCAGCTCCTGACCGCTTACGTACATCACGCCCGCGCGGCTTTCGTAATTAACGCCCAGCATTGTCAATCCCTTGACCGTCTGGTCGATGGGGCGCGCGCCTATGTCGCAGCCGCCCGGCATCGGAACCTCCGCCTTGCCAAACCGCCCGAGCAGTACGCCAAGCAGGTAGTACGACGCGCGCATACGGCACGCCAGCTCCAGCGGCGGGCGGTAGGACGACAGCGTGCGCGCGTCGATGCGCATTACGCCGTTTTTGAACTCCACCTGCGCGCCCAATTCGATCAGCATCTCCTCGAGCACGTATACGTCGTCTATTTCGGGCAGATTTTCAATATACGATACGTCGTCGGCCAGCAGCGCCGCCGGTATTATCGCAACCGCCGCGTTTTTGCCGCCGCTGACGGTCACACTGCCCTTGAGCGGTATGCCGCCCCAAATCTTTAGCACATCCTCTATCGCCATATCGTAATCCGGCCTTGGCCGGCTCACCTCCTGCACCGCGCGCGGGGGCGCGATTAACTGGGTCTTATATAGTAAGCCGCATGAAAAGAAAAAGCGGCCTGATTCCAAAATGCGCGGATATACCACCACGGTATTTAATTATACACAAATTCCGGCCCGAGTGCAACCACTTTACCGGACAATGCCGCCACATATGGCGTTTGTATTGTTATATTAAGGCTAACTATGGCTATAATGCTCCGTTTTCTTCCATATTTAACAGCAAAGGCGATAGAGTTAATGTAACGCGCACCGCCTTAAATGAATAGTATGAAGCATCAGGAGGTGAGCCGATTTGGAAAATCAGACTACCAATTACGACGATCAGGTGACTACCCTGCCCGACGACGTGCTAGTGGAAGAGGGCGGCGCAAGCGGCGACGGCACGAGTGGCGGAAATCATGTGACAATAGTGCGCATATGCCCGCGCGGCCAGACGCGGTATACCTGGCGCACGACCGATACGCTGGACTCGGTGGCGGCGCGGTACGGCGTAAAGCCCGAGGCGATACGCACGGCTAATAGAGGCGTGGACTTTGACCACCTGAACTTCGGCGACGAAATCTGCGTGCCGATGAACAGCGCCGCCTGCTCGACCGGCGAATTGTACGAGGTCAGGCGCGGCGATACATATTCCTCGATAGCGGCGTATTACGGCATACCCGTGTATACACTGAGCGAGCTGAACCCGTATGTAGACCCGACGGCACTGCAGGTGGGGCAATTGCTGTGCGTGCCGAGCGACAGGCCGACAGCGCCCATCGCGCCGCCCGATTTGCCGCCCGTGTATCCCGGCGATGATTCGAGCAGTTCAGGCGGTAATTCCGGCTGTACCGATTGCACAATCCGGCCGACGCAGAAGGTCTGCCCTAAAGGAAGCAGGACGATCATAATGCCGCTGGGTTGGGGATACGGTACGGTGCTGACGCGGTATAACGTATCGTATAACGCATTGCAGGCCGCCAATCCGGACGTGGATGTAAGCGCGATACCGGCGGGGCAAAGGCTGTGCATACCGCCCGAGGGTTCGAGAAGGCTATGCGCAGACGGCACGAGATCGCATGTAATCGATCAGGGTGAGACGCTGAATACGCTGGCGCAGAGGTTCGGCACGACTGTATCGAGGCTGCTTAAAATAAACGCAGAGCTTGCGCCGTCGGACTTCACGGCGGGGCGCGTGATATGCGCGCCGGAGGTCAGGACTACGTAAGTTGGGCGGTGTGCTGCCAAAAGGCTCACCTGAAAGGGGAGCTGGCGCGAAACGGCTGAGGGATTTTCGTTACCCGCTGAATGGGCTTAGCGCGCGGACGCCGATAATACTTGCGCAGCTTGGGGACGAAAACCCCTCCGCGCTCCTTTCTAGGGCTGTGGAGGGGTTGGGTTACGACGCGGTGTCGTTTGGTGGCGCGTTGTTTGCTTAGTGCGGAAGATGCGGACAGGCAATGCAGGAATGTAGCCCAGCCAGCGCACCGAGTCAAGGACAAGCGGCTTCGCCGTGCCTTCGGCATCCTTGACACGGCGCGCTGGCTGGGCTTTGTGACAGTTAAGGGGTTGTTGCCAACCCCTGTCAAACAGGGTTGACCTTGCGGAGTTTGGGTGGGCGGCGAAGCGTTGGAGGGCAACGGAAATTTGCCGCGACTATTGCTTTGTCGCTCTCTGAGCGTGGAACATGCTTATACAGAACCGCAAGGACTGATTACATCTTCCGCGCCCACTTTAATTTATGGTGGGCGCGGCATGGATGGCCG
>CAOKFD010000105.1:0-7216 GCA_948467645.1 uncultured Eubacteriales bacterium | reverse complement strand
GCGCGCCGTGTCAAGGATGCCGAAGGCACGGCGCAGCCGCTTGTCCTTGACTCGGCGCGCTGGCTGGGCTACATTCCCTGCTTTTCCCCCCCCGCCTCCCATTTTGCAAGTACAAATTCATATATCGCCCATCTTCACATCATCCTATTCATTACGTCCCTGTTTAGCATAAGGATACTTATCATGAACAATCATTAATTTCCCCGCACGCGGTTGACAGCTCGCCCCCCATTTATTACAATGAATCCGTGTAATAATGTGATCGAACGACGTGCGCGGATGATGTGCGCAGGTAAGGAGTGCGTATGACTCTTAGTATGACTATGGCCCTGCTGGGCGGCTTGGCGCTGTTCCTGTACGGAATGAAGCTGATGGGCGAAGGTCTGGAAAAGGCTGCCGGCGACCGACTTAAACGACTGCTCGAAGCCCTCACCCGCAACCCGCTTATGGGTTTGCTTGTGGGCGTGGTATTCACCATGATAATTCAGTCCTCCTCCGCGACTACGGTCATGGTCGTGGGCTTTGTCAACGCCGGTTTACTCGACCTTATGCAGGCAACCGGCGTTATTTTAGGTGCAAACATCGGTACAACCGTCACCGCGTGGATTGTCGCCGGGTTTCAGGCAACCGCATACATGCCGCTGGTCCTGCTAATCGGCGTGGCGATGATGATGTTCCTTAAAAAGCTGAAGCTTCAGCGCGTCGGACAGGTAGTCGCGGGCTTTGGTATGCTGTTTGTAGGCATGGGCATGATGAGCGACGCGATGAAGCCGCTCGCCGAATCGGCCGAGTTCGCGCGCCTTATGACCGCCTTCTCCAACCCCATAATGGCGCTGCTGGTGGGCGTGGCGGTCACGGCGATCATACAGTCCTCCTCCGCGTCGGTCGGCATACTTGAAATGCTGGCGATACAGGGGCTGGTGCCGCTGGAAACGTCGCTGTACATAATCATGGGTACCAACATCGGCACCTGCGTTACCGCGATGCTCTCGGCCGTGGGCGCGACCCGCACCGCCAAGCGCGCGGCGCTTATTCACCTGATGTTCAACGTTCTGGGCACACTGGTGGTGTTCATACTGGTCAGCCTGCTGCCGGTGTCCACATGGATAGGCCACATAAACGGCCCGGCGCTGCAGATAGCAGTGGCTCATACCTCGTTTAAGGTATTTGAGGTGCTGTGCTTCGTCTTGCTGCGCAAGTGGCTGGTCAAGCTGGTCATGATACTCGTGCCCGGCGAGGACAAGCAGGGCGAGGGCAAGAGCCTGAAATTCCTGGACGACCGCATACTGTCTACGCCCCCTATCGCCGTGGCGCAGATCTGCAAGGAGATCGAGCGCATGGGCGACATCGCAATCGCCAACCTGACGCGCGCCATGGACGCGTTCTTCAACAAGGATTCCTCGCTCATTAATGAAGTTGAGCAAAACGAGGATGTGGTCAACTACCTCAACCATGAAATCACGCGCTACATGGTGGCGGCGGCGCAGCTCGACCTGCCCGCGTCCGACGTGGAGCAGCTGGGCGAGATGTTCCACGTGGTCAACGACCTTGAGCGCATAGGCGATCACGCCGAAAACATGGCCGAGTACGCCAATAGCCGCATTGAAGAAGAAATCCCGTTCAGCGAGGACGGCCTTGCCGAACTGCGCGATATGCTGGACAAGACCGTGGCACTGTTTAAGCTGTCGATGGAGGCATTCCACACGCGCGACCAGCACCTGCTGCCCCGCGTGCTGGTGCAGGAAGAAAACATCGACGACATGGAAAAGACGCTCCAGCAGAGCCATGTGGACAGGCTGACGCGCGGCGCGTGCACGCCGCGTTCGGGCATGATATTTTCGGACATGCTGTCCAATCTGGAGCGCGTGGCCGACCACGCCACCAACGTGGCGTTCTCGATACAGGCCGATCAGACAGTGACTTGATTTGGCAGGTATAACATTAGCGCCGGGCGCAACAATAATCCCGCCGCGCGCGTCAAATATACGTGATCGAAAGTAAGGAGGCTGCGCGCGTGAACAGATGGGAATATTACCGCGAGATGGACAGGCGGCGCACGTTCAGGCGCTGGGCCGGCATGTTCAATGTGATCGGCGCGGCGGTGGCCGTGGTGTGCATACTGGTGGCGCTGGGGCTGCTGATGAGCCTGACCGGCTGGGTAAAGCAGGATCTCAGCCAATCTTTGATGAGCCTGATTAACACGGTGGTATCGGTCGCGCTGCACCCGGTGGGCGACGCGGTTATACAACTGAGTTAGTCTAAAAATTCAGGACTATATACGGCCCGGAGCATGTGCAATGTGCTCCGGGCCGTTATTGTTGTATTGAAGTCGCTTAAAACCATGCTCTGTCCCCTGCCTTTGCCAAAAAAATGCCATAGCTGTGTGGTAAAATATACGCCAATCGGGCGCGGAGCCGACGGCTGCGCGGGGAGGTTTACGTATGGCATCTGAATGTACGTTTGATTGGGCACTGGCGCGGCTTTGCGATATTCGCGCGGCGATTCGCTGTGACGCGGGCGCGATGGATACAGCCATGTACTTTAGCCGCGAGCGGCAGGGCTTTGCCGGGCGCATGAACGGCTCGGCAGAGTGCGGCCCGGACTGCGAATACGCGTGGGCGCGGCTGAAAAGCAGCGCATCTGCCGAATCGGCAGACCGCCGCATTGCCGCGACTATCCACGCGCCCGCCGGGGCGCTGATATTCCGCGCGGACGGCACGCCGGTATGCGCATCGGGCATGGGCGGGCGCGCCGAGGTATGCCTGAGCGAACGCGCCGTACCGGGCGAAACGTTTGAATTGTGGGTGGAGTGCCCCGCAGGCGCCGATGTGCGCGGCCTTACATACGTCGTAAACGAAAACGTGCGCAGGCTGTACTTCGATATGCAGGTGCTCATCGACCTCGCCGGGCAATTGCCCGATGGCTCTGTCAGGCGCGCTCAGATCGGGCGCGCGCTGGAGCAGGCGCTGATTGTGCTGACTGAAATCGACGACGGGCACGCCTTGGGCGCGGCGTATGCGCTCCGTCCCGAGCTGGAGCGCGCGTGCGGCGATTACGGACTGCGCGTGCTGGCCGTGGGCACGGCCAATGTGGACGCGGGGCGTTCGGGCGCGGAGGCGCGCGCCGCGGCTGTGTTTGCAAACGCAATCGGGCTGATGCAATACTATGACGACTGCACCTTTTCGCTGGATCAGGCATATTTGTTTGAGGCGGTAAAGCGCACTCAGCCCGTGCTTTACAGTCTTGTGCGCGAGCGCGTAAGTCAGGGGCGCATCGAAACTATGGGCGGCTGGTGCGCGCAGGACGGTGCAGCCACGTCGGGCGAAACGCTGGTGCGCTCAATCGTAATGGGCAAGCGCTTCTGTGCGCGCGAGCTGGGTCAGGACGTGAACGTCATGCGCATACACGCGGGCGAGGCCGTGCCCGCGCAGCTGCCGCAGATACTCGCGCTGACCGGCATACACTATGCGCTGTGCGACGGCGGCGGCAATTTCTGCTTCTGGTGGCAGGGCTTGGGCGGCGCGCGGGTGCTTACGCATACGACTGAAAACGCATCTGACACTGACAAGGCTTTGCCGGGCGACGCGATACGCGCGGCTGAGGACTTTGCAAAGGTCTGCGCGGGCGACGAAACGCTGATGCTGTTCGGCGGCGACGCGGGCGCGGACGATGGTCACATGGAGCGCATACGGCGCATGGGCGCGCTGAAGGACGTGCCGCCGGTGCGCTGCGGCCGCGCGGGCGACTTCTTTGAGCGGCTCCGGCTCAGTCATGTCGAGCTGCCCACGCGCGCGGGCGAAATTATGCCTTACGACAAGTCGGGCGAATGCGTGTCGCGGATAGAGGCGCTGATGCGGGCGCGGCGCGTGGAACAGCTGCTCAGGCTAAGCGAGATCATGTTTACCGCGCTCAGTCTGCGCGGCGCGGACTATCCGCGGGCAGAGCTTAACTCGGCGTGGCAGGCATTGCTGCTGGCGGGCGCACCGGGCGGGCGCGCGGACGCGGAGACTCAGGCGCGGCTAAATGCCTGCGAAGGGCGCCTTAACGCGCTGATCGACGCTCAGTTTGGCGAAGGGCTGGACGTAATTATCAATCCGCACGCGTGGACGGTGGACATGTGGCTTGCGCCCGACGGAGAGTGCGAGCCAGGCGAGGCGATGCGCATATCGCTGCCGCCGATGAGCGCCACGTCCGCGACGCGCGCAAAGCCGGCGAAACTGCCCGAACTGCGCGCCGAGGGCGGCGTGCTGGAGAACGACCGCGTGCGGCTGAACTTCGACGAGCGCGGGTATCTGGCGGGCGTGCGCGATGTTAAGGCAGGATACGACATGCTGCGCGGCGCGGGCAACCAGCTCAGCGTATACGCAGACGACGGCGACGCGGCGCACATCGACCCGCGATCGCTCAGACGGCGCGCGGGGGCGTTTGTTCAGGTTGAGGCACACAGCGAGGCTGAAGGCGCTGTATGCCGACGCATTGCCGAATATCGCTTTGGCGATTCCACGATAAGCCAGACGGTCGAGATCACGGCCGGGTCGGCGCGCGTGGACTTTATCACGCGGGTTGACTGGCGCGAGCGGAACAAGCTCCTGCGCGCCGAGTTCCCGCTCAACATAAGCGCGGGACGGCTGTTATGTGCGGCGCAGTTCGGGCATACCGAGCAGTCGGGCGGGCTTTGCGAGCCGCGCGACATTGCGGCGCAGGGCTGGGTCAGTCTGGAACAGGCGGGGCGCGGGGCGGCGCTGATGTCCGCGGGCGGGTACGGGTACAGCTGCGCGGGCGGCCTATTATGCCTTAACCTTATCCGCGCCTGCGAGGGCTGCAATGACGAGGGCGTGCATGAGTTCCGATACGCGCTTTACCTGCATTCGGGCGGGGCGGCGGACGTTGTGCGGCAGGCGGCGCTTTTCAGTCAGCCGCCGATTATGCGGCCGGGGCTTACGTTCGGGCCGCTGTGCTGGTTGGATGCGGCGGGCGTTATGCTGGACGCGGTGAAGCTGTCGGAGGACGGCGGCGACGTGGTTGTGCGTATGCACGAATGCGCGGGTGCAAGCGTGCGCGCAAGTCTGCGGCTTGGATTTGAGGCCAGTGCTGCCAGCGTATGCGATTTGATGGAGCGGGCGACCGCGCCGCTTGGCATCAGCGATGGCGGGGTCATGCTGGACTTTGCGCCGTTTGAGATAAAGACGGTCATGCTTACTCCGGCGGGCAAGGGCGGCCTGGGCGAATGACTATCGGGCGAAGGCCGGCAGCGTTTGGGTATGCCTTTCCTATGTTTTGCAAAATGGAGCTTGTGGGCTGGGCTCAGGCGTGATACAATCTATGCGGAAATGTGCGGTTTAGCCGCGCCTATGTGGAGGAATACGATGGCTATTAAACTGATAACCATAGATCTGGACGGCACGCTATTAAACGATAAGAAGCAGGTATCGGAGCGCAACCGTGCCGCGATAATGGCGGCGGAGGACATGGGGGTAATGGTGACTGTCTCATCGGGCCGCTGCAGCCCGCCGGTATGGGGATATGCGCGTATGGCCGGCATACGCCGCAGCCCGGTAATATCGAACAACGGCCCGCGCGTACAGGCGCCGGACGGCACGACTATCGCGGAAAAGTGCATTGACCCGGAGGCGGCGTGCGAGCTGATGCGGCGCTGGGACACGATACATCTATTCTACATACTTTACAACAGCGACGTCATGTACTACTCATACTGTCCGGACAACTACCAGAGTTATCCCGAGGCAGACGCGCGCGTAGGCGTGAACATGCAGCACGTCTTTAACGGCGAAGGGCGCTTCACGCTGGGCGCATCGCACGCGCACAAGATAGTCTGTTTCGAGGACGACCCGGAGCGCCGCGCGAAGGGCTACGAGCTGATCAAGGGGCTTGAGGACAAGCTGGAAGTAAACAGCTCCGCCCCGAACAACATAGAAATAATGTGCAAAGGCATAGACAAGGGCTGGGCGGTAGACCGTCTGCGCGACTACTACAATCTTGAGCGCGACGAAGTAATGGCCTTCGGCGACGCAGACAACGACCGCGAAATGCTCCTCCACGCCGGCTGGCCCGTCGCCATGCAAAACGGCACCGATCACATGAAGCAAATCGCCCGCATAATCGCCCCCGACTGCAACGATTCGGGCGTCGGGCGGGTTATTGAGGAATATGTGCTTAGCGGGAAGATTAAGTGATTTGGGGGACGAGTGGGAACGCGTTCTTTCTTTTCGGAAGAAAAGGGAGAGCACATCCCCTCGTCCCCTCAGTCCGTCGCCCTGAGCCCATGTTCTAGGCACTTCATGCACATGCCGTGGCTTAACCTGTATATATGTCTTTCGTGTAGCCAAAGCGCCTGCATATTAGAGTGTGTCTCAAGCGGAAGAATCCGCAGGTTCGAGTGGATTTTGCATCAGTTCAAGGAATAAATCCGAAGGCTTAGCAGCGCTAAGTCGAGCCTTGTGACGCAGAAATGGCGCAGCGACGCCCGAAATTGCGTACTCAGGAATTTTTAAGACACACTCTAGGTGGTTAGGCAGTAATCATTTAGTCCCAATCCCCCTCACCAGGAGGCAAACATATGCCCGATTCCGTGAAAAACGCTCCCGTCGCGCTGGTCAAGTGCGACGATTATACTCCCGCACGCGTCGATAAGGCACTTGAGCGCGCGCTGGGGCTGGTCGGCGGTATGGCCGATCTGATTAAGCCTGGTATGCGCGTGCTGGTCAAGTGCAATATGGTCATGCGCAAGTCGCCCGACGCGGCCGCGACTACCCACCCCGAGGTCGCCCGCGCCGTGTGCGCCGCCGTGCGCGCGCTGGGCGCAACGCCTATAATCGGCGATAGTCCCGGCGGCCCGCTCAGCGCCACACTGCTCAAGAGCTACTACTCCGGCACCGGCCTTGCCGAGGCCGCACAGCGCTCGGGCGCAGAACTGTCGCTCGATACCGCGCAGGGATTCCGCGCCTGTCCCGAAGGCGTGGAACTTAAGCGCATGGACATCACAAACATGGCTAACTCCGCCGACGCGGTGATAAGCTGTTCCAAGCTCAAGACGCACGGCATGACGCTCATGACCGGCTGCGTCAAGAACCTGTTCGGCTGCGTGCCCGGCACGACCAAGGTGGAGTATCACGCGCGCTTTAACCAGCTGAACAGATTTTCCAATATGCTGGTGGACATCGAGCGCTGTGTGCACCCGGTAATAAGCGTGCTGGAC
>CAOKFD010000104.1:0-7229 GCA_948467645.1 uncultured Eubacteriales bacterium | reverse complement strand
TGGCGCAGCGACGCCCGAAATTGCGGATTAGGGAATTTTTGAGACACACTCTAGAGAAGCTTCTTACATCGCCGCAATTTATTTTGATGTTGCCTAAACACAAGCGTATCTTTAATGCCCGGCAATTGCCTGACGAAGCTATGATACATTTTCGCTTTGTTCCTCAAGAAACACTTGTTTATCCGCCTGTGACGGAACTTTTCTACATTTAGATGCAATGCTTATCCAGTGCGATGAGCGCCTCCCTATCGCCTACCGCCTAAGCATTGAGCACTTTCTGCACGCCTGTCGATTATGCCTTTACATGCGCTCTCACCTTGCACGCAATCCGATGTGATTCCCCGTACAGCCATTTCAGCATATTTTTGCCTTTTGATTCAAAAATTAACCGACGCGCGGCGTTTGTATACATAATATCGCGGTATAATTTTGTTGTAGTATGGGCGCGTAATGTGCGCGTGCATGTTTAATTGAATTTACGGAGGTAATAGATATGCGCAAGCCGATAATCGCTGGCAACTGGAAGATGAACAAGACCCCGGCCGAGGCCGTGGCGCTGGTAACTGAGCTGATCCCGCTGGTAAAGGACGCCGAGTGCGACGTCGTTGTATGCCCCCCCGCCGTTAACCTGGCTCCCGTAGCCGAGGCCGTCAAGGGCACCAACATCAAGGTGGGCGCTCAGAATGTACACTTCAAGGCCAGCGGCGCTTTCACCGGCGAGCTGAGCTGCGACATGCTCAAGGCCGTCGGCTGCGAATACGTAATCATCGGCCACAGCGAGCGCCGTCAGTACTTCGGCGAGACCGACAAGACCGTCAACCTGCGCACCGTGGCCGCCGTTAAGGCCGGTCTGAAGCCCATCGTATGCGTGGGCGAGATGCTGGACGAGCGCGAGGCGGGCTACACCAACACCATCGTGTCCTACCAGACCCTGATGGCGCTGGAAGGCCTGACCAACGAGGAGATCGAGACCTGCGTTATCGCTTACGAGCCGGTATGGGCCATCGGCACCGGCAAGACCGCTACCGATGAGCAGGCTAACGAGACCATCGGCGTAATCCGCAAGGCTATCGCGGGCCGCTATGGCGACGAGCTGGCCGGCAAGGTACGCATTCAGTACGGCGGCAGCATGAACCCCGGCAACGTAAAGGGCCTGATGGCTCAGCCCGAAATCGACGGTGGCCTGATCGGCGGCGCCAGCCTGAAGGCTCCCGACTTCGCCAAGGTTGTCGCGATGGGCAAGTAATATTTGAAAGGCATGTGTGCGTGCCTGCTTAACGTATTAAGCGAGCGCGTACAGGCCGGGCGGCTTGGGTAAAGCAGCGTGCTGCATCTGAGCCGCCGGGCGCTGCTTTTTAGGTATGCTGTGAATTTTTCCGATGTGCTTATTTAAGCACAATGCTTTTAAGGAGTATTGAGCTATGAAAAAAGGCATTACTGCTCTTATCATAATGGATGGCTTCGGCATCAATCCCAATCATGAAGGCAACGCGATTTATCAGGCGGGCACGCCCCATCTGGACGCGCTGAAGGCCTCCTACCCCAACACCCAGATCGGCGCTTCCGGCATGGACGTCGGTCTGCCGGACGGCCAGATGGGCAACAGCGAAGTCGGCCATATGAACATGGGCGCGGGCCGCATCGTATATCAGGAGCTGACCCGCATAACCAAGTCCATTTCGGACGGCGATTTCTTTGAGAATCCCGCTTTCCTCGATGCTATCGCCAATTGCAAGAAGACCGGCGGCGATCTGCACCTGATGGGCCTTCTGAGCGACGGCGGCGTACACAGCCACATTGAGCATCTGTTTGCGCTGATTCGTCTGGCCAAAAAGAGCGGTCTTAAGAACGTGTACGTACACTGCTTCATGGACGGCCGCGACGTTCCCCCGTCCAGCGGCATCGAGTATGTGCGCCAGCTGCAGGACTTCATGGATAAGGAAAACTTCGGCAAGATCGCGACCGTTTCCGGCCGCTACTATGCGATGGACCGCGACAAGCGCTGGGATCGCGTACAGCGCGCCTACGACGCAATCGTATGCGGCAAGGGTCTGACCGCTATAAGCGCGACCGAGGCCATGGCGCAGTCCTATGAGAAGGAAGAAACCGACGAGTTCGTACAGCCCACCGTGGTACTCGAGGACGGCAAGCCCGTTGCGCAGGTTAAGACCGGCGACAGCGTGATCTTCTTCAACTTCCGCCCCGACCGCACCCGTGAGCTGACCCGCTCCATGATCGAGCCGGAGTTCGACGGCTTCGAGCGTGAAGGCGGCTATCAGAAGGTATTCTTCGTATCGATGACCAAGTACGACGAGACCTTCACCAATCTGGAGATCGCATTCAAGCCCCAGACCCTCAAGAACACTCTGGGCGAGTACGTCGCCAGCAAGGGTCTCAAGCAGCTGCGCATCGCCGAGACCGAGAAATATGCACACGTAACCTTCTTCTTCAACGGCGGCGTGGAAGCTCCCAATGAAGGCGAAGATCGCGCGCTTATCCCCTCGCCCAAGGTTGCCACATATGACCTGCAGCCCGAGATGAGCGCCTACCTCGTGACCGAGGAAGCCGTGCGCCGCATCGAGTCCGGCAAGTATGACATGATGATACTGAACTTCGCCAACTGCGACATGGTAGGCCACACCGGCATCATGGAAGCCGCCGAAAAGGCCGTGCGCGTGGTTGACGAGTGCGTAGGCAAGGTTGTGGACGCCGTGCTGAAGCAGAACGGCGCGCTGCTGGTGACTGCCGACCACGGCAACGCTGATCAGATGGTCGATCCCGAGACCGGCGAGCCCTTCACCGCGCACACCACCAACCCGGTGCCGCTGATTTACATCAACCCCGCCGAGAAGAACGTGTCGCTGCGCTCGGGCGGCCGTCTGGCCGATCTTGCGCCCACGCTGCTGGACATCATGGGCGTTCAGAAGCCCGCCGAGATGACCGGCGAGAGCCTGATTGTGCGCTGATTAGCTGAGCAGATTGTGTCTGCCTGCCTATAAAAGCAAATAAGCGAATCATCCGTATGCCGCGGTCTTGGCCGCGCGTGCGGATGGTTCTTTTATATTTTTGGGGCTGATTATGGCAAGTACCGCCTTAACGCCTTTGACCGGACAATCATTTGCGACTGCCTTGCCGATAAGTCGAATGTTCACATGCCTTTCATATGCCTTAAAGATAAAATTCGTATCGCGGCTGCATCGTTCAGTAAACATGTGGCGCAGACTATGCCCGCGTTTGCTGCATTTACGTACTTGTTCAAGCAGAGTTCCAAAACTTCCTTAAAGAACTTTCCATTGCAAAAATTGCCCGGAGCACTCACCAGCTCCGGGCAATTTTGCATTCTATTCATCCCAGTATACGCAGTCAGGCATATCCGGACTGTAATCCAGTTCGACTATTTCGGCATAGCCCACGTCATGCATCGTCCTAAGCGTGCGCAGAGCCATGCCGTGGCTTACAAGCGCTACGCCGTCCATATGCGCGTATTTATCGGCTACTGCGCGCACGCGTTTGCGCAGCGCGGTCAGCGTCTCCCAGCGGCGCGTCTCGCCCGCCGGGTATTCGCCGCAGCAGCGATTGAAATCCTCGCAGAGCGCCACTGCCTCATCGCCAGTCGAAAACCGGAACGTGAGGTCGGGTATCCACTCGTGCAGATCAACCTCGATCGTAAGCGGCGCGCCGGTTATGCGGGATATTATCGCCGCAGTCTGGAGCGCGCGCGTATACGGTGACGATACGATCAGCTTAATGTCTTTAAGCCGCGCATCGTGCGCCGCGGCTTCTGCCTGCTGCACGCCTTTTTCTGTAAGCGGGGCCAAATCCCTGCCCTGCCCCATATAGCCGCGCGTCGAACATGGTTCATAGTCGGGTTGTGCATGACGTATCAGATAAAAGTGCGCCATGTACGGCTCACTCCCCTTCCGCACTTACTTGGGGCGCGAGGTCTTCTTTATGGTCAGGCCGGTGCTGTAATCCAGCTGACGGTACTCACCCGGATCGTTCTTGTACTGGCGCGTCCAGCCATCCACCATCCAGCTGGGCTTCTTGTCGGGACGCCACGGGCGGCACTCCCACTGATAGCCGCGGAACGGGTCACGCGTCTCGTTCATCCACTGAATCAGACGATCGTGCAGTTCGTTGCGAATCTCGACATATTCAGGATCGTTTATGAGGTTATTCATATTGTCGGGATCTTTTTCGATGTCGTACAGCTCGTCGGTATCGCACAGGTACAGCGAGAGCTTGTACTTA
The DNA here is from genome assembly GCA_948467645.1 of uncultured Eubacteriales bacterium. GTDB lineage: Bacteria > Bacillota > Clostridia > Christensenellales > Aristaeellaceae > Fimadaptatus. The sequence goes on along the minus strand of CAOKFD010000104.1, from coordinate 2,978 downwards.
TCGGTCACGATGGAGCGCATGGGCTGGAAGCCGCCGAAGTTGTCGTGATCGCGCTCGTAGCGGTTGAACTCGACGAACGCGCAGCCGTTGGCGTCCTCCTCCTCGCCCTGAAGCGTCTCAACCAGCGAATGGCCGCTGAACGCGTTGGGCACGCGCAGACCCATGTAATCCAGCACGGTAGCCGGCAGGTCGGCGTGGGACACGGTGCGCTTTATGACCTCGCCGTGCATGAAGCCGGGGCCGGAGATTATCAGCGGTACGCGCGCGATGCCATCGTATACGGTCGGGCCCTTGGCATACAGGCCGTGCTCCGCCATCGCGTCGCCGTGGTCGGAGGTGAAGAGTATCACCGCGTCGGGCAGTGTGGCGTGGATGTGATCGATTATGCGGCCGATTTCGGTATCGATGTACGCGTTGCAGCCCAGGAAAAGTGGCGCCTTCATGCGGCGGCCGGTGCCGCCCGCCTGTGCGCTCCACAGCTTTTGATATTCAGGCTTGCCCTCCAGCGTGTCGTAGCACGCGTCGGACTCGGGCCACAGATATTCGCGATACATGGACGCGTACGGCTCGGGGCACAGCGACGGGTCGTGCGGCTCGTCGAACGATACAGTCAGGAAGAAGTCTTCGTCGCCGTGCGCGTCGATGTACTTGAGCGCGCGATCGGCGCAGCGGTGGCCATAGGTGTAGTCCGCATTTATGCCGCCGTTTTCATAGCAGATGCCGCTGTCGCGCGAACGGAAACGCTCCGCATCGCTGCCCAGCTCATCCAGGTAGCACTTCATGTCGTACCAGTAATCCTTGTCCCAGCCGTCCGGGCAGATGCCGTTGCCGAAGTAATCGCCGCCGTCCAGATGCCACTTGCCGATGTAGGCGCACGGTATATTGCGCTCGCTCAGGCGCTGACCCAGCGTCTTGACATCCGCACCCAGCGGCATGGAGTTGCCCCACGAGCCGTTTTCATGCGGGTAAAGACCCGTGAACAGCAGTGAGCGCGCCGGGCCGCATACCGGCTGGCCGGTATATACGCGGTCAAAGCGCACGCCTTCCTTCGCCAGCGCGTCCAGGTTGGGCGTGCACATATCCTGATTGCCATAGCAGCCCAGCATATCGTAACGCGTGGAGTCGGTCATTATCCATACAAACTGCTTTTTCATTTGCAGCCTCCTAAGTTTTGTACCCATATTAAATATACACCGTGCGGGATGATCTGTCAAATATTATCGAAGGTGCGCAAGCGCGTTTTGCGAGCAGCAACTATTTTGAAAAAAATGTCGATTTGGGTATTGACAAATCGGTGCGATGCTGGTATAATAAATACCGTTGTCGGCATTGCTGATACAAGCCATGGGGGTGTAGCTCAACTGGTAGAGCGCTTGAATGGCATTCAAGAGGTAAGGGGTTCGACCCCCCTCATCTCCACTAAAGAACTGATCTGAAACGAGATCAGTTCTTTTTTTGTTTTAAGCTGCTTTTGCGCTGGAGCGGTATTGTTACCACTCTATTGGGCCGAAGCGCTTTTCAAAATCGTTTCTTACATAGTCCGTGACCTGCACAAACTCATCCGGATAGTGCATCCAAAACCACATCAGACGCAAAATGGTATGCGTATATGCAAACGAATGTGATTTGGGGAACAGGTATACAGTATGCTTCAGGAACTCGATGTAGTAATACGGAATGCCTATTGTCTTGAGAACATGTTCCGTTTCTGCATCCATGCCCTTACGACTATATATGCCCCTGCGTGTGCAGTCCATTATCTTGACTGCCAAGCTGTCACCCGGTATATTATAGGCCTTGGTATAGCTAAGGATTCTGTTATATACATCTTCCCTAAAAAAGTCAGCTTCCAATTCTGCTATGTCAATCCCACGCTCTTCCATTTTTTTCTTATATTCCGACATCTTAAAACTTCCGTGTACATTGCCGTGGAACTCTACAAAACCTTCAAAGTCGCGAAAGTGAACATGGTGAAGCGCATCCTCATTAATCATACCTGCCTTAAAAAAATATTTCGGTGGATTTTTGTGCATACACTCAATTGCACTCTGATCTATAAAATTAATTTCGCGAGGATTTATACTTATTCTTCTACATAATATTCCTAGTGCTGTTTCCGATTCTCCTTCTATGAATCTTATTTTAGAAATAGTCCAATAATAAGACCGAAGCTCCTCTGAATCTATGCAACGCTGCCACGTCACACCATTCCACTCAACTGAAATCTCGTCATGCTTTTTCATCAGAGCAAGTACTCTGCTCTTACAGCCATAAAGCCATGGCGTTATACATTCCAGTATATTGCATCCATTAAAATAATCGATGAACATCTGACATGCCTTATCAAACAAACTGCCCGGCAATGACACGTCCAATGATATAGCATCGTCTTTCCGCATCGTCAATATCATCGACCGGTCGGTAACGTCGATACCATCCTGAACCATATTTTCACCGCATTCGCATTTTTTCTCCGGCAAGTCCCAACAGCAGCCCACGATTGGAACAAACTCCACTTTGCGGCACTTAGGACAATAATAGTGTGCAGGCAAAGGATTGCACTTTGTCGCACCCAAGAGCCATGCGACAAACGATGATTCCAGTTCGCCAAGGTTAAAAATATCGCCGTACTCACGGTTGCACATACTTGCAAGTTCTCCTATAAAGTCGGCGAACACAATAAAATCCGTATCTTGCAGTCCCGCCTTTTCCGACTCAAAGCGGCTTATCATCTGTATAGGTGGTTGTTCCCCATAGATTTCTTCCATCCGGTCATGCGCCTTTTTCCATAATTCCTTCTGCATTGCGAATGCTCCTTTCCCCTGCCTATCATTCGAATTGTCGCCCCACATCATCATTTCATCCAGCGTAATGTCGAATATGTCGGCCAGTTTTCTGCACTTTGAGATACGCGGAACAGCCGTTCCCGTCTCCCTTAATTAAAGATATTGTTGGGTAAAAAAGAAAGGTCAGTCGAT
>CAOKFD010000103.1:0-7335 GCA_948467645.1 uncultured Eubacteriales bacterium | reverse complement strand
GCTTTTCTTTGGTTCTTTCTTTTCTCCTGAAAAGAAAGAACACGTAACCCCCCGTAATCTTTCCCCAAAATAAAGCATATCTTCAGTTGAAGGAGGTGCGCAAGTGAGAGCGGAGGAGAAGAAGGAGATTAAGCGGACGCATACGGTGGGGATGACGGATAGGGGGATGCTGGCGCTGACAGGGGTTAGCGATGTGGATAGCTTTAATGAGCAGATGGTTGTGCTGACTACGTCGCAGGGGGAGCTTACTGTTTTGGGGCAGGAGCTGCATGTTTCGGCGCTCGATCTGGAGGCTGGGAAGCTTAATTTGGATGGGAGGATCGACGTGCTGGAATACGCCGATAACCGGCAGAGCGGTAAACGCGGATTCTGGCGCGTGTTTAAGTAGGATGCTTTATTATACCGTGGGGCAATGGTACGCACTGTGCTATATGATCGTCTGCGGCGTTATTATGGGACTCGTGTGCGAAATATTCGACGTCGTGCGGGCGCTGACTAAGGCCGGGCAGGTGTTCGGCGCGACATTGGATGTAATTATGTGCGCGGCGTTGGCCGTGCTTGCGACCGTTATGCTCGTGCAGGCTAACGGCGGCGACGTGCGTATGTACGCTTTTTTGGGCTGCGCAGTCGGTTGGGCGCTGTTTAAGCTCGGCCCGGCACGAATCCTGCACGCCGCGGCACGGAAAATGCTCTGCCTGTGGAATAAGTTTCGGCTGCATGTTAGAGATATTTCGCTTTTCAGACATATTCTTAAATAAGTGTTTCGGCAGTAGGATTTGGCGAATTTGTGGCGAATAGGGTTAAAAAGAAATCTCGTGAGGTATGAAGGAGTGTCGCGGAATGTCCAGGGCGCGCGGCGTAAAGTTTACGCCTAAGTTTTTCATTCTGGCTTTGCTGGTCGCATATGTGTTTGTGACGGCGGCCGTGGTGCGCGACGGCTCGGCTTTGTCGCAGCAGTCGGCCACTATTGCAGAGCTTGCACAGCAGAAAGAGCAAATGAAGCTGCAAAACGAGCGCCTGAAAAGCGAAGCTGAATTTTCGCGCACGACTGAATTCATCGAGCGTCAGGCACGCGCGCGCGGCATGATTAAGCCCGATGAAACGCGATACGTACTAAGCACAGGGGGAGATTATGCTCAGGGCGGCAATTGATATAGGCTCCAATTCAGTGCGGCTGCTCGTCGCCGACGTGAACGGCGATGAGTTTAAGCCGCTTTTTAAGCGCATAAATACCACGCGCCTACACGAAGGACTGAGCGAAAACGGTATGCTTTTCGGCGAACCGGCTGAGCGTACCCGCGCGGCAATCGCGGACTTTGCAAGGCAGGCGCGCGATGCGGGCGTAAGCGATAGCAACATACGCGCCTTCGCAACCAGCGCCGTGCGCGATGCTGAAAACGGCGGCGACTTCATCAAAGATGTGCGCGGCGAATGCGGCGTGAATATACGCCTGCTCACCGGCCAGCAGGAGGCGCGCTGTGCCTTCTTCGCGGCGGCACTGCCCGGCGGCGAATGCGGCGTGATCGACATCGGCGGCGCGTCCACCGAAATGATCTGCGGCAGCGGCGCGGACGTGCGTGCGGCATATTCGGCGCAGATGGGCGCGGTCAGGCTGAGAAAAATGCTGGGCGGCGATAACTCGGTCGAACGTATGCTCGAAACCAGCGCACAGGTGCTAAGGCCCGGCATAGATGCGGTATCGCCGCTGCCTAACAAATTCGTGGGCGTGGCGGGCACGATAACTACGCTGTATGCGCTCAAGATCGGCCTCGCCGTGTACGACCCAGACCGCATACAGGGCGGCTGGCTGAGCCGCGACGAGGTGGAAAAACAGCTTTACACTCTGAACGCGCTCAGCGTGGAGGAGCGCCGTAAGCTGCCCGGAATGCCCGAACGCCGCGCGGAGATAATCGATTACGGCGCGGCCATATTGGTCAGCTTCCTGCGCATGGCGGGGCTTGAAGGGCTGTACGTGTCCGACAGGGATAACCTGTATTCGGCGGTCATGATGGAGTTGAATGGGTGAGGATAAGGCTGAATGTGATACATTCAGCCTTTAACTATATTTGTAAAATTGCAAATTGCGGAAGGTAAAAATATTTCAATGCGAAAATAATAAAAATATTGACAAATAGTATCATAACTGCTAAAATGATGACTGAAAGTAGGAGGGTGATTCCATTGAATTAAAAAGAACACATGATTGCTAAGAACTAGAATGCTGCATTAGGAGGAAGTCATATGAAGTCATATAATGAAGAACATTAGGAAAATGTACCTGATGGTATGCGTAGTAATTATAATGGCGTTGATACCGGCAACATGCTTGGCAGATGTGGAAATGACGATGCGACCGACTGATTATTACCTCAAAATTGGTGATAGTCAATTTGTAATAAATGAGAACAATGCGAATATAGTAAAAAGACAGACGAGTGGAGCTGGATACGTCGTTGATATGTCCATTGATCTTGGATTTGATGAAGATGGAAATATGGTGCCTATACCCAAGTCAAATGGAATGAGGACATCAGGCAACATAAGCGAAAACGGAACATTAGTTTCGAGCGCGTTTAGATGGAATGGCACAATAAGCTATGATACGAAGACGTTCAATGGCATTAAAACGTATAAGCCAACGACATACAGCTTTAAAGTGACAGAACTGGATAGTCAATTTAAATTGACGAGTATGTCACTACATGGCGGCGCTGATGGCCCGGTGTTTGATAGTAATGGTAATAGAGCTGGCATTCATAGCACAGGCGATAGATCATACTCAATAAGTAGCGCAGTATCTGGAAAGAGTTATAGCAAAAGCTATGGCACTAGCTACTATTACTCACAAGATGGTGGAAACATAACTGCATATGGCACTTTTAAGTATAAAAGAAAGCTGGCAACAGGAGATTTTTCGTCCGAGTCTACCTCTAGTGAGTTTTCTATTGAACTGATATAGGAGTGGAAAAAATAAATGAAATGCCTTTTTCATATTGAGCGCAGATTTATTGTTGGGTTGTTGGCACTGGTGCTCATGACAGTAAGTTTGAATGTGGCATGCGCAGATTCTGTGCCTGCCGAAATCGATGCAGTACAGCAGTATGTCGATGACAACAACATTACGCTTGAAGATAAGGAAAACGGTATACCTTTTTATCTGCGCACGGCCTACGTGATGGACGTTGCGGCCAGCCAAGAGGGTATGGCCGATTCCAAGTATCTCGACCGCTTCAATGAAAGCTATGGCGATTTTGGGCGCGTGTACTTTATGGAGTATGCCTATACGTATGGCGCTAGTCCTATGCCGTATAGCTATAACGTAGCAATAGGCGTGTGCGCCGACGGCACTATGGAAACCTGCCCGACGTTTGACGACATACGCGCACGCACCTTCGATTATAACTGGTGCGAGGGTGTTGTAGTCGAAAACATACTCGACAGGACTTTGGCCGAGGCAATGACCGAATAACCCAAACGATAAAGAAGCGCCGGGGCGATATGCTCCGGCGCTTTTAATGTTATACGCGGGTCTTCTTGGTCAGGTACTGGAACAGCTCGATGCGCTCGCCGTCCGGCCCCAGGAAGAATACGTTCTTCGCGCCGCCGAACATGTCGGGCATGGTGCCGATGGGGGAGACGACCTCGACCTTGCCCTCAAGGCGCTTCATGTACTCGTCGATGTCGTCGCACTCAAGACAGACGTGATCGACCTGACCGGCCTTCAGTGCGGAAACGTCCACCTTGGGGCTGCAGATCAGCTCAAGAATACAGGTGCCCGCCTGCACAAAGCCCAGCAGCGTGCCGCCGCGATCGTAGTAATCGACCAGCTCCATGCCCAGCTCGTTTACGTAAAATTCGAGAGAACGCTTCATGTCGGATACCCTTACGCCGATGTGCGCAAGCCCGGTAAGACCCTTAGCCATGATGTTTTCCTCCTCATAAAAAGTCTTTTGTCCACGTTCACGCACGGAAAAATTCGTGCGCTTGCTTAATCATTATAGCATTTGACGTAAAAAATTGAAAGAATTACTTTTCAAGAATTGAGAAAAAGGCTATAATAGTGGGGCAGGCGTGCATAATTTAAGCGCGACCCGCAATCGTACTCCGGGACTTGCCGGACGTCAGGTATCTTTTATGAACTTGAACGGAGGGAAACAAATGAATACCACCAAGAAGACCTCTTCCCATGCGCAGGTGCGCAGACTGACCGTGTGTGCAATGCTGACCGCGATAATATGGCTTTTGACCATATCGCCAATCGGATTCACACTTCCGTTTTTCGGAATATCCATGACGTTTAACCACATACCGATGATAATCGGCACGCTTATGGAAGGGCTGGGCGTAGGTTGCGTGCTGGGCGCCATGTTTGGCCTGAGCAGCATGTACTCGGCGTTTACTCGCCCCAGCTACTATTCGCCGCTGTTCCAGAATCCGCTTATCTCGGTAGTGCCGCGGCTTTTGACCGCGCCGATAACTTACTTTGTGTATAAGGGCGTAAAGAAGATGTGCCCGTCCAAGCCCGTGCTGGCATGGGGCGCGGCCGCGATTGCCGGCACGCTGGCCAATACGCTGTTCGTGCTGGGCTCGATGGCTATATATGTAAAAATCGACCCGTCGATACTGGGGCTGGAGGAAAGCGCGGTTAACGGCGCTGTGGCCGTAATATGGGGACTGTCGGTCAACTGCCCGTTTGAGTGCATCTCCTCGGTCATAGTGTCGGTCGCGGTTATGGGCGCGCTGAGCAAGTATCAGAAGGGCAGGCGCGTCTGATATAATTACGATTGGGGAATCACGGAATGATATTGACGCTTGATATAGGTAATACCAATATAAAGGCCGGCGTGTTTAACGGCCCGGAGCTGGTCGATTACTGGCGCATATCCACCGACAGAACCAAGAGCAGCGACGAATACGGCATACTGCTGCTCAACCTGTTCGCGCATTCAAAGATCGATCCGGCGGTGGATGGCATAATCATGTCGTCGGTAGTGCCTACGATTAATTTTACCATAGAGCATATGTGCTCCAACTACTTTAACCAGACGCCCATGCAGGTTGTGCCCGGCATAAAGACCGGTATAAACCTGAAGTATGAAAACCCGCGCGAGCTGGGCAGCGACCGCATAGTCAATGCCGTTGCCGCGTATGAGCTGTACGGCGGGCCGTGCATATTCATCGACTTTGGTACGGCGACCACATTCGGCGTGGTGTCCGAGCGCGGCGAGTTCCTGGGCGGCGCGATCTGCCCCGGCATAAAGCTGGCCAGCGAGGCGCTGACCGAGCGCACCAGCCGCCTGCCCAAGATCGAACTGGTCAAGCCCGAAAGCGTGATCGGTCGCAATACCGTGTCCAACATGCAGTCGGGTCTGGTGTACGGCTTTATCGGGCAGGTGACGTATCTTATCGACTGCATGAAGCGCGAATTGGGCGCGCCTGACGCTAAGGTAATAGCCACGGGCGGCATGTCGCGCCTGATTGCGTCGGGCACGGACGCGATCGACGAGATCGACGGACTGCTCACACTCAAGGGCCTCAGGATAATTTACGAGCGCAATCAACCGCGCGCGTAAGGCATAAGTATGGAGGATTACCTATGAGCGATGTACGCGAGGTAGCGATAGGATTTTTGGGCTGCGGCAACATAGGCGGCGGCGTATGGCGGCTGATACAAAAGACCGCGGGCGAAATCGAGAAGCGCGAGGGCGTGCGCATTAACGTTAAAAAGATACTCGTGCGCGATGCGAGCAAGGCGCGCGACACTGTGCCGATGGATTTGCTTACGGCCAACCCGGACGATGTGATCGACAATCCGGGTATACAGATCGTGGCCGAGTTCATGGGCGGCGCGGAACCGGCGGGCACTTACATGGAACGGGCGCTGAAGGCGGGTAAGGCGGTCGTCACGGCCAACAAGATGGCGCTGGCGCTGGGCTGGAATCGGCTTAACGCCGCGTCCGTGCAAAGCGGCGCGGGGCTGTATTACGAGGCCAGCGTGGGCGGCGGCATACCGATAATCCGCGCGGTGAAGGATTCGCTTCAGGCCAATGATTTCTGCCGCGTATTAGGCATAATCAACGGCACCACCAACTATATACTCACTCAGATGAGCAAGGACGGAGTTGACTACGCGCCCGCGCTCAGTGAAGCGCAGCGACTGGGTTTGGCCGAACCTGACCCGACTGCCGACGTGAGCGGCATGGACGCTGTATACAAGCTGTCGATACTTGCGACGCTGGCGTTCCGCGCGCGCGTGCCGTTCGGCGGCATATACCACGACGGCATAACCCGTATAAGTGCCGATGACATTGAAGCCGGCAAGCGCATGGGTTACACCATTAAACTGCTTGCGATAGCCAAGCGCACGTCTGCGGGCATTGAGGCTCGCGTGCATCCGGCGTTCATACCGTCCGGGCATCCTCTTGCGGCGGTCAGCGGCTCGTACAACGCGATATTCCTGACCGGCGACGCTGTGGAAGACATGATGTTCTACGGGCGTGGCGCGGGCGATATGCCCACGGCGAGCGCGGTTGTGTCGGACATAATCAATGCGGCCAAGGCTTTGGGTGCATCGAAGGAATTGGGCGCGGCTTATGCCGAGGCAGCCATCAGCGGCGATTTCCGTTCTCGGTACTACATTCGCATGACTGCGCGCGGTTCAGCCGATGTGAGCCAGCTAATCAACGCGTTCACGACCTGCGGCATAGAAATTGCGTCGTTTAATCGCGAGGGCGAGACAGCAACAATCACCACCTATGAAACGAGCGAACATGCGCTTCAATCGGCATTAAGCGGCGTTTTGCCTGACACAGCCGAAGTAAGCAGCGTAATACGAATAGAAGAATTGGAGTGACAGACAGATGATTACACGCAAATCAGAGCAGACAATAGACATACGCGAGCACATGCGCGGCGGCGAAAAGCAGGTAGAGATTCGCAATCTAAGCGCGGAACTCCCGACGAAAGCGCGTCTATTCGGCAAGCTTCGTCTAATCCCGGGCGCGTCTATCGGCTACCACGTACACGAAAACGAAACCGAAATGTTCTACTTCCTGACGGGCAAAGGCCGCGTCCGCGACGGCGAAACCTGGTACGACGTAGAAGCCGGCGACGTCCTCTCCACCGGCAACGGCAACGGTCACGCCGTCGAAAACACCGGCGACACTGATCTGGAGATGATCGCGGTTATCGTTAAGGAGTGACGAGGGAGACGGGGGGAACGTGTTCTTTCTTTTCGGAAGAAAAGAAAGAACCAAAGAAAAGTCTGATTGGCTGTTCTCCCGCAAGACTCACTTAGTTCAAATGTTTTAGGATAGGCTATATACGGGAAGTTAC
>CAOKFD010000102.1:0-7622 GCA_948467645.1 uncultured Eubacteriales bacterium | reverse complement strand
TGGCTCTGGGCGAGTCAAGCGGCGCAAGAAAGTATGGTAACTTCCCGTATATAGCTTCCTAAAACGTTTGAACTAAGATACATTTGCGGGAGAACGACATAACCGACTTTTCTTTGGTTCTTTCTTTTCTTCTGAAAAGAAAGAACGCGTCCCCCTCGTCACTACTCCACAAAAGCCCTGTAAATAGCGCGTATAGCGTTTTCAAAATCCTTCATGTCAACGCCGACGATTATGTTGAGCTCGCTGGAACCCTGGTCTATCATGCGGACGTTTATGCGGTTTTCGGCGAGCGCGGTGAAGAGCTTGGCGGCGGTACCGAAGGCGCCGGCCATGCCGCGACCCACGGTGGCGATTATTGCCAGATTGCGCTTTAGCTCAAGTACGTCGGGCTCTACGGTTTCGCGGATGCGGTTTAGCAGCTCCTCCTGATGGATGTTGAAGTCGTTGTCGTTTATTACGACGCACATGGTATCTATGCCGGTGGGCAGATGCTCAAAGCATACGCCGTATTCCTCCAGCGCGCTAAGTACGCGCCGGCCTACGCCCAGCTCGCTGTTCATCATGGCCTTTTCGATGGAGAGTATGGTAAAGCCCGTGTGGCCCGCGATGCCGGTTATGGGCGTGTCCGTGTCGCTCATCTCGTTCTCGCTGGAGATGTCGCATACTATCATGGTGCCCGGATCGTCCGGCGCATTCGTGTTGCGGATGTTCGTCGGTATGCCCGCACGCCTGACGGGGAATACTGCGTCCTCGTGCAGAACCGTCGCACCCATGTAGCTTAGCTCGCGCAGCTCGCGGTAGGTAAGCTGGTTTATGCGGCGCGGATTGGGCACTATGCGCGGGTCGGCCATAAGGAAGCCCGATACGTCCGTCCAGTTTTCGTATTTGTCCGCGTCCGCCGCGCGCGCAACCACTGCGCCCGTGATGTCGGAGCCGCCGCGCGAAAACGTCTTTACCTGGCCGTCCGGCATAGCGCCGTAAAAGCCGGGTATGACCGCGTATTCGTGCTTTTTGAGCTCCTCGGCAAGTATCGTATTTGTCAGCTCCGCCATGAACTGCCCCTGCTGAGAAAACATGAAGAAGTCCGCCGGGTCGATGAAATCCCAGCCCATGTAGTCGGCGAGCAGGTGCCCGTTAAGATATTCGCCGCGCGACGCCGCATAGTCGCTGTTTCTGTGCTCGAATATCTCGCGCTTTACCCTGTCAAGTATGGGCATGAGGTCGATGGCGAGCTTAAGTTCGTCCGCAATGTCGGCATAGCGCTTTATGACCGGCTCAAACGCCGCGTCCAGATTGCGCCGCGCTTCGTCCGGCTCGGAATTTACGACCGCATTGTGACACGCGTAAAGCATGTCGGTGACCTTGACGTCGCTTTTTGAACGCTTGCCGGGCGCGGACGGTACGACAAACCGCCGCTCCGGATTGGCAAGAAGTATGTCGCGCACCTTGCGGAACTGGCCCGCGTCGGCCAGCGAGCTGCCGCCGAACTTGGTTACGATAATGCCCATTATATCAGAACCTCTCTGTTGACTGCTTGAATCGTCACAGCCTTGCTTTATGTAAATTATGTTTATTTGCGCGCCCGCGTGCGCCGCCATTCGTCGCGCAGTATGCCCATCATTATCACGTCGTGATATTCGCCGTATGAATAATAATCCTGCCTGAGCATGCCCTCGCGCACAAAGCCGCAGCGGTCATAGCACTTTATCGCCGGCTGGTTTTCTGTAAATACGCGCAGGTATATGCGGTTTAGATTCATATGGTCGAACGCAAGCTCTAGCAGCAGATCTATCGCTTCGGGCGCATATCCCTTGCCGCGATGCTCCGGCCCGAGGGCTATGGCCATTTCGGCCTTGTGCGAATAGCTGGTGATGTTCATCAGGTCGCATTGCCCCAGGTATTCGCCCGTCATAAGGTTGGCGATGACCAGGTGTACGCCCGGGTTCTTGCCGCTTAAAATGCTGTCCAGAAAGTTGGCCGACTGCTCCCACGTCTGCGGCACGGTGAATGTGTCTGATAAGTAGCGCGTGGATTCAGGATCGCTTATCCACTTGCGCATCTCGTCCAAATCGGACTGCATGAATTCGCGCAGCATTATGCTAGTGCCAAACATGCGGGGCATAGCGACGCACCTCCCGACAAAATCAAGTATAAACAGCGCTGATATGTGAATATATCCTACATTGTACCGCATAAATCCATGGAGTCAATAGAGTTTACCAAATGTTTTAGAGGGCTTAACCGCTGCATGGTATGATTATACAATCTAATAAGCTATAGAGGTGGAGAAGCATGGATTTCAAAATCATGATCGCCGGGGAAATAGCCTCGGCTTTGGATATAGCTTTCGGCAACGCGCCGCTGAGCGCGGACGAGATAGCCGGGCTGCTCGAACTGCCGCCCGACAGCGCGATGGGCGATTACGCCTTCCCGTGTTTTAAGCTGGCGCGTTCGCTGCGCAAGGCGCCGCCGATGATCGCGGGCGAACTTGTAAAGGTGATAAACGCCGATTTTCTCAGCCGCGTAGAGGCCGTGGGCGGCTATCTGAATTTCTTCATCGACAAGGCGCTGTACGCGTCCAGCGTGATCGGCGAAGTGCTGGATAAGGGTGAAAAATACGGCTCCAGCGACATGGGCGCGGGCAAGACTATCTGCATAGACTATTCCTCGATAAATATAGCAAAGCGTTTCCACATCGGCCATCTGTCCACCACGGCGCTGGGCAATGCACTGTATAAGATTTATTCGTTCCTGGGCTATAAGTGCGTGGGCATAAACCATCTGGGCGATTGGGGTACTCAGTTCGGCAAGATGATAGCGGCATATAAGCACTGGGGCAGTCGAGAAATGGTTGAGCAGGGCGGCGTGCAGGCGCTGAGCGATCTGTACGTAAAGTTCCACGCCGAGGCCGAAAAGGATCCGTCGCTGGATGACGAGGGCCGCGCATGGTTCAAGAAGATTGAAACCGGTGACGAAGAGGCCATATCCATATGGCAGTGGTTCAAGGATTTGACGCTCAAGGACGCAAATCGCGTATACGATATGCTGGGTGTTAAGTTCGACTCCTATGCGGGCGAAGCGTTCTATATGGACAAGATGGGCCCGGTGATTGAGGAACTGCGCGAAAAGAAGCTGCTCAAGGAATCCGACGGCGCATACGTAGTGGATCTGGAGGAGTACGGCATGCCGCCGTGCCTTATAATCAAGTCGGACGGCGCGACGCTTTACACCACGCGCGACCTTGCGGCGGCGTTCTACCGCAAAAAGACATACGACTTTACCAAGTGCCTGTATGTGGTCGCGTATCAGCAGAGCCTGCACTTCAGGCAGCTGTTCAAGGTCATAGAGCTGATGGGCCATGAGTGGGCCAAGGACATGGAGCACGTCGAGTTCGGCATGGTGTCTTACGAGGGTCAGGCGCTCAGCACGCGCCACGGCCACGTGATCTATCTGGAAGACCTGCTCAACCGCTCCATAGAAAAGGCGCGCGCGATAATCGACGAAAAGAGCCCCAATCTGGAGGACAAGGACGGCGTGGCGCGCAAGGTCGGTATCGGCGCAGTCGTGTTCTTCGCGCTCAGCGCGGGCCGCATAAAGGACATAGACTTCTGGTGGGATCGCGCGCTCAACTTCGAGGGCGAGACCGGCCCGTATGTGCAGTATACCTACGCGCGCTGCTGCTCGGTTCTGGGCAAAGCGCCCGCAAACCTGCCCGATGCGGATTACAGCACGCTGGATGACGCCGAGGCGCAGGATATAGTAAGGCTGCTGGAGCAGTTCCCCAAGCTGGTCAAGGAAGCCGCGCAGCGTAACGAGCCGTCGCTTATCACGCGCTATACGGTTGATCTGGCTCAGGCGTACAATAAGTTCTATTACGAGCACCGCATACTGGACTGCGAACCCGCGACCAGCGCGGCGCGCATAGCGATAACCAAAGCCGTGCGCAACGTGATCGGCACGGGACTTACGCTGATCGGCGTAGAGCCGACCGAGAAGATGTGATACACATTCGCATATACGCGTTGGGCGGGGGGAGCTTACCCCGCCCACTGTGCGTTTTAGGGCGACGATCTCCCGCTGGACTGCGAATAATCAAAAAGTAGGGAACGAATATGAATATAAGAAACGCCACTATGGCCGACCTGGACGAAGTAACACGCGTGGAAAGCGAATGCTTCCCGGCGGCGGAAGCCGCGAGTAGGGAGGAACTGGAACAGCGGCTTAATGCCTATCCACAGCATTTCTGGCTGCTGGAGGATGAAGGGAAGCTTGTTGCGTTCGTGGATGGCATGACAACCGACTGTGATAAGCTGACCGATGAGATGTTCGCCGATGCGTCCCTGCATAACGAATACGGCGCGTGGCAGATGATATTCGGCGTAAATACCGTGCCCGAATACCGCAGACGCGGCTGCGCGGCGGCGCTGCTTAAATGCGCCATCGCCACAGCCGCAGCACAGAACCGGCGCGGACTTGTGCTTACGTGCAAGGACGAACTCGTGCATTACTATGCCAAGTTCGGGTTTGTGGACGAGGGCATATCCGATTCCACGCATGGCGGCGCAGTCTGGCACGACATGCGGCTGACTTTCCATAAAAATTGATTTAAGGCATAAAAAGCGGCTTCCGATACACTTCAAGCGTATCGGAAGCCGCTTTTTATGCGCCTGAACAGCCGCGAACGCGAACATAAAGTAAAACATCCGTTCGCATGGCTCAAAAATCTGTTTTGCCGCTTGAAAAATGCCGATTTGAGTGCTATACTATCTTATGCGAACGTATGTTCGACAACGACAAAAAGCATGGTCAAAAGACATTGGGGGCGGCAAATGTGGACATTCGCGAAAAACTAAGCATACTCGCCGACGCGGCAAAGTACGACGCGTCCTGCGCCAGCAGCGGCACGAACCGAAAATCCGCTGGCTCGATCGGCAGCGTGGCGCAGTGCGGCATATGCCACTCGTTCGCGGGCGATGGGCGCTGCATATCGCTGCTCAAGGTGCTCAAGACCAACGTGTGCCGGTACGACTGCGCGTACTGCCATAACCGCCGCTCCAACGATGTACCGCGCGCCACATTCACCGCGCGCGAATTGTGCGAGCTGACAATGGAGTTCTATCGCCGCAACTATATCGAGGGCCTGTTCCTGTCCAGCGCCGTGACGCGCGACCCGGATACCACCATGGAGGAGCTTATCCGCACGCTGGAGCTGGTGCGCGGCGCGGGCTTTGGCGGCTATA
The DNA here is from genome assembly GCA_948467645.1 of uncultured Eubacteriales bacterium. Taxonomy (GTDB): domain Bacteria; phylum Bacillota; class Clostridia; order Christensenellales; family Aristaeellaceae; genus Fimadaptatus. The sequence goes on along the minus strand of CAOKFD010000102.1, from coordinate 2,382 downwards.
TACACGCCAAGGCCATACCCGGTGCGGATAGGGCGCTGGTCGAACGGCTGGGCAGGCTGTGCGACAGGATGAGCGTGAATATCGAACTGCCCAGCGCCGCGTCGCTTTGCGAGCTGGCTCCCGACAAAACGCGCGAGGTCATACTTAACCCGATGGGCTATATCGGCAGCCGCGTAATTCAGCGCAACGAGGAGCGCCGCCTGTTCACCTCCGCGCCCGAGTTCGCGCCCGCCGGTCAGTCAACGCAGCTTATAGTCGGCGCAACGGCTGAAACCGATCGGCAGATACTTCGGCTTAGCCAGGGCCTGTACCGATCATACGGCATGAGGCGCGTGTATTACAGCGCATATACGCCCGTCAACCACGCCGCCAACTTACCCGACATACCGCGCGCGCCGCTTTTGCGCGAACATCGGTTGTATCAGAGCGACTGGCTGATGCGTTTTTATGGATTCACGGCGGAGGAGCTGCTCACGCCGGACAGACCCAATCTGGATGAGCGCGTCGACCCCAAGTGCGGCTGGGCGCTAAGGCATTTGGACGAGTTCCCGGTCGAAATACTCAGCGCCGACTATAACCAGCTGATGCGCGTGCCCGGCATAGGCATGATAAGCGCGCGCCGCATATGCGAAATGCGCCGTTCGACGATAATCACTGAATCGTCGCTGAAGCGACTGGGCGTGGTCATGAAGCGCGCGCGGCACTTTATCACATTGAACGGGCGATACTTGGGCTGGAAGGTGGACGAACGCCCGATACGCGCCGCGCTGACCGCAATGGACAACGCGCCCGCCGGGCTGTACGCACAGCAGCTTTCGTTCTTCGACGAGCCGCAAAGCGACTGGCAGATGCTGGACGCGGCGCTCAAGCGCACTACTCAGCGCTTGAAGGCGGGGGAGGAGCAGAGCGCGCCTAAGCCGCCAATCGATGCACGGACTAAAATACAATCAATGGCTAAGGAAAATAAACAGACTGCGCTCGCGTTTTAATGACAGCGGCGATGGGAGGAAAAACATATGCGCATGATATGCGATGGAACATACGACGGACTGCTCACGGCGCTGTTTTACGCCTATAAGCTTAAACCCGACGAGATACTTCTGCGCCCGGCACAGCAGCTCGACATGCTGGACGCGCCCATGCAGATCGCGACCGACATAACCAAGTCGGCGCGCGTGCAAATCGCAATCGACGAAAAGCTGTCGGTCAACGCCGGGCTGAATGTGCGCATGGTGTACGCCAGTGGCCGCGACGACGCGGGCACGCTGATATACAGGTACGTAATGCGCGGCTGGCGGCTGGGACACCGGCTGGACGATCACATGACCGACCCGGCGGTCGAGCCGGTATTGCAATTAAGCCGCCGCGTGCAGCTGGAAAGGCATAAGATGCTGGGCTTCATGCGCTTCACGCCGCTGGAGAACGGCGTGCTTTACGCCGCGTGCGAGCCGGATTACGACATTGTGCCGCTGATGATAGAGCACTTTGCCGAGCGCCTGCCGGGCGAGCGCTTTATAATGCACGACCTGAGGCACGATACGCTGGCGTTCCATAAGCCGGGCGCGACGTTCATTACGCACGCGCACGCGCCGCGCATAGCCGCGCCGCATGACGAGTACGAGGACATGTGGCGCGCGTTCTATGACGCGGTGACGATCGAATCGCGCCTGAACCCGCGCCTGCGCGACGGCTGGATGCCGCGCAGGTATCATAAGTATCTGCCCGAAATGCAGCCGCGCCAGGCAAAGCAAATGCCGCGCCTTGCGGAAAGCGCGCTGTGATAAGACGCGCGTATGCGGGTCTCATACGGCCAAATGAACTTTTCAGACATAATATGTAGCCAATCAGAACTAAAGATGATATACTTACGCCATCAGGATGAATGGCGGTGATGCCGTTGAACGGTTTAAGGCGTGCACATACCGACGCTGTGAAAGGATGGCATGAGTATGCTTAAAAAGCTGACTGCGCTTGCGATGGCGGTTATGATGACGCTGATGTGCGCGGCTGTTCAGGCAGATGCGGCAACAAACACGCCACTAGAAACCGCACTGAATACGTTTACCGAAAAGTATGCAGACAATGACTCAAACAAAATCGAAATCCAGAACGTATATATGCTGACCGCGCTGGATGGCACCGCCCTGAACGACGACGCGCGCAGGCTGTTCACCGACAGCCAAACGAAGGACGATTCATACGATGCGCTGATATACATAATCGCGCGGCAGTATGCGTATGACTTCCCAATACCGTACATAATGACGGCGGGTTATATAGCTAAGGCCGACGGCGCGTGCGCAAGGCAGGACGTGCAATATATCTTCCCTAGCGACGCGGATTGGCAGACCGGCAAATACGCGGGCGTGGACATCACCGACG
>CAOKFD010000101.1:0-7709 GCA_948467645.1 uncultured Eubacteriales bacterium | reverse complement strand
GCGCAAAAGACGCCGAAATTGCGGATTAGGGAATTTTTGAGACACACTCTAAGCTGCACTCCAAAACGCGTTCATCATTTTGTCCGCCGGGCGACATAAAATGTGTATTGCGCGCGCGGCCAAATCATTGTATAATGAAATTATTGACCTGCGTAAGCACGACGCGCGCGTCATCATATAATTAAGTATATAATCAGATGGGAGCGATATGCAATGCTACATATTGCGCGCAAATGCCGCCGCGCACTGATCGCGGCGCTGACCGTTATGGCGCTTACTATTACGCCCTTATGCGCTCTGGGCGATGCAGAGGAAGCTGAGTATTCATACGAATACGATGACATGAGCGTAAGGTTTTTGAGCGGCGAGTTAATGACAACCGCTGACGGTTCGCCCGCGATAGTACTGCGGTACGACTTCACCAACAGCCGCACAAAGGCCGAATCATTCGTATACGCGTTTGCCGTGACCGTGTATCAGGGCGGCATCGAATGCGACCCGGCGTATTCGTGGGACTTCGCGGTTGCGCCCGACGACGCGTACACGTCGCTGCTGAGCGTAAAGGACGGCGCGACGATGCAGGTTGCCAAGTATTTCCGGCTGCACAACGACACATCGCCCGTGGACGTGGAACTTACGCGCATGTTCGCATTCGGCAGTCAGCCGCTTACGATGACGCTCACTTTGCCCGACGTTACGGTGTTGTCCACATCAATTGCGCAGGGCGATTCTCAGGAGATTGTGATCGACTTTGCCACAGAAGAGGCGCAGGCGATAACCGCCGCCGCGCTGCTGGAAGGCAAAACGCCCTCGCAATGGCTGCACGACATCGCGATAGAGTCGATCGGCGCGAATAAGACCGACGAATAATTGATAGCTTAATAATGCACTCTGCGCCGCCGTCCGGTTTGGACAGCGGCGCAGTGATTTTTATGTACGCCGGTTTGGTTCTATTAACAATTTACTTTTAGACGGTCATGAAATGTGGTTTGGCCTGTATTCAGTGTAGTTTAAGGCTGGATTCGCTCGCTTCCCACCTTACCCGCATTCCGCGCAAAATCGCCACTGCCATGTATGCCATGCAGATCAGGCCGAGCACGGGATATGCCCTGTCAACCAGCGTCTCAAACCCGGCAAAGCCGATGAGCAACGACAGACTCAGCGCTATAAGCCGCACATCGCCGCTGCGAAGATTCCGCTCGCGCCCCTGCATTTCCAGCGTAAGCAGCGCCCCGGCCAGCGTGGACAGCACCGCCAGCCACATCACGCATATCGTCATGTAGTAGCCGGACTTACCCAGCTGCGACGCGATAATCACGCTGGGCAGTGCCGCCGCACTCGCCGAGCCGTGCAGGCGAACGCACGCCAGCGCCACAAGCAGCATGACGAGCATAAATGCGCCCGTATATGCGCCTAGCGCGTTTGCGCGCCTGTGCACATCCGACTTTATGCGCAGGCCGGAGGCGAATATCGCGCCGCACGCCGTTGCTATATTGAAGCCCGCGTACGCCGCCGCCGACAGAACTGCGCCCGGCCGCCACGTATATTCAGGCAGTTCAGGCGACACGCACAGCAGCAGCACATAATAACCGATGAGCGCCGCAACGGTGAACGCGCCGACCGCGCCCATAAGCTTTACTCCGCGCGCCGCACACAGCGCGGCCAGCGCCGCCGTGCACACCATGCCTATCTGACGCGCGCCGTGAATGTTAATCGCCAGCGCGCACAGCTCGCCGCCCGCTGCGGTCATTGCCGCCGATACAGCGATGGACATAAGCCACATCAGCGCCCCACTGCCCCATGCGCGCCCTGCACACAGCCGCATCAGCCCCGGAAACGACGCGGTGCCGGTGCGTGCCGCGATGAGTGCAGTCTCACGCGCCATCCAGCCGATCAGTCCCGCCGCCAGCGTCGCGCCGACATAGCCTGCCACGCCGAAGCGCGTGAAGAAAGCGACTATCTCCCGGCCAGAGGCAAAGCCCGCGCCCGCTATCGCCGCGGCTATTGCCGCCGCGCCTGCAAATTCCGACCTGCGCATTATCATCACCGCTGCAATGATATGCGCCTGTTAAGGCGGGTATGATTGATTTCAGGCAGAATCATATGCGCTCCTCCAACGACATATTGGCGATTTGCGCAGCGCAACGCCGTATGCCTGAACGGCTTTCCTGCCATAACCAAAACTAAAAGGCGCTTCCACAGCGCGTACATGCGCTGGAAACGCCTTCTGCCTTAGCCTTTACATTAATCAGTCGCCGTCACGGCCGCCCTCGCCCAGCGGAGGAGTATCGCCGCGGTACTCGGTTATGATTACCTTCGTGCCGTCCGGGATGTTTTCGTAGAACCACTTGGCCCAGTCCAGCGGCACGCGCACACAGCCGTGCGACGCCTTGCGGCCCAGCATCGCTATCGACTTGGAATAGTCGCCGTCTATATGTGATACGGAATGAATGTACACGCGCCCGTTAAGGCGTATGCCGTAATAGGCTATATCCGGATCCGCGTCGGAGTAAATCGTGCGCTTGGTGCCGCACTTGATGAACTCGCCCGCCGGGGTCTCGGTCGTGGTCTTGCCCGAGGAGCAGTACATGTCTGCCTTCAGTTCGCCGTACTCGAACAGGAACAGGCGCTGCTGGCGCTTATCGATTACTATCGAATAGCGGTCGTCCGGGGTTACTTCCTTGAGCAGTTTTGTGGGTACATAGCCCTCGGTCGCGCGCCCGCCCGGATAGCGGTGCGCCTTTATATACGCGTAGTCGCCCTCGATGGAGACTACCTCAACGCCCACCTGACCGCCGTAAATTTTGTCATTGCCCTTGCTGCCGCCCGGGGACTTCATGGGGTAATACACCTCGTCCATGCCTATATTAAGCACATAGAAGGGCGTATACAGCTTGTCCAGCACTTCCTCGTCAAGGCCGGTCTGAGCCGAGAGCGCGCTGTAGCTGTATTTGGGCGTAGCTTCGTCCAGCCTTTCGGGCGTGCCGAAACTGTCCGCGTCCGTGAGTGCGGATACGCTCTGCGCGACGGGCAGATTGCTCGTCGGCGCGGCGGTGGGGTCAGGGGCGGCGGTGGGCGCTTCTGACTGAACGACCGGCTGAACGTCACCGACTGCCTGAGACTGTAAATCGGCGGTTTCCGGCGTGCTTGTCGGCGCGGCGTCAGTCGCGGCGGGTTCGGCCGTCGCGGTCGGCTGTGCGGCTTCCGGCTCTGCTGTGGCGGCGGGCGCATCGTTATCTGAATAACTTAACGGCATCAGGAACGAATACACATCCCCTGCCGCGTCCATATACACGCCCAGCTTGTCCTCGCCGGGCACCATGGCGATGGACACGCCCAGCACTATGGCGCAGGATATAATTATTCCTATCAATATTGCAAGCGCATGAGATCTTTTCATCTGATCCTCCATACATAAACATGTGTGCGCGGGTTCATAAATTAAATCACGTATTTGTCATTGTATCATATACCAATATCATATGCAAGCATTGGCATAGTAATGTACCGAATGTAAAAATTGTTTAACCGGGCGCAGTTTGCCTACTTATCAAATAAAGATAACATGCACGCTCTTAACTAATCACTCGTCCTGCTGGCAAAATTCATCGACTTATAGTATAATTAAATTATACGCCCATTCCACGGCGCGGACAGTTCTGCGCGCCGCTCATTCGGAGGCATTTTATACAATGGACAAAGATTTCGTGTTGGAATACGCGCTGGACATCGGCGAGCAGATGGTAATATGCGGCGCGGAGATTAGCCGCGTCGAGGATACGATAGAGCGCATCTGCCGCGCATACGGCGCGGAACGCATCGACGTGTTTTCGATCACATCCTGTATAATAGCGACGCTCAAGATGGAAGGCGAGCCGCCGGTCACACAGACGCGGCGCATACGCTCCAGCAACACCGACTTTACCAAGCTGGACAAGCTGAACGCGCTCAGCCGCCGCATATGCGAAAACAAGCCCGATCAGGCCGAACTGCGGCGCGAATTCAAGCGAATAGAGCTATCTGAACCGCTGGGCAAGCTGGGCCAGTACGCCAGTTTTGCGCTGGTATCCGCGTCGTCGTCGGTATTCTTCGGCGGGTCGTGGGGCGACGCGTTTGTGGCGTGCATAGTCGGACTTATATTGCGCTGGCTTACTACCGTGTGCAAGCGATTCCACATAAACGGCATACTTTCGGACTTTCTGTGCGCGTTTGGCGGCGGCCTGGTTGCCATGCTTGCGCTGCGTCTGGGACTGGGCAACAGCTTTGACAAAATCGCAATCGGCGACATAATGCCGCTGATTCCCGGAATACTGCTTACCAATTCACTGCGCGATATGATAAGCGGCGACACTGTGTCGGGGCTTTTGCGCCTGTGCAACGCGCTGCTGGGATCTGTTGCGATTGCGATGGGATTTGCGCTGGCGGGAGGTATGCTGGGATGATAGCCGTTGTAAAGCAGGTATTCATGGCGCTTTTAAGTTCCATCAGCTTTGCGATTATATTCAACCTGCACGGAAAGCGTATGATGCTGGCGGGCATTGGCGGAATGCTGGGCTGGATAGTATACCTGATACTGTTTCACTTTACCAATATGGAGGTCGCATCATACGGCATGGCCACGGTCGTTACCACGCTGTATTCACAGGCGGTTGCGCGCATTGTCAAATCGCCGACGACGCTGTTCCTCGTGCCTACGGTCGTACCCATACTGCCGGGAGGATTTTTGTATTACACGATGCTATATGCCGTCGAAGGCAACTGGGTAGGTTTTTTGGAAAAGGGCATACTGACGCTTTCCACTGCGGCGGCAATAGCCGTTGGAATGCTGGTCGGCTCGTCGCTGTACACGTCGGTGCTTTCGATACGCAAGGCGATAAGTAAAGGTGATTTGGCTAAAAAGGCCTGACGATTCATATTTTTAGGAGCGATTATATGCTTAAACTGATTAAGAACGAGAAGCTGCGGCGCGTGCTGGCGATAGTGCTGGCGCTGGCGATTGTCGTCATGTCGGTAATTAGCTATCTGCCCACATTCTGGAACTGACGATTACGCAAAGCAAGGTGATTCACATGAGCAAGGCAATCGGCATACTAGCGCACGTCGATACCGGCAAGACCACGCTTTCGGAGCAGCTGCTCTATCACGCGGGCGTAATCAGGCGCGCCGGGCGCGTGGATCACAAGGACGCGGCGCTTGACCTGGACCCGATGGAGCGCGAGCGCGGCATAACGATATTTTCGGATCAGGCGCATTTTTCGTATAAGGGCGAGAAGTACTATTGGCTGGATACGCCGGGGCACGTTGACTTTTCGGCCGAGGCGGAGCGCGTGCTGAGCGTACTGGACATGGCGATACTGCTTGTGTCGGCGGTCGAGGGCGTGCAGAGCCACACTCGTACGTTGTGGCGGCTGCTTGCGGCGCATGAGCTGCCTGTCATGATATTCGTAAACAAGGCTGATCGTGTGGGCACGGATTTGGGCGGCGTGACTGAGCAATTGCGTGAAAAGCTGGGCGCGAACGTATTGCCGCTTAATCTGCCTTTCGATATAAACTCGCTTGACGAAGAAGCGATTGAACTTATCGCCGAGGGCGACGAGCGGCTTATGGAGGCATATTTTGAGGGCGGGTTTGAACCGGACAGGTGGCTGGAATCGCTGCGCAGGCAGATACGGTCGCGCGCCATATTCCCGGTATTTCACGGAAGCGCTTTGCGCGACGAGGGCGTCAAAGAGTTTCTGGATGTGATGAGCCTGCTTGCGCCGTCGTATGCCGCGCCCGCGTCGGATGAGTTCAGCGCACGCGTATACAAGATACGGCACGACGGGCCTACGCGGCTTACATTTTTCAAGGTATTATCCGGAAGCGTCAATGCGCGCGATGCGATTGACGTACCCGACGACGATGCGCCCGGCGGGGTCAGCAGGCAGAAGATAACCGAGCTAAGGCTATACGATGCGGCGCGCTGCCTGGCTGTGCCGCGCGTTGAGGCGGGCGATCTTTGTGCGGCAGTTGGACTGGACGGCGGTTTGCCCGGCGATATTATTGGTTACGGCGCTATGCGCGGGCGCGGCGGGCAATTGGAGCCTATATTGTCGGCGGCGGCTTTACCCGACTCCACGCACACGGGCGCGCAGTTACATTCGGCTTTACGCGTGCTTGAGCAGGAGGAGCCTACCTTGCGCGTTAACTGGGACAATTTACACAAGCGGTCGAACATCGCGTTGATGGGCGCGATTGAGCTGGACGTTTTACATGAGCAGCTTGCCAGTCGTTTTGGCATTGACGTACAGTTTACGCCGTGCGAGGTCATGTACACCGAGACGATAGCCGCGCCGGTGATTGGCATTGGGCATTACGAGCCGCTTAGGCACTATGCGGAGGTTGTTTTACGATTGGAGCCTGCGCCGCGCGGTGCGGGCATATCGTTTGACAGCGAGCTGCATGTGGACAAGTTATCGCTGCAATATCAGAATCTGATTCGCACGCATGTATTTGAACGGGTGCATCGCGGCGTATTAACGGGTTCGCCATTAACCGATGTTCGGGTAGTATTGATTGACGGGCGGGCGCACTTAAAGCACACCGAGGGCGGCGATTTTCGGGAGGCGACATACCGGGCAATTCGGCAGGCGTTAATGCGTGCGGAGAGCGTACTACTTGAGCCAGTATGTCGGTTTGAGATAGGTATGCCGCTTGACATGCTAGGCAAAGTTTCATCCGATCTAAGTCGCCTACAGGCCGACATAGGTGCACCCATGCAGTCAGGCAGCGAATGCACGATAACGGGCGAGATGCCGATCAGCTCCATGCTAACCTACGCGGCGGACTTCTCCATGCAAATGCGCGGCAAAGGCCATCTAACCTATGCCCCCGACCACAGCGAGCCCTGCCGCGACGCGCAATCCGTAATCGCGCGCAAGCAATACGATCCCCTCTCCGACCCCGACCAGCCCCCCACCTCCGTCTTCTGCGCTCACGGCGCGGGCTTCGTCGTCGCGTGGTACAAGGCCAACGAATGGGCACACTGCGAAGCGGCGCATGTTTACGAGGGGCAGTCGTAAGGAGGACGTGTTCTTCCTTTTCGGAATAGCGAAAGAACCAAAGAAAAGTCTATTAGGTCTGTCTACCGATACGCTATCTTAGTTCAGACGTGTTTAGGGAGCTATATATGGGAAGCTGCCATGCTTTCTTACGTCGCTTGACTCGCCCAGAGCCAGCGGCGTTTTCTTTTGTCCGCGTTTGCAGCTCACGCAAGCTATAATCTTAGCGGTTTCGGGATTCCGCGAATGATCTTTGTCAGTTTAGCCACTTTGCGCCCGCGCCATGTTCGCCACCCCTCGGCGGCTCAGACGCAGGTTCGGCGGTGAGGTTCACGTCTGCCAAAAGTAGGGTGCGCGCGAAAACAAGCTTTACAGCCTTGTTACTGGTTATATGAGCGGCCATCCATACCTCGCCATTCTCAACAATTACTCCACCAAAACAGCCGCCGCAGGAACGCATTGTTTCATCGTTCCTGCGGCGGCAAATTATCTTAGCTTACGATTCTCGGTATTACTTCGCCTTATTTGCCTTATCCTCGGCGGCCTTGCGCTGGGCATAGGCGATTATCATATCGGCGGCGCCATCCACGCCCACCTTTGCCGAGTTCACGCTTATGTCGAAATTAAACATATCGGCCCACTTTGCGTTGGTGAAGTAGTTGTAATACG
>CAOKFD010000100.1:0-7803 GCA_948467645.1 uncultured Eubacteriales bacterium | reverse complement strand
AAGCTCTACTAATCGTCCTCAGCAGTGTGAGTCACACTGCCGCTATGTCTTGTACTGCCACAATAAACGTTGCTATGGCAAATTCACGCTACGGTAGCCGCTATCTTTAGTCCTGATGATACTACGGTAGCTCCCGTCTTTAGGCCTGATAGCACCAACATTCGCTACGGTAACCCCTGCCTTTATTCCTGAATCCACTCATCCATGCCACGGTAGCTCCCTTGCTTATGCCGGATTACCCCCACACGAATGAGCATCTCTGCGACCATGTGTTTATCATCATCTTGCTCACACCCGACTTGTTATCTCCAAGACCGGGATGAAATCGCAGATAATGTTATCATCGCTCAGCTCCAAAACCGTTATGTGATAATCGCCACAGTGTCGTTAATACCCTCACAGTGCCATCCGGCATAAACCCACGAGCTACAGTCGCATCCATAAAAGTGCTTTTTCGGGGCGTAAAAGCCTCGAATTGACCTCGTTTTGCTCTCTCTCACGCCCATGGTCTCGGCATCTTGCACTATCATGAGTGCTATATCGCTCCTACGCAGGGCAGTCTGCCGACTTTCCAGCTTAACGCCACTGTAAGAGGTGTATTTATGCCCGATTCCACTCTGGAATTTCTTCCAATTTTTAGCAACTTAAAATGCACAAAATCATCGATATTTAGTGGTTTTCTCCACTCATAGCGGTGGTTTGACCCTCAGAAACCCCCTCGGTACTTTCAGGCATAAACAGGATATATCGCATTGAACATTGCCCAAATTACAGATACGCCTATAAGTGTGATTCAAGACTTTACTTGAATGTCATGGCACTAAAATTTATTAAAATTCCTCCATGTAAAAGTATATTATTTGCTTTCGGAAATGTTTTTAGCGTCTGCAAGCTTTGTACTTTTTGAAATGACGTTATTCTACTGTTTGCGTATAAGACGTTTATTACCAATACTCCCCGGCCCAAACAGGTATCTAACGCCCACATCACAAGCCGCCAAGACTGCAAGCCTTAGCCTCCCATCCTCACGCCGACTTCTCAGCCGCATGTTCATGCTTATTGGCCGTAACCTGACCCTGCTGCACGCCTGCCGTACTTTCCTTCATGAAAAGTATTTTTACGGTTGCAAAAATCAGTTTCAGGTCCTCTTTCAGCGACATGTCATTGATGTACATCAAGTCCATTTTCAGCTTATCTTTCGGCTCGGTATTATACTTGCCGTAGACCTGAGCCGTGCCGGTCAGACCGGCTTTTACCTGCAGGCGCAGGCTGAATGCGGGCATTTCTTCTTCATACTGGGCAGCGATTTCGGGGCGCTCTGGGCGCGGGCCTACTATGCTCATGTCGCCTTTCAGTATGTTGAATATCTGCGGCAGTTCGTCGAAACGGATGGCTCGTATGATTTTGCCTACCGGCGTGATACGATCGTCGTCCGTTGCTGCCAAGCGCGCCACGCCATCCTTTTCAGCGTCTACGCGCATGCTTCTGAATTTCAGAATTTCGAAGTGTCTGCCGTCCTTTGTCAGACGTACCTGCTTATAGAACGCCGGGCCGTGATCGTATGCCTTAATCATTATCGCTGTTACCGCCATGAACGGGCTTGCGATTATCAGGCCTATGGCCGCTATGATTATATCCAGAGTACGCTTGGCGAAGGCGTATTCCGGCTTGAGCACGGCACGCTTGGTGCGCATAATCGGCACGCTAAACGACTGTACGTGCTTAGCGCCTGCTATGATTACGTCACCGGTGTGCGGTATAAAATAGCAGTCTATATCTTTATCTATGCACGCTTTGACTATGCCATTGCGGAGCGTCGCGTCTATGCCGGATATGATAACAGTATGATAGCCATCCAAGTTAGGCAAAATTTCAAAAATATCTTTGGGATCTTTGAGCGTTCCCTGAATCGAAAAGCGTTTGCCGTAGTTAGCCACTTCGTCCAGCTTTTCGTAATCTTCCTCGTCTTTATAGATGACCAGAGTTTTCATCGGATCGTGTAGGCTGAAATACAGTTTGCTGGCGAGCATGCACCAAACTCCGCTTATCAGGGTTTGTATAATGAATACCAGCAGAACCGGGAGCGCATTGATGAATCGCACTTGTATCAGGCACGCAAACACATATGTGATGCCGTTACCAAAAAGATTTGCAAGCGTTTGGGCGTAGAACGTCTCGCCGGTGCGGTACATGCCGATCTTATATGCGTTATAAGTGCGATACAGGAAAATCGAAACCACCGCATAGCAGACGCACACCGCTATATTGATCGTCCTGGCGTTCTCCGGTGCCAGTGACGGTGAATACCAATTGAACCACGCCGTCATCATCAGCGCCGTCATACAAATGAAATGTAATATATTCATGCCCCGCATTTTGGCCGACTTTATCATCTTAGTCATCTTTATCTTCCCTTCATTTCAGATTCAGTACCGCTATAACATGTATCTGTCAGCGGTGAATAAGGAATCAAGTGTAAGATTTCCGATTTATTGGGCACGTTTTATGACAATGTTCTTTTCGTTTTTGTACTGAATTCAAGATGTGACTGTCGCTAATGACAGTGTATAAAATTGTCATAATCTGCGGTATGCCCCCCCCCCCGCAAATTTTTGCATATCCATGCATATGATTTTCTAGATATGATTATTAAGGATTGACTTATATCACTACCATGCCTACGATCTTATCAACGTACTTACTGTTGTACTTCTTGCGCAATGTGTCGTAGGCGCTTTTCATCATAAACGGACGATTCTTGCAATCATGTGCGTCTGACGCAATGAAATCTATTTTTTCGTCCTTCAAAAGTGAATCGATATGCCTGTCTCGGAAAAAGCCGCTGCCCGACACGATAGTGCTGCAATTCACCTGATACCTGACATCGTGATCTGCCTTGAATTTACGCGCAGTATTGCCGTGCATCAGGCAGTCGTAACGCTCTATATGAGCCATTATCGTCACGTATCCGGAACGCTCCATCATCTCGATGGCTTCTTCCATCTCGGAAAGTTTTATACTGGGGACAAACTCTAAAAGTATCTTATCTGAACCACCCATTGTTGGCAGTTCGCCTTCGGATACATACCGCGAAATCGCCGGCGTGTACATTATCTCCGCGCCTGCGTATATCTCGATTGGGTATTGCATCTGCTGGCAATATGCTCGAGCCGCATTCAGGTGTTTAAGGTATAGGTCATAGTCAAACGGCTTTACTCCGGGCACAACATGCGGCGTAGCGAACAAGTCAAGTATGCCGTTTTCGTTGGCGGCATCTATCATGCGTTCCATGTCCAATCTGCTTCTTGCGCCGTCGTCAAGCCCATATATGAAGTGCGAATGAATGTCTGTAAAGCCTCTCATACCTTACTTCCTATGCAGAAGGCCCTTGCGTTTTTTAGCCGGCGCATTGCCGTCCTCGTTAGCATAGCTCGTATAGTAGGAATAATACGACTTATAGTAGTAATTCTTGTTCATGTAGTTGTCGTATTCCACCATGTTGAGCACGGTGCCCAGTATCGGGCATTCAGTCTGTTCCAGCTGTGCCTTTGCACTCATCAGTTCTTGCCTGCGCACTGTGTTATAACCGACGACTATCAGCGTGCCGTCGCAATACTTTGCAATCTGAGCCGCATCTATGACAGTGCCCACGGGCGGTGCGTCAACTATAACATAGTCCACCTTACCGGCAAGCAAATCAAGCATCTGGCCAAAGCGTGGGGAATTCAAAAGCGGCAGCGGGTTGGACACTTCCCTGCCGACAGGCACCATGAACGCGCCCGGAATGTTCGTCTTATAGATTATATCGTCCGCATCCGCCATACCGGCCAGCATATGTGCCAAGCCAGACGTGGCATTCGTGTCCGCGAATTGCACGCCATACTTAGATGTAATCATGCTGCGGCGCAGGTCTGCATCGACCAGCACTACCGTCTTGCCCAGCTTTGCCAGCGTGCGCATTACGTTCATGGAGACAGTCGATTTACCTTCGCCCGCATGACTGCTCGTAATCATTATCTTGCGAACGTTTTCGCCGGAGAACGAGAGGTTAGTGCAAAGTGTATTGAACGCCTCGGCACTTGCGTAACCAAGCGCAGGAAATTTACTGAATGTCAAGCTGTTCATGCGTTCCTCCCGGATCTTCCAGACTTCTTTTTGCCGCGTTCAAAGTTATTCTCTATCGGAATTATCGCAAGCGTCGGCATACCCGTATACTTGCGGATGTCCTCAGCAGTCTTATAGCGATCGTCCATAAGCATACGCACAGTCACTATGCCCATGACTATAATCGCGCCCAGCAGGAAACCCATCATTATATTGCGGGTCTTGTTCGGGCTGACCGGATTGGACGGCACCAACGCAACCGACACTATGTTGGGCTTGTCGGTGGACATCGTGTCCGCTATGTACTGGCTCACCACATTTGCGTATTCGTTTGCAATTGCGGCGGCTTCCTCCGGTGATGTGGACGTTATCGTTATATCCAGCATTCGGGTGTCGCTTGCGTTCACTACGGAGAGCATGTTCCGCATCTGAGAATAGGTGTAATCCAGATTCAGATTCGAGATTACTTCCTCGTGAACCTCCCACATCTCAAAGACCTTGATGTAGTCGTTAGTCAGCGCGCTGCCTATCTGAAGATCCGACATGTTGATTGCCGAATCCCTGCGGCTAAGCACATAGATAGTAGAGGTCGCCTGGTACTTGGGCGTAACAAAAAACATCGTGTAAGCGCCCGCCACCATTGCGCCCAGCAATGCAACGCAAATTATCAGCTTCCAACTTGCCAGCAGCCTGTACGCAAGCTCCGCCAAGTCAATTTCCTTGGCAGCGTTTTCGCCTGACTGTTCAACAGCCGAAGCCTTCTTTACGTTCTGCTGCATCTTCTGCTCTTCAGACATTATTCGCCTCTCCGATCTATTATGCTATAACTAACAATAGCGGCAGCGGCCGCCGCCGTCCGGGCGGCAGTCGCTATCGCCAATTACGCGGGATGAATTATTCAGCCGCCTCAGTCTCGGCGGCCTGGCTTACAACAGCCATCAGAGCGGTAGTGCCCGCATCCTCAGCAGCCTGCTGTATGGCAAGCACGATTTCAGGGGTCAGCTCAACCTTGATGCAGCCATAGGTTTCTTCCTGATCCTCAACGGCATCCTGGCCTACGCCCTCAAAAGCAAACCACTCGATTTCGTCGATGCAGTCGCTGTTCAGTTCTTCGCCCTCAGCCAGCTGGCTCTTCTTCTCATCGTTAACCTTCGCGATACCGATAAGAACGGCAACCTTCTGATCCTTCTCGTAAGGAGTGGAGAACAGCATGTTGGCAGTTACATTGCCGTACTCTTCTGCATAGTTACCGGCAACAATGGGGCCGAACTCGAATACGTCCAGAGCCATATTCTCGTCGATTACAGGCTCCTCACCCTCGGCAGCGATCGCAGCGGCGAGAAAAGCCTTCAGATCAACGGGATTGCCCTCGCTGTCAACGACGGGGCTGAAGTAATCTTCAACCTTGCCGCCCTCGGCGTTAACAATTTCCATCAGCTTCTTAACCTCGGCCTGACTGATTTCCATGGTCTCCTTGTACTCTTCAGTCATCTGCTCTTCGGTCATCGCGATCGCGTTCACGGGCAGAATATAAGTCGCGGGAGCATCTTCGGGAGCATTTTCAACAGTGACTTCGATCTTGGTCAGATCGGTCGTCGTCTTGCTCGGTACGGACTCAGCGGCAAACGCCGTGCCCGCGACGCAGAGCATCAGCGCCAGGACAAAGCAGGTAATCTTCTTCATAACCAGGGATCTCCTTTCTGATTTGACGGGCGGTTTGCCGTCCGCCTATAAATAAAGCGTCTATGCGCCTTATTCCACCTTTTCATAGAACAGGCTGAGCACAGCCTGCTGCACGGACGCTTCGTCCGCATAGAACTGCATAAACCCATCCGAGCCTACGCGATGCGTGCCTTCCAGCTCGACAAGTGCGTCCCGCTCATAATCGCGCGCCGCCCATATCTCGTTTATCAGCCTGCCCCGATTCATATCAGTAATTATATAAGGCTCAATTGCGTCGTACATGGTGTTTATGTAGCTTCTGTCGGCGCGTATCTTTTCATTGAGCTGGGATACCAGCTGGGATATATAGTTCTGCTGGCGAACCATACGCGCTTCATTCGTACCGACTTCCATGCTCATGCGGCTCCTGACGTATATCTCGGCCTGATCGCCGACAAGCGTTATCTGCCTGCCCTGCGTCATTTCCGGGTCTATCATCGAGAAGTCGTCCTCCAGCGTCACAGTAACGCCGCCCGCCACATCGTTGAGCGCCGATATGCCGTCCAGATTCATCGATATATAGAAGTCTATATCAGTACCGAGCAGGAGGTTTGAAACCGCATCCTCGGTCAGCTGGCAGCTGTATTCCGCGCCGTCGCCAAAGCCGTGCGACAGGCTTATCTGCGCGGTTCTTACGCCCGACTTATTGCCCAGCACGCCAAGTATCGTGATCGGCGTCATCGTGTCGCGGTCGATCTGCATCTGGTCAATCTTATGCGAGGCATTGTCTATTACGATCAGTCTGAGGAAGTCGGCCTGACCGCCGTTTCTAAAGTCAGTCGCGCTGATTTCTGTGCCGCTGTCCCTATCTACGCCCATCACCAATATGCTGGTGATTCCGCGCCGTTTTGCATAGGAAACGCCGTCGACATCTATTATGTTTTCGCTTGCGTAACGCCTTTCGGTATAATCGCCGCGTGCTTCGGGCTTGTTATTTCGCTCCTCAAGCCAGCGTCCGCCCTGATATGCCAATAGCAACAGCAGTACTACCACTATGCACAGCGCTATTAACTTTGACCGGCTCTTTGACGCGCCGCGTTCGCCGCGTCCGTGCTTATGCCTATGTTTCACGCCGATGCCTCCATGCAGTACTGTTATTTCGGCATATTTAACATGCCCTTGGCCATTGGATCAATAAGATCGAAGCCCAGCCATACCTTCATGCTGTGGCCGTTAAATGTGAGTTCTACTTGGCCGCTGCGGCCGCGCTTATCGACCTTTGTAATATGACCTTCCATGTCCTTTAACGGGCCGGAAAGTATGTGGACGTGCTCTCCCTCTTTATATGCGGTAGAAAAATCTAAAAGCCCATTATAACTAAGCAGCCATTCCACGAACTGCCTGTCGCCGCCGATAAGCCGCCACTGGTTTTTCTCGGTAGTCAATACGCGAATTATGTTTTCGCTCGGAAATTCCAGCTTGGGTTCAAAGCTGCTTTCTGCCTCAAAGAACACATAACCCGGCATTATTACGGCTTCCTGTCTGGACTTTTTGCCGTTCACGGATTTGTGCTTCATATGGCGGGCCGCAGTAGCCCGCACGCCGGGGCACGTCTTTTCGATGCACTCGGCCACTATGTTTTCCTTGCCAGTTATGCAGAACACGCAGCCATAGGATACGTATGGCATAGCTCTGCCCTCCGAAGCTAGTTCGGCACTTTCATATCGCGTATTTCTCATCTTCCTCCGTACCACTAAGCCCTTAGCATGTACATTGTTGAACGAGTTTTGGACACTCTGCGCCAAACACAGCAAGCGGACAATGCTATTCCATTTTTACGTCCGCATCTGCAGATAAATTTGACGCTCAAACCACAAGCAGCGCTTACGACATTGCATACCTGCCCTCTGCGGGCAGGTTGGTTTTATTATACACGCATGGCCATTCAAAGTCAACATGGTTTGCCATAAAGTTGCCCAAACTTTTGTAGAGCTACAATAGATGTTGGAAAGGACGAAAAAAGAAAAGAGATTTGAG
>CAOKFD010000099.1:0-7829 GCA_948467645.1 uncultured Eubacteriales bacterium | reverse complement strand
GTGAGCTTCGAGAAATTTCGGGCCGCACTGTCGAGCAGGTAGCAACGCTCATTTCCATCCCCGTTGCCGATTACGAGGCGCTTGAGGCAGGCACTTACGATGTACCGATAAGCGTGCTGCTCAAACTGTCGTCGCTGTATCATGTCGATACCAACACGATACTTACCGGCGAAGCGCCCAAGATGAACATATTCGCGCTTACCCGCAAGGGCATGGGCGTGGATATAGACAGGCGTACCCACTATCACTATACAAACCTGGCCTACAACTTCGCACACCGCAAGATCGAACCGCTGCTGGTAACTCTTTTGCCTCAGTCCAACCCGGAGCTGAAGACCAATTCGCACTCCGGCCATGAATTCGATTACGTACTTGAGGGCCGTATGCGCATCGTTATCGACAATAACGAGCTGATACTCGAGCCCGGCGACTGCGTGTATTACGATTCGCTTTATCCGCACGCCATGCAGGCTGCGGGCAACGAAACTGTGAAATTGCTGGCCATGGTTATACCATAACGTAAAAGGCCGGAATATTCCGGCTTATTGCTCAGGAGGAATAACCATGCGACTGCTTGAGCGCTATATGCGCACGGATTTTGATAGCCTTGAGGACTTTTATAAAAATTATAAGCTGTACGTACCCGACGATTTCAACTATGCCATCGACGTGATGGACCAGATGGCGCTGCTTGCGCCCGACCAGCGCGCGATGATATGGGTAAATGAGCACGGCGAGGAGCACATATTCACCTTCGCCGACTTCAAAAACATGTCCGACCGCGCCGTGACCATACTGCGCAACGCCGGCATACGCAAGGGCGATACCGTGCTTTTGATGCTAAAGCGCAGGTACGAATTCTGGGTGCTGGCACTGGCTCTGATGAAGCTGGGCTGCGTGCATATTCCCGCCACGCATCAGCTTCAGAAAAAGGACATAGCATACCGAATAAAGGCTTCGGGCGCAAAGATGGTCATCTGCGCGGGCGACGCCGAGGTAATCGGCCACACCGATAAGGCGGTCGAGGAAATCGACTGGCCCGTGACCAAGATGTGCGTCGCGGCGTACGAGATCGACCAGACCGCGCGCCACGAGATCGATCCCGCGTCTCAGTGCGAAAAGCCTGCCCATTTCGAGTTGGGCGCAGACTGGCTGGACTATGATAAGCTGTTCGCCGAGGCCGAGCCGGATTTCGACGGTAAGGTGCCAAACACCAACGACGATATGATGCTTATCTACTTTACCTCCGGCACAACCGGTATGCCTAAGATGGTTGCGCATAACTATGCCTATCCCCTTGGTCAGGCGGCAACCGGTGCGTTCTGGCACAACCTTACCGATCAGAGCGTGCATATCTCGGTTGCGGACAGCGGCTGGGCCAAGTGCGCTTGGGGCAAGTTCTACGGCCAGTGGCTGGCGGGCGCGGTCAACTTCGTGTACGATTTCGACCGCTTCAACGCCTGTAATATGCTGTCCATGCTGGAAAGGTATCACGTAACGTCGTTCTGCGCGCCGCCGACGATATACAGGTTCTTCATTAAGGAGGATCTGAAGCAGTACGACCTGAGCAGCCTCAAATGGGCGTGCATAGCTGGCGAGCCGCTCAACCCCGAGGTATACTGGCAGTTTTACAGCGCAACCGGCGTAAAGCTGCACGAAGCGTTCGGCCAGAGCGAAACCACGCCGCTGCTGATGACTCCCAAGTGGATGGAACCGCGTCCCGGCTCCATGGGTAAGCCCTCGCCGCAGTACAATATTCAGCTGCTGCGTCCCGACGGCACCCCGGTTATCGTGGGCGAGGAGGGCGAAATCTGCGTAGACATACGCGAAGGCCGCCCCGCAGGTCTGTTCACCGGCTATTACAAGGATGAAGAGAATACCGCCGAGGCATTCCGCGACGGCTTCTATCATACCGGCGACGTGGCGTGGTATGACGAGCAGGGCTACTATTGGTTCGTGGGCCGCGCCGACGACGTTATAAAGTCGTCCGGCTACCGCATAGGGCCGTTCGAGGTGGAAAGCGCACTGCTGGAGCATCCGTCCGTGCTGGAGTGCGCCGTAACCGGCGTGCCGCACCCGGTGCGCGGCCAGGTAGTAAAGGCCACAATAGTGCTCGCGCGCAGCTATAAGCCCTCCGAGCAACTCAAAAAGGAACTCCAGGAGCACGTAAAGCGCGTGACCGCGCCGTATAAATACCCCCGCATAATCGAGTTTGTGGATGAATTGCCCAAGACCAGCTCGGGCAAAATACAGCGCAAAAAAATACGCGCCGAGGACGCTGCGGACTATAACGCGCGGCAGAACGCCGCGCCCAGCGAGCCCTCAAAATAAATTATATCTGTTGTAAAAGCCGACGCTTTACGGCCGCACTGCGCGGTCGCAAGCGCGGCTTTTGTATTCGGCGGGCTTAAATCGATTTGCGGCATTGACGTGCCGCCGTGCAGGGTATATTATTATACAGTCGGGCGGCACGGCACCGCGCGAGATCAATCTGGAATAGCTATGCTAACTAAATGCCGCGCAATGCGCGGCGCGTATGGAGGATGGGCATTATGTGCTTTTCTAAGGCAAAATGGATATGGTCGTCATATGACGGCGAACCTAATCAGTATATTATCGCGCGCGCTGATTTCAGCGCCGGCTCGGGTGGCTGTGCGCTTAAAATCAGCGCGGACTCGCAGTATGCGGCGTATATAAACGGCGAGCTTGCGGCGTTTGGCCAGTACGCCGATTATCCCGAGTATAAGGTATTTGACGAGATCGACGTATCAAAATACGTGCGCCCCGGCAAAAACGAACTGCGCATAATCGCGTACTGCCAGGTCATAGACAGCTCGGTATACCGTGCGGGCCGTCCGGGACTGATTTACGAAATCGCGCAAAGCGGCCATGTACTCGCGTTCAGCTGTGAAACGACTCAGGTGACTGCGGACACGGGCTTTAAATCCGGCGCGATCGACCGCGTTACGCATCAGATGGGCTATACGTTTGAATACGACGCGCGCCCGCAGGCGCAGAACTGGACAAATGCGGCGCTCGTTAACGACATGCCCGCCGAACTGCATGCGCGCCCCGTAAAGCGTATGCTGCTTGAGCCGCGCGCAAATATGCGCGTGACGTCGCAGGGCGTTTACTGGCCCAGCCCCAAAAACGGCGAAATAGGTATGACCATGCAGTATGCGCCCATGGCGTTCCGGGAAAGCCGCGACATGAGCGGCAGCATAGCCCAGCCGAGCCTTCCGGGCGTGGGCGTGCGCTACGCTGCGGACGCGTCGTCCGACTGCGCGGGCATATACGTTACGCTTGACACCGGCCGCGAAACAGTGGGCTTTATCGATTTTGACATTGAAGTGGACGCCGACTGCGAAGTGCTTATCGGCTGGGGCGAACATATGGATGACCAGCGCGTGCGCACATACGTAGGCGGCCGCAATTTTGCCGCGCGCTATGCCGCGCATAAAGGATGTAACCGCTTCATGTACGAACTGCGCCGTGTAGGCATGAGGTACATCACGCTATTTGTAAACGCAAAGCAGTTTACACTAAATTATGCGGGCGTGCGCCCGGTGAAATACCCGCTCGATATGAGCCCCTCTTTCCATACCGCCGACGCGCTGCACAGCCGCATATACGACGTGTGCCGCGACACGCTCTCGGCGTGCCTGCACGCGCATTACGAGGACTGCCCGTGGCGCGAGCAGGCGCTCTACGCCATGGATTCGCGTAACCAGATGCTGTGCGGCTATTACGCGTTCGGCGAATACGATATGCCTCGCGCAAGCCTGCGCCTGCTGGCGCTTGGCCAGCGCGAGGACGGACTGCTCGAACTGTGCGCCCCGGCGCGCTGCTATGTAACCATACCCAGCTTCTCCCTGGACTTTATACTTGCGCTGGACGAATACCTTATGTTCAGCGGCGATAGGGACTTTGTGCGCGAAATGCTGCCCGTCGCGCGCCGCATACTGGATTCCATGCTCGCGCGCCGCGATGATAAGGGCCTTATTCCCGTGTACGTGGATAAGAAGTACTGGAATTTCTACGAATGGCGTCCGGGTCTGGACGGCCATCTGGGCCATTCCAGCGAGGAGTTTGCGGGCCGCTGCGATGCACCGCTCAACATGCTTGCGGCGGAATGCGCGCGCAGACTTGCGCATATGATTGCGTTGCTGGGAGAAAATGGCGCGGATGCTTACGCGGCCGCAGCGGACGAACTCAGCGCGCGCACGGACGCGGCGTTCTGGAATGCAGAGCGCGGCCTGTACAATACGTATATAACCGCGCGGGGCGAAATGCAGCATGAGTGCGAGCTTACGCAGGCGCTGGCCGTGTACTGCGGCGTGTGCTCGCCCGAGCATAAGGCGCGCGCGCTGGAGCTGCTTGCGAGCGAAAAGCTGCCGCCAGTATCGCTCAGCTATTCCATATTCCTGTTCGACGCGCTGCTTAGCGCCGGCGATAAATACTCGCGCACGGCGTTTGCTCGCGTGGCGCGCACGTGGGGCGATATGCTCACTCAGGGCGCGACGACCTTCTGGGAGACCGAACAGGGCGGCTGGGACTTCGATCGCGGCGGCAGTCTGTGCCACGCGTGGTCAGCAGTGCCGCTGTACCTGTACATGGCCTACGCGTTGGGCGTAAAGCCCACTCAGCCGGGCTTTGCCAAGTATGAGGTAAAGCCGCTGATCAGCGGCATGTACGAGCTTTCCGGCAAAATAAAACTGCCCGACAGTTCCATGCTGACGATAGGTGAATAATCCAAAACATAATCCGCGCCGCACATCCAGAACGTGCGGCGCGGATTTATATAGATAAAAAACAAGCGGCGCAGTCATAACGACTGCGCCGTCATTCATCCGAGAGGATTAGCCATTAGCCTTCGGTAGCAGGAGCTTCGGTGGCAGGAGCTTCGGTAGCCTCGGCATCCTCAGCGGGAACATAAGCTACAACAGCGCCGTTGTAGTTGTCGTTGATCCACTGACGGGTCTCGTCGCTGGTCATTACGGCCGCGATCTTTTCAAATACGTCGGCGTCGTAATTGTCACCGTTTACAACGATGTAGTTAACGTAGGTCTCGGCGGCCAGAGAATCGCTCTCTTCCTTGGCGATGGCGTTGTCGGTCACGTTCAGACCGGCCTGAACAGCATAGTTGCCGTTGATGACAGCCATGTCAACGTCCTGCAGTACGCGGGGCAGCTGAGCAGCCTCAACCTCCTGGATGTCCAGGTTCTTGGGGTTGTCAACGATGTCCAGCTTGGTGGCGTTCATGCCCGCGCCCTCGCGCAGGGTGATCAGACCGTTAGTCTCCAGCAGCAGCAGCGCGCGCGCTTCATTGGTGGTGTCGTTCGGAACCGCGATGCTCGCGCCGTCAGCCAGCTCTTCAATGGTAGCGGTCTTGCCGGGGAACAGTCCCATGGGCTCGTAGTGAACGGGGATCAGCGCGACCAGATTGGTGCCCTTGCCCTGATTGTAGTTGTCCATATAGGGCTTATGCTGGAAGTAGTTCGCATCCAGATCGCCCGCGGCCAGCGCGTCGTTGGGCTGAATGTAGTCGGTATAGGTGACGATGTTCAGCTTGATGCCCACGGCCTCCAGCTGCGGCTCAACGGCCTCCAGAATCTCAACGTGCGGGGAGGGAGTAGCGCCGATGGTTACGGTAGTGTACTCGGCCTCATCAGCCAGCGCGAACGCGGGGATGCACAGAACCAGCGCCAGCAGCAATGCAGCAAACTTTTTCATTGTGAAGTCACTCCTTTTGTAATATAGGGTGTATATGCGATACGCGCCTTTCGACGCGGACCAGCCGTTATTACTTGCGGTGATCCAGCTTGATAGCCAGCTTCGTGCCGATAAGCTGAAGCACCTGAACCAGTATGACCAGCGCGATTATGGAATAAATCATTATGTCGTACAGGTAGCGATAGTAGCCATAGTTGATGGCCAGCGCGCCCAGACCGCCGCCGCCCAGTATACCTGCCATAGCGCTGTAACTGAGGATGGTAGTCGTGCATATCGCTGCACCGCTTATCAGCGACGGGAATGCCTCGCGCAGTATGACCTTGCATATGATTTGCAGCGGCGTTGCGCCCATGGACTGCGCCGCCTCAATCACGCCCTTGTCCACCTCGCGCAGCGACGATTCAACCATGCGCGCCACGTAGGGGAAGCTGGCGATAATAAGCGGAACTATCGTCGCGGTGGAGCCGATCGCCTTGCCCAGTATAAGGCGGGTAAGCGGCGTAACCGCCATCATCAATATAAGGAAGGGAACCGAACGGAGCAGGTTAATGATCGTGCCCAGCACCTTATTGAACGCGGGCGCGGGCGTGAGCGAATCCCGCTCGGTGGTGATAAGCAGTATGCCCAGCGGCAATCCAAGTACATACGCGATCAGCGTGGATACCAGCGTCATGTAAAGCGTTTCCAGCGTGCCCTGCCACATCAGCGGCATAAGCTGCTCAAACGGCATATTACTCCATGTCATTGCCGCGCACCTCCTCAACCACAAGTTCCTTATGCGAAGCCAGATATTCGCGGCAGCGCTTTGCGGCCGCCGGATCGCTCGGCAGTTCGACTACCAATTGGCCGAATACCTGTCCGCCCACGCGTCGTATGTCGGCGTTGTATATCGATACCGGCGCACCACTGGCCAGCGTCATGCCGCTGATAACCGGCTCGTATATGTCCGCGCCTTCGAACAGTATTCGCACACACGGCCTGTCGGGAAGCATCTCTTCTTCGTCGGGTTTGCGGAACAGTCGCTTTGCGGCCTCGGTCTTGGGGTGGGTGAATACGTCGCGCACGCGGCCGTGCTCGGCGATCACGCCGCCGTCGATTATCGCGACGTCGGTGCATATCTGACGGATTACTTCCATCTCGTGCGTTATGACCACGATGGTTATGCCCAGCCGCTTGTTTATGTCCTGAAGCAGCGCCAGTATCGAGCGCGTAGTCATAGGGTCGAGCGCGCTGGTTGCCTCGTCACACAGAAGCACCTTGGGCTCCATCGTCAGCGCACGCGCAATAGCAACACGCTGCTTCTGGCCGCCCGAAAGCTGTGCAGGGTAAACATTGGCCTTGTTGCCCAGCGATACTATGTCCAGCAACTCCTGCGCGCACTTCTTGGCCTGCGCCTTGGGCACGCCCGAAATTTCCATCGGGAACATGACGTTGGCGAGTATCGTGCGCTGCATCAAAAGGTTAAACTGCTGGAATATCATGCCCAGCTGCCGCCGGGTCTTAAGCAGCTCGGAATTGTTCAGCTTCATTATATCCACGCCGTCGATCAATATCTGACCGCCGGTGGGGGGATCGAGTCGGTTTATGCACCTTATCAGCGTGGACTTGCCCGCGCCCGACAGACCGATTATGCCGAATATCGATCCGCGCGGTATGTCAAGGTTTATGCCCTTCAGCGCGGCAACGGTGTTGCTTCCATTTGAATAGACTTTTTCCAGATCGCGGATAGAAATCATTATGTCGCTTGGCGTCTGACCTGATGCGCTGCGCGCCGTATCTTCCATATACGCGGCCTCCCGTATTATTAATAGGGCGCGCGTTTACGCCCATCGGTTTATTATTGTCTGCAACTTCGTATGATAACTGCAATTACAATAATGTTCAAGCGCATTTATGCAAAATCTTCGCAAGGCTTGCGCGACGGCAATGCCACACAACATACTGATATGGTGGGATTATACTGCCGCCCGGATAAGTTGTCAACGCCGCATCTGACATATAATATTAAACTAATTTCGCCCGCAGGTAAAATATTTGATTTATTGTAGGTTTGTCAATGATCTTGGACAGTGAAAGAGGAAAGCCTTTCTCTGGGA
>CAOKFD010000098.1:0-7872 GCA_948467645.1 uncultured Eubacteriales bacterium | reverse complement strand
CCGAAGGCACGGCGAAGCCGCTTGTCCTTGACTCGGTGCGCTGGCTGTGCTATCTTGCCGCTGTACCCGTCCGCATCTTTACAACGCATTCAGTTTGATCCGGCCAAAGTTTCTCCGCATATTGTCGCTATACAGTCCCCGCCCCGCTTCCGTCACCTCCCTCCCCTCCCCCGCATACTCTAAACCAGAGAGCGGAGCGTGAGCAGATATGATAAGGCGGGGCGAGATATACAGCGCGGATTTAAGTCCCGTCGTCGGCTCGGAGCAGGGCGGTGTCCGACCCGTGCTGGTTTTACAAAACGACGTGGGCAACCGCTTCAGTCCCACCGTGATTGTGGCCGCGATCACGTCGCAGATTAGCAAGGCGCGTTTGCCTACGCATGTGGCGCTGCGCGCGGGTGTGGGCGGGCTGGATCTGGACTCGGTTGTGCTGGCGGAGCAGCTGCGCACGATCGACAAGCGCCGTCTGCGCGAAAGGCTGGGCGTTTTGCCTGAGCCTGAAAACAATCTGGTGGACCAGGCGGTTAAAATATCGCTGGGACTTTTAAGAATATGATGGCTTGCTTGCGTGCGCCGCGCGGACGTGATAAAATATTGTATGCTAAATGAATATATACATCCGTGGCGCGGGCCGCAGAAGGAGTGGGCATGAACAAAGGCAGGATGCAATATGTGTATCAGGCGCTATATATAATCGCGGGGCTTGTGATATGTACGCTGGGCTACAACATTTTCCTGATACCCAACGACATTGCGCCGGGCGGCTTTACCGGCATAGGTCAGCTATTTAACGCGATATGCGGCATTAACGTGGGTACAGTCATTATGATACTCAACGTGCCGCTGTTTTTGCTGGGGCTAAAGTCGGTTGGAATCAAATTCACGATACTGTCGCTGGCCTCGACCGTCGCGCTGTCGCTGATGATCGACTATATGCCCGTGTGGTATACGTGTGGCGATCTGGTACTGTCGTCGATATTCGGCGGTATACTTACCGGCGTAGGGTTCGGGCTTATACTGCGCGGCGGCTCGTCCACGGGCGGCACGGACATGCTGGCCAAGATCGTGCATGAGCACTTCCGCTCGTTCAAGGTGGGCGTGGTCATGTTCGGCGTTGACTTCATCGTCGTGGCCGCGTCGATGTTCGTGTTCGACATGACGCGCGCGATGTACGCGATAATTTCGCTGTTCATATCGACGCGGGTGATGGACTTTGTGATTGACGGCCTGAACACTGCCAAGGCATACTTCGTAATTTCGCGCAATTCGCAGGAGATCAGCCGCCGCGTATTGGGCGAGATGGACCGCGGCGTAACCGCGCTGAAGGGGCGCGGCCAATATTCGGGTGACGACATCGACGTGCTGCTGTGCGTGGTGCCCCGGCTTGAAGTGCCGCGCTTGAAGCGCATAATCGTGGAGTGCGACGACAAGGCGTTCGTGATTGCGACCGACGTGCGCGAGGCGCTGGGCGAAGGGTTTACGCCGCATAAGTGATGCGCCCTAAAAAAATGAAAGCCGGACAGACAAAGCGTCTGCCCGGTTATTTTATTAAGGGCAAGAGCTTAAAGCAGTTAATCGGTTAATTGCATCCGCTCAGGCATATAATTTGCTTTTCGTTTTAAGACGCATAAATGATACGCCCTAGAGTGTGTCTCAAGCGGGACAATCCGCAAGTTCGAGTGGATTTTTCGTCAGTTCAAGGAATAAATCCGAAGGCTTAGCAGCGCTAAGTCGAGCCTTGTGACGCAGAAATGGCTCAGCGACGCCCGAAATTGCGTACTCCGGAATTTTTGAGACACACTCTAAGACGCATAAATGATACGCCCTAAAAAGCGCAAACCGGGCAGACAAACCCGTCTGCCCGGTCATTTATGTTCGTTCATGGATGGCCGATGCTTTGCAAGGGCATAGTGGATAGGCAAAGCGCCGTCAATCGCTTGCGCGGCAAAGCCATGTTCCCCGCCTTAAACCCGTCGATCACTTATGCATATTAACCCGCACGCTGACCCCGGTAGGCGTGGCCGCGATGCCGCCCAGCGCCGTCTCCCTGAGCTGCGTGGGCAGCATATGCCCGACGTTATACATCGCCTCGACCACCTCGTCCAGCGGTATCAGCGACTTCATGCCGCCTAAGGCCAGATCGGCGCTAAGCAGCGCGTTCACCGCCTGCGACGCGTTTCTCAGCGCGCAGGGCACCTGCACCAGACCCGCCACCGGGTCGCACACCAGCCCCATCACGTTCTTCAGCGCGAACGCCGCCGCGTCCAATGCCTGTGCGGGCGTGCCGCCCTTCATCTCGACCGCGCCCGCCGCGGCCATCGCCGCCGCCACGCCGCACTCGGCCTGACAGCCGCCCTCCGCGCCCGCGACGGTTGCGTTGTGTATGACCACCGCGCCCACGCCCGACGCGGCGGCCAGTGCGCACAATGTCTTTTCTTCATCCGCGCCCAACTGTTCACTCAGCGTGATTATCACCGCGGGCACTATGCCGCACGAGCCGGCCGTGGGCGCGGCGCAGATGCGGCCCATCGCGGCGTTGGTCTCGCTGCACGACAGCGCGCGCGCCATCAGGCGATTTATCATATCGCCGCAGATGGTGTCGCCCGCTTTGGCATAGGCATTTTGTGTGCTGGCCTGACCCGCGATCAACGAAAAGCCCGCCGAGAGCGGCTTGTCCAGCGCCTTTTCGGCCTCGGCGCTCATTACGGAATACATATCGCGCAGATTATTCATAATTTCGTCGCGCGTGCGGCCGGTCAGCCGCTCCTCGTTGCGCATCACCGCCTCGCTTATCGGACAGGCGTTAGCGGTGCAGTATTTCAATAGTTCCTCAAAATTATTATACATATTGCGCCCTTTCTTCCTTACTGAACGTTTATCGCGCGCACCGAGATTATATCGGGCAGGGCGCGCAGCTCGGCCACTATGTTGGGCGATATGTGCGCGTCCACCTCGATTATTGTGCAGGCGACGTCGCCGCGCGCGCGGCGGCTCAGGCGCATAACGCCGATGTTTATGTCGTGTTCGGCCAGTGCGCCAGTTACGTGGCTGATTACGCCCTTGCGATCGTACTGGGCGATTATTATGGCGTTGGACTGGGCGGTATATTCCACGTCAAAGCCGTTGATCGACGTAATGAGTATCTGACCGCCGCCGATGGAGGAGCCGGTCACGATCTGCACCGAGCCATCGGTCATATTGAATGTCATGCGCACGGTATTTTCGTGCACGTCGCGCATTTCCTCCTCGGAGAAGGAGTACTTGAGGCCGCGTTCGGCCGCGATTGCGAAGGCATTAGGCAGGCGGTCGTCGTCCTCGCGCATACCCAAAACGCCCGCGACCAGCGCGCGGTCGGTGCCGTGGCCCATATAAGTGCGCGCGAAGGAGCCATGCAGCGCGAAGTCCACCCGATCGAAGTCGCCCTGAACGGCGAGTGCGGCCACGCGGGCAAGGCGCGCCGCGCCCGCGGTATGCGAGCTGGACGGGCCGATCATGACCGGGCCGAGCGCCTCAAACATGCTTACGTTCATATGGTATCAAACCTCCGGCGTATATAAATCGCGGTATAGCCGCGAATATGGCAATTATTGAATCCATTACTTTTATTATATCACGGATGGATGGGGATTAACAGGGAGATTTAGTGGTGTTATTGTAAGGCAGGGGGTGAGCCATTCTTTCGCAATGGCTTTTAAGCGATATGCGTTCTTTTGCGGCACTTTGGAAAGCCAATTTCTTGCGATGCTTAGTGGGGAGCACTTTCTTACGCTAGTCCGCTGAATATGGCAAGCATTCTTTGGTGTTCTTTCGCGGCGCTTATTTGAGCGTTCTTTCGTTGCGCGCTTGTATTCGCCTTGGGTCTATCTTTCTATTCTTTCAGGCATTTGGTTTTCTTAAATGATAGTCTATTATTTTTTCCCTTTATCTTTGGTGCCTCCGGCGGCCAAGGAGGGCAAGGGGGATTGCGAGTTCCCCCTATGCCCTCCTTGGATTCTCCTATTACCCCTTTGTAACGCCGGGCACTGCGTGCCAGGGGGCGGTTACGGCATTGGTTTGCTTTCAATTGAGCTATCCATTATTGGTGGGCGGTTTTACGATACTTGGTTGATATGGGAGCATTACTCCCTTGCTCAGACCATACTATTGCTTTATTGGGGCGCGGACACTCAATTGTTGCTTTTAAACGTTGGTGAGCGTTCTTTCTTGGCGGCTTACTTCCATGACTTCGTTCTTTCGCATGGAAATTGGCGTTGGGAGCTTGGCGGCGTTGTTTCCGCGCGCCCGTTCCTTGACCCGTTGCTTGCGCAGTCACTTTGCCTGTCGCGAAACTAAAGCGCGGCTTTGCCGCTCACTCACCCTCGCGCAGCCCGCGTATATACCGCCCCGGCGCGTTCAGGAAGTCCCTTATCAGGTTCACGCTCTCCAGCTCGCCATACTCCACCCGCCGCGCAGGCGATTCGTCGAACGACCATATCGCCGCGCCCGGATATGCCGCCAGTATCGGCGAATGCGTGGCGATTATGAACTGGCTATCCTTCTCGCGCTCCATTATCATGCCCATCAGTGCCAATTGACGTATCGGCGACAGCGGCGCTTCCGGCTCGTCCAGCAGGTACAGCCCGCCCGGATGTATGCGCTCGTTGAACATGTGCATGAAGCTCTCGCCATGTGAGCGCGCGTCCGGGTCTGCGCCGTGCGCGCGCTCCAGCTCGCCCAGCGACCCGGCGTAGGCCATACGCGCCTGGCCGCGCGTGAATGCGCTTGCGTCGGCGTATTCCGCGTCAATGCGCCTAAGCTCGCGCCGCATTTCGTCCTGCAATGCGGCGATGCGGCGCGTATAGCCGAAAAAGTCCTCGGCGCGCAGGAACATTCCCTGCCGCGGGCGGCGGCTGAACGCGGGGCGCAGGCTATTTACCAGCGGGTGTACGCTGCTAAGCGTCGGATCGTCGCCCGCGTCGGCCGCGCCCAGCGCGGGCAGGCGCATCAGCACCGCCAGCGCCTCCAGCAGCGTACTCTTGCCCGAGCCGTTTTCGCCCATCATCAGCGTAACGTTTGAAAAGTCCATGTATTCAAGGCTGCCTATCGCGGGCACGCTGAACGGATAGCCATCATGCGCGGCGGGCGTCCGGGTTATGCCTCTTAAAAATATCATGCGGGTATGCTCCTTTGGCTGAGGGCGTTCAGGCTGAGGGCGAAATGACGGTCTGCCCCGCCCTGCGCGTTCAGCGCGAGATTATGCCTTTACAGGTATTTGACGAAGCGAAGCCTGTCGCCGTGCCTGAAAGCGGCATAAAAAAATCGCCCCGCGGCGAAGCGCAGGGCATGACGCTATCCCTTTGTGTAAAATATCAAAAACATCGCAGTGACCGCAATAAGGAATATTATCGCGGGCAAAGTGCGCGCGGTCATGTCCTTAAACACCCGCCAAAATGGCGTGGGTTCGATTTTTTTCGATTCAGTCATGAGTTCGTCCAGGTGCCTTAGCAATGCGTCCTCGTCGTTCAGCGGGCGCTTAAAGACCAGCATCTGATATTTTAATTGCGCCAGTCCCTCGTCCAGATCGTAACAATCGCGCCCCGACAGCCGGTACCACATCTCTCCCAGCACGATTATATGCCTGCGCCCGACGATCACCTTAGCCAGCCTGCGCGGCACAAACACCTCGGTTTCGGGATCGCCGTCGCCGCCGCCGATTCGCCGAAGGTAGACCAGCCGCCCATTGTTCAGCCGCAATTCGCGCACACCGCGCTCGTAGCAGTCGGTAAAAAATATCGCGCCGCTTTTCAGCTCATCCCTCACCCGCCGGTATGTGGTTGATTCCATGCGCACACCGCCCTTTTGCATTCATCTATCCATCCACCTAAAATCATTCCACACGCGTGTTTGCGCTATACCCGGACTGTGTAAGAACTGTGTAAGAAATCCAGACTGCGGCGCGCTTAACGCTTTCAGCGTTGACTTTATCACTTTAGCGTGGTATAGTGTGGCTAATTGATATTGGGAGGCGCTGTGCATGAATTATCTAAGTCCCAAGGCGCTTGAGATAGAGCCGTACACGCCCGGCGAGCAGCCGCGCGATCGAAAATATATAAAGCTGAATACGAATGAGAATGCGTATCCGCCGTCGCCGCGGGTTAAGGCGGCGATAAGCGGGCTTACGGATTCGCTCAGGCTTTATCCCGACCCGGATTGCGGCGCGCTGCGCTTGGCGATTGCGCGCAGGCATGGCGTGCAGCCTGAGAATGTGTTTGTGGGCAACGGTTCGGACGAGGTGCTGGCGTTTGCGTTTGAGGCGCTGGTCGGGCCGGAGGGCGTGCTCACGCCCGACATCGGATATTCGTTCTACCCGGTTTACGCGGATCTGTTCGGGCTTAAATTCAGCACTGTGCGGCTGAATGACGACTTTACGGTGCCGTGGCGCGAATTGATAAGCGATAAGACGGTTGCCTTAGCCAATCCGAATGCGCCCACGTCGCTGGCAGTTGGTTCGGGGGATTTACTTGAGGTGGCAAAGGGCCTTGCGCGCAATGGGCGGGCGTTTATTGTGGACGAGGCGTATTGCGACTTTGGCGGCGAGTCGATGGCCAAGTACATTGGCGAGTGCGACAATCTGCTGGTTGTGCGCACGTTTAGCAAAGCGTATTCGCTGGCGGGTATGCGCGTGGGGTATGCGTTGGGCGCGCCGGGTTTGATCGACGGGCTTAACCGTATAAAGAACAGCTTCAATTCGTACCCGGTGGACACGCTGGCGCAGGCGGCGGCGCGCGCGGCGATAGAGGACGAGGGGTATTTTGAGTTTACGCGCAATGCGATCATCGGCACGCGCGAGAAATTTTCGACCGAGTTAAGGCGTTTGGGGTTTGACGTACCAAAGAGCCGGGCGAATTTTGTCTTTCCCGAGCACAAAACTGCGCCTGCGCGGGAGTTATTCCAGAAATTGCGCGAGGCTGGGATACTGGTCAGGTATTTTGACAAGCCGCGGCTATCGAACCGCCTCAGAATAACGATCGGCACGCCCGAGGACATGGCGGAGGTTGTGCGGGTTTTGGAGAAGTTAGTTTAACCTTTCCAAATCATTGCGCGCTTACAATTGATGTGATATAATACTTACGAAATTATGACATCGTAAGGAGTGTCTGACAATGAAGAAGATTGACACGCATGTACACACCAGCGAAGTCAGCAAATGCGGCCGGATGAGTGCGCAGGAGATTGTAACCGCATACAAGCGCGCGGGCTACGGTGCGATAGTAATCACCGATCACCTAAAGCTAAGCGAGATCGCCGGTACAGGCATGAAGCCATACGAGATTGTCGAGCATCAATTAAAGGGCTACCTAGCGGCGCGCGAGTCAGCGGGCAGCGACATAGAGGTATTTTTAGGCGCGGAGATCCGCTTTACGTCGGGCGACGAGGACTATCTACTCATAGGTCTTGACGAGCAGAAGTATTTCGAATTAGCGCGTCAGCTTCCGGATGATCCGAAGTCATGCCGCGAGCTAATGAAATCGCTGGACTGTCTGATATACCAGGCGCACCCGTTCCGTCCGGGTCTGACCCCGGCGTCGCCGGACGCTTTGGACGGCATAGAGGTCTACAACGGCAACCCGCGTCACGACAGCCACAACGACGCGGCGCGGCTCTTTGCCGAGCGACACCACCTAAAGATGCTCTCCGGCTCCGACTCGCACCGGCCCGAGGACATAGCCCACGGCGGCATCCTAACCCCCGACTGGGTACGCTCCTCTTCCGCCCTGGTTCGCTTCCTACGCGAAACGCCCCACCCACACATGATTATTGACGGGACGGAGTTTTAGGGGGGAACGTGTTCTTTCTTTTCAGAAGAAAAGAAAGAACCAAAGAAAAGTCGAT
>CAOKFD010000097.1:0-7902 GCA_948467645.1 uncultured Eubacteriales bacterium | reverse complement strand
ACGGCGAAGCCGCTTGTCCTTGACTCGGTGCGCTGGCTGGGCTACCTTCCCGCTGTGCCTGTCCGCATCTTCCACGCTCAGAGAGCAGCAATACAATAAGCGTGCAAGGCCGCGCCGCCCGCCCAAACTCCGCAAGGTCAACCCTGTTCGACAGGGGTTGCAGGGCAACAGCATCATCTTCAAATTAACTCAATTACCATGATATGCTATAATTCAGGCGGAGTCTCGAAAAGACTCTATTGGCAGGCAAGGAATAAGATGGCGCTTGGCTTTCAGCCTCCGATGCTTTACAAAAGCAAAGGAGGTGGTATCATGTCCGACTTTGAGATATTTTCGGTCGTGTTCATGGTAGCCTCTATTGTACTGGGTGCAGTCGAACTCGGCTACGCACTCGGCAGCAATAAGAAGCATAAGAAAAAGTAAAGCTGCCATCCCCTCGCTTAAGGCTGGCAGCTAACCCCTAAAATCATCGGAGGGGAAAAAGCCGTCCTAAAGCGTCATCCCTTCCTGCCTTTATTTTATCATGTTAAATAGCCAATGTCAACGACCTGCCGTCAAGTGTCACGTCAGCATTTTGCCCATTGAGCATGTTTATTACTCCACCTTCCCATCCGGCCCAGTCAGCGTAGCCGCGTGCGCCGCCGCCCCCTCAACCGTCTCAACGGCCTCCAGCACATATCCCGCGATTATCTCTGCCTGCATATTAACCGCCTCTGCGGTAAAGTGATAATCGTCGCGCCAATACTCCGCGCGGCTAAGCCCCGCCATCGGGCTGAACAGATCTATCGTATCCAGTCCGCGCTCCTTGGCCAGCTTCTTTACGAACTCATTCATCTCCGCAGACTTTTTAGTCAGCTCCTCCACCCTCAGCGGCGTGCACAGCGTCAGCGCGACCTTTGTCTCCGGCAGGCTGTCCGTTATGAAGTCCACCGCCGCGCGGTACGCGCTTTGCCACTCCGCCCTGTCGGTCGAGAAGCTATGCAGTCCGTTATTGAAGCACACCAGCGCATACGGCGCCTGCTCGATAAAGTGGTTCAGCTCGCAGAAGTAGTCTTTATCGGTCACGCACCTCGACGACGCCCAGAAGCTCACGTTCACGCGCCCGTCCAGCAGTCTGCGCACGTCGCCCTGATATGCGTTGCATATCGAATCGCCCACCAGCAGCACCCTTGGCGAAGTCGTATCGGCTGCGTTGTATGCGTAGTTTATGCTCCACTCTATCGCCTCGCGCGTGCGCGTCGTGGTCTTGGGGGCGTATTTTTGCCAGTCCATATTCAGCACCTCCGCGTCGGAATGCGGCTGAAAATCTGCATTTGCCTAAGGCATATATGCGTCAGGCCGCATATCGCCCTTTTGCCTGAAACATGCCTTTCAGCCGTTCCGCGTCTTTTTGCGTATATTATGCCACTCGGCGCGCCGCGTGTAAATCCCTGCGTTCGATTTTTGCGCGCGAAACGAGCCGCGGACATTCATCCGCGGCTCGTTTACTGCCTTACGATATTTACTTATCCCCTGTTCTTGCCCATGAAGAACAGCGCCATAGTGCCGGGGCCGGAGTGCGAACCGATTATCATGCCTATATAGTTGATAAGCGTTACGTCCGCGCCGGTCTGCTCCTTAACCATTTCGGCCAGCTGCTTTGCCTCGGCCTCGCAGTCGCCGTGGCCGATGTAGATGGGCGTATTCTTGGTGTCGGGGCACTGCTCCACGAACTTATCGACCAGCGCCTTTATCGAGCGCTTGCGGCCGCGCTCCTTGCTCATCGCTATCAGGTGGCCCTCATCGTCCACGTGCAGCACCGGCTTTATGG
Source organism: uncultured Eubacteriales bacterium (assembly GCA_948467645.1). Classification (GTDB taxonomy): domain Bacteria; phylum Bacillota; class Clostridia; order Christensenellales; family Aristaeellaceae; genus Fimadaptatus. Next base: position 6,092 of record CAOKFD010000097.1, on the reverse strand, counting down.
ACAGCATCGTACCCAGCGCCGCCGTCGCCGCGGATATGCGGCCGCCGCGCTTTAGGAACTTCAAATCGTCCACGGTGAACCACGCGTTGGCATGAGGAATCAAGTCGCTCTGCACCCACTTGGCCAGCGCTTCCACGTCGTCGCCGGTCTTTTCCAGCCGCTCGGCGGTCATTATCGCGATCATGCCCTCCATCAGGCTGGGCGCGAGCGTGTCTACCACGACCAGCTTGCGCTCCGGGAATTCGTCGCGCAGGTCGTTGGCGGCCAGCATACCGTTGGAGCAGGTGCCGCTCAGACCCGACGAGAACGCCAGGTACAACACGTCGTCGCCCTTCTCCAGATGCTTCTTAAAATATCCGTACAGATACGCGGAGTTGAGCTGAGACGTGGTAGCCACGTCGCCCGCGCGCAGTCGTTCATAATTTGCGTGTTCGTCGGTCTCGCCGGCGATTTCCAGATGCTCCTCGGTGCCAAACTGGAAAACCATCGGTATTACTTCCAGACAGGCGTGTGCGTCGATATATTCACGCGGCAGATCGCATGTGGATTCGGTTACTATTATTGTAGCCATATGGCGGTCTCCTTTCATACCGGGCCGGTTGACCCAATACGATAAGTATAGCATAGCCTTTACTGCATTTCAAGTTGCGCGCCGCGTCAATTTCAGCGCATTTTGTAATGGCGGCATGACAATTTTGTTCGTTTGTATAACATGGAACTTACGCGCCCGATTCGGCAGCGATGCGCTCTATTTCGGACGCGATTTTATCCAGTTCGCACGTTAAGGCAGGCACGCTGTCCGCGCGCTCGTCGTCAGGCAGAGCGACGTATTTTCGCATAGCCTGCGCCGCCCTAAGTGCCGCGTGCTTCAGCGCGTCCGCACGCCCGGCGGTTTCGATTACCTCCATCAGCGTGCACAGCATGTTCTCGGTACGCGCGTCGCGCCCGGCGGCCAAGTGCAGTTTCTCATCCGATACCCGGGGCGCGCGGGCTTTACCGGTGGGTTCGGGCGGGTTTAGCCCGCGCTCGCGCAGCCGAGCCATCACGCGCGCGATGACGTCGGGGCGGGATTTGAGCATCGCGCGGTACTTGTTCTGAAGCCGGAGCATAAGCCGCTGGTCGCCGCCCGACAGCCGCATTACGCACGCGCGCACGCTCTGGCCGGCAGCGCGCGCGGTCAGTATCGCCTCGGCCAGGTTTTCGGCCTCGTCGTCGCCGAAGGGCGTGAAGCGTTCGCGGCGCGCGCCCTCCTCCATGCGGCTGCACGCGTAGTAGTAGTTGCGTATGCTGTTGGGCTTGCGGCCGGTTTTGAACGCGGCCGCGTCGAACACCTCTCGCAATGGCCGGCCGGCGGCGCGCGCCCTGTGCGCCGCGTCCATCAGCGCGCGCGTCTCCTCGTCGCTCCAGCCGCTGCGCCCCACTCTTGCCTGCATATATCCTTCACCTCGCATATATTTCTGGTATAAGTATTGCTTTTTGAGGCGGGATATATACCATATTATTCACTGCGCGTCAAAATTTTTCGACGTGCATATTTCGATAAAGCGCTTAGCGCAGTGTGTGAGGTATTTGTGCTTGTGTCGCGCGATGACGTATGTGCGCTCCATTCGCACGCCCTCGATATGGCATTCGCGCACGCGCCCCGCGTCTATGTCGCCCCGAACCAGCGCGTCGGGCAATACCGCCACGCCCAGCCCCGCGGCCACCGCGCGCACCAGCGCCTGCGTGCTCACGCTCTCCCACGCGGGTTCGACACTCAGGCCATGCTCCTGAAGCAGCCGGTCGAACGCGGCGCGCCCGGCGCTGCCCGACTCGCGCAAGAGCAGCGGATATTCGAGCACCTGCCTCAGCGAAACATCCTCCGGGATACTGCTGTCCACGGGCGCGATCAGCGTAAGCCTGTCGCCGCCGAAGGGCTGGGCAATCATCTCGCCCGGCAATGGCCCGCCCTCTATCAATGCCAAATCCACCTCGTCGGCCATGATTGCGCGTATCAGCGCCGACGCGCCCGCGACGCGCGCCCTTAACTTAACGTCGGGGTTCTCCGCCTGAAACCGGCGGGCGATGCGCGGCAGTTCGTAATTGCCTATCGCGATTGTCGCGCCCACGCGCAGCACGCCCGCCGCGTCCCAACCCCGCAGCCGCCGCTCCATCACGGCGAATGTATCATCGATATGCACGGCGTAGCCGTAAAGCTCTTTGGCGCACTCGGTCGCGGCGAGGTGCCGCCCCAGCCGCTCGAACAGCCTTACGCCGTAATAGTGCTCCATCTCATGAATCGCGCGGGTTACTGCGGGCTGGGCCATGTGCAGTTCCTCGGCGGCGCGCGTCATGTTCATCGCGCGGTAGACCGCTATAAATATCCTTATGTGGCGAATGGTCATGGGACGGCCTCCTCTGCCTGCCTTATCATATCAATTTAGTTATTATTTCAATCAGATAATAGCATTTTACATATCACTCCGCAAGCGATATTATGGTAAGGAAGGGGGAATTTTCGGATGGAGAAGCGCAAGACCGGGGAGCGCAATGTGCTGTGGACGCTGTTTACGTCGATGCTGTACATAAGCGCGTTTACGTTCGGCGGCGGATTTGTAATCGTCACGTTCATGAAGAAGAAGTTTGTGGACGAACTGCACTGGATAAGCGAGGATGAAATGCTGGACATGACCGCCCTGGCGCAGAGTGCGCCGGGTGCGATTGCCGTAAACGCCGCGATACTTGTTGGGCGGCGCGTGGCGGGCTTTACGGGCATGATTGTGTCCGTGCTGGGCACGATCATACCGCCGATTACGATACTGGCGGTAATATCGCTGTTTTACAAGGCGTTTGCGACTAATCCGTGGGTTGCGGCGGTGCTGGGCGGTATGCAGGCGGGCGTTGCGGCGGTAATATGCGACGTGGTATGGAATCTGGGCGCCAAGGTCGTAAAGGAAAAGAGCGCGATGTCGATTGCGATAATGGCGGGCGCGTTTATCGCGACGGCGTTTTTCAAGGTGAACGTGATTATAATCATACTGTGCGCGGCGGCGCTGGGCGTAATACGGCTGCTCGTTGAGCGCGGAAAGGCGGGCGGCAAATGAGCATATATATCGAGCTGTTTTTAAGCTTTTTACAGGTAGGCATGTTCAGCATCGGCGGCGGCTATGCGGCGATGCCGCTTATCCAGTCGCAGGCGGTGGACACATACGGCTGGCTGACCCTGCGCGAGTTCACCGACCTTATCACGATTGCGGAAATGACGCCCGGCCCGATCGCGGTCAACTCGGCCACGTTCGTTGGCATACGCATGGCGGGGCTTTCGGGCGCGCTGATTGCGACGCTGGGGTGCATACTGCCCTCGCTTGTGATAGTATCGATAATGTCGTGGGCGTACACCAAGTACAGCGCGTCGGGCGGTATGCAGGCGGTGCTGAAATGCCTGCGCCCCACGGTGGTGGCGCTTATCGCGGGCGCGGCGCTGACGATACTGAAATTGGTCGTGTTCGGCGACAGTGGGTTCAGCCTTGAGGCCATTCACTGGGGCGGGCTTATACTGTTTGCGGCGGCGTTTATCGTACTGCGGCTTAAAAAGCCCAATCCGATACTGATCATGGTTATCTGCGGCGCGATTGGCGCGGGGATGTATGCTTTGGGGATAAGCTGATTAAGGCGGACTTCGGCGCGGGGCAAACGCTCCCGCGCCGTTTTGCGTTACCCGGCGACGCTGCACCCGGCCGCCTCCAATGCCTTAAGAGCGCTATCCATATTCCCCGCCTTAATCAGCAGGTAATCGGTATCATATGTGGACACCGCGCACACGGGTATGCCCGCCCCGGCCAGTGCGCCGGTCATGCGCGCGAGTATGCCTACAAGAGAAAAATCGAGTTGTCCCGCGACGCGGAGCACCTGATAATCGTTTTCGCGCGCGTACGGATTTAGTTTATCGGCCTCACTGTTCAGGCAGACCAGTGATATTTCGTCGTCGGTGCGCGTCAGGGCAAAAAATCCGTCGATTGCGCGCACGTCCGGCAGGGAATCCAGCTTGAGTATAGAATATTCTCCTTTGAGCTTATGAAGATTCAATTGCATCTAAATCACCTTTCCGTATTTAAGGAGCAATACAATGAAGAAGTTACTTGCGCTATGTTTAGCGCTGTTGCTTATGCCTGTACAATATGCGTTTGCGGACAGTTGGGACGAGGGGTTAAGCGCCGCGAAGCCGTTCAGCTATGTTGACGAATGCGACCTTACCCAGCGCGTGGGCTACATGATGACCATGCCGGAGAACGCCACGTCCACGCCGTGCGGCATCGACGCGCTGACCATATACCTGCCGCGCGAGGATTTAGCCGCGATGCGCGGCGTACTGACCGTAACGGATGCAAGCGGCGCCATCTATGCCGAGAGCGATCTTGGCAAGGCCGAAATCACGCCCATGAGCCGCAGTGACCTGAATTTTTACGGCTGGGGCGGCGGGGTTCAGGTATTCATTCGTTTAAGCCGCGCGCTTGCGGGCGGGGCTGTATACTCGGTCAGCATACCCGAGGGGGCGTTTGACTTAACCGACCTTACCGTACCCAGCGCGGCATTGGACGGCGGGAAGCAGTGGACTTTTGGCACGCTGGCCTACGGGATCAGTGCGCGCGAGGACAGTTTTGAGGGCGCGGCGCGGCCGGGCGACAGCGTTACCGCGCAAATTATACTGGGCGGTGAGGCAGCAAGTGCCCAGCTTATCATCGATTCGCCTTTAACTGCGCGCAGTGATTCGGGCGAGTTTACCGAAAACGGCGCGTTCACCGTGCATTTTACCGATGCGGGCGAGGCGGCGTACACGGTCGAGTTTTACGATGCTGCGGGGGCATTGATCGGTGCGGTATCGGACAGCATTATTGTTGAATAAATGCAAGGGGCGCTATGCGAGCCAATCGGCTCATGCAAGCGCCCCAAATTTATGCCATTTAGTTATTCGCGTCAAAGCGCATATACTCCTCGCCGCCGGTTAGGGACTTCCACACGAACACGCCATCCTCCAGCGTGGCATATGAATGCGGCGAGTTTTCCTTAGGCAGTGAAGTCGAGCCGGGGTTAAGGTAGGTATACCCATCGTGTTCAGCAATCTTAGGCACATGAGTATGCCCGCCGAGCAGAATATCGCCCGCGCACATAGGCATAGGATTATCCTCGCCATGCACATGCCCATGCGACATATACACCAGTCTCTTCCCAACGGGCATCACGGCATACTCCGCCATAATAGGGAACTTCAGCACCATCTGATCAACATCGGCATCGCAATTCCCGCGCACGCACAAAATCTTCTGCGCAAGCGGATTCAGCATCTCAATAACCTTCTTAGGCGCGTACTCCTCCGGCAAATCATTCCGAGGCCCATGATACAACACATCCCCCAGCAAAATCAGCCTATCCGCTCCTTCTCTCTCAAACGCCTTCAACATCTCCCTACACCAACAAGCCGACCCATGTATATCCGACGCTATCATATATTTCATGTTCTTTCGCTCCTTTTTTAGTTTTTTGGGGTTACGGTTCTTTCTTTTCGGAAGAAAAGAAAGAACCAAAGAAAAGTCTATTTTGTCTGTCGCCCGTTAGACTATCTTAGTTCAAACGTTTTGGGCAGGCTATATACGGGAAGTTACCCAGCTTTCTTGCGGCGCTTGTCTCGCCCAGAGCCAGCGGCGTTTACTGTTGGCATGGTTTATGGCTCACGCTAGCTATAATCTTACTTCGTTTCGGGATTCCGCGAATGGACGCTTTCTGTATAGGCACTTTTCCCCCGCGCCATGTTCGCCACCCCTCGGCGGCTCAATTGCAGATTCGGCGGTGAGGTTCACGCCCGCCGTAAAGTATGGCGGGCGCGAAAACTGGCCGTCCGGACGTGCTACTAGATGTATGAGCGGCCATCCATGCCGCGCCCACCATATATTAGAGTGGGCGCGGAAGGTGCAATCAGGCCTTGAGGTTCTGTATGAGCTTATTCCACGCTCAGAGAGTAAAAAAACAATAATCGCAGTAAAGCTCCGTTGACCGCCTGTGCTTCGCCGCCTACCCAAACTCCGCAAGGTCAACCCTGTTCGACAGGGGTTGGCAAC
>CAOKFD010000096.1:0-7923 GCA_948467645.1 uncultured Eubacteriales bacterium | reverse complement strand
AGAATTACAATTCCAGCGCCGATGAAAGCACGCTTGATATGTATATATGGTGCAGCGAAGCCGGTGTTACTGGTACGTTTACTTTAAAGGCATGGTATGAGGGGTATGAAGGCTATGCCGCTGTTAGAACGTTCAATGTGCATACCGAAGAACAAACGCTCATTCTGGATGAAGCACCTGACGCAGTAACCCTGTCCATGGAAACCCGCACCGAGGGCGACCTTATCGTACACGAAAACCCCAACATGTGGGTGTTCGTCTTGTATAATGACTACAGCAAGGTTACTGACCTCGAACAGCCGACTTTTACTTTCAAAAGCGGAAGTGATGTACTGAAAAACATTCGCGTTGAGTCATGTTTCGATGACGATAATGATCGTTGGCGCATTATTCTTTGGTATGATGCAGCCACTACAGGCACGGGCGTATACTCACTTTATGCATGCGTACCGAATGGTGGCCCCAGTATATCCAAAGATATTACATTTACCGTAGTTGACCGGATCGACGACCTGCCGACCAAGTTCAATATAAGCCCGGATTACTTTGATGAGAACAAGGTGTATAAGACCGTTCTTGAGATGCCTGAGGATGGCAGTGAACTCGTTTTTAACTTTTCAAATGAAGCACACCCGACCTATACAAGGGGGGATAAAGTTTACAATGCCGGTTTTGACGTCATCTCACCTATTGACTGGCATGATGGTCTCGTTTTCAAAAAGGCAGGCAGATACCCTCTTGGACTGGTCGTTGCACCAAATGGAAGCAACTGGCAGCTTATGGACATAGTATATCTCATTGTACATAGCGATATTCCGCCCAAGAACCTCACTCCCACGCTGACCGGTGTGCCGGAGGGCGACGTACTGCTAGGTGATGATGCAACAAATATTACCATAACGGCTACGAATTTGGAGCAGATGGTAAATTGGGAAGTTACTTGCAACAACGGCGAAATCGGCATTAACCATGAGTCTAATGCGTCTGACGATGAAAGTAACCTCGATATGTACTTATGGGGAAACAGCGCTGGCATTTCGGGCACAGTCACAATAAAGGCATGGTACGAAGGGTATGAAGACTATGCCGCCATCAAGACGTTCAACGTGCATACCAAGGCGGCAGAGTTTGTCATATACAACGTTCCCGATACCGTAACGCTGTACATGAATCAGGGTAAGGGGCATCTATTTGCAGTTGCAAGACTAAACGACAATACGCCGATAGAAAAAGTTGACTTTACGCTTACGCCCAAAGATACGCGTAACGCTCTGCTCGAAAACCTTGAAATTCAAGCTGATCGGCAGGGTGATAATATTGGTTGCGTTGCCAACATGTACTATACCGCAAAAGCCACAGGCACATGCGTGTATACGTTTACTGCTGCCGTGCCCGGAACTAACTACTCCGTGTCTAAGGACATTACGTTTATCGTCACCGATAATGCTGATGGCCTGCCTACTAAGCTCAACTTTAGCAGCGAGTATTTTGACGATAACAACGTTTATAAGGGAGAGCTTATAATATCCGCAGATGGCACTCCCGCCGTTATTTCAAATGTACGGAATCTTTTCCCGACATATGAGTTCAACGGCATTACAAAGGACTGCGATATTAGCAATTGGGATGGCTTTGATTACTACGATAACAGTTTCCACTTTAGCAAGGCTGGTACATATAATGTCGTATTCAGCAGTGCTGAATACGGCAGCAACTTTGAACTCCGAGAGTATGCCACATTCGTCGTAACGAGCAAAGTACCTCTTAATAACCCCACTCCCACGCTGACCAACGTGCCGGATAACGACGTACTGATAGGCGATGATGGAGCAAATGTTACCATAACTGCCACGAATTTGGAGCAGATGGTAAATTGGGAAGTTACTTGCAACAACGGCGAAATCGAGGTTAACCATTGGACTGACACGTCCGATGATGAGAGTAATCTTGAGATTGAATTGTGGGCTAACAGCGCAGGTATTTCAGGCACAGTCACAGTGAAGGCATGGTACGACGGTCATAAAGACGATGCCGCCGTTGCGACATTCGATGTGTATGTGGAAAACCGTCTTATATTGGATGGCATACCGGAAACTATTACGCTATACAAAGGCGGAAATTCCGGCGGCGCTGCGGTAAGCGATACCGCTACGCTTGAATTTAGCTGCTATTTTGCAGACGGCACTTATCCAGAAAACGTCGATGTAACCTTTACTCGCAAGAGCGAGCAGGCGAATTTGATAAAAAGCTATGAGTTTAACAATACTTATAGTTATGGAATTATCAAATACGCCACAGCAGATATAAGCGATGGTATATATGAATTGACCGCGACCACGCCCGACGGTGAATACACAGCATCTTGCGATATCGAATTTATCATCGATAACGCTCCGGTGGAATTGCCATCGTATTTCGAGTTCGACCCGGAATATTTCACTGCAGACCATGTGTATTGTCATGATGAGCTGGTAATGCCGGCAGATGGTTCGCCGCTGGAGATAACCTTCCTTTGGGAAAATCATCCGAAGTATACTTTGAACGGCGAAAGAAAGTCTTGCAGCATAGACGTTAGCGGAACGGGCATAGCGTTTGGCGAAAATGACACATGGATATTCCCGGCTGCCGGTACGTATGAGGTTAAGTGCTTTGTAGCTCCGAACGGAAGCAATTGGGAATTTGCCGATAAGGCTTATTTCATAGTAAAACCCTATAATGCACCCGACCCCGTTGATCCTTGGCCGTCATATACCCCTGTTGAAGACCCTACAGCTGAGCCCACGCTCGAACCCACCGCAGTGCCCACGCTCGAACCGACAGCGGCGCCTACGGCTGCTCCTGAGCCCACTCCCACGCCCGCTCCCATAAAGGAAGTGACCACGGGCGGCAAGAACCTTAAAGTGCGTCTTAACCCCGGCACAGGCGCCGTCATAGCCAAGCTGCCCGACGGCACCAGACTGGAGGTGCTGGGCACCGAAAACGGCTGGAGCAGAATACGCGCGACCATGCCCGACGGCAGCGTCGTAGAAGGCTTTGTCATGGACGATTACCTGTCCGACGTAGAGCCTACCGCCGCGCCCGCTACTCCCACACCCGCCGCCACGGCCACCGCGCAGCCCGGCGCTGCGACCACTCCTGCGCCGCTTCCCAGTGGCGAGCCTACCCCCGCGCCCGCAGAAAGCGCTGCCAAGGTAAATACTAGCGGTTCCGCGCTGCGCCTGCGCAGCGATCCTTCCACCAGCTCCGACGTGCTGGTGCGTATGCCCAACGGAGCGGACGTTACCATACTCGAGACTGTAGACGGCTGGACGCGCATCAGGTTCGTCGCGCAAAACGGTAAGGAGTACGAGGGCTGGGCCTCGGCCGACTTCATAAAGGCCGACGAGCGTCCTGCGCCTACGGCAACGCCCGCGCCCACAGCCGTGCCCGCGCCTACCGCCACGCCCGCTCCCAACTCCTGGGCGCGCGTCGATGCGGGCGGCAAGAAGCTAAAGCTGCGCCGCCAGCCCGGCAGCTCAGGCTCGGGCGTGACAACCAAAATTCCGGACGGCGCTGAGCTTATAGTGCTGGAATACGGCGAAGAATGGTCGCTGTGCTCTTACAACGGCGTAACCGGCTACTGCGCGACCGCATATCTGAAGTTCAACTGATCCCACGGTTTAATGAGAGGAGCTTTACCGCTCCTCTCATTTTTCGTCCATTGCGAAATCTGCGCATTAGAAAACCGCCCCTTCTCCAATCGCTCGGAAAAGGGGCGGCCTTGCTTATGCTTTAATTAGCGAGCGTTGCGCTGCGCCTCGAAGCACTCACGGCAGTATACGGGACGATCGCCGCGGGGCTGGAAGGGAACCTGGGTGGGACGGCCGCAGCCATCGCAGATTACATCGTACATCTGACGCTCGGGACGGCTGCCGCCATTAGCAGCACGACGGGCGGCGCGGCAAGCGGGGCAGCGGCCGGGCTCGTTCTGGAAGCCCTTCTCGGCGTAGAACTGCTGCTCCGAAGCGGTGAATACGAACTGCTGGCCGCACTCGCGGCAAGTAAGAGTCTTGTCTTCAAACATGGGAAAAAACCTCCTAAGTATAGTATGCCCTACCGATGTCTGCCCGAATTAAATGCCTGAGAACCTTCCCGTTATGGAGCGTCTGCCTGAAAGCAGACCACATGTCAGACCGGGCGCGGAGGTGACTCGCGCGGCATCCCGCCTTACATGCTCGGCACAACATTGAGTGCTATCGGTAAGTCTGCCATATACTTGGGATGTTGAAGGCTAATACTAAAGGGCGCCACTTGTGGGCGAAGTTATTATATCACATTTCAAAGTAAAAGTACAGCCATTTGATAACACCGGCACATTTTTTTTTGATGAAGCCCAGTCGCACTGATTTCAGGCAATTGATTTCGTTTGAGGTTATATTTGCCGGTTAATTTTAGGGCAATCGCTACTTACAGTACATGCCAACTTCTTATGGTCAATTCTATTTGCGCAGGGCATAGTATATAATATATTATGAATGTTTATATTCTTTATGGATGCATGCTCGCATAGTGCGAAGAGAGGCGTCGAATATGGATTATGAGAGTCTGGGAATGCGCATAAGGCGGGCGCGCAAGGCCGCCGGTATGACGCAGGCCGACCTTGCCGAAAAACTGGGCATATCAACATCATTCCTGGGACATATCGAGCGGGGCACGCGCAAGGCGAGTCTGGACACGCTGGTCAAGATGGCCAACGAGCTGGGCGTTTCGCTGGATTCGCTGGCGGCGGATTCGCTGGACAGCCAGCTGCGCGACTCCGGTATTTCTTACAGCCGTCAGCAGAAGCTTGCGCTGCGCGAGGCGGTCAAGACGCTTGCGGAGAACCTGGATGCGTTTATAGACAACGACAAGCCCACGGACGGTGACTGACCCGCCCTGTTCCAAACATTTGGCCAATAAAACGGCCGCCGCGAAAGACGATATGTCGCGACGGCCTTTTGGCGTTTCGTTTTTTACATAAGTTCTATGCCCGCGTCTTTAAGCTCGCGCACCGTGCCGGCGGGCCACAGCGAGGACTGCACCTCGCCTATGTGTGCCTTTTTCAGGAAGAACATGCACAGGCGCGACTGGCCGATACCGCCGCCCGCGGTCAAAGGCAGTTCGCCCTCCAGCAGCGCCCTATGGAACGGGCGGTTGGCCCAATCCTCGTGGCCGCTGATGCACAGCTGCTCGATCAGGCTGCGCTCGTCCACGCGAATGCCCATCGAGGACATCTCCATAGCGCAGTTGAGCAGCGGATAGTCGAAGAGTATATCGCCGTTGAGCGACCAGTCGTCGTAGTCGGGCGCGCGCAGGTCATGCGGCTTGCCCGAGCGCAGCGCGCCGCCTATGTTTTCGATAAACACCGCGCCGTACTTGCGCGCGACTATGTTTTCGCGCTGTTTAGGCGTGAGGTCGGGATATTCGTCCTCCAGCTCCTGTGAGGTGAGGAAGGTTATCTCGCGCGGCAGCACCGGCGTCATGCGCAGGTCGTATGCATACAAATCGGCCTCGGTGCGCAGGAATACTGAATATATATGCTCTACTAACTGATGGAGCTTTGTGCGCGTGCGCTCCTCGCGGCTCAGGACAAATTCCCAGTCCCACTGATCCACATAGTACGAATGCAGGTTGTCGGCGGTTTCGTCGCGGCGGATGGCGTTCATGTCGGTATACAGACCCTCGCCGCGCTCAAAGCCCATGCGGCCCAATGCCGCGCGCTTCCACTTGGCCAGCGAGTGGACTATCTCAACATTAGCGTTTGGCGATTCGGCGGTAGAGAAGCTGACCGGGCGTTCGGTGCCGCTCAGGTTGTCGTTTATGCCCGTGCTTGCGTCCACGAACAGCGGCGCGGATACGCGCGTCAGGTTGAGCGCCTCGGCCAGGCAGCTTTCAAAGCCGTCTTTCAGCCGCTTTATGGCCGCGTTGGTTTCGCGGGCGTCCATTATCGGGGTATAGTTTGCGGGTATTTGTGCCTTTCCCATTTTACATCACTCCATTGTTTTCCGGTTGCGATACCTTGGGGCGGTTATATTTGTTATTCCAACGCTCAAGGGCGTTTACATAACCTTCGATTAGTTTATCCTGATACGCGCCGTCGTTCAGCTTTACGTCCTCGTCGGGATTGCTTTCATATCCCATCTCGACCAGCACGCACGGAACCTCAGACCAGTTATTGCCGGTATAGCTGTCCGACTTATGCACGCCGCGGTTCTGCGCGCCGGTTGTGGCAGTCATTTCCTCCAATAGCATCTCGCCCGCCGCGTAAGATTCGTCGGCGCACGGGCCGCTGTCGCGCACGTACATGCTCATGCCATGCACGTCGTGGTTATCGCTGCCGTTGCAATGTATGCGCAGCCATATGTCCACGCCCGCCGCATTCATCATCTGCGCGCGTTCGACGTTGGATATGTTCACGTCGTGCGTGGTGCGCGTCATGACTACGCGCGCGCCCTCGGCCTCCAGCCTGTCGCGCAGTTTGAGCGCTATGGTCAGATTGGTTTCGTATTCGTTTATGCGGGTCTTTACGCCCTGCGTGCCGCTGGATACCTTGTTCTTCAGCTCCTTTGAGCCGGGAGAAAGCGGTTCCTTGTCGCGGTTGGCGTGCGCCTGATGGCCGGGATCCAGCCCGATAAGCATACCTGACAATCGGCCCGTGCGCTGGGTGGGCGCGGGCGTTTCCTGCGGGTATGTGATAAAGTCTATTACCTCGACCTCAGGCGTGGGCGTTGCAGCTGCCTCAGTCGAAACCGTTTGTGCGCTTTGGCCGCGCACGTCGGGCGGCACGGTGGGCGCGCCGTCAGCCAGCGCCGCCGCCGTCCACAGCATCGTCATTACAGTCACTATCGCCACAATCAAGCGTTTCATCATTAGCACCTCCGCTAAAATCCACGCCCAATTCGCGCGCAGTATCGCGCAGGAATGCCGTCTCGACCAGTCTGAGCGAGCCGAACGGCGCTTCGACCAGTCTTTCGACCGCACAGCGGTAGGCCGTCAGCAGCCTTTCGCATTGGTCAAACGCGCCGCAGCCGCCCTGCCTGACGAGCGGAGCCAGCTTTTCAGCCAGATCAGCGCTGAGCTCCAGCAGTGCGCCGCATATTTCGCGCGGATAGGGCGTATACATTTCATAATCTTTGACCCCGTCCGCGATAATATCGTTGCATGTCGCACTGATTTTAGGCAGCAGCGCCGCACGCAAATATACGCGCCACGGCAGACTCCCCGGCTGATACAGCGTGCTTATAAGCCGCGCCGCCGTCTTTGGATCGCCGTCATACCAGAATGTCACGCAGCTTAAAGCGCAGTTCAGGCGTTCAACATTGCCCCCGGCGCATTCGCCAATGTACTTTTCCACATCGCCGATTACCGCGTCCGCACGCATCCCGGCGGCCTTCATGACCAGTTCTTCCTTGCTGGTGCAATAGTAATAGATAAGGCTCTTGGGCCAGCCGAGCGAGTCGGCAATGTCCTTAACCGACACCGCGTCGTATCCGCGGCCGTCGAACAGCTCCGCGGCGCGGCGCATCAGCTCGCGGCGCGCGTCGTCTCCCTTGCGCATGATTAAGCCTCCCCCGGCAGTTTCTTTGCACATTATGACAGTTAACGCGCCGCTTGTCAATCGCGCGGGGCTTAAAACCTGCCATGAATGGTTTTAGAGTGCGTCTCAAGCGGGACAATCCGCAAGTTCGAGCGAATTTTTCGTCAGTTTAAGGAAGGAACCCGAAGGCTCAGCAGCGCTAAGTCGAGCCTTGTGACGCAGAAATGGCACCGTGCCACCCGAAATTGCGTACTCAGGAATTTTTGAGACACACGCTGGGTGCAGGCAAAATGCGCAACTTTATAAATTTGCCTTTGTAGGTTTGTCAATGATCTTGGACAGTGAAAGAGGAAAGCCTTTCTCTGGGA
>CAOKFD010000095.1:0-8190 GCA_948467645.1 uncultured Eubacteriales bacterium | reverse complement strand
AGAGGAAAAGAAAGTCATCGAGGAGAAACCGTTGGGCAGGCAAGAAGGTAAGTCTACTCAGTCAAATGCTCTGGTACGCATTCGTGTACTAAAGCCGCCAAATATCGGCATTAAGCATTCTTCAACCATAACACGTTTTCACCGTTTTCCAAACGTCATGTGAGTTGCGTGTGAGTTGCCGGAATCCTGCATCTGCGCCAGAATTACATATTGCAGGACAAATAGAAATTTAAGCCGCGTGAGCGCTGTACAGCGCTCACGCTTCACATATCTGCGGCACCTGGCTCTTCACCTGCCGCTACTTTAATTCACAAAGTTTCACAGCCCATGCAACTATTTTCAGTTGCGCAATCAGTCAACTTGTGCTATACTATCTCCGAGGGGAGTGAATACCGCATGGGTCAAAAAGAAAAGCTAATCGGGCGTCTGAAATCCCTGCCGCGCGATATGACATTCGACGAGATTGAAACGCTGCTGCGCTTCCTCGAATATTCCCGCTCGAACAAAGGCAAGACCAGCGGCTCGCGCGTCATGTTCACCAGCGACGCCCACCCGCCGATCATGCTCCACAAGCCGCACCCGCGCAAGGAACTATTGCAATATCAAATCAAACAGCTCATAGATATTCTGGAACAGGAGGGATTGATTTGAGCAATGTCATGACATATAAGGGCTATACCGGCAGTGTCGAGTTTTCCGAAAGCGACGCAATGTTGTTCGGTAAGGTGCTGGGCGTGCGCGCGCTGATTTCATATGAAGGCAGCAACGTGCAGGAACTTGTATCCGACTTCCACGCCGCAGTCGATGATTACCTTTCTCTTTGTGAGGCAGAAGGCAAAGCGCCTGAGAAGTCGTACAAGGGTAGCTTTAACGTCAGGGTCTCGCCTGAACTGCATCAGCGCACGGCAGTATATGCCATCGCGCACGGAACCACGCTGAACCACGTCGTCGAAAGTGCGCTGGAACGCTACGTCACCGCCAACTAAACAACACACGCGGCCGTCCATAAAAGACAGCCGCGTGTGTTTTAATTATCCGTCCGTATCGTCCTTCTTATCGCCACGCTCCCTCAGCATCTCCAGCGCCCGCTTAATCACTTCGGGCACCGGCACGCCTATCAGCGCGACGTTCTCCAGTACGCTAAGCCCCTCGTTCGCAATATAATAACACGCCGTCGCCGTCTGAAACACCATCCCGTCCGTACCAATCGCCCGGTCGAGCAGCGTCCCCAGCAGCACCATAGCCACAATCGCGCCCTTGCGCAATAGCCCCTTGAACCCCTCGCTGGACAGCCAGCCGCCGCCCTCTGTCTTAGGCGATTTTCCCGCAAACGCCACCATGCACCCGGTCAGGTAGTCCATAACCATCATTACCGCAAGCGCAGTCAGCAGCGCGTTCCACTCGCCAAACCAGCCCGCAACCGCGCCGCCCACCGCCGCCAACACCTTTACCGCCTTGTCCCATACCCTGTCCATCTTAGCCTACCTCCGAGTATTTCCCGGATACCCACCCGGTTTTGCCCTTGTAATTTACCTTGTGCCAGCCGCCCGCCGAATCTTCGCCGCCGTACTCCAGCATGTCGCCCTTATGCGCCACGCCCAGCACCCTGCCGCCCGTGCCCGGCTCGGCGCGCACGTTCACGCTTTCGCCCGTGATTTTTATGGTTTTAGGCTCCTTTTCAGGCATATCGCCATAGTCGAAATACTTTTGCATCAGCCCCCACCTGTTCCAGCCGCGCTCGCTTAGGTGGGTCTTTACCACGCCGTACATAACGCCGCGCGCCTCTATCACCCACCAGTCGCCCGCTGGACTGTCGGCCTTTATCGGCTCGACCAGATAGCCCACATGCGTTATGTAACCCTTGCTTGCCGAATGTATGAATACCGCCGCGCCCGGCACGCGGTACTTTGCCGGTATCGCGCCTTCGCCCTTTACATCGCACCACTGGGCATAGTTGAACCTGGCCTTGGTGTTTATGTTCACGCCCGTGTGATCTTCATATATGCCCTCTGCCAGCCCATTGCAGTCCCATACGCGCTGCGCGTTCTCGCGCCAGTACAGCGCCTTATTTTTCTGCGCGCCCGTGTACTGAGTGAACCACCACGAATTTTTCGCCCATTTCTTCGGGTCCTGTCCGCGCGAACCCATTATATATCCGTCGCGGCGCTTCTCGGCCGCCTTCAGATCGCTTACAAAGTCCTTTATCGCTACTCGCTGTATGCTCATATGTATATCCTCCGTTTTAATTCGGTATCAGTACGACATATCCCAAATACCTGATCTTATCGTTATTCCACCTGTATTCGCTGCCCGTCGTGTCGAAGTATTCGTTGTCGCCCAGCGAATTGTCCGTTACGCTCGGATAGCACATTACCGTGTCGGTCGAATTTATCCATATCTGATACTCGTCGCCCGCCGACGCGTCGATATCGCAGTCCACCACGGCGCGGTAGTCGCCCGCCGTGCCCTGAAGATTTACGTTTGCGCCCTCGTTGCGCGCCTTGGTCTTGTTGTAGAAGCTGATTTCGATGCTCGTCGCGCCCGTCAGCTTGATCGTAAAGTCCAGCTGCTTCAGCTTGAAGCTCTTTTTCATCGTCAGCGGTACGTACAGCGATTTGCATAGCGGCGTATTTATGTTCCATACGCGATTTACGCTGCTGCTCGCCGCCGTGTCCACCGTGATTTCGCCGCTGCTGGCCGCCTGTACCGTTACCGCGCATGTGGCGCTTTTGCCGCCGCATGTGGCCGTTACCGTACATTCGCCTGCGGCCACGGCTTTCACCGTGCCATTCTTCACCGTGGCAAAGCCTTCCGGACTTACGCTCCATACCACCATCCTTTCGGTTGAATCCGCGGGCAGTACCGTTGCGGTAAGCGTCTCGCTCGCGCCCACCTCCAGCGTGAGCGCGGCTTTATTTAACGTCACGCTCTCCACCTCAACAACCTCTCCGCTGCCCGCGCCATTCGACCACACGATCGGCCCCGAAGTACCGGCATTCATCACATTTCCGTCCGCGTCGAACCGAATATCGATTTCCGCACTCTCGCGGTACTTGATAAACTCGTCGCGCGTGCTGAAAAGTCCGTTCGCAAATACGATAAGCTCCTTTATCTTTAGCCCGGTAGCCTTGGACGCGTGCACATGCCCGCCCTCAAGCGCCAACTTCAGCGCGGCGTTTGTCCTGTACCCCGTGACCGGCTCGTCCTCGTCCGCCGCCTGCACATTTATGCTCAGATACCCGGAATTGGGCGCGGCCGGGGCCTCGCTTGCGCTGCTGCGCCATACCACCGCGCCGCCCGGGTTCGCTATGCCGTCCTTTAAGTACAGAAAGTTGGAGCTGCCCCAGTCTTCGGTAAAGGCGTTGTTCGCGCCGCGCGTCTCGTATAGCTGTGTCTTGCCTTCGGAATTTGCCTCTACATCCGTCGTGTACCAGTTGATGCTCGGATACCCTTTTATTTTGCTGAACACTATCCGCACCGGCGCTTCCCCGGTCTGTTTGCTCAGGCCGCCCGATATGATTGATACATTGTCATTGTCGCCCAGAGAAGCCGGCGCAATCTCAAAGTTGCAATAGACGGAATGCTCGGCGGTAAGGTTAGGCAGAGGTATATACGCTACCGATCCATCCAAAACCCACTCGCCGTCCGTGTATTGAGGAAGCTGAGACGGCTCCACAACCGTAAGCACGCACGTTTCCGTCTGTGTGCCGCAGGTCAGAGTAATGTTCGCACTGCCCGTTTCTATGCCCGTAATCTCGCCGTCCTGCGTTACCGTGGCGATGTTCTCCGCGTCCGAGCTCCATACCGCCGTGTCGGTCGTCCAGTAGGGCGTGATAAATGCTTTAAGGTAGGCTTTCATGCCTTTTCCGCACATCATGCTCGTGCGGCTCAGATGCGCGCTCTCGCACGGCACGGGCACCAGCGCGACGTTGATCTTCTGGCTGGCCTCAAACATGCCGCAATGCACCGTGACCGTGGCCGAGCCGTCTTTAAGCGGGCGGTAATTGCCGAATTCTCGGTCGAGTATAGCGCCACCGTCATTCGTCCATGTGTATATCACCGGGTCAGTGCAGTTCTTTGGCGAGATAGTTACTTCCACCTCGTCATACTTCTTGTACTGTTTGGTGATTTCGTCCTGCGCAAAGCTTACGCCGGTGCACTCGAACAGCTTTTCGGGAATATGGTTGTAGTAGTTGTTCTTGCGGTACACCACGCCCGACAGTATGTTTTCTAGCCGCGAATACCGCGCGCCGTCGATCGTGATGATGTTATTTTGAATGTGCTGCGCGCCTGACGTGCGCACCGGGAAATCGTATGCGCGCAGGTCGCAATAGCTTTCAAATGTCATTTCGATCTCGTTGTCGATTATCGTGCCGCCGCCCCAGTTGTTGTGGAATATGCCGCTGCCCTGCGCGTCGCCCTCGACGATGAAGTTCATGCGGTTGCCGCGCACCGTGCCCGCGCCCGACATCCACGCCGTGCCGCCCATGCGCATATCCACCTGATTGTCCAGTACGCTTTCGCAGTCCCAGAACAGGCCCTTTACGACCGACCCGGTAATCGTGTTCCCGGCGACGCTTTTGCAGCTCGCCGCGCCCACGCCGATGTCTATATCCAGCACGTTGCCGATCAGCGCGCCCATCTGGTAGCATAGCGTTCGATACTCGTCGCCTTTGGCGCGTATGCGGCAATTGCGTATGATGGTCTTGGCCGCGTCCGCGTTGCCCTGGCCGAGCAGCGGATTTGCGCCCTGTACATGCGGAAAATCTGCGGGCTGCTCGATTATTATGTCGCAATTTTCCACTACCGCGCGCGTACCGGCGTTAATCATGCGGAATACCGAGGCGCAGCGGTTGACGCGCACATTGCAGTTTTCCATGCGCACTTCCGTGCCCACGCCGCTTTGGCCCAGGGTTATAAACCATGCGGGATAATATCCGCGCTCGGTGTATTGCGGCTCGTCCACTTCATAGAAGTTGCATTCGCTTATCAACACGTCCTTAATCGTGCCGCGCCAGCCCCATACCGCCAGAACCTCGTCGCCGCCCGCCTTGTAAATGTCGCATCCGATAAAGCGTATGTTGCGGCACACGCCATCCCTGCGCCATTCGCGCACCCAAAGCCCGCCCTCCTTGTGCGCGCTTAGCTGCTTAAACACGCACTTGCGGAAGTTAATGTTGTCGTAAGCGCCGTACATGTCCAGACAGCAGCGGCTTAGATCGTTGATTTCGCAGTCGAACGTGACGTTTTCGATTATGACGTCCGAGCACCTGAGCATCTGGAGCATGTAATGCGTGGGGCAGGTATCCGCCGCGCGTATCGTGAAGCTGCGCACAATTACGTTGCGCGTCCAGTTATTGTCGTCCGCGCCCGCAATGCGTATCGCGGACAATTGCCAGCCCGTTTTGACGGTTTCGTCGGTTAGTATCACCGCGCCGCTGCCCTCGATCAGGCTATTACCGGGTATGTTCCAAAACGTCTTTATGCGATAGGTCTTGCCGCGCCCCAGCACCAGCGCCTTGCCCTGCGCCGCCGCCGCGTCGGTGGCCGCTTGCAATGCCGCCGCGTCGTCATGTGCGCCGTCGCCCACCGCGCCGTATTGTTCGGGCGTAATGCCGTCCACGCCCCCGCCGCCGCTTATTAATTCGTTGCCGCGTATATCATATATAGCCATATTTCACCTCCGTATCTGCCGTCATTCGGTATCGCCTTGCAGGAAGGAGTTCAGTTCGGTATCCGACCATAGTTCATTGTATATCGCGAATCGATAGAACGTACCGTCAAAGTACCTGCTTACAGCCGATTCACCGGGCGTGCGTCCCGAGCCTATCAGCACATATGGCAGATTCGTGCTGGCATACGTATTCGACCCGGTTTTCCACTCGCTCAGCCCATCCTCGCGTCCAATGCGCATCTTATATCCGTTTATCTGCACGGCATAGCGGTGGCGCTGACGCAGTTCTTCAATGCTGCTCGACAGTTCATGTTCCGCGCCATTCCAGCGCGCAATGGTCTTACCGGTACCGCGTAATGCCACTTCCAATCCTTTGGTGGCGGTGTCCGTATCTTCACATACGATTATGCACGGCCATTGTGTAACCGCACCGCCATATTCGATTTCGGCGCTTGCCGCCATCTCAATCAATATCGTGATCGTCGGCGTACTCGCGTTGAATATGCTTTGTATCGTATTGCTGAATTCAAACGGCTCGTCCTTCGCCACAAATCTTCGTATATTGGGCATATTGTAAGACGGTTCACACCCGCCCGCCAGTACAGCGCATTTTGCGCTTATATTGCCCGCCGTTGCGGTAAGCATACCCGCTCCCTTACTGTCCACATGGAAATGCTCAGATACACCAAGGTTGCTAAACATTCCATCCGGCTTAGCGCTCCATACAACCGTACTGTCCGCCGCATTCGCGGGCAGCACTGTAACGCTCGGCAGACTTTTCATTTTGCCGTCTTTATTCACTGCCAATGTATTTGCACTAAGCACCACGTCCGTAACCTTAATCACCGCCGCCTCAACACTCACCGCGCAGCTCGCGCTCACCCCGCCCGCCGTCGCGATCACGGTACACTTGCCCGCGCTTTCGGCCACTATTACGCCGCCGATCACCGTAGCTATGCCGCTGGGCGCGACCGCCCACGTTACATTTTTGTCTGTGGCGTTGTCGGGCTTGACCGCGGCCGTAAGCGTTGCCGAATCGCCCTCGGTAAGCGTAATTGCATTTTGACTGATTGTAACGCTCTCCACCGCCACGACCGCCGCTTCCACATTTACCGTGCAGCTCGCCGACTTTCCGCCCGCCGTGGCCGTTACCACGCAGTTTCCCGCGTGCAGCGCGGTAATCACGCCGCCCGCTACGCTTACAATCCCCTCCGGGCTGACGCTCCACGTCACGCTTTTGTCGGTGGCGTCCGCCGGGTACACCACCGCATTTAGCGCCGCCGTGCCGCCTTCCTTCATCTCGATCGTCGCCAGACTCAGTACCACCAGCTCCACCTCCACTTCCGCCGGCTCGGGCAGTGCGCTTCCGTTCCATAGCTTTTTAAGCACCTCATACGTCGCGCTCACATTACCCGATTTATATACCGCCTCGCCCAATAGCGTAAGCAGCGCCGCCTTCTCGCTCGCGCTCAGTCCGCTCTGCAGCCCGCTTATTATTTCCTCGTACTTATATGTGACGTCCTGCGCCGCCACTAATGCCGCCGTGGAGCTTGCGCCCGCGTTTACCTCGCTTATGCCCGCCGCCCGCTCGCTCTTTGCGGCCGCGTTCCGGCTCTCGGCGGCGCTCCTCGCGTCCTCGGCGGCGCTTCGGGCGCTTTCGCGCGCCACCTGCTCGCTATTTTGCGTCGCCTGCTCTACCCGCTGCATCTCTTTTTCTATCTGCTTTAGCAGTGTAGCGCTTTCCTTGCTTATCGTCGCGTCCACGTCCACGCTCGCGCCTATCGACATCGCGATTATGCCCGATTGCCACCTTATGTCCAGCGGGTCGTTCGGGTCGCTCACTTCCACCTGCGCCTGTCCGCCGTCGCCGAATACCTTCAATACGTTTTCCGATATGCTCCAGCAGTATAGCCCCTCGTCGTCCGCGTACAGCCTTACCTTGTCGCTTACCCCGCCCGATTCTATTTTTACAAATACCATCTGATCCGGTGTCAGCGCGGGCACGTCGAATCGTATCAGGCGCGAATTGCTGTCGCCCGCCATGCCCGCCGCTAAATACCTCGGACTGGGCGCGGCCGTCTCGGCGTTAAACGTAACCTTGCGCTCTATCATTCGCCCGTCCCCCCTCCAGCGCCGCTATGCGCGCCTTTATCGCCGTGTTATCATCCTCCAATGCTTTCAGGCGCTTCTCGGCGTTTACCCCCTCCAGCGCTGCTATGCGCCCCTCGGCCTGGGCTTTGAATACCTCCAGCGCCGCGATCTTTGCATCCGCTTCGGCCTTGAATTCGTTTAGCGCCTGTATGCGCTTCTCGGCCTCGGCCTTGAATGCCTCTAATGCCGCGATCTGCTTCGCGGCGCCCGCCTGAGCCTGCTCCACTGCCTTTACGCGCGTATCTGTGGCCGCCTGCGCGTCCTCCACTGCCTTTACGCGCGTATCCGTGGCCGCCTGAGCCTGTTCCATTGCCTTTACGCGCGTATCCGTGGCCGCCTGAGCCTGTTCCATTGCCTTTACGCGC
>CAOKFD010000094.1:0-8472 GCA_948467645.1 uncultured Eubacteriales bacterium | reverse complement strand
ACCGCCGAGCAACCATCTGAGCCGCCGAGGGGTGGCGAACATGGCGCGGGCGCAAAGTGGCTATACCTAAAACGTCCATTCGCGGAATCCCGAAACTGCTAAGATTATAGTTTGCGTGAGCCGTAAACAAGGGCAACAAAAAACGCCGCTGACTCTTAAAGCGAGCCAGCGGCGAAAGAAAGCAAACGCTGCTTCCTATATATAATTCTCCTAAAACGCCCGAACTAAGTCATATTCGCGGGAGAACAGCCCAATCGACTTTTCTTTGGTTCTTTCTTTTCTTCCGAAAAGAAAGAACACGTACCCCTCGTACCCTTAGTTCCCCGCCGAGTAAGCGGCCTTAACGCAGCTCTGGTGAGCGCTGTCGAGGCGGTTGCCGGTGTGGGTGCGGCTGTTGAGGAAGTGGATGCAGAAGTGGCCGTTGAAGTTGTTGTCGGTGATGCTGTATACGGCGTGGGGCATACCGTTTTGGGATGCGGCGTAGGTTTTGCCGTTTACAGTTACCCAGATTGCACGGCGGTTCCACGACCAACTGCCGCCGTAGGCCTGCTTCATTTTGGCGGTGTCTTCTGCGGTCAAAGGCTCGGTGTCGGCGTGGTTCGTGCCGCCGCGACGCTTTACCTTCCAGCTGATGCCCGTCTTAACGTCGGTTACAGTCGCGATCGTGCCGCGAGAGTAGACATTCTGTATGTCGCTCGTCCACCAGTCCGCCAGGATTACACCCGACTTCGACGAGGACGAACTGCCCGAGCTGCTCGACGAGGACGATGAACTGATAGTCGTCTTGCCGTCGTACTTCTCCGCGCTCGACGCAAATAGCTTGCTGATAGTCGTCTTGCCGGCCTTGCCGTCTACCGTTAAACCCGTCTGCTTCTGGAATAGCATTACCGCATCGCGCGTCTTGGCGCCAAAGCTGCCGTCCGCACTGCCGCTCATATAGTTAAGGTTTATCAGACGCTTCTGCAGAGAAGTAACCTCGCTGCCGCTAGAACCCATCGAAAGCGTCGATTTGATCGAATCCAGCTGATCCTCAATCTCGTCCGCTTCGGTCTTCTTCGACTTCGCGTCCGACGAGTAAACCGCCTTCTGAGTGGACGCGCCCGCTATGCCGTCCGCAGTCAAACCCGCCTGCTTCTGGAACGCCTTAACCGCATCGGTGGTCGCACGGCCATAGTCGCCGTCCGCACTGCCGGTAAGATACCCCAGCTCGATCAAACGCTTCTGCAGCTTCTTGACCGACTCGCCGTTGGAACCCTGCTTCAGCGTGGTGTAATTGGTTTCGGGGCTGCTCGTGGGCGCCGTGGTCGCGCTCGCGCTCGCCTTGGGCGCGCTGGACGAATTGAGCGCCTTGATGGTGGTCGCGCCCGCAATGCCGTCCGCAGTCAGACCCGCGTTCTTCTGGAAGGCAATCAGCGCCGCCTTGGTGCTCGCGCCAAAGTCGCCGTCCGCACTGCCGGTAAGATACCCCAGCTCGATCAGACGCGCCTGCATCGCCTTGACCTCGCTGCTGTCCTTCATGCCTTCTTTAAGCGAGTTGCTAACAACAACGTCCATCTCAAGGAAGTCGCCCTTTACAAAGCCCTCGCCCTTGCCGGTCTTGATGCGATACCAGTCGCCCGATATGCCCGTTATGGTCACGCTCGCGCCCTTGTCCAGCTGGTACGCCTTGGCCGCATCCTTGGACGGCGACTTGCGCACGTTCACGCTGCTGCCGGTTATGCTCGCTGAGCCGGTCATGTCCTTGACCGTATAGCTGTCGCTGGACGATGAGGAAGAAGTATCTACCTTTATATAATCGCCCTTTACAAAGCCCGTGCCCTCGCTGGTCTTTATGCGGTACCAATCGCCCTGACGGCCCGTAACGCTAACGTCGTCGCCCTTGCCCAGCTTGTAAAGCGCCTTGGCCGACGTGCTGGCCGACTTGCGCACGTTTACGCCGCCCGCCGTGATCGTGCCCATCGCGCTCATTTCCTTGAGCGATTCCGACGTGCTGTCCGACGCGGCAGTGGAGTTGGAATCCGAAACCAGCGTCACATACTTCGCCAGCACATAGCCCGTGCCCTTGGAAGTGTGCACGCGGTACCAGTCGCCCTTTATGCCCGTCACGTCAACCGACGCGCCCTTGGACAGGGAATACATCTTGCTTGAGGAAGTGCCCGCGCCCTCGCGTACATTTACCTCGCTGGCGTTGATCGCGCCCTGGGAGTCCATTTCCTTGAGCGTCTCAGAACTGCCCGAGGAAGAACTAAGACCGGATACCTTTACATAGTCCGCGCTCACATAGCCGGTCACGCCCGAGTACTTGACCTTTACCCAGCCGTCCGAGATCGATACCGCCTCGAGCACCGTGCCCTTTTCAACGCGCTTGAGTACCGCTGCGCCCGTGGACGCGGACTTGCGGATGTTGACCGAGCTGCCCGTGACTTTCGCCGTGGGCGAGGAGCTGCTGGACGTCGCCGAAGTGCCCTCAACCAGCATGTCCTTGCGGATATAGCCGGTGTCGCCCTTGTACTTTACCTTGTACCAGTCGCCGCTCGTGCCGGTTACTTCCACATTTTCTCCCCGGCTGGCGCGCGTGATTACCTTGGCGTCGGTAGACGCGGATGAACGTATATTGACCGACGATACGTTTACGGTGTACGTATCGCCCGATGCAGCCGCGGGCAGCGGGCCTGCCATGCCCACAGACATCACGGCCGCCAGTACCAGCGCCGTAATATTCTTTATCCGCTTGCCGCATTTTATATTATTCATTTCGCCATTGCCTCCCAAGTATTGTCGGTGTTTATGGTAAGGCGCGCAGCTTGGGCGCGCATATCTTTCGTACAGGTATCATTTTATTACGAATCTATGACGAAATCAAGCGCATACGCAATATTTAGCGCTATACAGACGATGTTTAACGCCTATACAACATAATACATGAGTTTCGGCGCAACGAAAGCCGGATTTCGCGCGTCATATCATATTTTTTTAAGTCCATGTCGGCTTACCCACGTCTTACATATGCCAATCAAACCGCAAATCGCGTGAGAATACAATAACGGCGTAGCAATGAGAAAGTGAAGAAACGACCGGATAATGAGGAGATGATTCGGTGAAACAGAATGCAGGCAGCGCGCGCGCAAAGGAAAACGCGGCGCGGGCGGGGTTTTTCATAACGTCGCTGGTATCGCTTGCGGCGGTGGGGTGCATATGCGTGTTCATATTCAGGGGCGCATGGCCCGCCATCAGCCAGATCGGACTGTGGAACTTCCTGAGCGGTACGGCGTGGAAGCCCAATAACGACCCGCAGAAGTTCGGCATATTCTACATGATAATCGGCAGTCTGTACGTATCGGGCGGCGCGCTCATACTGGGCGTGCCGGCGGGACTGGGCGCGGCGATATTCATGGCGTACTTCTGCCCCAGGCGGATATACGGACTGGTCAATCAGTGCGTAAAGCTGCTGGCGGGCATACCTTCCATAATATACGGCTTTTTCGGCATGATGATCGTCGTGCCGTTTATCGCAAACCACTGCCCCGGCAATGGCAATAGCGTCTTGGCCGCGTCGGTGGTGCTGGCGCTCATGATTCTGCCCACGATAATCACGATAAGCGAAAACGCACTGCGCGCGCTGCCGGGCAGTTATTACGAGGGCGCGGCTGCGCTGGGCGCGACTAAGGAAGAAGCGGTATTCCGCGTGCTGGTGCCCGCCGCGCGGCGCGGCATAGTCACGTCGATAGTGCTAGGCATGGGCCGCGCGATTGGCGAAACCATCGCCGTGGGCATGGTCGCGGGCAACAGCAACATCCTGCCAACCACGATATTCAAATCGGTGCGCACGCTGACCGTGAACATAGTCAGCGAGATGGGCTATGCCGAGGGCCTGCATTACGACGCGCTTATCGCAACGGGCGCGGTGCTGTTCGTGTTCATACTGCTGCTCAACGCGGCGCTGGGGCTGATTACCGCCGAGAGGAAGGAAACGCCGGTAAAGGGAGGCGCGGCTAAATGAACGCTCAATCGATGCTAAACTCCGAAAGCCATATTCAGGCATTCAGGCGCAGACGCGGGATTAAGTCCGCGCTGCTCAGGTGGCTGTGCTATATCGCGATAGCCATAACGGTGGGCAGTCTGCTTACGATAGTCGCCTATATATGCATAAACGGCATCCCGCACATTAGCTGGAACCTGCTGTTTGGCGCATACTCGGCGGACAACCCGTCGATGGGCTTTGCCATAGTGTCCACGCTGGAGCTGGCGGCGCTGTCGATACTGATCGCGGGGCCGTTGGGCGTGGGCTGCGCGATATACCTGTGCGAATACGCGCGCCGCAAAAGCCCGCTCGTCAGCGCGATACGCCTCGCGACCGAGACGCTCAGCGGCATACCTTCCATAATATACGGCCTGTTCGGCGCGCTGTTTTTCGGCACGGCACTGGGGCTGGGCTACTCGGTGATATGCGGCGTGCTTACCATATCGATAATGGTGCTGCCCACGATAATCCGCACCAGCGAGGAAGCGATACTGTCTGTAAACGACATGTACCGCGAAGGGAGCCTGGCGCTGGGCGCGGGCAAGCTGCGCACGATAATGCACGTGGTGCTGCCCAGCGCGATGAAGGGCATAATATCGTCGTTCATACTGGCCACGGGGCGCATAGTGGGCGAGACGGCGGCGCTGCTGTTCACAATGGGTTCGGTGGCGCAGATGCCCGCGAACCTGCTCAGCTCGTCGCGCACGCTGGCGGTACACATGTACATAAACACGCGCGACGGCGGCATGACCGGGCGTGAGACGGCGTTTGCCTCGGGCGTGGTGCTGCTGATACTGGTGGTGGGCATAAACCTGTTTGCGAGCTGGATGGAGAGAAGGGCAGGCAAGATAAATGAAAATTGATGTGAAGGACTTTAATCTGTACTACGGCGACTTTCACGCGCTGAAGAACATAAACATCGGTATGCCTGAGCACGAGGTCTCCGCGCTGATAGGGCCGTCGGGCTGCGGCAAGAGCACGCTGCTAAAGTCGCTCAACCGCATGAACGATCTGGTGCCGGGCGTCAAGATCACGGGCAGGGCGGCGCTGGACGGCGTGGACATATACGGCAATATCGACGTGAACGACCTTCGCCGCCGCGTGGGCATGGTGTTCCAAAAGCCCAATCCGTTCCCGATGAGCGTATACGACAACGTGGCCTACGGCCCGCGCACGCACGGCATACGCGCGCGCGGCGAGCTGGACGCCATTGTGGAAAAGAGCCTTAGGCAGGCGGCGATATGGGACGAATTAAAGGACAGGCTTAAAAAGAGCGCGCTGGCGCTTTCGGGCGGCCAGCAGCAGCGCCTGTGCATAGCGCGCGCGCTCGCGGTCGCGCCCGAGGTGCTGCTTATGGACGAGCCGACCAGCGCGCTCGACCCGATCTCGACCAGCCGCATAGAAGACCTGATAAACGAGCTCAAGGGTCAGTACACAATAGTTATAGTCACGCACAACATGCAGCAGGCTGCGCGCATAAGCGACCAGACGGCGTTCTTCCTGCACGGCGAGATGGTGGAATGCGCGCCCACGCTGGACATATTCGCGCATCCCGCCGACAAGCGCACGGAGGACTATATAACTGGACGTTTCGGCTGATTGGGTTATTTTAAGGGCAGGCATGAATCACGGCCTGTCATTCCGACTTAAAATAAAAGGAGGCAATCCCATGCGCAATAAATTCGAGCGCGAGATGAGCGAGCTGGAAGCAGAGATGCTCAAGATGAGCAAATTCGTGGTAAACGTGATAAACGACGCGATGAAGGCGCTGCGCACCGGCGACCGGGAGCTGGCGCGCAGCATATTTGAAAACGACCACGTGGCCAACGAGCTGGAATTGACGATAGAGCGCCAGAGTATGCGGATATTACTCAGCGAACAGCCGGTCGCGGGCGACCTGCGCACAATATCGACGGCGCTTAAAATGATAACCGACATGGAGCGCATCAGCGATCAGGGCGCGGACATATCCGAAATACTCACCCACATACCCACGGACGAAAAAGGGCCGGATATACTCTATACCATGGCCGATAAATGCGTTATAATGGTATCGAAGGCCATGGACGCGTTCATAGGGCGCGATCTGGAGCTGGCGCGCGCGGTAAGCGACGCGGACAGCGAGATAGACCGGCTGTTCACCATGGCGCGCAGCGAGCTGACCGGGCGCATAACGCAAAAGCCGGACGAAGCGGCGCTGTGGCTGGACTTTTTCATGATAGCCAAGTACCTTGAGCGCATAGGCGACCATGCGCAGAACATTGCCGAATGGGTGGAGTTTTTAGTAACCGGTATGCACAAGCATCAGCGGATACTGTAAGCGCGCACGGCATATTACAAAGGAGGACATATGTCCAGAATTTATGTGGTTGAGGATGACGAGAGCATATCCGCGCTTATCGCGGCGGTACTGAGCGCGGCGGGGCACGAAGTGCGCACTATGGAATCGGGCGAGGCGCTGGAAAAGCTGGTAAGCGCGGGCGAAACGCCGGATCTGCTGCTGCTCGACATAATGCTGCCGGGCAAGGACGGGCTGCAGCTGCTGTCCGAGTGGAAGGCACGCCCCAGCACGTCGGCGATTCCGTGCATAATACTGTCGGCCAAGGGCGAGGAGCTGGACAAGGTGCGCGGCCTTGAGATGGGCGCGGAGGACTACATAACAAAGCCCTTCGGCGTACTGGAATTGCAGGCGCGGGTCAAGACGGCGCTCAGGCGCGTCCCCGCGGCGGCGGGCGCGGTGCGCCTGGGCGACAACGAGATCGACTTTGGCCGGCGCGAGGTACGGCGCGGCGGCAAGGAGGTCAAGCTGACGTTCAAGGAATTTGAGCTGCTGGAGTACATGTACAAAAACGCCGGGTTAGTCCTGAGCCGCGACCAGCTGCTTACTCAGGTATGGGGCTACAATTTTGAGGGCGACACCACGCGCACGGTGGACTTCCACGTACATTCGCTCCGGCAGAAGCTGGGCGATAGTGCCGAGCGGCCGCGCTACATACAGACGGTGCGCGGCTACGGCTACAAGCTAAGCAAGGGTGATGACGCATGAAAAAATATCTGCGCCGCGCATTTGAATGCACGGCGCTTGTGATAGTGCTGGTCATGCTGGCAGGCAGTGTGGCGGAGTTTGCGGGCGCGTCGATCGAGGCGGCGCGCAGCAAGCTCACGTCCATGATGGACATGGCCGAGTCGCTGTATTCAGATGGCATTGATGACGAGCAGCAGCTCGCCATAAGCGCGGCGCAGTCGGGCGTGCGCGCGACGCTTATCGGTCTGGACGGCAGCGTAATATACGATTCGGAAGCGTCGGGCACGATAGAGAACCACGCGCACCGCGAGGAATTCAAAAAGGCGCTGGAGGGCAAGACGGGCTATGCGCAGCGCACCAGCGAGAGCGTGGGCTCCAGCAGGATATACTGTGCGCGGCGCATCGGGGACTGCGTACTGCGCCTGAGCACGCTGAGTCAGTCCGCCTATGCGGTATTATACGACATGCTGCCGATAATGATAGTGCTGGCGGTACTGCTATGCATGGGCACGGCGATATTTGCCAGTCACTTTTCGGCGAAGTTCACTCAGGCGATACAGGCATTGGACGACATGCTGGTCAGCGGCCGGCCGCTGAGCGTGGACACATTTGAGGAGCTTCAGCCGGTACTTCAGGGCGTGGCGTGCCGCATAGAGAAGCTACAAACGGACATGAACGAGGTACGCCGCACGGAGCGTATGCGCACGGACTTTGTGGCCAACGCGTCGCACGAATTAAAGTCGCCGCTCACGTCGATCAAGGGCTTTGCGGAACTGATGAGCGTGGGCTGTGTAACCGATCCGGAAAAGCAGCGCGAATACCTAAATCGCATAGCGACCGAGAGCGACCGCATGTTAGGCGTAATCAACGACATACTCTACCTATCGCGGCTGGAGGACGACACGCACGCGGCAGAGGAAGTAATTGATTTAGGCCAGATGTCGCGCGAGGTAAAGGAATCGCTTGACCAATTAGCCTCGGCGCGCAACATAACAATCGAGCAAAGCGGCTCGGGCAAAATGCAAGGAGCGCCGCGCGAGATCTGGACGCTGATCTACAACCTAGTGGACAACGCAATTCGCTACGGCGTAGAGGGCGGCTGGGTAAAGCTACACGTAGCGGACGGCCTAATAGAAGTCTCGGACAACGGCATAGGCATAGACGAGCAATCGCAATTGCGAGTATTCGAGCGCTTCTACCGAGTAGACCCGTCCCGTTCCCGCAAAAGCGGCGGCACTGGTCTGGGCCTATCCATAGTAAAGCACATAGTAATGAACAACGGCGGGCAAATAACGCTGAAAAGCGAACCGGGCGCGGGGTCTACGTTTACTTGCTTAATGAAGAAGGCGGAGGGGTGACGGGGGAAGGACGGGGGGTTACGTGTTCTTTCTTTTTAGAAAAAAAGAAAGAACCAAAGAAAAATCGA
>CAOKFD010000093.1:0-8509 GCA_948467645.1 uncultured Eubacteriales bacterium | reverse complement strand
ACTGACGCAAAATCCACTCGAACTTGCGGATTTTCCTTTTTGAGACACACTCTAGCGCGGTTGACAAACTTATCCGGCGGGGTTATGATATGTGCGGTGAATAATTATAAGGCGGCGTGCTGCCGCCCTCTGGAGCGATGTATATATGGATGCGTCAAAGTATAAACGCCGCGCATGGCTGGAGGTCGATCTGGACGCGCTCGACCGCAACGTGCGCAAGTGCCGCCAGATAATCGGCGATAAATGCGCGCTGACGGCGGTGGTAAAGTCCAACGCATACGGCCTGGGCGCGGAGGTAATCGCGCGCGAGCTGGTTAAGGCGGGCGCGGACGTGCTGGCCGTGGCCTGCCTGAGCGAGGCAAAGCGTCTGCGCCGCATACTGCCGGACGCCGAGATAATGATACTGGGCGACACGCCGCTTGACGACATGCCCGACGCGGCGCGCCTTAACCTGATATGCACGATATGGACGGAAAGGCAGGCGGTTAAGGCGGCCGAGTGCGGCCTGCGCGTTCACGCCAAGCTGGATACCGGCTTCCACCGGCTGGGCTTTGACTGCCGCGAGGAAAAACTTCCCGAAATCGCGCGCATACTGGGCATGAAGGGGCTAAAGCTGGAGGGCGTGTATTCGCATCTGGCCCTGGTCAACCATGACGAGGATATGAAGCAGTTCGCGCTGTTCGACGCGGCGGTCGAATACCTGCGTGCGCACGGCATATCGCCGCGCTATGCCCACATAGACGACAGCATAGGCATGGTGCGCTATCCCGAGCATCAGCGAGACATGGTGCGCGTGGGCGCGTTTCTGTACGGCGTGTGGCCATCGCGCTATGACGACCCGATAACTAAGGAGCCGGTGATTGCCACGCTGAAGGCGCGCGTCACGCACCTGAGTCATCTCGGAATCGGCGAGGGCGCGGGCTATGACTTCCTATTTAGGGCCGAACGCCCCAGCACGCTGGCCACGATCTGCGCCGGGTACGGCGACGGCTATGCGCGCGCGGCCAGCAAGTATAACGGCGAAGTGTCGATACGCGGAGACCGCTGCAAACTGGCGGGACTGGCGTGCATGGATCAGATGATGGCCGATGTGACCGATGTTAAGGGCGTAAGCGTGGGCGACGAGGTAACGCTGTTCGGCGGGCGCGAGGTGCCCATAATGGAGTACGCCGACTGGTCGGATACCAACCGCAACGAGGCCATATCGCGCGTGACGGCGCGCGTGCCCAGGCTGTACATGCGCGGCGGCGAAGTGGTCGAAGTGCTGGACTATATGGAATAGGCAGTTCAGGTGCGCTGTGCGGCTGAAAATCGCGCTGCCTGAGCGAGCATGGACTTTTTAACAGAATGCGCGTTTCAGACTGCGGCGCTGAATGCCTTAAAATAAAACAGGCGAGGAGCGGGTAAATATGATAAACGACGAACTGCGCGCGCGGGCACAGGCGCTTGCGCCCGAGCTGATAAAGACTCGCAGACACATACACATGCATCCCGAGCTGGGCGACGAGGAATATGAAACCCAGAAGTTCATAATAAGCAAGCTGGACGAATACGGCATAGAGCATCACGAATACCCAAACTATACCGCGGTCGTAGGCATAATCCGCGGCGGCAGGCCCGGCAAGACAGTGGGTCTGCGCGCAGACATAGACGCGCTGCCGCTGACCGAGCAGCCCGGCCGCGAGTACGGCTCCTGCACGCCCGGCAAGATGCACGCCTGCGGCCACGACGCGCACACGACGATACTGCTGGGCGCGGGCAAACTGCTTAATGAAATGCGCTCGGAACTCAAGGGCAACGTGAAGCTGTTCTTCCAGCCCGCCGAAGAAACCGACGGCGGCGCGGAGAAGATGATAAAGCTGGGCTGCATGGAGAACCCGCATGTGGATTACGTGCTGGGCCTGCACGTAATGCCCTACATGCCGGTGGGCGATGTGGAGACGCGTTACGGCGCGCTGAACGGCGCGAGCGACGAGATAGACATAACCGTCTATGGCAAAAAGTCGCACGGCGCGCGCCCCAATCTGGGCGTGGACGCGATAGCCATCGCCGCGCAGATAATTACCGCCCTGCAGCAGCAGGTCAGCCGCCGCACGTCGCCGCTGGACAGCACCGTGGTATCGATAGGCATGATAAGCGGCGGCACCGCGGGCAACATAGTGTGCGACGAGGTGCACATGAACGGCACGCTGCGCACGATAAGCCCCGAAACCCGCGAGCAGATGCGCACCGAGATAGTGCGCGTAAGCGAAGGCATAGCCGCGGCGATGGGCGGCCGCGCCGAGTGCGCTATGCGTCCCAGCTATTGCGCGCTGATAAACGACAAGGACGCGGTCGACCGCACGCTGAAACTTCTGCGCAGCGTGCTGGGCGAGGAGCATGTGCATATTAAGGACGCGCCCTCGCTGGGCGTGGAGGACTTCTCGTATTTCTGCCGGGAGCGTCCGGGCGCGTTCTATCACATAGGCATGGCTCCCAGCGCCGAGGCCGCCAAGACCTGGCCCGAGCTGCATACCAGCGAAATGGATATAGACGAGCGCGTGCTGCCGCTGGGCGCGGAGCTTCAGACGCGGCTGGTGCTGGATTACCTTAACGGGCAGGACTGACAGAGCCTTGCCGAGCCGCATATATAGATCGCCGCCGCATGGCAAGCGCAGGCTTCCATGCGGCGGCGATGCTGTTTAAACGCATTTGTTGTTTAATGAGCCGAGCTTACTGCCCCATTACCCGTGATATAAGGTAGGCGTTGAAGCGGTCGTATTCGGCCGGGGTTATGGCGCGCGGCCAGCTCATTATTTTGAGCTCATGCCCGCTAAAGCCCTCGCGGTACGCCGGGTGGACGTGCGCGTATGGGTTTTCCTTAAACCCGCAGCGCTCGTAAAAGCCCTTGCGCCGTATCGATATTTCGTCAACCGGCGGGTCTATCTCCAGTATGACCAGGCCGCACTGCGCGCACAGCGCCTCCAGCGCGCGCTGGCCATACCTGCGCCCGCGCAGGTTCGGCTCAATGCAGAAGTGTTCCACATACGCAAACAGGTCCGTGCGCCAGTAAAGCATGTCGCCCACGAACGTGCCGCCGTCGAATATCGCGTCGAAGTGGTATTCCGGGTGGCTCATTATCAGGCGCTGCGACTCGGGCAGGCGCTGCTCATGCAGCGGAAAGCTGATTTCGTATAGCTGCATCGCGCGCGCGAACGCCGGGTCGGTTGTCTTGGTTAACCGTCTGAAAGTCAAATCAGACCACATGCGCTTACACCAACGCGCTTTCCAGCGCAATCAGCTTGCACTCGGTCGCGTTCAGCTCGTACTCGATGCCCATCGGCAGCGTGAGCTTGTGCGGGCCGTGACCCGCGCACAGGCCGCTCATCACTGGCTTGCCGCAGGGCAGAACTATGTCGCGCAGTATCTCGTCCAGCGTGAAGCTGAAATTCTCGTACTCCATGGTGCAATTGGTGAAGTCGCCCAGCACTATGCCCGCGCAGTCGTCGAACTTGCCCGCCAGGCGCAGGTGGTTGAGCATACCGTCCAGCCGGTAGGTGCGCTCGCCCACGTCCTCTAAAAACAGTATCTTGCCGCGGCAGTCCACTTCGTAGGGCGTGCCCAGCGTTTCCTCGACAAGCGACAGATTGCCGCCCACCATCGGGGCGCGCACCTGACCCGCGTTTAGGCAGTTAAGCTTCTGACACGCACAGTTGCGCATCTCGCCAAGAGGTTCGGTAGAGGATATTGCCTTCAAAAAGTGCGCCTTGGAATACTCGTCGAAGTCGCCGTTCGACATGCAGGACGAGGGCATAGGGCCGTGGAACGTGACAAGATCCGCGTACTTGCCGTATGCCAGCAGCAGCGCGGTTATGTCGCTGTAGCCCAGGAACAGCTTGGGGTGCTTTTTCGCTGCGTCGAAGTCCAGCCGGTCGAGTATGCGCGGCGTGCCGTAGCCGCCCTTGGTGCAGATTATAGCGTCCACCTCGTCGTCCATGAACATGTCGTTGAGGTCTTTTGCGCGCAGCTCGTCCGTGCCCGACAGATACCCGTAACGCGCGCCCGCGCTTGCGCCCACCTTTACATTGTACCCGAAGTCCTTAAGTACCTTTATGGCGCGCTCCAGTCCGTCGTCGGTGCGTATCGCGCCCGAAGGCCCCACCAATCCCAGCGTGTCGCCGGGCTTGACTGCCTTTGGCTTATTCATATGTACATCCTCCCAATCGCTTACAGTATGTAGAACAGAGTGCGCAGCACTTCGTACCAGTCGTTGGTATGGAAGCAGACAGTATTGGTGCTTGTGCGGGTAACGCCCGGATAGAAGCTGCCCTTAAGCGCGTTAATGTGCTCCTTAAAGCAAATCTCTATGTCGAACTTGTCGGGCAGGGGCAGTACCAGCTTGCTTATATCCTTGTCCAGCGCGCGCTTGGCGGCATCCTCGATGCGCTTGACGGCCAGCTTGGGGCTGATTGACACGCTGCCGCCGCCTATGCCGTGGCTGACCGCGACTGTCTCCATGCCCGGATTCTTCTTCGCGGCCCAATTGCACAGACCCTCGTCGCCCGTGACCATCAGCGACGGCACGCCGTTATACGACGCGCTGAGCATGTTTATGTACAGCTCGGACGCCTTTTCGCCGTTTATGAGCACATAGTTGTTTTTAAGGTTCATCGTGTGGGACAGGGGATTTGTGTCCATGCCCGCGCCCGAATGATACCCGGTGAAGAACGCGCCCGCAAAGCTTTTGTCTATGCCCGCCATCATTATGTACGGGTCGCGCGTCCAGCCGCGCAGAATTTTGACTTCCTCGGGCAGTACGGTGGGGTCGATGTTGCGCGCGTAGTCGTGCGCGTCCTTGACCAGCACATCGTCCGCGCCGCCCGCCAGCGCGCCCCGGCACGCCGCCGCGACCTCACGCGACATCTGCTCGCGGAAGTAATCGCCCACGCGCTCGCTCAGCTCGGTTTCCTTCCAATCGACTATACCGGCGGTGCCCTCAATATCGGAGCTTATAAATATTTTCATTTGGTTTAGTCCTCCAGATTGCATGGTTGTTTTGTCCGGCCGCATTTGCTTTGTCTGAGGCATAAATCGCGGCTAAGGATTCTATTGATCGTCGATAACCTGCACGTTTTCGCGCCCGAACGCGTCGTATATCGGACCAAGATCGCCCGCCTGAGCGCGCGGCGGCTCGACCGCCTGAATCATGGCCTTGTAATGCACCTCGCGCCCGAAGCAGTCGGTCAAAAAGCCGCTCATGCGGTCGGCGTTTTTCGGCTGGTTCATTATGTCCGCGAACGCCACCGCCGCCGGTGCGAACTCCGCGATCACGTCGTCGCCGCGCACCTGGCGGAACTCGCCGCGCCGCGCTATCGCGAATATGTCCATCGCGCTTTTTTTAACCATGTCCATCGCGGCCTTGTACTTGGCCGCGTCGTCGCCGTTTACCGGCGCGGGCTTGGGCTTAGGCTGTGCGGCGGGTGCGGACTTGGCCGCGCGCGCAGACTTGTCCGCAGGCGCAGCGACTGCGCCAGACGCAATCTGCTTCTCCAATTGGTCAAGCCGCGTCAATAGTCCGCTTATGTCCTCCACCTTGCCCCGGCGGCACACGCGCGTTATCGCCATCTCCAGCAGCACACGCCCGTGACTGACATACCGCGAATCGCGCTCCGCGTCCAGGAATATGTCCATCACGCTCATCAGCCGTTCGGGCGAGGCCTTGCCGGCCTGCTCACTCATGCGCTGTGCGTCCTCGCCCGTGATTTCGAGCAGGTTCGCCGCGTCGTCGCCCACGATCTGCACCATCATGAGCGCCCTTAAATGCGCAATAATCTCGCGCAGGAATACCTGCACGTCGCGCCCCTCGCGCATCAGCCGGTCGGTAAGCTCCAGCGCGCCCGCCGCGTTTTCCTCAAGCAGCGCGTCCGCAAACTCGAACATAAACGCGCGCCCGCTGGTGCCGAGCACCTGACTGACCACGCCCTCGTCCACGCTGCCCTGAGCATAGCTTATGCACATGTCCAGTATGCTCAGCGCGTCGCGCATACCGCCCTCAGCCGCCAGAGCGATCTGCTCCAGCGCTTCGGGCGCAGCCGAAATATTCATCGTGTCCAGTATGTGACGCAGGTGCTCCACAATCACCTCGGCGCGTATGCGGTGGAAGTCGAACCGCTGACAGCGCGACAGTATCGTCGCGGGCAGTTTCTGCGGCTCTGTCGTGGCCAGTATGAACACCGCGTGTGCGGGCGGCTCCTCCAGCGTCTTTAGAAGCGCGTTGAACGCGCCCGCGCTTAACATATGCACCTCGTCGATTATGTACACGCGATACTTGCCTATCGCGGGCGGGTACATGATTTTGTCGCGCAGGTCGCGGATCTCGTCCACGCCGTTGTTGGACGCGGCGTCGATTTCCAATACGTCCATGGACGCGCCCGTCTGTTCGTCGCGGCAGGCGGCGCATTCGCCGCACGGCTCGCCGTCGTGCGGGTCAAGGCAGTTGAGCGCGCGCGCGAACGTCTTGGCCGTGGAGGTCTTGCCCGTGCCGCGGCTGCCGCAGAACAGGTATGCGTGAGATATGCGCCCGCTTTTTATCTGATTGAGCAGCGTGCGCACTATCGCCTGCTGACCCACTATGTCGGCAAAGCGCGTCGGCCGCCATGAGCGATACAGTGCCTGATACATCTGGCAATACCTCCGAAAAAAACAGCCTTTATTGTTTATCAATATTCCCGCCCGCGTTTTAATGCGGGCGGGATAAAGCGCGTCGGTTTAGTTGCGTATGTCCTTTACCTTGTCAAGGCTGAGGAACTTGAGGAAGTCCTGAATATGCTCGTCCCAGTATTCCCACGTATGCGCGCCCGGATGCTCCTCGTAATGATAGTCGAACGGGTTGCCGGGTATGGCGGTGAAGAAGTCGCGCGTCTCGTGCGCGGATTCCAGCAGACCGTCGCTTGCGCCTATCGAGTGGAATATGCGCGGGCAGGGCAGACCTTCCTCAACGATCTTCTTTGCCGAGCCGAATACGTCCTCGACCGTGCCGTTAAGGTCATCCATGTTGGTGGTGCCGTACACCATGTTCATCATGTCGGCGCGCTCGGGGCTGAGTACCTTATGGCGGTTGATCGCGCCCGCCGAGAAGCAGCCTATCGCGCCGTATTTGTCGGGATTAGCCAGACCTATCTTCATGCAGCCCGCGCCGCCCATCGACAGACCCGCGATGAAGTTATCCTCGCGCTTGTCGGACAGCGGGAACATGCCGCGCATTATCTCGGGCAGCTCGTTGGCCACATAGTCGTAATACCTGCGGCCGTGCGCCATGTTGGCGTAGCAGGACAGGCTGACCGCGGGCATGACCACCGCCAGCCCCAGCGGCGCGGCATAGCGCTCTATCGACGTGCGGCGCTGCCATATGGTCTGGTCGTCGCTCATGCCGTGCAGCAGCCACAGCACCTTGTGCTTGCCCTCGGTCGCGGCGGAGTCCATGCCGATCTGGCGCGTGGCGCGCTGGGGCAGTATTACGTCGCAGGACATGCACATGCCGATCGTCTGCGAAAAGAAACCTACGTGAATCAGTGCCATATGCTTACCCTCCTTACAGCTTTATCGGCAGCCAGTCCAGCACGGTCTGTATCTTTGCATCCCAGTACTTCCACTGGTGGTCGCCCGGGCTTTCCTCATACGTGAGGTCGTAGCCCAGTGTGCGCAGATGGTCGCGCATACGCAGGTTGGACTGGTACAGGAAGTCCTCCGTGCCGCACCACATGTATATCTTGGGCATCATTTCGGGGCGCTTTGCCAGCCGCTCGGCGACCGCGAACAGGTCGTTGTCGCTGCCCTTTACCTTGTCTGCCGGCCCGAATATGTCGAAAAACAGCCCATCGTTGCCCTTGATGGCATCATTGGACGCGATCTCCACCGCGTCCACGCCGCCCGACAGCGACGCGACTGCGCTGAACGTCTCGGGCGCGAGCAGACCGCACTTGAGCGCGCCGTAGCCGCCCATCGACAGACCTGCGGCGAACGTGTCCTCGCGCCTGTCCGACATATAGGGGAAGAAGGAGCGGCATATCGCGGGCAGTTCCTGCGACAGGAACGTCCACCACTTAAAGCCTATGTGCATATCGGTGTACCAGCCCAGCTGCGTGGTGGGCATTACGACGGCGATGCCGTGCTCGGAAGCGTAGCGTTCAATCGACGTGCGGCGCTGCCATATGGTCTGGTCGTCGCTCATGCCGTGCAGCAGGTACAGCGTGGGGTACTTGCCGTCGCCGCGCTTGCCCTCCATGCCTATCTGGCCGCGCGTGCGCTCGGGCAGTATAACGTCCATCTGAGTACACATGCCCAGCACATCGGAGAAAAAATCAACGTGCAGAAGTGCCATTAAAAAAGTCCCTCCTTTATTCAGGTACGCATGATTAATTATAGCACGACCGGGCGGGGTAGACAATGCCCAATTGCGGCGTGCGTCAGGGGCGTAATGTAGAGCTACAATAGATGTTGGAAAGGACGAAAAAAGAAAAGAGATTTGAGA
>CAOKFD010000092.1:0-8712 GCA_948467645.1 uncultured Eubacteriales bacterium | reverse complement strand
TCTCAAATCTCTTTTCTTTTTTCGTCCTTTCCAACATCTATTGTAGCTCTACAAATGCGCAACTTTATAAATTTGCCTTTTCATTGACAAAGAAACGCGATATAATATGATAAGGTAAGCTTTGCGCCTGCCTGCCGCGCGCATGATCGCGCGCAAAATGAGCAAAGGATGGAACGATGCAATGCCTGCAATCAAGACGCTTAAAAAGTTCTTCCCCATGATGCTGGCTCTGGTGCTTGCGCTGACGCTGGGCGGCTGTAACCTGGTGGAAAACACCGCTTCGCCCACGGCCGACCCCGACTCCCCCCACCCGGTTGCCACGATAACGATGGAAAACGGCGACGTGATGCGGGCCGAGCTGTACCCCGAGTACGCGCCCAATACCGTGGCGAACTTTATCGAGCTGGCCAATTCCGGCTTTTACGACGGAATCAGCTTCCACCGCATAGTCAAGGGCTTTGTGATACAGGCGGGGCTTGCGTCCACGGCGGGCAAGGCCGACGTGGATTACACCATCAAGGGCGAGATGGGCAACAACGGCTTTAAGCAGAACACACTCAAGCACACCAAGGGCGTATTGTCCATGGCGCGCGTGAGCGGCGACTACGATTCCGGTTCAACCCAGTTCTTCATCGTGGTTGCGGACGCGCCCGACTATCTGGACGACGAATACGCGTCGTTCGGCAAGCTGATGGACGACGACAGCATCGCCGTGGCCGAGAAGATGTCCAAGGTGGCCGTGGACTCCACCGACAAGCCCATCAACAGCCAGACCATCGCCACCATACGGGTAGAGACCAACGGACAGGAGTACACGGCTGAAAAGATAAAGTAAGCCGCGCTCCGATAACGGCGCGTTTCCGAACGAAGCGAAATGCGGTTTCGGTCTGCGCGCTGCCTTAACCATTTTAAGGCGATGCGCAGTGCGAACGCATATCGGCGATTTTTTGAAAGGCGCTTCAAATATTTTTTAGGAGGACAATCCAATGAGCAATCCTACCATCAAAATCACCATGGAAGACGGCGGCGTAATCAGCGCCGAGCTGTACCCCGAATACGCGCCCAACACCGTAGCCAACTTTGTCGAGCTGGCGGGCAAGGGCTTTTACGACGGCCTGATCTTCCACCGCGTAATCGAAGGCTTCATGATTCAGGGCGGCTGCCCCAACGGCAATGGCATGGGCGGCCCCGGCTACTCGATAAAGGGCGAGTTCGCGGCCAACGGCTTTAAGCAGAACACGCTCAAGCACACCCGCGGCGTGCTGTCCATGGCTCGTGCTATGAGCCCCAACTCGGCGGGCAGCCAGTTTTTCATAATGCACGCCAACGCGCCTCATCTGGACGGCCAGTACGCGGCGTTTGGCAAGGTATCCGATGACGAGAGCATGAAGGTAGTCGACCGCATCGCCACCACGCGCACGGGCTTCCAGGATCGCCCCGTGGCCGAGCAGCGCATCAAGTCCATCACCGTTGACACCAAGGGCGAGGAGTACAAGGCCGAGAAGATGTAATCGCGCTATCTGCGATGTAATCCGGGCGGCGCGGCATACTTACCCGCCGCCCGGCGCTTTCTCATCCTTCTCTAATCGACGGTTAAGCGTGTACTCGTGATAAGTCCTCCGCTTTGATATATAATACAGACATCAACTTAAGAGCAAAGCGAACGCGCCACTGGCGCAGAGAGGATAAATGCGATGTATACTCGTCTTACCGTTACTCGTTACAATGAAGTTCTTATCAACCTTCCGATCATGCTGATCATAATCGCGGCCATTTTCGCGCCTCATGCTGCGCTGATATGCGCGCTGTTGGCGTTCTTCACCGGCTGCACGATCAGGATTGAGCGCGGAGTAAGGCGCGCGCCCCACTTCTGGCGCGGCGACGATTATAGTCAGTATTAATCCCCCGCACCCGACGGGCAAGGAGGCTTCAGGGCAATGGCATCCTATAACATAAAGCACATCG
Source organism: uncultured Eubacteriales bacterium (assembly GCA_948467645.1). Classification (GTDB taxonomy): domain Bacteria; phylum Bacillota; class Clostridia; order Christensenellales; family Aristaeellaceae; genus Fimadaptatus. The sequence continues at coordinate 6,747 of CAOKFD010000092.1, read as the reverse complement.
AATACCTTCGTCAGAAGGCCAACCTTACGTATGAACAGGCGGTTGCGCTGCTCGACCGCAACGACGGCGACATAGGTCGGGCGCTTATCGAGCTGGAAAAGAGCGGCGCGTTGCGCGGCGAGAACCAGTCGCGCACTGCCCCACCCCGGAGCGAGCCTCAGCCTCAGCCGGAAGCCTGCCAAAAGAGCTTCTGGGACAACGCCGTCGATCTGTTTATAAAGGGTCTGCGCATAAAGCTGGTCATTGAAAAGGATCGCGACACGTTGGTGCGGCTGCCGGTGATATATCTGGCGGTGGGCGTGTTCATGGCGCCCTACTTCGCAATACTTAGCGTGGTGCTTATGTTCCTGACCGGATGCCGCGTGCATATCGAGAAGTACAACAATCCCGAGGGCGACCGCAAGATACGCTCCTATGCCCGCGGCGCAGAGCGCACCATGCGCAACACGATAAACGGCGCGTCCCGCACGCCCTATAACGCGCCCAAGGATGACAAGTCTTCCGATAATTCCAACAATAACGATACTGATGGCGATGATTTCGACTCCTTCACCGTCGAATAAGGCCGCATAAATACAGCCGAACTGCGCGCCCGCGCAGCAGTCTTTCGCACTGCCGCGGGGCGCGTTTTTTATGCCTTAACGCCCTTTACAGTCATACGCATAGTCGCCCCATCGTAAAATATATAAACAGATATTTTCGGGGAGGACTGCGTATGTCCAGAAAACTGATGCCGACGATAAGCATACTCCTGCTCATCGCAATGCTGGTACTGGTGGGCACGAACGGCGCGACGATCGCCGCGCGCGCGGAAGGCGAGCGGCAATTGCCGATTGAGGATTCAGTGCCTTTTAGTTTAAGCAGCAAATCCGCGCTGCTGATGGAGGCCTCGACCGGGCGCGTCATATTCGAAAAGGCCGCGGACGAGCGCCGCCCGGTCGCCAGCGTAACCAAGCTTATGCCCATACTGCTGATACTTGAATCCATCGAAAACGGCCGGTGCGCGCTGGACGACGACGTTACGGTCAGCCGCCGCGCCGAGAGCATGGGCGGCTCGCAGGCGTTGCTGGACGCCGGCTTGACGTACAAGCTGAATGAGCTGTTCAAGTCGATAATCGTAGGCAGCGCCAACGACTCCACCGTGGCGATGGGCGAATACCTGTACGGCTCGGAGGAGGGTATGGTCAACGCGATGAACCACCGCGCGCAGGAGCTGGGCATGACCGACACGCTTTACGTCAATTCGACCGGCCTGCCCGCGTCGGGGCACTACACCACGGCGCGCGACATAGCTGTGCTGTCGCGCGAGGTAATCAAGCACGATCTATACTTCGACTACTCGACGATATGGCTGGACGAACTCGTGCACCCCGGCGGGCGCGTAACGCAGCTGACCAACACAAATCGCCTTACAAGGCTGTACGAGGGCTGCGACGGCATAAAGACCGGCTCTACAAACGAGGCGGGCTTTTGCATGAGCGCGTCAGCCCAGCGCGGCGGTATGCGGCTGATCGCGGTGGTGCTGGGCGCGGGCACGTCCAAGGAGCGCTTCAGCGACGCGACGGCGCTGCTCGACCATGGCTTCGCCAACTATACGATGCATCAGGCGGCCAGGAGCGGTGACATTGTGGAGCAGAACTTCCCGGTAATCGGCGGCGATCCGTCTGAGGTGAACATAGTACTGGCGGGCGACTGCGAGACACTGATTAAGCGCGGCGGCGCATCCGAGATACGATTGGAGCGCACTCTGCCCGACAAGCTGACCGCGCCGCTGAGCGAAGGCCAAGTAGTAGGCAGCGTGCGCGTGATGCTGGGCGAGCGGGTACTGCGCGAGATCGACGCGGTGGTCGATCGGGATGTGCGCGTGCGCGGAGTGGGCGAAGGGATTATGCGTGTGCTCAGGCTTTGGGTGTATCTGTAAATATGTGGCGCTTCCCGATTATAAAGGAAGCGCTTTTTTATGTCCTCCCCGCCCGCATTTGAATGTAGAGTATTCGTAAATAGTGTCCCAAGTCGCTTTGCAAGATATGCAAATCACGGTATAATGGTACTCATGACTTGTATATTTGCGGAAGCAGGCGAATATTTATGTACTTAAGAAAAGGACTTCACATAAACGCGCTGGGACATCTGGAAATCGGCGGCTGTGACTGCGTAGAATTGGCGCACGAGTTCGGCACGCCTCTGTATGTATACGACGAGGATTATCTGCGCGCGCGCTGTTCGGGCTACACCGAGGCGCTTAAAAAATATGCGCCCGGCGGTGCGGCGGCGTATGCCAGCAAGGCGTTTTTGACCACGGCGATGGCTGTCATTATGAAGCAGTGCGGCATGTGGCTGGACTGCGTAAGCCTGGGCGAGCTGTACGTCGCCAAGAAGGCGGGCTTCCCGGCTGAACACATAATAGTGCATGGCAGCAACAAGACCGACATTGAGCTTCAGACCGCGCTCGACATGGGCGTGGGGCGCATCGTGCTGGACAGCACTGAGGAAATCGAACGCCTCGCCGAGATGTGCGCGGAGGCAGGCAAGCGCCAGATGGTGTTCCTGCGCGTAAACCCGGGTGTGGACGCGCACACGCACTCCTATATACAGACCGCGCGTGTGGATTCCAAGTTCGGCGTGGGCGCGGACGAGGCGCTGGACGCGCTGAAGCTGATACTTGCAAAGCCCGGACTTGAACTGCGCGGCATACACACGCATCTGGGCAGTCAGATATTCGACCTAAACGCGTTCGACGACGGCTGCAAGAAGGTGGCCGCGCTGATGGCCAAACTGCGCGACGCAACCGGCACGGTACTGCCCGAGGTGAATCTTGGCGGCGGCTTCTCGGTACACTACACCGACGCGGACGCGCCGGTCGAGCCGGAAGAATCGATACAGCACGTAGCGGCGGCGCTGAAAAGCGCAATTGCGCCGTATGACTATCCCGTACCGGCGCTGTTTGTGGAGCCGGGCCGCTCGGTCGTAGCCGAGGCGTGCGTGACGCTGTACACGGTGGGCGCGATAAAGATCATCCCCGGCATACGCAAGTACGTATCGATAGACGGCGGACTCGCCGACAATCCGCGCCCGGCGTTGTATCATGCCGAGTACGAGGCGGCGCTTGCCAACCGCATGAACGAAACTGAGCTGGAGCCGGTGCGCATATCGGGCCGCTCGTGCGAGACAGATACGCTGATCGAAAGCGTGATGCTGCCCGCGCCCAAACGTGGCGATATACTGGCCGTGTTCACCAGTGGCGCATATCAGTACGCGATGGCGAGCAATTACAACCGCGTGCCGATACCGGCGGTTGTGCTGGCTAAGGACGGCAAGGCGGCGCTGATGGTGCATCGGCAGACCGTTGAGGAACTTACTCAGTACGACAGTGTGCCTGAATGGTTGGATAAGGAATAAGATTTATGCTGCGGCTTTCGCCTTAAAAGCGGAAGCCGCATTTGTTTTAGAGTGTGTCTCAAAAAGGGAAATCCGCAAGTTCGAGCAGATTTTGTGTCAGTTCAAGGAAGAGACCCGAAGGCTTAGCAGCGCTAAGTCGAGGGTTGATGACGCAGAAATGGCGCAAAAGATGCCGAAATTGCAGATTAAGGAATTTTTGAGACACACTCTAATCAGAATATACTTTTCTCATCTCTCATACAATATTCTTATCAGTTAATATATCGACTTATAGATTGATGATTTTATCCGCATATGCTATACTATATCTATCGAAAGGAGTTGATATTATGGCTTCCGTTATGAGTGCAATCACGAACACCGTACCCATCACGCAGTTTAACCGCGGGCTGGCCGGAAAGATATTTGAAGATGTAAAGCAGTGCGGTGCAAAGGTCGTTATGAAAAACAATACCGCCGAATGTGTACTGCTCTCCCCGGACGAGTACATCCGGCTAATGGATGAGTTAAACGATGCGCGGCTTGCAGCGCTTGCCGCCGAGCGCATGGCTCATTTTAATCCTGAAAATACAGTTTCCGAAGCCGAAATGAACCGCCGTCTCGGCATCACGGAAGACGATCTGGCTGGCTTCGATGAGGTAGATATAGAATGAGCTGGAAACTAAGCTATCTGCCCGAGGCCGAAAAGGATCTGAAGGCGCTGGACGGCAGTCAGCGTATACTTGTGCTCAAAGCCATCAAAAAAGTCCAGCAAAATCCCCTGCCTGCCGAAGAAAACGGCTATGGAAAGTCGCTGGGCAATTACGGCAGCACAGGGTTAGCCGGACTTTTGAAAATCAAATTGCGTGCGGCCGGTCTGCGCGTCGTATACAAGTTACAGCGAACTGAAAGTGAGATGCTGGTAATTGTAATTGGCGTAAGGGCCGACGAAGAGGTATATGATATTGCGTCGAAGCGCGCCGCACGCCACAACCTGTCCGATTGATTTTCCCGCACACACGAACATCGCCCCGCGTCTTTTTTCATGACGCGGGGCGATTCATATCCTATACTAAACCACTATCAATTATACTTAGGCAGCCAATCGCCGTGCGCCTCGATCAGATCGTCGCACATGGCCACTATATCGTCTATCGACAGCTCGGCCGCGGTATGCGGATCCAGCATTGCCGCCTGATAGATGTAATCCTTCTTGCGGGTGATTACGGCCTGTATGGTCAGCAGCTGCACGTTGATATTGGTGCGGTTCAGGGCCGCGCACTGCTCGGGCAGCGCACCTACATAGGTAGGCGCTATACCGCTCTTATCGACGACGCAGGGCACTTCGACGCACGCCTCGTCGGGCAGGTTGGTGATCATGCCGTGGTTGATTACGTTGCCGCCGAACTTGAAGGCCTTATTTGTCTCCATGGCCTCCATGATGTAGCTGGCGTACTCGCGGGAGCGCTTATGGGTCAGGCCGTGATCGGCCAGCAGCTCGTCGCGGCGGGCTTCCCAATCGGCGATCTGGCGCACGCAGCGGCGCGGGTACTCGTCGAGCGGGATATTGAAGCGCTCGATCAGCTCGGGGTACTTGCTCTTAATAAAGTAAGGCATATACTCGCTGTTATGCTCGCTGGACTCGGTGATGTAGTAACCGAAGCGGCGCATCAGCTCCAGGCGAACCATATCGCCGTGCAGACCCTTTTCCTTATACAGGTTATAGCCCTCGCGGATATGTTCGAGCCACTTTTCCTCGGGCTTTTCGTCGGGGAAGCGCTTTTCGAGGTATTCTTCGAAGGTCGCGCCTATATCGAGCTTACCCTCGTTATACAGCAATGCGCGGCGCTTGATTTCGGGATAGAGGTCAACACCGTCGCGAGTGCATTCGAGCAGCCATGCCTGATGGTTAATACCGGCGATCTTCCACTGAACCTGATCGTCGTACTTCATGCCCAGCTCGCCCAGCAGGGTGGAGGCGCACACCTGAACGCTATGGCACAGGCCGACGGTCTTTATGCCGGTATAGCGCTGGAGCGTGCCGGTGAGCATCGCCATGGGGTTAACATAATTAAGGAACCACGCGTTGGGGCAGACTTCCTCCATATCGTGAGCGAAGTCCAGCATCACGGGCGCGGTACGCAGGGTACGGAATATGCCGCCGATGCCGAGGGTATCGGCGATGGTCTGGCGCAGGCCATACTTTTTAGGTATTTCGAAATCAGTCACGGTACAGGGCTCATAGCCGCCGACCTGAATAGCGTTTACAACATAGTTAGCATCCTTGAGCGCGGCCTTACGATTCTCCACGCCCAGATAGCTTTCGATCTTAGCCTTAGAGCCGTTATTACGGTTAATGGTATCGAGCATCAGGCGGCTTTCCTTCAGGCGGTCAGCGTCGATGTCATACAGTGCGATCGTGGATTCTTCCAGTGCGGGGGTCATCATGCTATCGCCCAGCACGTTCTTGGCGAACACGGTAGAGCCCGCGCCCATGAATGTAATCTTAGGCATTTAATAAATCCTCCTCATCGTTCGGAATCGTTATCTCTATTTTACAGTCATCCTTAACATTTTGCAAGCATCGATGTCTCTTACGTATAGTGTATTTGCCTTATATCTTTGTATTTTTGTCGCATAAAATACGTTTCGGCGATCATTATGCGATAAAAGTGTAAAGGCGCATGATAGTGCGATACCACACAAATCACCCGTGCGTCACAATTGGGTCATTGACAGAAAGGCAAATGATGTTACAATAGTATCATACGATTTTTGCGGAGGGGCTATATGCAGCAGGACAAGATATTCAAGCGCGGCTGGATGGTAATCGGCAGCGCGGTAGTTGGCACGATAATGTGTCTGATGATGATCGGCGTATTTATCTATACTATATACGTATACATAAACAGCGGCGAAATCAACAATTACATAGAGGAAGGCACCAACATGGCCGACATCTGGCGCGAAATGATCTTAGGCACCATCCTGGTCAACTCCCCCATGGCGATCGGCGCAATCTTAAACTGGATCGGCGCAATACGCAAAATGCGCCCCCTAATCCTCGTAGCAGGCATCTTCTACCTCCTAAGCACAATCTTCGGCACCATGTTCATCCTATGCGCTATCTTCCCATCCATAATGTGCTTCATAGCCTTCTACCAGATGGGTCATCCCCAAACTCCTACTATCAGACCGCCTAGGCTTAGGTGACAGGGGGAATGATTGGGAACGTGTTCTTTCTTTTCAGTAGAAAAGAAAGAACCAAAGAAAAGCCGATTGGCTATTCTCCCGCAAATGTTTCTTAGTTCGGTCGTTTTAGGAGAATTATATATAGGAAGCAGCGATTGCTTTCTTTCGCCGCTGGCT
>CAOKFD010000091.1:0-8788 GCA_948467645.1 uncultured Eubacteriales bacterium | reverse complement strand
GTACAGCACCGCGCCGTCGATAATATCGTCAGGCGTGCCGATAAGCTGCATTATGGGACGCGCGCCCCAGAAGCCCACCGCGCCCAGCACCGCGCCGGTTATCAGCACCAGCCATATCGAGTTGCCCACAACCAGCTTGAGCCGGTCGTCGTCGCCCGAGCCGAAGCACTGCGCCGCCACAACCGATATGGCGTTCATTACCGCGCAGCCGCCCTGCACAATGCCGAATACAGTCGTGCCGGTAACGCCGATCGAGGCCAGCGCGCTTACGCCCACGTAGCGCCCCAGTACCACGGTGTCAACCATGTTATACAGCAATTGGAATATGCCGCCGATAAGCATCGGTATGGCAAACTTCACCATAAGCGGCAGCGGATTGCCCTGCGTCATATCCCCTTGTCGTTCGTTTCTCATTTAACGTGATGCTCCTTCTTCATTGTTGTCATTCCCTCGTCATGTGGATAAGTCCGTATGCGGGCACGTTTATCGCGGTTATGCCCGATATGCTTACGCGCTCGGTACGCACGTGCGCGCCGGTGCAGTCCATGACCTCTATGTTCCAGTCGGCCGCGCTGTCTGCCTTGAGCATAAGCTCAGTGCCGGAGTTCGCGTTTAACACATAGCACTCCCTGAGTTTGGATGCGGGCAGCTTTACGCAATAGCCGCTCAGGTAGCCCGCGATTACGCCGCGGCCGTCCTCAATGGCGCTCACCTGCGGGTAAAGCATCTGCGGCGCTTCGGCGTACAGCGGCACCTCGGTCAGCAGGTGATTCTCCCTGCGCATGAAGTCCAGCCAGAATTTAAGCGCGCTGATATGCTTTTCAGGCACGCGGTCAAGAAGTACTGAAACCTGCACCGTGCAAAACAGCACGTTTTCGATCTGATCGACCGCGCACTCCACGCTGTCGTTCACATTCCATACCAGCATGTCGGAATGCACCGCGGTATTGCCGCTGGTCAGGCGCAGATCGACCATGCCCACGCGGTTGGTGGACGTGGAATTGGGGCAGTCGCCCACGCGCATCATGTTGCCGAATTCGCGCATTACCGGGCCCATGTAGCTCTGGCGGAATTCGATCAGTATATCGTCCTTTATCGCGCGCAATGCCTTCATCACGTCAATCATCAGGCGGCGCACCGCGTCCTCCAGCACGACGTAATCCATGCCCTCGCGCCATGCGGGCGTATCGGGACGCATTCTGAACGAGTCGATGAAGTCCAGCTTGAAGCCGTCCAAGTCCCATTCTTTAAGCGCCCTTACATACGTATCAATCAGATACTGGCGCACCTCGGGATAGCGCGGGTCGAGCGTGTACGCGCCCAGCGAATCTATGTATTCCAGCGTTTTCCCCTCGAACAGCCTTGCGGCCTGGGAATACTTGCCGATGAACGGCACGCTGTACCACAGCATGTACTTCATACCAAGGTCGTGAACCGCCTTTACATGCGCGCGCATATCTGGTATCTTGCCCGGCGTGGGCTGCCAGTCGCCGCAGTAAGCATAGCCGCGCGAATTGTCGTCGGTCTGCCAGCCGTCGTCCACAATGACTGTGTCCATGCCCAGCGCCTTTGCGCGCGCGCACTCGGCCTCGACTTCATGCGCGTATACGCTCTGATGGAAGCTGTACCAGCACGAATACATGGGCATACGCGCCGCCTTAGGCACAGGCATGGATTCATACTTCTGCTCCCACCATGCGTTGACCGCGCGGATGGCATCCTCATAGCGGCAGGCAGTCTCGTCCAGCCACAGCGTGACCGAATACGATTCCAGCTTGCCGGTCGCGTCGAGCGGTATCTTTATCTTTATGCTGAGCGTCGCGTCCTCCTCGCGCACGCCCATCTGACGGCTTATCAAAGTAACGCAGTCGTCCAGCGCCACGGTCAGGCGGTTAACGCCGTCGTCGCTAAAGAAGCACGTAAGCGGACAGCCCGAGGATATCTTGCTGAGCGTAGGGCTGCACCAGTCGGCCTTGAGTGAGCGGTCCGCGCCGCAGCCGCTGTGCCACTGATACTGTATATCGACTATCGGACGGCTCAGGCGCAGTTCCAGCGCGGGAGTCTTGCACGCTGCGGCGTCGCTGGCCGCCCATTCGACGGTAAAGTGATGCTTCACGCGCGCGCCTTCACGCTCGGCCGCGTGCATGACATTTGCGGGCATATTCACCAAAGTAAGTATGCCGTCAAACTTTTGCTCAAACATACAGCAATTTTCCCCCTTCAAAGCGCGCGTTATTTAGGCGCGCTAAACAGAATAAATTTCGCCGTTCAAGCGCGCTTTTCCTTCCAAACGTGCGCGCATTTGAAACGGAAACGCAAGTTTTTGCGAGAAATTAAAAAAGCGCCCCGCAGCTGAGCCGGGCTGCAGATGCGCCCATTAAGCCAGTTCTTCAATATTTCCCACCTGGAGCGCGGCGATATTGCGCTTCATACGCTCGCGCGGCCAGTCCCGTCAGCGCAGCTCATAAGCGCGTTTGTCTTTTCATCCGAAAATCGCCTGCGCATCGGGCGCGCGGACACGCCGTCTAATCGCCATTGCCGCGCGGATATATCTTCTTTTACGGAATCGCCATATGATCTCCCTCACATTATTTTTAGCCATAGTTAAGCGATCCCGGCGAGCACAATGCGGCGTTTCATACTCCTCGCCCATTACGATCATTTAAGCGTCAGTCGTGTCGGCGGCTGCCCCATAGCCGGACAACCATCATTACCGCACCGTACAAAACGCCCGCCACGGCCCATATTACCCAGCTAGTATTGTGCGTAAGGGGGCTTGCCGGGCTGAACGTACACAAAAGGTATACGGCCGTGGTCACCATCCAGTAAACCATGCTGACCGCATCGCGCACGCCGCTCTGCGCCTTTTCGCGGCGGGTATAGTCGCCCTCCTCCAGCAGCTTATCCAGCGCCGACTGATACGCGCCGCCGTACACGAACGCCATCACGCCCACGCCCACTATCAAAAGCAGCGCGCATACCGCCGTAACATACGTGCCGCCGTCGGCGTTCATGCCAATTGTCGCGAACAGCGGCACCGCCGACAGTATACAAAGCACCGTGCCGATTATTGTCAGGCGGGAATACCGGGCGCGGAACTGCTCGCGCCGCTCGCGCACCATGCCGCTGACGCCGTATTCGGTTTCAAACGGCTCCCTGTTCAGAAATTCAAACTCCCTGACCTTGGACGCGCAGGACAGAAATATCGCAACGCCCACCGCGGCCAATATGAAAAGCGCGCTAAGTCCGATGCCCACCGCCATGTTTTCGGTAACGCGCGCGCCCGCCATTTCGCTGCGCGCAGCCAGCAGCATCAATGTCACCGGCGAAACCACGCACAGAAATGCGGCCAGCGCCATGCGCGGCGCGGCGGCGCGGCGCATATCTATATACCGCGCCGCTTCCTCCATGCTCACGCGGCGCAGCGCGCCCTCGGAAACATCCGCCGCTTCGGATGGCGTCGGCTCCTCGATTTCGTCCTTGAGCAGGTAGTCGGTGGTCACGCCGAACAGCCGGCTCATCTGCACCACCTTATCCATGTCGGGCACGGACTGCGCACCCTCCCACTTGGATACCGATTGGCGCGTCACGTTCAGTTGAGCCGCCAGCTCTTCCTGCGACCAGCCCGCTTTCTTGCGCAGTAAAATGATCTTGTCTGCCAGAATCATGTCAAAATCCTCCTCCCATCCGGCGGCGCGTTTTGGCTGCCGATGGCTGAATCATACAATATTTGCCGCTTGCGCGCCAGCAAGCGGGCTGTAAAATGCGTCAGCCGCCGGTTGCAATTAGCGCGCGCGGCGGTTGCGGCGGGTTTTTACGGGCGAAATGATCCGCTTTGGGCGGCGGGGCCGTGTTTTTGTGCTGTACCGCGCGTTGTACATCATATAATTTATTATACCGTTTCCATGCGCGTACATCAAGCGCGTGCGGCAGGAATTGTTTTTACTGCGTTTGAGTCCGATTTGGATGCCGTTCACAGTTTGTTTTAAATAATGCCGCAGCAGTTTCACGCGCGGCGCGCGGATTTTTAGGATAATTTAAGGTTCGCCGTTTAAAATGGCATCATTCAAACGCGGCGGCCGCATACGCCGCCCAAACAGCGGAGGTGATAGTTTTTGACATACCGCAATGAAATAAAGCACATTATCGATGCGGGCGACAAGGCCGCGATATGCGCGAATCTGCGCGCCGTGGCTCATCTGGATCCGCACGCGGGCGAGCGCGGCTATTATCAGATACGCAGTCTGTACTTCGACAACATTGCCGATAAGGCACTGCGCGAAAAGATAGACGGCGTAAGCGAGCGCGAAAAGTTCCGCATAAGGTATTACGACGGCAACACGTCGGTAATCCACCTTGAAAAAAAGGTCAAGCGCGGCGGACTGGGCTACAAGGTATCCACGTCCATTTCTGCCGAGGAGGCTCAGCGCATAGTGGACGGCGACACGACGTGGATGCCTGCCAGTGCACGCGGACTGGTGATCGAACTGTATGCCAAGATGAAGTCGCAGGGTCTCAGGCCGCGCACAATCGTGGATTACACACGCATACCGTTTATATACGGCCCGGGCAATGTGCGCGTGACTATCGATGAAAACATACGCACAGGGCTGCATTGCACCGATTTTCTCAATCCGAACTGCGTGACAATACCCGCAGGCAGGCCGATAATGCTGCTTGAGGTCAAATGGGACGAATACCTGCCCTCGGTAATCCGGCGCGCGGTACAGGTCAAAAACCGGGGCGCAGGCGCGTTTTCCAAATACGAAACCTGCCGCATATACGGCTAAAACACATAATAATGCTTAGGAGGATATAGGCCATGACTTCTTTTTCTGACATATTCAAGTCCAGCTTTCTTGAAAACATAACCAGCGTTTCCATGGTGGATATGGTAATCACCATGGCATTGGCGTTCGGTCTGGGACTGTTCATATTCTGGGTATACAAAAAGACCTACTCGGGCGTTATGTATTCCTCCAGCTTCGGCTCGACGCTGATTGCGCTGACCATGATAACGTCCATGACGATACTTGCGGTTACTTCCAATGTAGTGCTGTCGCTGGGCATGGTGGGCGCGCTGTCGATAGTGCGCTTCCGCACGGCGATAAAAGAGCCGATGGACATCGCGTTCCTGTTCTGGTCGATCGCGGCGGGCATAGTGCTGTCGGCGGGCATGATACCGCTGGCGGTGTTCGGAAGCGTGATAATCGGCGTGGTTATGATGCTGTTTGTAAACCGCAAGGCGGCGCACAATCCCTACATCGCGGTAATAAGCTGTGTAAACCACGAGGCCGAGCAGCGCGCAGTCAAGTTCCTGTCCGGCAATGTGGAAAATGCCGTCATAAAGAGCAAAACCGCGCAGAGCGGCAATATCGAGCTTAACTATGAAGTGCGGCTTAAAGGCTCCGACACCGACTTCATATCCACGCTGTCAGAGATGGATGGCGTAAACAGCGCCGTACTTGTCAGCTACAACGGCGACTATCTGGGGTGATAAAATGCTCAAGCATAAAAATATCGACCGCATATGCGCGATGGTGCTGGCGGCGACGCTGCTGCTTACGTGCGGCTTCATGGGCGCGGCGTCGCTGGGCTGGGTGGCCGCCGCCGACGGCATAGGATATGAGGACAGGCTGTTCGACCAATCGCGCGTGCACACGATAGACATAGTGATGGATGACTGGGACAGCTTTATAGAAGGCTGCGCGTCCGAGGAATATGCGTCCTGCACGGTCGTTATCGACGGCGAAAAGTACTCTAATGTCGCAATCCGCGCCAAGGGAAACACCTCGCTGTCCTCGGTCGCGGCATACAGCAATAACCGATATAGCTTCAAGATCGAATTCGACCATTATCAGACCGGCAAGACTTACTACGGACTGGACAAATTGTGCCTGAACAACCTTATTCAGGACAAGACATACATGAAAGACTACCTGTCATACACGCTCATGGCGCGCATGGGCGTAAGCTCGCCGCTGTGCAGCTTTGTGCAGATCAACGTTAACGGCAGCGCGTGGGGGCTTTACTTAGCGGTCGAGGGCATTGAGGACAGCTTCCTTATGCGCAACTACGGCAAAAATTCGGGCGAGCTGTACAAGCCCGACAGCATGTCGTTCGGCGGCGGGCGCGGCAACGGCGCGGATTTCGACATGGACGACTTCCGCGAGAAGTTTGAAAACAGCGATTCCGATTCGACTGGCAACAGTTCCTTCACTCCGCCCGACATGGGCGATATGACCCCGCCCGACGGCTTTGGCGGCGACGGTTCGTTTACGCCGCCCGATATGAATGGCTCTGTACAGGCTGACGGCGACTCTTCATCCGATTCGCAGACTGATGACAGCAATGCCGATTCGACTGCCGCAACAGACGATTCTTCCACACGCACCGCTCCCGACTTTAGCAGCACGACCCCGCCCGACGGCATGGGCGGCGGTGGAGGCGGCGGCAAAGGCGGCGACATTGGCGGCGGAATGGGCAGCGACGATGTTAAGCTGCAATACATCGACGACGACCCGGACAGCTACTCCAACATATTCGACAATGCCAAGACCGACATAACCGACGCGGACAAGGAACGCCTGATAGCCTCGCTAAAGACGCTTTCCGAGGGCGAGGACGTTGAGTCGGTCGTGGATGTGGATAAGGTCATACGCTACTTCGTGGTGCACAATTTCCTGTGCAACGGCGACAGCTACACCGGCTCTATGGTTCATAACTACTATCTGTATGAAAAAGACGGCATGCTTTCGATTATACCTTGGGATTACAATCTGGCGTTCGGCGCGTTCTCGTCGGGCATGGGCGGCACGGGCGACGCTGCCGGCGAGGTCAACTCCCCCATCGATTCACCGGTATCATCGGGCGACATCGAGTCGCGGCCCATGGTGGCGTGGATATTCGCAAGTGAGGAATATACCGAGCTGTATCACGAGATATACGCCGAGTTCATAGAAAGTACGTTCACCAGCGGCTGGTTTGAGGAAGAAATCGAGCGCGTGACTCAGATGATAGCGCCGTATGTCGAGAAGGATGAAAACGGCTTTTTCAGCTATGGCGAATTTGTAACCGGCGCTGCTGCGCTAAAGCAGTTCTGCTTAAAGCGCGCCGAGAGCATAACCGGCCAGCTGGACGGCACGATACCCTCGACGAGCGACGGGCAGAGTGTGGATTCGTCGGCACTGATCGACGCGTCCGACATAAACCTTGACGACATGGGCGAGTTCAGCGGCGGCGGTGGAGGCGGCAATCGCGGCGGCGATATGCCTGCGTTAGGCGGCGGCGGGCGGCAGGGCTTCCCGGACGGCGGACAGATGGGCTTCCCCGGCGCGGCGGGCGGTTCGGAGAGCGACGATTCGACGGGCGATGGTGCGATTCAGGATGTGAATGTTCCGGCAGACGGCGTAAACGCCGATGCGGCGACAAATACCTCAAATGAAGATAGTGCAGCTGAACAATCTGAAAACGCTCAGACCGACAATGCTTCCGCACCTGCCGACAACGCCATGCCAGCCACGCCCCAAGGCGGCGATATGCCCAACCAGCCGCCGCATGACCTCCTCGGCGCAAGCGACGGTGAGGCGGCAAGCGATGCAACGGCAACGGATGAAACCGATAATGTTCAGGCGGTCGAGGCAACCGACGCTCCCGCCCCCGACGCTTCATCGGCAGCCGAAAGCAATGACGAACAAACCGACAATTCCGAGGTGACGGCAAGCAATGACTTCAATCGCGGCGTGCCCGGCGATTTGCCTTCCGATATGGGCGGCTTCCCCGGCGGCGGCAGCGCAAGCGGCAACGACTATACGTACCAGATTGTGTTGTTCGCGGGAAGCGTGCTGGTGTTGATAGCGGGATTGATATTCGCTTGGAAGTTTAAGAGCAATCTATAAAACAGGCAAAACTTGCAGTCGAAAATATGAATTATCGATTCACGAAAGCATGTTCGAACTGCGATTGGCATTCGCACTTTCCCCTATAAGTCAGCGCCATACAAAATTCTCCCACACATGATTGAGGGAGAATTTTGTTATTGTAATCTGTATAAGCAGCAGTAATCAACATGAATTGCATACTGCAAGTTCTGATATATAATTCATTATCCGCTCTCCGCACGGCAAAAATATAATATTCCTCATTGCTTTGCGCTCAAAACCATAAATGAGCAAATGGAGAAAAGCATACAAGAATTGTGATGCGCCACGTTAATCCACCTACGGCAAAGCACGGAATATAGTTGTTTTAGATGCACTCAAAGCGATGTCCGTATCGCGAATTTTGTGCCACTCTTCAGATTTGCTCTTTTATAGTTCAGAAAAAATCACAGCATCAGTTTGTAACATTATGATCATATAAGTATCATACTGCTGATGCCAAAGCCAAAACGAAAAAAGCGACTGGACTTAAATCCAATCGCTTTATCAGCGGAGAAGCCGGGATTTGAACCCGGGCTGCGCTTATCGCACACTACTCCCTTAGCAGGGGAGCCCCTTCGGCCTCTTGGGTACTTCTCCATACCAAGCCGCATGTCTAAAATAAGAAAGCGGAGAGAGAGGGATTCGAACCCCCGGTGCCGTTAAGCATCACCAGTTTTCAAGACTGGCTCCATAAACCGCTCGGACATCTCTCCGGATGGTCTATCTTGCACCGCGTAACTTTCTTACATGCCCGTTTATTATAACAGATACCCGGCCCGGTTGTCAATACCTTTTTATGCTCTTTCGTAGGAAAATTGTAGAGCTACAATAGATGTTGGAAAGGACGAAAAAAGAAAAGAGATTTG
>CAOKFD010000090.1:0-8871 GCA_948467645.1 uncultured Eubacteriales bacterium | reverse complement strand
GGTGCTGTATAAGTTTACAAGGGAATGGTATTGCCTTTTTAAGCCGTTTATGTTATAATCAGAACGTTGATGTTGAGGAGGTATGTTTCATGCAGGCTCTATACATAATAGCTAATGTTTTTCTGCTGATAGCGGCTGTAGTGCTGGTTGTGGCTGTGCTTATGCAGGATGGCAACTCTCAGGGCATCGGCGCCGTATCTGGCGGTGCTGAGACCTTTTTCGGCAAGACCAAGGCGCGCGGCATTGATGAAAAGCTGAAGCTGATAACCAAGATCACTGCGGTTGTATTCATCGTGCTGGCGATCGTAATGACGGCGCTGTCGTCTCACCTTTCATAAGTGTAAGGGAAACGGTATATATGCGTAAACCTTGAGGCCGGGAGCGTTGCTCACGGCCTTTTTGTGATATAATAACATTCGGGCAAGCAGGTTTATAGTGCACAAAGCACGACCATCAATAGTGCATTTTTCCTCCGTTTGAAGGCGGGCTTTAATGCAAAGCTGCTTAGAACTATGATAAACCCGATTTTATTTAGAGTAGCAGACACTTTTAGTCTCCAAACTATCACAAGGATACTTGCACTAAGTATCCTACTATCTTTTATTACAAGGAGCAATTGATTTTGACAATAACCGATAAATTGTACACATGTATCAAGAAGCAAAGCGCGCCTCGCAGCGACAGATGGCTGGCCAAACAGCTTAAAGTCAAGACGCGCGACATTGCAAAGTCACTGGACGAGCTGGAAGATTGCGGCCGCATATACCGCACGGATACCGGTGATTATCGCGCAATAAATGAGAAGTACACGTACAATGGCCGTGTAGTGCTGACCGCAGGCGGACGCGCGTATGTATGGCTGCCGGATGGGCGTGAACTGCCGCTTGAAATGCCGCGCCGCGTCGCATTTGCGGGCGAGGAGGTGCGCGTATTTCTGCCTAAGGTAGAGCCGCCAACTGCGCTGTTGATCCGCACTCCCGATAAGCTGCCGGGCGGCGGCGACAGCATGGAGCTTGCCGCGGCTGTATGCGATATTGAGCGCCCGCCGCTTTATCGCGAGGGCGATGAACAGGAGATACGTTATCTGCTAAGCCCGCTCGGAAATATCCGCAGGCTGTTCCGCTGTGAGATTGACGGACTGGATACCGAGCTGCAAAACGGCGATATAGTTCGCGTGCGTATAAGTGAACGCCCAATGCGCGGCGACATAATGCGGGCAAAGCTCGTTCAGATCGAGCGCAATGCAAATGCACTGAGCGTATTTGAGGATGCGCTGGAAGAGCGTTACGACTTAACCGTTGAACGACCCGAGCCAGACGAAAACCAGCTAAAGATGCTGAAAAGCCTGCAGGAACAGGGCTTGTCTGAGCAGAACCGCCATGACCTGCGCGATAGCGTATGCTTTACGATAGATGGTGACACAGCCAAGGATTTCGACGATGCCGTTTCGCTGCGCACATCAGGCGGCAATACGATACTCGGCGTACATATCGCGGACGTATCGCATTTTGTGCGCGCCGGCTCGCCAATAGACGGCGAGGCATACCGCCGCGGCACGTCGGTATACCTTCCGTGGCGCACGATACACATGTTGCCTGAAACGCTGTCATGCAATCTGTGCAGCCTGATGCCCGACGTGGATCGCCTGGCCATGACGTGTGAAATGCGTATCGAGCATGGCCGTGTGGTCGATTACGATATATTCCCGTCGGTAATACACTCCAATGCCCGACTTACGTATAACGAGGTAAATAAGCTGCTGGCGGGCGAGCCAAGCGCAGTACCATCAGAACTTCACGGTGTGCTGAACGATATGCGCACGCTTGCCGACGAACTGGCAGACGCGCGACATGCGCGAGGCGCTATCAACTTTGAATCCAGCGAAGTCGAATTCCGACTGGATGACGAGGGTATGCCTATTGAAATAATCCAGCGCGTGCAGGGCAAGGCAGAAAGCCTGATAGAGGAGTTTATGCTGCTGGCGAACGAATGCGTGGCGGCACATATGCAGAAAAACGGCCTGGGCTGCGTATACCGCATTCATGAAAAGCCCGCGCGCGAGGACATAGCAAGGCTGGAAGAACTTGCCACAAATTTAGGCATAAAGTGGCGCGCGGGCAATTCGCCCGAACCTAGAGCATTCCAGCGCTTAATCGAGCTGAGCGAAGACATACCGGCCAAAGCGCTCTTGCAAACGTCCGCACTGCGCACTATGACCAAGGCGCGTTACAGTGAAAAGCCGATCGGCCATTTCGGACTGGCGCTGCGCGATTACTGTCACTTCACTTCGCCGATAAGGCGGTATCCTGACCTGCTTGTGCACAGATTGCTGCATTTCAGCTTTGACGGTCGTGCGGATTCGGGCAGTTGTCATAAGCTGCAGCAGGAACTGCCTGAGCGCGCGGCCGCCTGTTCTGCGTGCGAGCTGAATGCCGCAGCGGCTGAACGCGAAGCCGACAATCTGCTAAAATGCGCTTACATGCTGAGTCATGTGGGCGAGGAGTTTGCCGGTACGATAAGCGGCATATGTTCATGGGCGATATTTGCGTCGCTGGACAACTATTGCGAGGGCGCGATTCCGTTGCGCACGCTGGACGAATACTACACGGCCGACGAAGCCATGACCCGCATGGTGTCCGACTCGGGCAATGTGCTTGAAATAGGTATGCGCGTGCATGTGCGTGTGGAAAGTGTTTCGCTGGCTGAACCGCGCGTGTATTTCACACTTACGGATGTAGATTGATTATATTGATAAAGGCTGCCTTTCAAAGCAGCCTTTGCTTTTTGTAAGGGCCAAGGTCATGTGGCAACAATCTCCATGCGCAATCCGTCAAAACACCAAACATTCATTTTAAGGAGGAAGGTAATATGAAACGAACGTGCGCTGTATTTATTGCGATGGCACTTATGCTGTGCGCACTGCCCGCATTTGCCGCGCAGTCAGACGGCTTTACTGTGTCAGATGTCGGCGCAATAGATGTCGAACAGTTCAGCGACGGCTATGCACCTTACTATTCAGACGGGCTTTACGGCATTGTCCGTTATGACGGGCGCATAATATCCGAGCCGGTATATCAGGACATTCGCGCATACGGCGAAAACCTGTGGCCGGTGCAGACCGAGCACGGCTGGCAGTTCGTCAATATGGACGGCACAACCGCAATCGCCGGGCCGTTCGACAGCGCGGGTGCATTCAAATACGGCACAAGCGTCGTCAGCGTAAACGGACTGTACGGCGTAATATCGCCCAGCGGCGCATTTGTGATTGAACCCATATGGGATTTCATTGCTGATTATAACGAGCTGGGCTGTACCTGCGCCGAATCGGAAGGACGTTGGACTATAATCAATTCTCAGGGCGAAACCATAACCGAGTTTGACTATGACTCGATAACCGCCTACGACAGCGCATTTATCGGCGTGCGCGGCAATCTGTATGATGTGATACTGCCCGACGGCAGTGTGGCGCAGACGTTCATGTGCGATGAGATAGGCGACTGCTCCGGCGATTACGTTACCTATCGTATTGGCGATACGTGGCAGGTACGCACGCTGACAGGCGAAAGCGTATGGCAATTGTCCGCGCTTGAGGACAGTGCAGACGTGTTTGTAAGTGCGCCGCAAAACGGCTATTGCATAGTATACGGCCCCGACGCATCCAATTCGCTCTACTCAGTTGAACAGGGCATATGGATAACCAATGAGGATTGGTCATGTGTAAACGCCGCGTCGGGCGGCTATATACGTGCAATGTTTTCAGACAAATATGGCTACTGCGATCTGAGCGGAACAGAGCAAAGCACCGAGCGCTGGCTGAACGCAAGTGATTTCCACTATGGCTACGCCGTGGTATATGACGGTTTGGAATGGTATGTCATAGACGAAAGCTTTAATGAAGTAAAGACGCTGGATGGCAATGTACGCAGCGAGTTCATTGATACCGGTTTTACACAGGGCTACATAATAACCGAAACCGATGCAGGCGAACAAATCGTGCGTATAAACGGCTCTGCGGTTGAGGGCGGAGAGTTCGACGTAGAGGATGGCATAGTAACCAGGTATCGCGGCGAGGGCGGCGACATACGCATACCCGAAGGCGTGACCGGTATAGCTGATGAAGCTTTTAATGGTGATGAGTCGATAACGTCGGTCGCGTTCCCATCGACGCTTACGTCGATCGGCGCACGCGCATTTGAAGGCTGCACAAACCTGAGCGGGGTAATATCGCTGCCCGCAAACGTTAATGATATAGGAGACTTTGCCTTTGCTCATACTTCCGTACAGGCATTTGACGTATCGGATCAGAACGTCGTCTATATGAGCTGGAACGGCGGCCTTGCCACACTGGACGGCATATTCCTATGCTATCCTGCGGGCAGCGATGCGGACTATTACTCCCTGCCGTACAACACCGTGCGGCTGGAACAGTATTCGTTTGCGTACTGCGATTCGCTCAAATACCTGAACATACCGGGCAGTGTGCAGGACAAACTTATGATCTCATCGCGCGCATTCCGCGGCAATGACTCCACCAGCATAATCTGCGCTGCGGATACTCAGGCGGCTCAGGAAGCATTAGATCATGAAATAACGCTGCTGGCCGAATACACTACGCCGGAACCCACTCCTGAGCCAACTGCAACTCCCAGCCCGGAACCGACGATAATCCCCACTGACGCGCCCACGCCGTCGCCCAGCCCTGAGCCAACCGGCATTCCGGGTAAGACGATGGTATACTTTAATCCGAACGGTAAGTACTATCATTCGGTAAGCGATTGCTCAGGCATGAAGCGCGCAGGTTATTTCACACTGGATGAGGCGATAGAGCGCGGCAAGCTTCGCTGCCCGGTATGCAACCCGCCCGTGCCCACCGAAGGCCCCAGTCCGATACCTACGGACGCGCCTGCACAGACCGAGTTTCCGACCGTAATACCCACGGCTGAGCCCGAAGTAACCGCAGCGCCCGAACCTGAACCGACTGAAATGCCTACACCGATACCGACTGATGAGCCGACCGCCGAACCTACTGAAGAACCCACTGCCGAGCTTGAGGCGACAGAACTTCCAACGGAATTTCCCACGGTTATTCCGACTCAGGAGCCTGCGGAGATGTTCTCAGCCAATGACCTGTTTGCAGGCGTGCTGCTGCCGGGCAAGTCTACACGCAATGATGTGGAATCTGTACTTAACGCAAGCGCCGATAACGAATATGCAATGCATGATGAGACTACCGATACTGACTATACCTTGGTAGAGTACTCGTTCGGCAGTGCAAGCTACACCGCCGAGGGCGTTCTGCGCGATATATGCGTACAGAACGACGCCTCGATCGAGACTATACGCGGCATAACAATGGAATACACGCTTGACGGCGTGCTAAGCGCATTCTATCAGCCGTCCGAATGGTACGACCGCGACGCAGGCATAATCTACAGTGAGGATGGGTTCCTTGCCGTATGCACTCAGGGCGATTCCAAAGATCACACGCTGCTGTCCTATGAATACGATTGCGACGATGAGCTTGCGATGTATCTGGATATAGACTTCTGGGAGGACAGCATCTCGGCGATAACGATGCGCCTTGCGCCGCTCGAACCAGCGGTAGGGTAGTCATAAGTCTTAACGGAGAGATGAGTTTATGTCAATCTCAGTTCATGATTGCTCCATCATGGAATGATATAATACAGCCATGGTTCGGAGCTAAACCGACCATAGACATAAGCTCATCATCCCCGGCGAGTAAGGCAGACCGTGCCTTTGCCCATGTGTTTCTCCACCACATGTGGTTTCCTTCGCCGGTTTACTCGAAGGCATGGCCTATAAGCCTCTGCTTTCGAACGCGCGTTACTCTCCCCCAAGCGGTACGCGCGCCAAGCTCCTGCCGCAGCCTTCCCGGCGGCAGGAGCTTTTTAATTTGCTTCTAAAATGCAAAAAAATAGCCCCACAGTTTCGCATATCAAATCGAACCTGTGGGGCTGTATCATAATACCATCATTTATCGGTACGATAGCAGGCAACGATCTCTCCGAATATCATCCTATGGAAATCATCATGGGGGTACATTGACTTGGCTATCTGCTTATCCATATCATCCGGTGTCATGTCCTGTTCGAGAAGCGTGCGGCACTCAAAGTGCAATTCGCACTCGCCGACGATTGGCGCGTTCACAATGCGCGCCGGTACAGCCGTCATGCCATGGCCGTCGAACTTATTGACATTTGCGCCCGACTCGCGTCCTGCAAATGCAAATATGTCTTTATGAGAGTTATCGATAGCCATTGATACGGTGAATTGCTTCTGTTCCATTATTATCGGGTAGGTGTGACGCTGCGGGCGCACAAGCGCCATGAATATAGGCTTATTCCATATGTGACCGACAGTGCCCCAGCCGATCGTCATTGTGTTGGGATGCTCGCCGCCCACGGTCAACAATGCACGGCCATGGCTTAGGCAGTCTATAGCCAGCGAAGCAACTTCGGGAAAGCGCATATCTTTCATATAAATACCTCCATTATATTTAAGACAGTGGGCGAGTGTATTCGCCGGGAGCATTGGTCGAGTCGCGCAAAAGCGACATCAGCTCACTTAATTCATTCGGAGTAAGATCGCGATACTGACCCGTAGGCAATGTGCCCAGCCGTATATTCATTATGCGCAGGCGGGTAAGCGTCTGTACGCTGTGACCCAGTTGCTGACACATGCGGCGTATTTGCCGGTTAAGCCCCTGCGTAAGTATAATCCGAAATGTATCGGGCGATTCGCGGAATACGCGGCAGGGCTTAGTCATCTGGTCGAGTATGGGCACACCCGCGGCCATCTGGCGCAAAAACTCGTCGGAACAGCGGCGCGTAAGCGTAACGCGATACTCCTTTTCGTGATTGTTGCCAGCACGCAGTATCTTATTTACGATGTCGCCGTCGTTGGTCATCAGTATAAGTCCGGACGAGTCCTTGTCAAGTCGGCCAATAGGGTAGAGCCGCTCGCGGCCGCCTACAAAATCGACGATATTATCCGGTTCGCGCGGATCGGTCGTACATACTATGCCGACAGGCTTATTAAGGGCGATATATCGTTTAGGGCTGCTCGCACGCAGTACGCGTCCATCCAGGGCAACCTGTTCGCCGGGCATTACGCGCGTGCTCAGCTCGGCCACACGCCCGCCTACACTTACGCGGCCTTCGCTGATAAGTCGATCCGCCTGCCTGCGCGAACATGCGCCGCTGTCGGCCAGATACTTGTTTATTCTTATGCCGGTTGTTTCTTCCATTAGAATCAAAAATCCCCTTTGATAATATCAGTAGTCCATGGCATGAGCCATATTTTTAAGTTTTTCAGACAACGCGCCGTATTCTTCGCCCTCGATCTTGCGCACTACCCATCGCGCGCCTTCGCCTTTGCCAGATCGGTTCATGTACATGCAATACAGTTTGCCAGCGCGCAGCCGCACGAACAGAAGCGTCTGACTGGGAGTGCGGTAGCACCAGAAGCGCCGTATGTGACGCGCTGATTGCCCCGACAAGCCGTCTGTCAACCGGGGAGCGCGCCGCACGCGTGATTTACGCGAGGCAACATCGTGCGCGTTTCTGTTCCGTACAACATGCCGCTCAACATCAGACACAGGGCAGGAGAGTTCTTCCGACGCATCCGTATCGCTATTGCTGCTTTTAAGTTTGCAGCTGACAAAGCCATCTGCATAGTCAGCCCTATGTACATTTTCGTGACGGAGACTTACAACGAGTCTTGCCAGAATAAATGCAGCCAAGCCTGCTGCAACGCCATACACGGCGCCATTCGTACCGCCGCACGCGTATCCTATGGCCCCGCCGCATACCGGCAGACCTATGCCGACAGCCCAGGCAATGCTCTTCAACCTAAAACGCCTCCCGACAATTATAAAAAAAGCTCAGCTAATTTGTACGCGCAGCGGCTTCGACCGCGCTCAGGCGCTCGGCGTGCAGTATGTCCTTAACGTAATCCGTATTAAGCTCATACTCCAGCCGCTCTATCGCGCTCTCCAGTACTTTTAGTCCCTTTTCATATTCCGCGCGACCCGTATCTGTCTTGAGAGTGGGCAGCAGTTTTTTCAGCCGCGCGTATGCCTGTTTTACTCGCTCAAGCACGGAATAGTATCCGCCCTGATTCCTGTGACCCTCGTCCATAGCATCCCACATGATTATGGTAAGCCCCAGCTCGTCTAGCAGATCAGCATCCATCAGTACGCGCAGTTCCATCGATAGTCCGTCGGCGGGGCGCTTCTTGTACGAATGCTGGCGTACCATTGAGCACACGGCGTTTATATCGTCCAGCTCGAAGCCGTGCTGATGCATATATGAACGGCATATGCGTTCGCCCATAATGGGATGCTCGTCGCTGTTGCGCTGGTCGTAGCCGCTGTCGTGGAATATCGCGGCGATAACAGTCAGGCGTTCGTTGCACTTTTCGGCAGCACATAGCCGCTTCACCCAGCCCACAACGCGCAGCGTGTGCAAAAACCTGTCACGGAAGAAAAAGCGGTTGGCGTTAGGCGGTTCGTGCAGCTGAGTTTCGTGCAGCGTAGAGCGTACGAATTCCAGCATTTCCCGTTCGTCAGGTAATCTCTGCATAAGTCATACCCGCTCTCTTTAGTTTTTTATATTATACACCAAATGTTCGTTTTTGCCAACTGCGATATGCCTTTTTGCACCGGGTTGGAAAATTTTGAGTCAATAACTGCTTGAGATGTTCAATTGCTTAATACAACAAAAGCATTGTCAGTCCCACTAAATAGCATCAGGTCAAAACCTGATTCATCGGTCAAGTGCCTAGAGTGTGTCTCGAAAAGGAAAATCCGCAAGTTCGAGTGGATTTTGCGTCAGTTCAAGGAAGAAACCC
>CAOKFD010000089.1:0-8873 GCA_948467645.1 uncultured Eubacteriales bacterium | reverse complement strand
GAATATATGCGCGAGGATATGGCCCATATCTACGCCATGAGCGACGTGATTATTTCGCGCGCAGGCTCAAATACACTGTGCGAAATTATCGCGCTTAAAAAGCCCGCACTGCTTATACCTTACCCCAAGGCCGCCAGTCGCGGCGACCAGATACTCAACGCCGAATCCTTCCGCGCGCGCGGACTGTGCCATGTGCTGATGCAGGAGGATATGACCGCCGAATCGCTCACTAACGCCGTAATTGAGGTGTATAAACAGCGCCGCGCCATCGAGGGCGCAATCGCCGCCTGCCCCCAGCGCGACGGCACCGCCGCAGTAATGGCGCAGATTCATAAGTACGCACTGAACCGCGGCTGATCAGCCCGCCGTTTCATTAACGACAACGCCGAGTTTAATATTCTAAACGCGCAATGACCGTTCCGCATCAAACTGCGGAACGGCTTTTTTATGCCTGTCAGATGCAAAAATAGTCGAAAATGCAGCTTAAAATTCCGAAAACCGCCCTGTCCTGACAATATGCCTGCAAAAATTGCGATTTTAAGGGCGCGGTACTTATGCCAGAGCGCAATTTTAAGGCGATAACCCGCGCGGATAGCCTCATTTCGGACGGCTGAACATACAAGATCCATACCCGAATCAACCGAAATGCTGCAACGCCGGTTTCATTAACGACGCGCGCAAGTTTAGTATTTTGAACCGCCGTGCAAAAATCGCATGCGTATCACACGACCGATTTTGGCCGTATATTCGCGCGAATATTCGTGAAATGCGCGATTGAAGCCTTGAGCTGACTCGAACTAATTCGGAATTTGTTAGAAAATGGACTGACTATCGACAAAAGAGTTAGTATTAACAAAAATGCGTATTGACATGGGATATGGTTTGTGGTTTAATATACATCGCCTTATGGTTTAGAATTACTAAACCCCGGCGAGCGGACGCAGCCGCCGGAGGCAGTGGAGGCGTTTATATGCAGATAGGCGCGAAAGTGCGCCGGCTGAGGACGCAGCGCGGACTGACAATGGAGGAGCTGGCCGACAGGTGCGAACTGAGCAAGGGCTTCATATCCCTGCTGGAGCGCGACCTTACGTCGCCGTCGATAGCCACGCTTAGCGACATACTGGAATGCTTGGGCACCGATCTTGCCGGCTTTTTTGACGAGCGGCCCGAGGAAAAGGTATGCTATACCGACGAGGACATGTTCGTAAAAGAGGACGCGGAGGGGCTGTGCGGCTCGATAAAGTGGCTGGTGCCCAACGCGCAGAAAAACCGCATGGAGCCGATACTGGTAGAAATGCAGCCCGGCGGCAGCACCACACCCGAAAACCCGCACGAGGGCGAGGAATTCGGATTCGTGCTGCAAGGCTCGATCAACCTGCATCTGGGCGAGCGCAAAATTCGCGTCCGGCGCGAGGAAAGCTTCTGCTTTAAGCCCGACCAGACGCATTATATCGAAAACGCGGGCAAGAGCGTTGCGCGCGTACTGTGGGTGAGCACGCCGCCCACGTTCTGACTTAAAACTGAAAATACATATTGGAGGGCCTCAGTATGGTTGAGGATACGCATCTTATTGACCTTGTGGGCATCACCAAGGAGTTTGGCGATACAAAGGCGCTGGACAATGTAAATCTGTATATACGCAAGCGCGAGTTCATTACGCTGCTGGGCCCGTCGGGCTGCGGCAAGACCACCATGCTGCGCATAATCGGCGGTTTCGAGTACCCCGACGAGGGTCAGGTGCTTTTTGAGGGCAAGGACATTGCAAACGTTCCGCCCTACAAGCGCCGCGTAAACACCGTGTTCCAGAAATACGCGCTGTTCCCGCACCTGAACGTATTCGACAACATCGCGTTCGGACTGAGACTGAAAAAAATGCCTAAAGATCAGATTGCGGAGCGCGTAAAGCGTATGCTGAAGCTGGTTAACCTTGAGGGCTTTGAAAAGCGCGCGGTGGACGCGATGTCGGGCGGCCAGCAGCAGCGCATCGCAATCGCGCGCGCGCTGGTCAACGAGCCGGAGGTACTGCTGCTGGACGAACCGCTGGGCGCGCTCGACCTGAAGCTGCGCAAGGAGATGCAGATAGAGCTCAAGGAGATGCAGCAGAAGCTGGGCATAACCTTCGTATACGTCACCCACGACCAGGAGGAGGCGCTCACAATGAGCGACACCATAGCGGTCATGCAGGGCGGGCACATACAGCAGATAGGCGACCCCAAGCGCATTTACGACGAGCCGAAAAACGCCTTCGTCGCGGCCTTCATCGGCGAGAGCAACATACTGCACGGCACGATGGTGGAGGACGATCTGGTAGAAATATGCGGCCGCAAATTCGAGTGCGTGGACGAGGGCTTTGGCCATAACGTGCCCGTGGACGTGGTAGTGCGCCCCGAGGACGTAATGGTTGTGGGCGAGGACGTGGGTATGCTGGTGGGCGAGGTTACGTCGGTCACGTTCAAGGGCGTGCATTACGAGATGAAGGTGCACGCGGGCGGATTCGATTGGCGCATACATTCCACCACGATGCAGCCCGTGGGCAGCCGCGTGGGACTGACCATAGTTCCGTTCAACATACACGTAATGGCGAGGAGCGATGTGAAGTGAAGCGATCGTGGTTTGCCGCGCCCTACGCCGTGTGGAGCGTGATGTTTACTATTGTGCCGCTGGTGTTCGTATGCTACTACGCATTTACCACCAAGTCGGGCGACTTTACCGTCGACAATTTTACCAAGATAGTGCAGTATACCCCGGTGCTTATGGACAGCCTCCGGCTGGCGTTTTACTGCACGGTGCTGTGCCTGCTGATAGGCTATCCCACGGCGTACTTTATGGCGTCCAAGGACATGAGCCGGGGCGCGTCGCTCAGCGTGCTCATACTTTTGCCCATGTGGATGAACTTCCTTTTGCGCACATACGCGATGATGACATTGTTTGAAAACAACGGCGTTATCAACTCGTTGCTGGAGTTTTTCGGACTGCCCAAGCAGCAGATGATCGGCACCGAGGGCGCGGTGCTGGTGGGCATGGTGTACAATTTCCTGCCCTTCATGATACTGCCCATATATACCGTGCTTAAAAAGCTCGACCGCAAGGTGATCGAGGCGGCGCAGGACTTGGGCGCGAACAGCATTAATGTAATGGCGCGCGTGGTGATACCGCTGTCGATGCCGGGCGTTGTGTCGGGCATTACGATGGTGTTCATGCCGGCGGTGACGACGTTTGCAATATCGAGGCTTATGTCCAGCGGCATGATATACCTGATGGGCGATATGATCGAGGAGTACTTCATCACCATGAACAACCGCAACGTGGGCAGCTCCATGTCGCTTATCATGATGGTGCTGATACTAATATCGATGTACTTTTTGCGCAAGGCTGATCCCGAGGGGAAGGGGGGCGGCATGTGGTGATAGCGCATCACGGAGCCAGCCGCGGCTGGCGCGCGTTTAAGTTTACCTACCTTGCACTGGTGCTGGCGTTTTTATACCTGCCTATAATCATCATGATTGCGCTGTCGTTCAACCAGTCGGTGTCGCGCGCCGAATGGACGGGCTTTACGCTGGACTGGTACAAGAAGCTGTTTACGAGCAGTTCGATAATGGCGGCGCTGAATGTCACGCTGGAGGTTGCCGCGATTGCGACGGTGATTTCGACGATACTGGGCACAACCGCCGCGATTGGTATGCACTCGATGAAGAAGGGCTGGGCCAACGTGCTGGTGAACCTGAGCTACCTGCCGATGACCACGCCCGACATAGTGACCGGCGTATCGCTGATGCTGATGTTCATATTCGTAAAGATACCTTTGGGTATGCCGACGATGATACTGGCGCACATTGCGTTTGACACGCCGTACGTGCTGTTTGCGGTAATGCCGCGATTGCAGCAGATGGACCCGAACATGTACGAGGCGGCGCTCGATCTGGGCTGTCACCCGATGAAGGCGCTGTTTTCGGTAATACTGCCCGAGATAATGCCGGGCGTAGTGACCGGCGCGTTGCTGTCGTTCACGATGTCGCTTGATGACTTTGTAATCAGCTACTTTACGTCGGGCACTGATCAGAACCTGTCGATGATAGTGTACTCGGCGGCGCGGCGCGGCGTTGAGCCGACTATGTACGCGCTATCCACGCTAATGTTCCTCACGATACTCGTGCTGCTATTGATAGTCAACCGCCGCACGAATCTTGAGGACATGAAATAAAGGTAAACCCTTACTCACACCTTATGGAGGAATGTAACATGAAAAAGACTGCGGCTGCTTTGGTACTTGCACTGCTCATGACGGTGCTGGCCCCCTGTGCTTTGGCGGACGGCGGCGAATTTGCGGGCGTTACGCTGACTGTGTTCAACTGCTATGACTATATAGACCCGGAAGTGCTCACTATATTTGAGCAGGAGACGGGCGCGCGCGTGGAGTACGTTAACTACACCACCAACGAGGAGATGTACACCAAGCTGGAGGCGGGCGCAGCCAACTACGACATCATATTCCCGTCGGACTACATGATTGAG
This sequence comes from uncultured Eubacteriales bacterium, assembly GCA_948467645.1. Lineage (GTDB taxonomy): Bacteria > Bacillota > Clostridia > Christensenellales > Aristaeellaceae > Fimadaptatus. The sequence continues at coordinate 4,361 of CAOKFD010000089.1, read as the reverse complement.
CGTCTCATAAGGGAAGACCGTTTGGAGACTCTCGACCGCGCGAACATCCCGAATGCGGACGGCGTGATCGAGACGCTGCGCAATCCGGATTACGACCCGGAGGAGCAGTACTCCGTACCCTACATGTGGGGCACGTTCGGCATACTGTACAACACCGAGATGGTGGACGAGCCGATCGACTCGTGGACGGCGCTGTTCGACGAAAAGTACGCGGGCAAGGTGTTCATGATGAACTCCCAGCGCGACACGATAGGCCTTGCGCTCAAGATGCTGGGCTATTCGATGAACAGCCGCGACGAGGGCGAGCTTGAAGAAGCCAAGAACGTACTTATTGCGCAGAAGCAGGCGGGCATTCCGGCGGGCTACATGCTGGACGAAATCAAGGATAAGATGGTGGGCAACGAGGCCGCCATGGGCATAGTATACACCGGCGACGCCATATACGCCATGGAGAAGAACGACAAGCTGGACTATGTAGTCCCGAAGGAAGGCTCCAACATCTGGGTAGACGGCATGTGCATACCCAAGGGCAGCCAGAACAAGGCCTGCGCCGAAGCCTTCATCAACTTCATGTGCCGCGAAGACATAGCCAAAATGAACGTCGACTACATCTACTACTCCACCCCCATACAGGCGGTAGCCGACAACCTCGACATAGACAACGAGCGCATACTCGCCGTAATCAACCCCTCTAAGGAAGTAACCGACCGCTGCGAATTCTTCCACGACACCACCGACGCTATGGACCTGTACGAGCAGGTTTGGATGGAGGTTCGTCTGGCGCGGTAACGTGTCCTTGCTTTAGAAGATGCTTTCATCTGCTTTCGCCGCTGACTTACTCAAAAAAGTCGGCGGCGCTTTTTATTGCCTGTGCTGGCAGCATATGCCGCGAGCTTAAATGCCTTCGGATTCTGCGAATTTTGACTTCACGTTTAGAAAAATGTTAAGCTGCAAAAGCGATGCATGTCGAGCCGCCTAATCGCGAGACGCCCAATAATTACGGTGCGCAGACTTAAAAAGCGGCGAAAACCAAGGGCGCGGTCGGCCGTAAAGCATGATTTGCGGTGAAGGGACGCTAACGCAGCTTCCAATTATATACCCGGCTGAAAGGTCGGCGTTAGGTAAGTACTGCGTAAGAAAGGCATAATCGATTTTTCTTCGGTTCCTTATTTTCCTCTAAAAAGAAGGAACAAATCCCATCCAAGTTAAAAATGTCGAACCTAAATCGATACCTGTTTTACCCAAATTACACAATTAATTGCGGCATTTACGCGAATGACACGGGGTTAAACTTGACAGTTGCGGGGTAATAATCTTATAATATACATGTTGGACAGCCAGCTTTATTTTCGCGTGTCTAAAGGCAGTGAACGTAAGTTGTCGCTGCCAAAAAATATTAAGGGGGTATTCCAGTTGACTAAGATGACTATCGACGGTAATACCGCTGTTGGCCACGTTGCATATGCGTTTTCTGACGTGGCGGCGATTTACCCGATAACTCCCTCCTCTCCGATGGCGGAAGTCTCGGACGAATGGGCGGCTAACGGCCGCAAGAACCTGTTCGGCCAGACCGTGCGCATCGCCGAGATGCAGTCCGAAGCCGGCGCTGCGGGCGCGGTTCACGGCTCTTTGGCGGCTGGCGCGCTGACGACGACCTTCACGGCGTCCCAGGGCCTGCTGCTGATGATTCCTAACATGTATAAGATCTCCGGCGAGCTGATGCCGTGCGTGTTCCACGTAAGCGCGCGCGCGCTGGCCGCTCACGCTCTGTCGATTTTCGGCGACCACAGCGACGTTATGGCCTGCCGTCAGACCGGCTTTGCTATGCTGGCCTCCAACTCGGTACAGGAAGCCATGGACATGGCGCTGGTATCCCACCTGTCCACGCTGAAGGCCCGCGTGCCCTTCCTGCACTTCTTCGACGGCTTCCGCACCTCCCACGAGGTTCAGAAGGTCGAGGCGTATGACTATGACGAGATCAAGCCGCTGGTCGACTGGAAGGCCATCGAGGACTTCCGCAAGGCCGCGATGAACCCCGATCATCCGCATCAGCAGGGCACTGCTCAGAACCCCGACATCTACTTCCAGAACCGTGAGGCCGCCAACAAGTACTACAACGCGACCCCCGAAATCGTTGAGGAAGTCATGAAGCAGGTGGGCGAGCTGTCCGGCCGTCATTATCATCTGTTCGATTACGTTGGCGCTCCCGACGCGGAGAAGGTCATCATCGCGATGGGCTCCGGCTGCGACACCATCGAGGAGACCATCAACTACCTCAACAAGAAGGGCGAGAAGCTGGGCCTGGTAAAGGTTCACCTGTACCGTCCGTTCTCCATAAAGCACTTCATGGCTGCGATCCCCGCCACCTGCAAGAAGCTGGCCGTTCTGGATCGTACCAAGGAGCCCGGCAGCCTGGGCGAGCCGCTGTACCTGGATGTATGCTCCGCGCTGGTTGAGGCCGGCCGCACCGACATCAAGGTTGTTGGCGGTCGTTACGGTCTGGGTTCCAAGGAGTTCAACCCCACCATGGTCAAGGCTGTGTACGACAACCTGGATCAGGACGCGCCCAAGAACCACTTCACCGTGGGTATCGAGGACGACGTTACCGGCACCTCTCTGCCCCTGGGCGAGAAGATCATCGCCGCGCCGGAAGGCACCATCGCGTGCATGTTCTACGGCCTGGGCTCCGACGGTACCGTTGGCGCTAACAAGAACTCCATCAAGATCATCGGCGACCACACCGATATGTACGCTCAGGGCTACTTCTCCTACGACTCCAAGAAGTCGGGCGGTCTGACCGTATCCCACCTGCGTTTCGGTAAGGTACCGATACAGTCCCCGTATCTGATCGATGCGGCTGACTTCGTGGCCTGTCACAACCCGTCCTACGTGACGCACTATGATATGGTTGACAGCCTCAAGGACGGCGGCACGTTCCTGCTGAACTGCCCCTGGACTGCTGAGGAGCTGGACACCCAGCTGCCCGCTTCCATGAAGAAGGCGCTGGCCGAGAAGCACGCCAAGCTCTACACCATCGACGCCATCAAGCTGGCGGCGCAGGTTGGCATGGGCAACCGCATCAACACCATCATGCAGGCTGCTTTCTTCAAGCTTGCCAACGTTATCTCCTACGAGGACGCGGACAAGTACATGAAGGCCGCTATCAAGAAGTCCTACGGCAAGAAGGGCGACGACGTAGTTAAGAAGAACTGCGACGCTATCGACATCGCTATCTCCGGCCTGAAGGAAGTTGCGGTGCCCGAGGCATGGCTGACCGCCACCACCGGTGCCGTGGCCGTTGAAGTTCCCGCCACCGAGCACTTCAACAAGATCATCAAGCCCATCATCCAGCAGCAGGGCGACAAGCTGCCCGTATCCGCGTTCAACCCGCAGGGCTTCGTACCCACCGGCACGACCCAGTACGAGAAGCGCGGCATTGCGGTCAAGGTGCCCGAGTGGATTCCCGAAAACTGCATACAGTGCGGCAACTGCTCGCTGGTCTGCCCGCATGGCTGCATCCGTCCCTTCCTGCTGACCGAGGAGCAGGCTGCCGCCGCGCCCGAGTCCTTCAAGACCGTTGCGGCCAAGGGCAAGGAATTTGCCGGCAAGCTGTATCGTATGCAGGTAAGCCCGCTGGATTGCACCGGCTGCGGCAACTGCGTACAGATCTGCCCCGCCAAGACCAAGGCGCTGGACATGAAGCCGCTGGCCAGCCAGTCCGCCGAGGAGAAGGATTGGGAGTATGCGATCTCGCTGCCTGACTTCAAGGGCGAGGTTAACAAGAAGACTGTTAAGGGTAGCCAGTTCCTGCGTCCGCTGTTCGAGTTCTCCGGCGCGTGCGCGGGCTGCGGCGAGACCCCGTATGTAAAGCTGATCACCCAGCTGTTCGGCGATCGCATGATCGTTGCCAACGCCACGGGCTGCTCCTCCATTTACGGCGGTTCTGCTCCGACCTGCCCCTACACCACCAATGACGAAGGCCACGGTCCGGCATGGGCGAACAGCCTGTTCGAGGACAACGCGGAGTTCGGCTTTGGTATGAACCTGGCCATCAGCCATCGCCGCGACAAGCTGGCCCAGACCGTTAAGGCTCTGATAGCTGTTGAGTGGGCGACCGCCGACATCAAGGCTGCGGGCGCTGAGTGGCTGGAGAAGATGGACGATGCTGAAGGTTCCAAGGAAGCCGGCGCCAAGCTGCTGGCGGCCTGCAAGGACGGCATCGATCTGACCGGCACTCCCTACGAGGGCAAGGATTGCGACTGCGACGCGTGCAAGCTGGCCAAGGCTGTTATCGCCGACGCCGACCTGCTGACCAAGAAGTCCATCTGGATCTTCGGCGGCGACGGCTGGGCATACGACAT
>CAOKFD010000088.1:0-9068 GCA_948467645.1 uncultured Eubacteriales bacterium | reverse complement strand
GACTCGCGACATCCACCTTGGCAAGGTGGCACTCTACCACTGAGCTACTACCGCAAGATTTCCGGCGTCAAAGGTCAAACGCCGAAAACAAATGCCGCGGGGCGGAATCGAACCACCGACACGGAGATTTTCAGTCTCCTGCTCTACCGACTGAGCTACCGAGGCATATAAGCGACCGAGAAGGGGCTCGAACCCTCGACCTCCAGCGTGACAGGCTGGCATTCTAACCAACTGAACTACTCGGCCAAATGGTGGGAACAACAGGGCTCGAACCTGTGACCCTTTGCTTGTAAGGCAAATGCTCTCCCAACTGAGCTATGCTCCCATTCGTGCGTGTCGCATTTATCAAGGCGACGAACATTATTGTACAGCATTTCCCGCCGTTTGTCAACCCCTTCGGAGCACTTTTTTTCAGTTTTTTCCGTACTTTTTGTGCGTGGACACGGATTTAAGATAAAATGCGCGCCGCAGAAGCGTTTATCTGTCTGCGGCGCGCTAAAATCGATATTATGTCTGCGTATTATCCCCTGCCGACACCGCCATAGCACGGCTTAACGCGCGTCTTTGGTCTTTTCAAACGGTTTGTCGTCCAGCAGGCCATCGGATTTAAGCATGGTCTCCAGCACTTCTATGTTGATGGATATATCCATCTGCTCGTCCTCGAACATATTGGTAAGCTGCTTTTCGGACGCGTCGGCCACCTTGGACATGCTGTTTTCGATAGACTGCAGCGTGGCGCTCATAGCGTCGGCCTGACCGGCCTCGCATAGGCAATCATATGCGTCCAACAATTTAACTATCGTAGGCAGGTAGTAATTTACAAACTTCTTCACATATGCAGCTTTGGTAGGCTTTTTTACTGCGGTGTCAATCATGCGCGTGAGTGCGCGTTCGGTGCGGCTGACGTATGTTTTAAGCTCTGGATCGGTTATGCGGGTGAGCGCATCGCGCAGTCGCGCGGTGGCTTCACAGTTGCTTCCAGAATTGCTGGGAGACGAGCTACTTATCGAACAGCCGGAATCTCCCGCGTGTGCCTTTGCGTACATTTCTCTGATTTCGCGTTTCCGCTCCTCTCTTTCCTTTGCTAACTGTGCTTCATATTCTTTTCTTTTCTTTTTTTCTTCACTATCCGGTTTACACCAAATGATAAAAACGAACACAAAAAGCGCAAGCATCAGTATGGCAAAAATAAACTTTATGGTTTCCCATACATTATTCCAGGAACGTCTGCGTTTTTCAGCTTTTTCCTCATTTTCCAACTGTTCCAGATACCGCTTACGCCGTTCTTCCGCCTCGCGTTCTTTCTCTTCGGCTTCTTGTTCTTGCTCCTCGGCCTCGCGTTCTTTTTTGTCGATTTGCCTCAGTCTGACGCACACCGCATTATGGAACAAATACGCGCCTCTGGAATAATCCTGCTTTGCAAAATCAGGTTTGAGGCAAAGGTCCAGAATATTCTTTATGGCACTGGTTGTCAGCTTTTCCTCCAACCCGCTGCCTTGAACACACCAATAGTTTTCCTCGCCAATAACCATCAGCAACAGTACGCCGTTATTCTTGTCCTTATCGCCTATCCCCCACTTGTTGAACAGCGTGCGCGCATACTCTTCAATCGTACTTTCACCTATGAAATCTACGGTTACTACAACTACCTGTGCACCGTTTTCTTCGCAAAGCTTTGCTGCTTTTTCAACAATGAGCTGCTCAGTCGCTTCATCAATCACATCCGCATAATCGGCCACGTAGAACTGCTCCGTCGGCTCGACCACATCGGGTGTACCCTGCGCAATTGCGGGCAGCACGCATACGGTTATGACAAGTACAAACGCAATGTATCTTTTCAGGGCATTCATGACACGCGGGGCGATTTCTTTCATCGCTTTGTCCTCCGTAAGTCATAGTGCTATTACCGAAACAGCGCCGCATGAATCCAAACTTCATGCGACGCAAACCGTAAGCCAATCTATTAAGTTACTTACCCGCGCCCGGCACCGCCGCCGCGAGTACCGCCGCCGCCACCCGAGTGGCCGCCTCCACCGAAGCCGCCGCCGAAGCCGCCGCCCGGGCCGGGGCCGCCGGGGCCGGGGCCGAACGGAGGACGCGGACCGGGGCCGGGGCCAAACGGAGGACGCGGACCGGGGCCGGGGCCAAACGGAGGACGCGGGCCGCGATGGCGCGGGCCTCTGGGCGGGCGCGGGCCGCGATGATTACCGAATATCGCGCTTATGATTATGATCAGTACTATTATTCCGAATATGCCCATGCTGAACACTGCTCCTATAACATTGCCGATGAGACTTACCACCCAGCCGAATATTCTGCCGATAAACCCGAATATTCCGCCCGGCCTGTGCGAGCTTTCCGACCACTCGCCGCCGCCGACGCCGCTGCTGTAATCACGGGATTCACTGCCTGAGCCGGAGAGCAGACCGTCCGAGCTATTCGCAGTCGTGCCCGCCGTGCTGCTTACGCCGCTTACACCGTATATCGAGGCCAGCTTATCGTACATCGCGTCGTAGAACTTGAGCGCGCCTTCCGAATACTCCTGCACCGCGAAGTCGGGTTCGAGGTAGGTATCCAGCAGCGTCTTTATCGTGCTGGTGGGGAGCTGGCTTTCCAGCCCGCTGCCCTGCTGGCACCAGTAGTTTTCTGCGCCGATTACCATCAGCAGCAGCACGCCGTTATTCTTGTCCTTATCGCCTATTCCCCACTCGTTGAACAGCGTGCGCGCGTACTCCTCGATATTGCTTTCGCCGATGAAATCTACGGTCACGACAACTATCTGCGCGCCTGTTTCTTCATATAGTTTAGCCGAGTTTTCGACGATGTGGCTCTGCACATCCTCGTCGATTACGCCCGCATAGTCGGCCACGTAAAACTGCGATGTGGCTTCCACCACGTCGGGCGCGCCCAGCGCGGCCAGCGGCAGTGCGCACATTATCAGCGCCAACGTCAGCGCGATGAAAGTCTTAAATACGTTCAGGGGATATGAGGTACGCTCCCTCATCTTTACTTTGCCCTCCATCCATGTTCCATACGCCGACCTTTCAGTCGGCAGGATGCAGCCGTGCTTCCCATCCGCGGCCGCATTTCCAACGCCTTACCTGTAATAGCCCGGCGCGCCCAGCCCGCGGCACACCGCAATCAGATTGCCCGGGAACGACGAAACCGCCTGCGCGTATTCAAATACGCGCTCGTTATAGTCGCTGTGCGATATTATCATGTCGCGCGAATCCATATCGGCCTTCTGACCGGTGACCAGCGTCTTGTCCTTGTCGTTCATGCCTGCGGCGTTCATAGCGCTGACCAGATACGTTATCGCCGAGTCGAGCTGCTGGTCGGCGGCGTACTTGTCGGCGGGCGTACTGGCGGCGTTCATCGCCTTATAGGCCGCTTCCGCGTCGGTTATGGCGCTGTCGTCCGCGCCCAGCACGCGCTTGCCCACCGTGATTATGTTGTAGGCATTTTCGTTATGCTTGGTCAGGTCGGAGATTATGCTGCCCTCGCCGCCGTCGTATGCGCTGAGCACATCCGACCTGAGTGCAGACAGCTTGCCGCCGCCCAGTACCAGCAGCGAAAACAGCACGCAGCATATCAGAAATGTGGCCGCGACGCCGCGGCTGCTCAAACGCGTCTTATTCTTTGCGCCGCTCATATTGCTTATGCTTCCTCCATCAGTTTATCGTCATTGTCAGCCGCGCATCTCCAGCATCTTCTGCTTCAGTTCGCCCTCGATCTGGCGCAGCTCCTGTTCGGCGGCCTCGCGCTTCTGCGCGCCCTCCTGCTGTATGCGCAGTACATCGTCCAGCGTGCTGATAAGCGACTGGTTGGTGTACTTCAGGGTTTCGATGTCCACTATGCCGCGCTCGGCTTCCTTGGCGGTTTCGACCGAGCCCATTTTGAGGGTGTCGGCGTTTTTGCGCAGCAGTTCGTTGGTCATGTTGGTTACGGCGCGCTGTGCCTCCATCGCCTGACGGCTGTGCTCCAGACCCAGCGACAGAACCATCTGGTTTTTCCAAAGCGGGATGGTGTTGGCCAGCGTGGACTGAATCTTCTCGGCCATCTGCTGGTCGTTGTTCTGGAGGAGCCTTATCTGGGGCGCCATCTGGATGGATATGTTGCGGGTTAGGTCGAGGTCGAACAGCTTCTTTTCAAACCTTCCGCACATATTGGCCAAGTCGTTGGCTGCCTGAGCATCCTCCATAAGCCCGCTCTCGCGCGCCTTCTGCTGCAACGCGGGCAGGTCGTGCTCGCGGGTCTGGCGCAGTTTCAAACGGCCGGCCTCGATGTACATCGACAGCTCGCGGTAGTAATCCAGATTCGCGTCGTACATCTTATCGAACATCGCGATGTCCTTCATCAGCTGTATCTGGTGGCCGGTCAGCGCTTCGGAAATCTTATCGACGTTTACCTGAACCTTGTCATAGCGGCTCTTCATCAGATCGACCTGCGACTGCGCCTTGCGGAACATGCCGAAGAAGCCGCGCGGCTCCTCGTCGGTGAAGCCCTTGAGCTGTACGATCAGCTGGCTCATAAGGTTGCCCGCCTCGCCCAGATCCTGAGTGCGCACCTTTTCGAGCGCGCTTTCGCTGAACTTGGAGATCTTGCCCTGAGCCGCCGCGCCGTAGCCCAGCACCAGGCTGGCGTCGGTGATGTCTATGCGGCTGGCGAAGTCCTCGATCACCTGCTGCTCCTCGGGCGAGAACTTCACCTGAGGAATCTGAGTTTCGGCGGCGGGCGCGGGGGCTATCTGCGCTTCCTCGCTAGGCAGCGTGAGCGTGGGCATCGCGGGCGCGGGCTTCTGGCTGAAGTCTAGCGTGGGCGCGGTTTCGGGCATCGCGGTCTGTGCGGCCTTGAGCTGTGCTTCGGCTTCCTCGGCGGCCTTCTGAGCGGCTTCGTCTCCGGGCAGAACCAGATTGAAATCAGACATTTATGCGTTCCTCCTAAAGATTTATATCAATTAATTAAAGTCCCCGGCCCGCGCACGATTTAGCGCGCGCTTTTGGTTTTCTCAAACGGCTTGTCGTCCAGCAGGCCGTCGGATTTGAGCATGGTCTCCAGCACCTCTATGTCGGTGGATATGTCCATCTGCTCGTCCTCGAACATGTTGGCGAGCTGCTTTTCGGACGCGTCGGCCACGTTGGACATGCTGTTTTCGATGGATTGCAGCGTAGCGTTCATGGTGTCTGACTGACCGGCCTCGCACAGGCGGTCGTAAGCGTCCAGCAGCTTGACTATCGTGGGCAGGTAGTAATTGACGAACTTCTTTACATGCGCGGCCTTGGCGGGCGTCTGCGCCACTGTGTCGATCATGCGCGTAAGCGCGCGCTCGGTGCGGCTGACGTATGTTTTAAGTTCGGGATCGGTTATGCGGGTAAATGCGTCGCGCAGGCGCGCGGTGGTTTCGCGGCCACGCACGATTATCGCATCGGCGTCGTTGTTGCCGGTCTTGTAATCGACCTCAACCTGTTCGACCTTGGCGGGCGAGAATATCGTGCCCGCGACGTATGCGGCGATTGCCAGCACGCACGCGATTACGAAGTGCGACGGCTTGTATATCGGCGCGATCGCGCTGTATATCACAAATATCGCGCCCGCGGCGTATATGGGCCATACGGGGCGAATCTTCTTTTCACGGTATCCGGCCTTTGCCATTTTCATTCCTCCATTAAGCGCTTATCGGCGCGTATATATTCTAACCCGACATGTTGATTTAATCAACGGATATGTGTTCAAGCGCCGCGTTTTTCCGCGGGAAAACCGCGTTTTGCGGGCTTAAAGCGCCGTTTCTATTCTGTAAGTAAATAATACCACAAACCGCCTTAACATGCAATTAGAGCGTGGTTAGAATTACAGGCGTTGCGTTTAATCAAACAAGACCTGCCTTACAACCACACGCTGTAAAGTCGGCAACAGAATCAATGAAAAAGCGAACCCGCTTAAAAGTCAGGTTCGCTTTGCATACATATCAAATCCAGTCAGCCGGGGTAACGACGGTAGGCTCGCCCTCGTTCACGCCCTGACGGATAAGCAGCGCGTGAACGCCGTCCATGCGCTTTTTGACGGGTTCGGACGTGCTCATGACCACGCCCATGCCTACCACCTCAACGTCAAATTCGCGCATCAGGTCGTTCATGCCGCGGATGGTGCCGCCGCCCTTCATGAAGTCGTCGATTATCAGCGCGCGCTGGGCCGAGGTCACGGCGCGGCGGCTCAGGCTCATGGTTTCGATGCCGTTGCCCGAACCGGCGGTGTAGTTGATATTCACCGCGGAGCCTTCGTATGCCTTGCTGTCGCGGCGTGCTATCACCAGCGGCACGCCCAGTATGCGGGCGGTTTCCATTGCGACGGGTATGCCCATCGTCTCCATTGTGATTACTATGCTGGGGCGGTCGGCGTAGAAGTGCGCCGCGAGTATCTCGCCCATGCGGCATACGACCGCCGGGTCGGCCAGTATGTCGGCCATATACAGAAACCCGCCCGGCAGTACGCGCGAGGGGTCGGACAGGCGCTCGCATATGCTGTCCAGAAATTCGCGCGCGCTTTGGGAGTCGCACGCCGGGCGATAGCGCACGCCGCCCGCCGCACCGGTCACGGTTTCGACCGTGCCGAGCGAGAATTCGTTCAGACTGCGCTGGAGTATGTCTATGTCCTCGCTTATCGTGGACTTGGCCGCCGAAAACATCTGGCAGAAGTAGCCCAGCGTGAATACCTTGTTGGGCGATGCGGTCAGCACCTGCGTCATCGCCGCTATGCGCTCGTTGCGCTTGATTCTCTCCACTTTATCTGCATCTCCTTGGTCTACGGGTTTGCGCGCGCGGTTCAAAACTTTTTATTATGCCGCCGCCGTGGCACATGCGCCGCCCTGTTCTGAATATGAAAAGCTCTGCCTTTGTTCGTCGAATGCGCGGCTTTTTTCCATTTATCAGACCTGCGGCGTATAAAATGACCCATTACCTGCGGCTTTTCCATATTTGAGGCGCGTTTTCAAATCCGAATGTTCGCATCATATACGGCTATTATAATTTAGTTTTGCCGAATAATCCAGCACATTTTCGCATATTTACGCGCACGCAACCATCATTTTACCTGCCTGCCCGAGAAAATTCCGCGCGTCCGTATTGCGGCTTTATACTGAATCAGCGTATAATAGAAGCATAGGATTGCAAAATGCGTCCATGCTTACAAAAAGCGGCGCTGACTTTATGAAAGGTGTGATAACAAGTGGATGTTCATATAAATAATTTTTTCACTCCGGACGCTAAAACCGGAGAACGCAAGCGCGTACATATGATAGGAATAGGCGGGTCCAGCATGTCGGGTCTGGCGCAGATGCTGGCGATAAAGGGCTGCCGCGTGACGGGTTCTGACCGCGACGAATCCGAACATACGCGCACCTTGGCGGCACGTGGTATTGAGGTATTCATCGGGCACAAGCCTGAAAATGTTGAGGGCGCTGATTTAGTCGTCTACACTGCTGCGATTGCGCCGGACAACTGCGAGCGTGTCCATGCGCGCGAACTGGGCATACCCGAGATGGAGCGTGCGGTACTGCTGGGGCAGCTGATGGAGGGCTACAAGCGTGCGGTCAACGTATGCGGCACGCACGGCAAGACGACTACCTCGGCAATGCTGGCGCAGACGCTTTGGGAGCTTAACACCAATCCGACGGTACACATTGGCGGCGATCTGCCTGCGCTGGGCGGCAGCACATTGGCAGGCGGGCACGAATGCTTTGTGGCCGAGGCGTGCGAGTTCAACCGCAGTTTCCTACACTTCAATCCCACTCATGTGGTAATGCTGAACATTGAGGCAGATCACTTGGACTGCTATGGCACGTTTGAGAATCTGCTGGCGGCGTTCCATCAGTTTGCGGCCAAGGTACCGGAGGACGGGTACTTGATTGGCTACGGCGACGACCCGAACGTGATGGATATAATGAACGAGGTCGAATGCAACATACTTTCGTTCGGTATGAGCGACGAGAACGACGTATACCCGGCGAATCTCACTTACGACGAGTTTGGGCGTGCGACGTGCGACGTGATGCTGTTTGGTCAGCCGATGACCAAGCTGACTTTGAGCGTACCGGGCGAGTACATGCTGATCAACGCTTTGGCGGTAATGGCGTGCACGTATTCTTTAGGCCTGGACGCGCACCTGGTTGCGGCGACGCTGGGACACTTCACGGGCGTACACCGTCGTTTCGAGCTGACGAGCGTAACGGACGGCGTAGCGGTCTACACTGACTATGGCCATCATCCGACCGAAATCCGCAACGTCCTCAGCGTAGCGATGCAGCAGCCGCACCGCAAGCTCTGGGCGGTCTGGCAGCCGCACACGTACTCGCGCACGAAGAACCTATTCAAGGACTTTGTAAAGTGCTTTGACGGCGTAGACCACGTACTGATAACCGACATCTACGGCGCGCGCGAAAAAGACCCGGGCGACATAAAGACCGAGATGCTGCTGCCGCACCTGCGCGCACGCGGGCTGGTAGTGACACATACGCCCACGTTCGACGACGCGGAAAATTACCTGCGCAAATACTGGAAGCCCGGCGATCTGGTAATCACCCTCGGCTGCGGCAACATAAACCTGCTCAACGACCAGATCAAGGAACACGGGGACAGCGTGGAGGGGTAACGTGGGGGTACGTGTTCTTTCTTTTCAGTAGAAAAGAAAGAACCAAAGAAAAGCCGATTGGGCTGTTCTCCCGCAAATATTCCTTAGTTCGGTCGTCTTAGGAAAATTATATATAGGAAGCATCGATTGCTTTCTTTCGCCGCTGATTCGCTCTAAGAGTCAGCGGCGTTTGCTTTCATCCTTGTTTGTGGCTCACGCATTCTATAATCTTATCAGTTTCGGGATTCCGCGAATGGAGTTTTCTTGTTTAGGCAGGTTGCGCCCGCGCCATGTTCGCCACCCCTCGGCGGCTCAGATGCAGATTCGGCGGTGAGGTTCACGCCCGCCGTAAAGTATGGCGGGCGCGAAAACTAGCCGTCCGGACGTGCAGCGAGATGTATGAGCGGCCATCCATGCCGCGCCCACCATAAATTAAAGTGGGCGCG
>CAOKFD010000087.1:0-9077 GCA_948467645.1 uncultured Eubacteriales bacterium | reverse complement strand
AGCATTACTTTGCTATCCAGGATGATGAGAAGTGAAGTAAATATCTTCAATGGCTGGTTCGGGTACGCTATGCCGCCTTATGCCTTAAATATAAAATGCGCACGCAGACAGTCATTTGCGTTTGTCTGCGTGCGCGATTGTTTTGTTTTTAATTTTAGGCCACCTGTTCAAACTGACTGTTGTACAGTTCGGCATAGAAGCCGCCCTTGGCCATCAGCTCGTCGTGCGTGCCGCTTTCGATAACGTCGCCATCGCGCATGACCAGTATCATGTCGGAATTCTTGATTGTGGACAGTCGGTGTGCGATTACGAAACTGGTGCGGCCTTTGGTCAGCTCGTCCATTGCACGCTGTATCAGCAGTTCGGTACGGGTATCGACCGAGGACGTAGCCTCGTCCAGTATCAGCATGGGCGCGTTTTGCAGCATTGCGCGCGCTATCGTAAGCAGCTGCTTCTGGCCCGCGGAGATGGACGTGCTGTCGGACAGCACGGTATCGAAGCCGTTGGGCAGCGAATGCACGAACTTATCCAGTCCGCACGCGCGGCATACTTCTTCTAACTGTGCGTCGGTTATGCCCTGCATGTTATAGGCAAGATTCTCGCGCACAGTGCCTTCAAACAGCCATGTATCCTGAAGCACCATGCTGAACATATTGTGCACATCCTCGCGGCGCATGTCGGCTGTGGATACGCCGTCGATCGATATGCGGCCGCTGTTGATCTCGAAAAAGCGCATAAGCAGGTTTACCATTGTGGTCTTGCCAGCGCCGGTGGGGCCGACTATGGCGACCTTCTGGCCGGGCTTTACGCTGGCGGAGAAGTCCTTTATGATTACCTTGTCGGGCGAATCGGGATAGCTGAAGCGCACATGGTCGAACGATACCTGACCGCGCACCGCGGGCAGAGTCGCGCGCTTGCCGGTTTCGTCGGACAGTTCTTCGCTTTCGAGGAAGTCGAATATGCGCTTGGCGGAGGCAGAAGCCGTCTGCATATTGGTCATGCCCTGCGCAATCTGGGTAAGCGGCGAGGTGAACAGCCGCACGTACAGTATGAACGATATAATCACGCCAAACTCGATAGTGCCGTTTATGGCGAGTATGGAACCCATCACGCATACCGCGACGTATGCGATGTTGCCGATAACGCTCATTAAGGGATGCATAACGCCGGAAAGGAACTGCGAGCGCCAGTTGGCATCGTACACTGCGGCGTTAAGTTTATCGAAGTGCTCGACCACTTTGTCGCCCGCGCGGCTGATGCGTACGACCTCGTGGCCGGAGTACATCTCCTCCACATAGCCGTTCAGCTCGCCCAGACTCTTTTGGCGCGCCGTGAAGTAGTGCTGAGAGCGGCTCATTATGAGAGTCAGCGCCAGCATACCTAAAAGTGTCACGCCCAGCGATACCAGCGCCAGATGCCATTCGGTAGCAAACATCATTATCAGGCAGCCCACGAACTGGGTGGCGGCGCTGATTATGGTGGGCAGGCTGTTGGTCAGGCCCTGCTGAAGCGTGGATACGTCGTTAGTGATAAGGCTGAGTATGTCGCCCTGCGACGTGGTATTGAAGTACTTCTGCGGTACGCGGTTTATCTTTTCTGACAGCTCGCCGCGCATACGGTACGACATTTTGAGCGTTTCACTCGCCATTATGTAGTGCTGAATAAAGCCAAGCAGCGCACTGAGCGCGTATATCACTGCCAGGAATATGCCCAGCCTTGCGATCGCGTTAAGGTCTATGCCGGTGGTCAGGCCGTCCGACATCAGCGTCGCCATATCGCCGATCTTGTTGGGGCCGATTATCGTCATGACTGCGCTCAGCGCCGCCAGCACCAGCGCAAACAGCATAATTCCGATGCTGGAGCGCATGTATTCTTTAAGCCGGGGCGCGGCATCACGGATGCTGCCCTTCTCCTGCTTTTTGCCATTTCTCATCATCATAGCGCTTTCCTCCTTCCTTACGCCAGCTCCGACGCACTGAGCTGGGACATGGCGATTTCGCGGTACACATCGCAGTTTTTCATTAGCTCGTCGTGAGTTCCTATGCCTACCGTCTCGCCGCGATCCAGCACGATTATCTTGTCCGCATGACGGATCGTGCTTATGCGCTGTGCGACGATTATCTTGGTCGTGTCATGCAATTGTTTGGAAAGTCCCTCGCGCAGCTTTGCGTCTGTGCGGTAGTCCAGCGCGGAGAACGAATCGTCGAATATCAGTATTTCGGGTTTGCGGGCAAGGGCGCGCGCTATCGAAAGGCGCTGCTTCTGACCGCCCGATACGTTGCGGCCCATCTGAGCGATGCGGTGCTCGGTGCCGTCGGGCAACTTATCCACGAACTCCTTTGCCTGAGACAGCTCGATTACGGATGTAAGATTCGCCTTGTCCGACGCGGCTTCGCTTTCGCCAAAGAACACGTTGTCCTCTATCGAACCCGAGAACAGCACGGCCTTTTGTGTAACATAGCCCAGTTTATTGTACAGCGCGTCGAACGAATAGTCCTTAACATTCACGCCGTCAACCATAACATCGCCCGCCGTCGCGTCGTAAAAACGCGGTATCAGGCTTATCAGCGTAGTCTTGCCGCTGCCGGTCGCGCCTATTATCGCAAGCGTCTGGCCCTTGTCTATCCTAAATGATATATTGCTAAGCTCATCCTCGGACGCGTGCGGGTAGCGGAACGATACGTTTTTGAACTCCACAGTGCCGCGCTCTTTGCCTGCGCTTACGCTGCCTTCCTTAATATGCGCCTTGCAGTCCAGCACTTCGTTTATACGTTCGGCAGATACCTGCGCCTGAGGCAGCATCATGAATATCATGACCAGCATCATAAACGACATCACTATGTACGTGGCGTAGGTGCTGAATACCAGTACGTCACCGAACATCGTCAGGCGCTCCATCGCGTTGGCAAGCGGTATGTTGTTGACCAGTGCCGCGCCCAGCCAGTAGATCGCAAGCGACAGGCCGTTCATGCCCAGCATCATGGTGGGCTGCACCAGCGCGAACAGCTTCTGGTTCTTCATTTGGACGTTCATCATGTCCTTGCTGGGCGCGTCGAACTTGTCGCTTTGGTATTTTTCGGCATTGAAGGCATGAACGACGTTTATACCGGTCAGGTTTTCTCGGGAGACGCGGTTTATGCTGTCGGTGAGCTTTTGCACTATGCGGAAGCGCGGTATGCAGGTCGCCATGACCGTAACCACCGTCGCACAGATAACGACCACGAATGCGGCGGTTACCGCGGACAGCTCCCAGCTCTTGCCGAGTATCTTAATTACGCCCCACACGGCCATTATGGGCGCCTTTATAATCATTTGCAGACCCATCGCCACGATCATCTGAATCTGGGTAATATCGTTGGTGGTGCGGGTAATCAGGCTGGGCACGGAGAAGTCAAGCATTTCCTCCTGCCCCACGTCCATCACATGATGGAACACCTTTTCGCGCACGGCAAAGCTGAAGCCGGACGCGGTTTTCGCGGACAGGTAGCCGCATATCACCGCCAGCGCCGCACTCGCGAGCGCACAGCCCAGCATTTTGAGTCCGACGTTCATTATATCGCCCGTCGTGCCCGAGGTCTTGATAAGCATAGTAAGTTCAGTCATATAGTCGGGCAGGCGCAGGTCGAAATATACCTGTCCCACCACGAATACGACGCAAAACAGCGCCATGAGCACTTCCCGGCGGCGCATGTTTTTAAGCAGCTTTATCATGTGGTTTCACTCTCCTTTTAAGGGGTGCAAGCGCGGCATTACTTTATGCCATTTTTGCGTATTTCATCCAGATTATGATTAAGCAGTGCCATTGTCTTTTTGAATGCTTCCTTATCGGCTTCACTCAGGCCCGCAACCAGCTTTTCGGCAAATATCTTTTGCAGCCGATGGCCTTCCTCCACAATCGGAGCGGCATTTGCCGTACATACCAGCAGCGTCTGCCGCCTGTCGCCCGGCACTTCGAGGCGCTCAAGCAATCCCTCGCTCACCAGCCGTTCAACGTGAACCGACACTATTCCCGGCTTTAGCCCGCGGTACTTGCATACGTTGCGCGCCGTGGCGTGTTCCGGATTATTCGCGGCAAACATGAGTATGTCCACCGCCAAAGGCGGCAGTCCTGTCGCCTTGCACATCGGCTGAAGCACGGTATGATACGCCTCGATAAACCGGTTGGAGGTTCCGAAAATATGCACCGGGGTTATGCCTTTGTCAAACACGGTTATCCTCCTCATTTAGTCTAATATTAGAACGTCTAAAATTATATCATACGATATTGTACCTAAAATGGTTTCGCGGTAAACAGATTGTAAATATAGCCAAGTCGTTCATTTATCGCCGCGAGCATAAAGCAAGCCCGCCAGCACAAGTACGGCACGATCTCTATGTTTATTTCGGGGTAGTGTTCAACTCACTCTCAAGCAGCCAATCTGTCAGATTCAGCAATTCTCGTGCAGTCGTTCCGTATTCACATACTTCCTTCTTTCGACCTGTTTTCAAGCAGGCGACTACTACATTCTTGTGAACGTCGATACCACAACAACGCTCGTATACCTTATCCATGAGTTATCTTCCATGGTGTTACTACGGCGCGGCTCTTTATCGTAATCATTTTACTTTACGTCATTACGCACTGCTGTGCTGGAAAATTCACGGTGCAAAGAGAGAGTCTTCTGCCAATTTTTGTTGAAAGCTTGTCGAAATAGTGGTAGAATATTAGCATGTTGCTGTCGTGCTGTGCCTGTGCCCTTTCAAAGGCTTTTCAAAAGCTTTTTTCGGTATTGGGGATTACAAAACAGGACGCACGCAAATAATTGTAGCATCATTTCCGTGGGCGGGTTCCGCAGAGCACACTCTTGCGGGCAGTGGTGTACGACAAGTGAGTCATAGCGGCTTTACCGAAAAACGGCAGCTGCTCAAGAATTGCGAGGAGAACGATTTGATAAACAAGAGAACTTTGCGCCGCTTGTTTGCTATGCTCATGGTACTGGTTATGGGACTGCTCCTGCTGACCGGATGCAGCACAAAAAGTACAGAACAGGCACGGGAACAGGAAGATGCCCAGACCATTCAGGTATATCTGTGGACCAATAACCTGTACGAAACCTACGCACCTTATATTCAGTCGCAGCTGCCGGACGTGAATATTGAATTCATCGTAGGCAACAACGATCTGGATTTCTACAAATTTTTGCAGCAAAACGGCGGTCTGCCGGATATCATCACCTGCTGCCGGTTCTCGCTGCACGATGCTGCCCCCTTGAAGGACAGCCTGATGAACCTTGCCACCACCAACGAGGCGGGCGCTGTGTACAACACCTACCTCAACAGCTTTAAAAATGAGGACGGCAGCGTGAACTGGTTGCCGGTGTGCGCGGATGCCCACGGTTTTGTGGTCAACCGCAGCCTTTTTGAGCAGTACGATATCCCGCTGCCCACCGATTACGAGAGCTTTGCTGCGGCTTGTCAGGCGTTTGAAAAGGTAGGAATCCGCGGCTTTACCGCCGATTATACCTACGACTACACCTGCATGGAAACGCTGCAAGGGCTTTCCGCTGCCGAGCTTATCACTACGGAAGGGCGCAAGTGGCGCACCGCTTACAGCGACCCCGCCAGCACCGCGCGGGTGGGCCTGGATAATACCGTGTGGCCGGGGGCGTTTGAGCGGATGGAGCAGTTCATTCAGGATACCAGCCTTACGGCAGACGACCTTGCGCTGACCTACGACGACGTGGCCGGGATGTTCCGGAACGGGGAAGTTGCCATGTACTTTGGCAGCTCTGCCGGCGTAAAGATGTTTCAGGACGAGGGCATCGACACGACCTTTTTGCCTTTCTTCAGCCAGAACGGCGAAAAGTGGCTGATGACCACACCGTATTTCCAGGTCGCCTTGAACCGCGATCTGGAGCAGGACACAGCGCGCCGCAATAAGGCTATGAAGGTGCTGAACGTCATGCTCTCCGAGGAGGCGCAGAACCGCATCGTTGCCGATGGGCAGGATGTGCTGAGCTACAGCCAGAACGTCAAACTGCGCCTGACTGAGTATCTGAAAGACGTGCGCACTGTGGTGGAAGAAAACCACATGTATATCCGCATCGCCTCCAACGATTTCTTTGCCATTTCCAAGGATGTCGTTTCCAGAATGATCGCGGGCGAATACACGGCAAAGCAGGCGTATCAGGCATTCAATGCCCAGCTTCTTGCCGAGGATGCGCCCAATGCGGACGAAACCGTGCTGACCTCCGGGAAGGGCTATTCCAACGTGTTCCATGCAAACGGCGGCAACGCCGCCTTCTCCGTTATGGCAAACACGCTGCGCGGCGTTTATGGCACGGATGTGCTCATCGCCACCGCAAACAGCTTTACCGGCAGTGTGCTGCAGGCAGACTATACCCAAAAGATGGCGGCTTCCATGATCATGCCCAACGGTCTGATGTCCCGCCAGCGCACCATGACCGGTGCAGAGCTGAAGGAAACCGTCCGCGCCTTTGTGGAAGGCTGCGAGGGCGGGTTTGTGCCCTTCAACCGTGGTTCTCTGCCGGTGGTCAGCGGCATCACCGTGGAGGTAAAAGAGGATAACGACAGCTATACCCTGACCGGCATCACCCGGAACGGGCAGCCGCTGGGGGATGCCGACACCGTTACCGTGACCTGTCTGGCACAGGAAAAGCAGATGGCTGCGCTGCTTGCGGACGAAAACGGCACGTCTGCGGACGGAGACACATGGGTGAAAAACATATGGCGCGATCACGTTTCTGGCGGCGGCGCAGCGCTTGCAGAGCCGGAAAACTACATTACACTGAGGTGAGCGGAATGGCAGATGAAAAACACGAACCCGAACGAAACTGCCATTCCCGGCAAAAGTGGCTCCCTGCTGCCATCCTTCTGCTGGTTTTGCTGGCAGTCGGCCTCAGCGTCCAGTACATCTCGTTTGTGTCGCAGACCATCTATCAGGAAAGCACCTCGCATCTGGAAGAAGTGCTGCATAAATCCAATAATATGCTCAGAGAGATGTGCGTAAAAAACCTGACCTATCTGCATTTGTACAACGGTTTTCTGAAAAGTACCTCGGACGAGTACGAAATTCAGGCATATATCGAGGAAGCGCAGCAGGACATCGGATTTGCCGACTTCTACTTTCTTACCTATGACGGCAACTACATGACCGTGACCGGGGAAACAGGCTATCTTGGCTTGCAGACAAATCTGGATGAAGAGCTCGCCGATGGCAAGGATATTGTCATGAATACGGCGCTGCCCGGCAAGCCCCAGATGCTTGTGTTCATCTGTCCCGAACCGCAGGGCAGCTACCGGGGCTTTGCCTACGATGCCTTTGCCATCTCTTATTATAATGATACAGTGCTGGCGCTGCTGGACGACTCTGCCTTTCAGGGCAATGCCAGCAACTATGTGATCTACCCGGATGGGCAGGTGGTCATCGACAATTCCGTAAACCGCGAGGAAGCGATTTACAACTTCATTGCGATGCTGCGCGACCATTCCGACCTTTCCGAGAAACAGCTCCTTGCTCTTTCGGATGCCTTTGCGCAGGGCCGCAGCGGAAACCTGAGGGTAAAGCTGGGCGACATCAGCTATTATCTGGTCTACGAGGGCACGGCGATCCAGAACTGGACGATGCTGGGGCTTGTCCCGGTCAAAATCGTCAATGCCAATATGGATAAGCTGTGGTTCCATACAATACAGATTGTAGTGGGTATCACCGTTGGTTTTGCTGTGCTGGTCATTCTGCTCATTGTGCGCAGAAGCCATGTCATCCTGCGCCGGAAGAATACCGAGCTTTTGTACCGGGACGAGCTGTTCCAAAAGCTTTCGATGAACGTGGACGACGTTTTCATGATGCTGGACGCAAAGACCTCCAAGGTGGATTATGTCAGCCCGAACATCGAGCGCCTGCTGGGCATACCGTGGGAAGAAGTCCGGCAGAATGTTTTTGTTCTGGACAAGCTGCGCCCGAAAAACTCCCCGGAGCACGATAAAAGTTTTCTGGCAGGGCTTCTCAGCGGGGATCAGTGCGAATGGGATTTCGAGTATGAGCATCTGGAAACCAAAGAACGACGCTGGTTCCATAACATCGCCATGGGCAGCGAGGTGGAGGGCAGAGCCAAGTGCATCCTTGTCATGTCCGACCGCACCGCCGACAAACAGGTGAATCAGGCGCTTTCCGATGCCGTTGCTGCCGCCGAGACCGCCAACCGCGCCAAGAGCACCTTCCTTTCCAATATGTCCCACGATATCCGCACCCCCATGAACGCCATCATCGGTTTTACCACGCTGGCGATCAGCAATATTGACGATAAGAACCGGGTGAAGGATTATCTTGCCAAAACCCTTTCATCCAGCAACCATCTGCTCTCCCTCATCAACGATGTACTGGATATGAGCCGCATTGAAAGCGGAAAGATCCATATGGAGGAAGTGGAAGTCAACCTTTCGGATGTGCTGCACGATCTGAAAACCATCGTCAGCGGGCAGATCTACGCAAAGCAGCTGGAACTTTATATGGACGCGATGGATGTGACCGACGAGGATGTCTATTGCGACAAGACCCGGCTGAACCAGATCTTGCTGAACGTCCTGTCCAACGCCATCAAGTTTACCCCGGCGGGCGGCACGGTCTCGGTGCGGGTGCGGCAGCTTGCCGGTAAGGTGCGCGGCTGCGGGCAGTACGAGTTCCGCATCAAGGATAACGGCATCGGCATGAGCCAGGAGTTTGCCAAAAAGATCTTTGAGCCCTTCGAGCGGGAGCGCACCTCCACGGTAAGCCGCATCCAAGGCACCGGCCTTGGCATGGCCATTACCAAAAACATCGTGGATATGATGGGCGGCACCATCGAGGTGCAGACAGCGCAGGGCAAGGGCACCGAGTTTACCGTCTGCGTGCCCATGCGCGCACAGACCGAGCAGCGCCCGGTGGAAAAAATCACCGAGCTGGAAGGCTTGAAGGCACTGGTGGTGGACGACGACTTCAACACCTGCGACAGCGTGACAAAGATGCTGGTCAAGGTGGGGATGCGCGCCGAGTGGACCCTTTCCGGCAAGGAGGCGGTGCTGCGTGCGCGGCAGTCCAT
>CAOKFD010000086.1:0-9327 GCA_948467645.1 uncultured Eubacteriales bacterium | reverse complement strand
TGTATGAGCGGCCATCCATGCCGCGCCCACCATAAATTAAAGTGGGCGCGGAAGTAATAATCAGTCCTCGCGGTTCTGTATTCGCATCTTCCACGCTCAGAGAGCAGTATAACAACAATCGCGGCAAAGCTCCGTTGACCGCTAACGTCTCGCCGCCTACCCAAACTCCGCAAGGTCAACCCTGTTTGACAGGGGTTGGCAACAACCCCTTGATTGTCACTAAGCCCAGCCGGCGTGCCGTGTAAAGGATGCCGAAGGCACGGCGAAGCCGCTTGTCCTTGACTCGGTGCGCTGGATGGGCTACCTTCCCGGTGAGTATATCCGCACACTTCGCATAAGTCTCCTCTGAAACGACGCTTTTACCGTGCGGGCATTGAACTGCTCACCCTTCCTTCTTCTCATGCACCACCATCTGCGGCAATGAAAGTTCTATGCCCTCGCTGTCAAATCTATCCTTTATCCGCCTGCGCAATTCGCGCTCCACCGCCCAATGCTGCTTTACTGCGCATTTGGCCACTATCCGCATCTCCACGCCCGAATCGGCCAGCTTGGTTACGCCTATGCAATCCGGCGCTTCCATAAGTCCGTCCATGCCCGGATAGCACTTACTCAGCTCGTCCTTCAGTACGTCCATCACATGCCCTAGATTTTCGTTGTAGTCAAGCGATATATCCACCAGCGCTCGATGATATGCGCGCGTCGAGTTCGCCACGGCGCGTATTTCGCCGTTGGGTATTACGTGCAGATCGCCCGAAAACTCGCGTATCTCGGTTATGCGCAGCGTCATCTTTTCCACCTCGCCGCTCACGTCGCCCACGGTGATTATGTCGCCCGGCTGAAACTGATTCTCAAGGAAGAACATCAGCCCCGCCAGCATGTCCTTAACCAGCGTCTGCGCGCCTAAGCCTACCGCTATGCCGCCCACGCCCGCGACGGTCAGCAGGCTGCTCACGTCCACTCCCAGTTTACTTATCGACGCAACCGCGATTATGAACCACGCCACGCAGTCATACACCGCGAACGCAAACGCGCTGAGCGAATCCAGCCTTGCCTGAGGCAGTGCGTGCGACTTTATCCTCAGCTTCATCAGCCTGTCCAGCAATTTGCGCAGCAGCTTTTTTACCACAACGCCCAGCAGAAACACGCCCAGCGCCGCCGCTATGTGCCACAACATGTCGACCGCGCTTACGCTTATGCCCTGAAAAAATTTATTCATTTCGTTTATCTGTTCTTCCACCTGAAATTACCTCCGCGCATCTTATATATCCATTTTAGCATACGCGCGCCGCGTCGGGCAACGCTTTTCATGCCGCGCGCGGCCCGCGCATATGCTTTTGCGGGGGAGAGTGATTTTTGGCATGTTGGAGCTGCTTTTTTCATTATGGCTGGTAGTCGGTTATATAAGCGCGCGCTCGTCTTTTCCACAGCCCTTGAGCGCGGCTGAGGAAAAGGACGCATTGGAAAGGCTTGTCAAGGGCGACAGGGAAGCGCGCAGGCTGCTGATCGAGCACAATCTGCGGCTGGTTGCACACATCGCGAAGAAGTATACCGCGCCCGGCTGCGACGCGGACGACTTAATATCGATCGGCGCGATCGGGCTTATCAAGGCGGTGGACACGTACAGGCCGGGCATGGGCACGCAGTTATCCACATACGCGGCCCGGTGTGTGGAAAACGAAGTGCTGATGTGCCTGCGCGCAACTAAAAAGCTGGCGCGCGACGTATCGCTGCAGGAGCCGATAGGCACCGACAGGGAGGGCAACGAGATCATGATAATGGACGTGCTGGGCACGGATGGCGCGGAGGTAGAGGACGCGGCACACATGCACATAGAGTTGGCGCGCGCGCTCAGGCAGATGCCGCGCGTATTAAACGAGCGCGAGCGCACAGTGATGGAGATGCGTTACGGCCTGCGCGACGGCAAGGTGCGCGCACAGCATGAGGTGGCGAAGGCGCTTGACATATCGCGCAGTTACGTGTCGCGCATAGAGAAGCGCGCATTGGAAAAGATTCGCGCGGCGATGGTATGACGGGCGGATTCCCCCGAAAAAGCGACAGCGCCGACGCAGCTCAAACCGCGTCGGCGCTGATACTTATTTTATTTAGCCAGAAGCACGTCTTTGTTTGTGCCGTAGAATATATCGTCATGTCCGCTCAGGCGCTTGAGCACTTCCTCAAACCTGTCCCAATCGTTGCGTATGTCGAACTCATACGCATGACCCCAGATGTACATTATCTTGGGCGAGTCGGGCTTGAGCGCGATGAACTCATCCACCAGCTTCTCCATCGCGTCCCACTGCGCGTGGTGATACACTGTGGGCTTGAAGCAGTACAGGTCGGTCTGCGGCTCGAAGTTATAGCTGGACACGGTGGTGCGCGCGTACTTCACGCCCGTGCGTTCGCGTATCACGTCGGCCACATGCTGGTTGAAGTTCACGCCGCCGCCCGGATACGCCATGCCGACCACCTCATAGCCTACCAGCTCGGACAGGTTCAGCCTGTCCTGCTCGACCTGGCGCACGATTTCGTCGTCAGTCTGCTCGGTCAGCATCGGGTGGGTGAGCGTGTGCGCCGCAACCTCGTGACCGGCGTATATCGCGCGGACTTCCACGGGGCGGGGCTTTACGTGCGCCACGGTTACGTCCTCGCGCAGGAGCGAGCCGGGCTTGCCCAGCAGCTCTGAATTAAGATTGAACGTGGCCTTCAGGCCGTATTTGTTGAACAGCGAAATCAGCCGCTGATCCTGCGTCACGCCGTCGTCATAGCTGAACGTGAGCGCCTTCATCTTTCCGGCAAACATCCGTGTCACTCCCTAAAATCAAATATATGTGCGCATACGCGCTGAGTGAATTATAACGCGGTTAAGGCATTTGCGCAAGCGCGGCCTAAAAATAAATCGGCGACAGAACGCTCTGCACGCCGAAAAATCTTATCAAAGCAGTCCAATCAGCCGACAGCAATGACTTTGGAAGAAGCAGCTGCGTCATCAATCTGATCAGGTTCAGCCGTTGGCTCGGTGTCCGCGCCGTCGGTATCGCCCGGAACGCTGCCATCGATAGCGCCGTCGGTATCGCCTGGAACGCTGTTGTCGATAGCGCCGTCGGTATCGCCCGGAACGCTGCCATCGATAGCGCCGTCGGTATCGCCTGGAACGCTGTTGTCGATAGCGCCGTCGGTATCGCCCGGAACGCTGCCATCGATAGCACCGCCGTTATTGGCCTCCGCGCCGTCGGTATACGAGCCGTCCTCAACCATACCGTCGCCGCCGCTCATGTAATAGTCGTCGCCGTACATGCCGTCGCCATAATAATCTGACATATCGTAATAGCCGTAATCGTCCGACTGCATACCGAAAAGCGACTTTACAAAGTCCAGATTGCTCGTGACAAATCCGTATAGCATTATGATAAGCAGCGCGAACGCGCAAAGACCTATCAGCGCCATGAATACTCCGGAAGGGCTGTGGCGATTGGTATTATCCATAATACGGTATTCCTCCTGACCCAATATATGCCGACGCGGGCAATGCGAATTACATGATTATACCTGATTATACTCCTAAATAGTAGACTTGAAAAGCAGTAAATTTGTTGCGTGATTTAGAGTGTGTCTCAAAAATTCCCTAATCCGCAATTTCGGGCGTCGCTGCGCCATTTCTGCGTCATCAACCCTCGACTTAGCGCTGCTAAGCCTTCGGGTTTCTTCCTTGAACTGGCGCAAAATCCACTCGAACTTGCGAATTTTCCTTTTTGAGACACACTCTAAGGCAAATTATGTTACCCCGCCGCATACAATATAATGTGGGGCGCTGCGTGCGCCACGCGGGGAGGGGGATGGTATGAATTTTGCGGTTTTCGTGACGGGACGCATGATTTCGGCGATACCGGCGCTGTGGTTTGTCGGGTGGCTGCTTAAGCGCATGAAGCGTGTGCCCAATTCGCTGATTCCGTTCATACTGGCGGCGCTGGGCGTAATCGCCGGGCTGCTGGTCGACGGGCTGTCGATAAACAGCGCGATACAGGGGCTGCTTGCGGCGGCCGCTGCCGTAATGGGTCATCAGGCAGTAAAGCAGGGCAGTGAGATCGTAAAGGGCAATGCGGATGAAAACGAAAACACCGGCCGCGCGGCTTGAATCGCGCGGCCGGCGTAAGTGCGCCTTATAACTTTTAGGAGGCGAGCACGTCGGACATCTTGCACTGATACATGCCCAGTACGGCAATATCAGCGTCAACGCCGCTGAATCCGTCCTTGGCATAGACCAGCACCGTCAGGTTCATGTCGAGTATATCGGTGGTGGATATGTTCTGAACCAGCGATATTTCGCGCGGCATATCCAGTCCGGCCTGAGTATACGCAACCGGCTCACCGTCGATGTCCCATATTACGCTGCCCGCGGAGTTGGTCACGATCGCGCGGAGGCGTATTTCGTAAGTGTCGGGCTGGTTGGTGTAAAGCAGACTTATGCTGCCCGAGGTCGAACCGCTGACCAGCAGCGCGGGACTGCCGCCCAGACTGCCCAGCTGTGCCTTAATATCGTACACGTCGAACGCCTGCGGGTCCTGAATCACGACATTGCCCAAGGACGAGGGCAGCGTGGTCAGCGCCTTAACGGTAATCGCGGGGCGCTCGGCGATGGCGGTTTCGGACATGACGCAACGGTCGCAGGGCTTCTTGCCGCTGTTGTACGCGGCCAGCATGGTTTCCTGCGTGGCGTTCTTCATGCCCTGGCAGTTCTGGTCAAAGTGGAAACTGGTGCCGTTCTGGGTATCCCATACCAGCGGCCCTTCGTTAGGCGTGGGCGACGGCTCGGCGGTGGGTACGGGCGTAGGCGTGGGCGCGCTGCTGGGCGCCGCGTCGGACGCAACTGCGGCCGGATCGCTCGTGGCGGCGTTTGGAGCGGGCGTTGCGGTGGGAGTAGTACCCACGTTTACCGTGCCGTTGGAGCCAATCTGCTGCTGAGTGCGGTCGCTCGCGCCCCAGCTGAGCAGGGAACCGCATACGATGAGTATGCACACTGCCGCTGCGGCCAGCAGCCATACGACCGGCTGCTTGTATACGGGACGCTTTACGACATATCTTCTGCGCCGGCGGTTGCCCTGATACGCGGGACGCCAAGGCGAACCGCCGGTTTCCTGTTCGCGGTCGCGATTGCTGTTTCGATAGTCCGACATACGGGTTGCCTCCTTAAACTGCTACATAACTTGACTACATTATACTACAATACTGTGACTTTTGAAATGGCAAGTTTGTGGCGCAACACGAAAAATCGCAAAAATGACTGATTTAAGCCTGAGTTAAACGTTAATTTTGGGTAAGTGGGCGCATGTGCCAGCCGGTGGGGCGGGAAATGTTGTGCGGCGTTTGACATACTGCCGCCCAATCCGCGTGGTAAAATAGGCGTGTCAGGATTGATGCTATACACGACTTACATATAACAATAGCGCCGGACAGTCCGGCGCGGCGATGAAAAGAGGTGCTTTAATGCTTAATGATATGTCGAAAAATACCGTGGCCGTGTGCGTTACCGGCCAGATGGGGTGCGATAAGCTGATACGCGCGGGGCGCGAGCTGGCCGACCGGCTGGGCGGCAGTCTGGTTGTGATGAGCGCGCTGCCGAAACTGTACGATGCGGAAACCGCGCGCGTGCTGGAATACCTGTATTCGTGCAGCGCGGGCGCGGACGCTAAGATGCTGGTCATGTATACCGATCATCCCATGGACGCGCTGATCGAGGGCTTCAAGAAGCAGGGCGTGGGGCATGTGCTGCTGGGCGCACCGCGCGATCACAGCTCTCAGATGGGCGCGCGGCTTATGTACGGCTATCCAAAGGTAAAGTATTATGCGCTCGACCAGGCGGGCAGGGCGTGCCCGGTGCAGGATGCAGTAAGGCCTGCGCTGTGATTGTGAAAATAAACTGATGCGTTTAGCTGTGCCCGCGCGTGAAATACGTGCGGGCGCGTTTTTAATATGAGGCGGATTGTGCGCCGGAGGCATGTTAATCGGCGTAAGGCATATGCGCGCGGCAATGTGGCGGCACACCCTCTGTTGAAGAACGCACATCGCCGGTTTAAGGCAGGGAGCAGGGCGGGGCGGTCAAAAGTGCGGCTTCAAAAGAAATTGCAAAAAAGCCGAGAAAAGGTATTGACAATCCAGCCGGCATATGTTATCATATAGGAGTCGTCGGAAATACCGACAGTATCGCGGGGTAGAGCAGTCTGGTAGCTCGTCGGGCTCATAACCCGGAGGCCGTAGGTTCAAATCCTTCCCCCGCAACTTTGGCGGCGTAGCTCAGTTGGCTAGAGCATTCGGTTCATACCCGGAGTGTCGTAGGTTCGAATCCCACCGCCGCTACTTAAAAAGGCTTGAGATTGATGTCTCAAGTCTTTTTACTTTGTATGGAGGTTTTTACAGCAGTTAACTTTTTTGGTTCTCCCACAATCATAGGGGTGTAAAAAAAGATCAAGGAACCATCTTAGAGCAACAATGAAGTATGCGAGCTCTGAAGTTGCGAAAATTTTTTTCGCCCGCTACTCGAAACAAAGTAGTGCAATTGCATACCAACAGCGCGACAAAATACGGACGTACGTGCCTGAATGAATGTGATTTGCGCAGCGCTATTGGCAAATGCGTCGCACATTCATGTAGTCAATTTGAATGATTACGTAAATGCTTTTGCCCTAGCTTCGCCGTGCCTGCGGCATCCTTGACACGGCGCACTGGCTGGGCTTTGTGACAGTTAAGGGGTTGTTGCCAACCCCTGTCGAACAGGGTTGACCTTGCGGAGTTTGGGTAGGCGGCGAAACTTTGCCGCAACTATCGTTATGTTGCTTTCTGAGCGTGGAAGATTCTGATACAGAACCGCGAGGACTGATTGTATCTTCCGCGCCCACTTTAATTTATGGTGGGCGCGGCATGGATGGCCGCTCATACATCTAGTTTCGCGGCAGGACGGCCTGTTTTCGCGCCCGCCCTGCTTTCGGCGGGCGTGAACCTCACCGCCGAGTCTGCAATTGAGCCGCCGAGGGGTGGCGAACATGGCGCGGGTGAAACCTGCCTAACCAGATAAACTCCATTCGCGGAATCCCGAAACTGCTAAGATTATAGCTTGCGTGAGCCACAAACATTGATAAAAGAAACGCCGCTGGCTCTGGGCGAGTCAAGCGGCGCAAGAAAGTAATGTAACTTCCCGTATATAGCCCTCCCAAAAACGTCTGAACTAAGATAGTTATCGGGCAACAGACATAATCGACTTTTCTTTGGTTCTTTCTTTTCTTCCGAAAAGAAAGAACACGTCCCCCTTCGCCTCCCGTGCTCCCCGTAATATCCTTCATTAAAAAGAAATAAATTTAATAACTATTAAAAACTTATTTGAAAAAGAGCGAGAATGTGGTATACTAGAGGTGGGTTTCGGCTGCGCCGAAAGTGATAGCCGATTGATTTCGACCAATTTTCATTGGAAGTGAACAAAGGTGGGGGATGAATCGTCCTATTAAAGAGTTGCAGTTTTGCCCGATAAGGTATATAATGTTGGTATGCCAATGGGTGGAACCCGTTTGCGCTTTCAAAGTTTGGGAGCGTGAATTGAAATCAAAATGATTATTGCGGGCGCTTGCTGCGGCCGGGAATAATCCAATTAGTAAAGGAGCGTCCGATATGCGCACAACCGATAACTTTGAGCACGAGCCACCGCGCAGGGCGGCGAGCAGCGAAACTCGCGCGGCCAGCCCGGCAGCCCGCAATCAAACTCCTCGACAGCCGGTGCGTCGCCCGCCCGTTCAGGTGGATAACGATTCGTATGACGACGATATACGTTATGACGACGAAATTGACGAGCAGGAAGATCAGTACGATCCCGAATACGACGACTACGACGAACAAACGCCGTGGTATGACAGCTTCTGGTTTATATGCGTATGTCTGGTAATATTCCCGCCGTACGCGCTGTATCGCATATGGAAGGACGAGCGTTTCAGCCTGACCAACCGCTGGCTGATTTCGGCGATCGACGTATGCTGGCTGTTGATTGTACTTATACTGACCTTTAGCCGCATATTCGGCAGCGACACGCCGGCCGGCAACACGGACGGACTGGTATCTCAGCCTACTCAGGCGATAGACATATCCACGCCTTCGCCCGACCCGAACGCGACCGAAGCGCCCACTGCCGACCCGAACGCGACGGCGAATCCCAACGCCACGGCTACGCCCACGGTTGATCCGAGCACGACGCCCAATCCGAATGCGACCACCGCGCCCACGACCATAGGCGGCGCGATAACGCTGCCCACGCAGCTGCCGGGTTCGACCAGTCTGCCCAGTGCGGGCGTGACTTTGAAGCCGTCGGCCACGAGCACTGCCTCGACGGGCACGACGACCGGCACGAGCGATCAGAAGGTCTGGTACACGTCGGGCGGCACGTACTATCACAGCGACAAGACCTGCGGCGGCACGATGAGCGGTGCAAGTCAGCACACGCTGGCTGAGGCACAGTCGGCGGGCAAGCGTCGCTGCCCGTACTGCTACGACGGCATATCGCGCGACACCAAGGTAACTGCGCGCCCGGTTCCGGCAACCGCCAGACCCACGACGCGTCCGACTGCGCGCGTGACTGCGCGCCCGACTGTAAGAGTAACTGCCGCACCGACCCCGGTGCCGACTCCGGTATCCACTTCGCCGTATGCGGTAATGGTTTACTACACGACCAACGGCGAGTGCTATCACAGCATAAGCAACTGCCAGGGCATGAGGAATGCGGGCTACCACACGATTGGTCAGGCGATCGACGCGGGCAAGCGCCGCTGCCGCATCTGCAACGCGCCCGAGCCCGGTTCGACGGTAACTCCGTCGCCGTCCCCGGTGCCCACGCCCACCCCGGTGCCCACTCCGGTAATCCATATCGTATGGTACCGCCCGGACAGCACCTATTACCACGCGGTAAGCAACTGCCAGGGCATGGCAGGCGCAACCCGCCACACCTTGGGTGAAGCAGTAGACGCCAGCAAGCAGCCTTGCCCCGTCTGCAACCCGCCCAGACAATAACGTATCTTATCCGCGCTGAAGGTTTTATCTTCGGCGCGGGTTTCTTTTTTGGGGAGGCGAGGGGGACGTGTTCTTTCTTTTCGGAAGAAAAGAAAGAACCAAAGAAAAGTCGGTTATGTCTGTTGCCCGATAACTATCTTAGTTCAGACGTTTTAGGAAGCTATATACGGGAAGATGCCCCGCATTCTTGCGCTATTTGGCTCGCCCAGAGCCAGCGGCGTTTCTTTTATCAATGTTTGTGGCTCACGCATACTATAATCTTAGCAGTTTCGGGATTCCGCGAATGGA
>CAOKFD010000085.1:0-9415 GCA_948467645.1 uncultured Eubacteriales bacterium | reverse complement strand
TTCCGATCTCACGAATGCGTTCCGCTATCTGCGCTACTTGATCGGACACAGTTTACACCTCCCAGACGTACACTGTTATTCAGCATCGTCTATATAGCTTTATCCGTTTTTCGGATTAATGACTAGTATATGCCTTAAACACAGATATTTCAAGTGTTTTTTCTGAAAAATTATTCATTTCGAGCGAATAGTATCTATAAAAATTGCCCGATTGCGTCCATATGCGTGCATGAATTTGAGTTTTTTGCGCGGCTGACTTGCATTAATCTGCCACTTTACGTCAGCAAAACGCAGCGTGCCGAGCGCGCTTACAGTTGACCCGCGATGGCGCTTGCTATATAATTGGGTATATAAGTTTGTAATACTTAGGAGGAGCAGTATGCTTGCACGCCTTGAGCGAATGGACACGCCGCGCGGACGGCTGATCGCCACGTCCGACATACACGGCAGCCTTAAACTGTTTAACGAGCTTCTGGAGCTCATCCGACTCACGGACGAGGACGCGCTTGTGATCGTGGGCGACATGTGCGAGCGCGGCGAAGATTCGCTGGGCGTAATACGGCGCGCAATGGAACTGAGTCGGCGCGGCAACGTGCGCGTACTGGCGGGCAACAAGGATTTGCGCGCGATCGAATACGCGACGGGCGAAAACGGGCGCGTCGGGAGCGTGGTAACGAAATATGTGGACGGCATGGCCGACTGGGGCTGCTCTACGCTATTCAGGGACATGTGCCGCGAGGCGGGCGTCCCCTATTCTTCGGACATGGACGTCGCGGCGGCGCAAAGCGTCTTTAAGGAGAGGTTCCATGCGGAAATAGAGTTCGTCAAATCGCTTGCGACCTTTCTGGAAACTCCGGAGTATATGTTTGTGCACGGCGGCGTGCCCTCGGGCGAGTTTGAAAAGTACGTCGGGCGCAGCGCCGATGAATTTCTGAAGTGGGACGACTTTATATGCGCGGGCGTGCATTTTGACAAATACATCATCGTGGGGCACACGCCCGCGAGCCTTTACCGACCCGACTACGCCAGCAGCGCGCCCTACATATGCCCCGAGCAGAAGATAATCGATATCGACGGCGGCGTGGGAATCAAATTCGACGCGCAGTTGAACGCCATAATACTGCCGCACGGCGGCGGGGATTTCAAATGGATAAGCGCGCACGGGCGGGATGTATGCTATGCATTGGATGCACAGACCGCCTCCAGCGATCCGGTCAATCTGCGCTGGCGGCACAACGAGGTGGAAATACTTTCGATAGAAGGCGATGCGGCGCGCATACGGCATGTCGAAACCGGCACGGAGCTGTATGCGCCGGTTACACTGCTTTACGACCGCATACCCGAATATGCGCGCGGCGGCAAGTGCCTGTGTGACGATATATCCAGCTACGAGCTGGACGTACAGCCCGGCGACGAGCTGAGGATATACTTTTCCACATTGCACGGATACGTCGCCAAGAAGGGCGACATATCCGGATGGTACATGGGCCGGATAAGCGACAGGCGCCCGTACGGCGGCTGAAATTTTACAAATAAGATTGAGCTTGGGCGCGGCTTGTGGTATACTTTATTCATAATGCGAAGATCGCTTTGGAAATGGAGATGCTGTTTATGATAAGACATATAGTGCTTTTCCGGCTGAAGGACAAGTCTCCCGAGAACATGAAGGCGACCGCCGAGCTGTTTTATTCACTGCGCGGGCAGGTACCGGGGCTTATCAGTGTGGAAACCGGCGTGGACTTTTACCGCACGGAGCGCAGTTATGACATTGCGCTGGTATGCACGTTTACCGATCGCGCGGCATTGGAGGCGTATCAGACGCATCCGGCGCATGTGCCGATACGCAAGCACATGCATGAGATTCGCGAAAGCTCGGTCGCGTGCGATTACGAGCTGCCCGACTGATTTTTTAACATTATATTATCGGAGGAAACTACGATGCTGGATATGGAAAGAGTCGATAAATGGATTGACGAGCACAAGCAGCAGATAGTGGACGAGCTATGCGCGTGGATACGTATACGCAGCGTATCCGACGAGACTGAGGCGCAGCCCGGTCAGCCGTTCGGCCCCGGATGCGCGCAGATGCTGGAATACGCGCTGGCGAGCGCGAGAGAGAAGGGCTTTAAGACCGAGAACCACGACGGATATGCAGGCAGCGTATACATGGGCGAGCAAACTGCGGGCGAGATCGGCATTGTTGCACATCTGGATGTAGTGCCGGAGGGCAACGACTGGGTACACGACCCGTTCAAGGGCGAGGTCATTGGCGCGAGCGACACCTTCCCCGGATACATTGTCGGGCGCGGCTCCAGCGACAACAAGGGCATGGGCGTAATGGGTCTGTATGCGATGATGTGCGCGCGCGATCTGGAATTGCCGCTGAAGCACAGGCTGCGTTTGCTGCTGGGCACCAGCGAGGAGACGGGCATGAGCGACATGAAGCATATGACCGATTTAGCGGCGAAGGAAGGCAGCGGCGTTACCCTGCCCGACGTTACGCTGGTACCCGATGCGGGGTTCCCGGTATGCTATGGTCAGAAAGGTCGCATGGTGGTTGAGATACTGCTGGAATGCGGCGACGATCTACTGGCATTTGAGGGCGGCAGTGTGCCGAATGCTGTGCCCGACCGTGCTTTGGCGGTATTACGCGATCTGGATGACATGACTATTGAGGAACTGCGTCTGGATCAGGAAGTTGAGCGGATAAATCACGGTGTTGTCATTCGTTCGCAGGGCAAGGCGGCGCACGCGGCCGCGCCCGAGAACGGCATAAATGCGATAGGCGTATTGGCGCGCGCGCTGCTTGAGACTGGGCGGCTCACTCCCGAGACGCGGCGTGCTATGCGTGCGATAAAGAAGCTGCTGGGCGACAACTATGGCGAAGGTGCTGGCATTGCGTGCGAGGACGAGCAATCGGGCAAGCTAACGTTTGCGTGCGGCATGGCGCGATTCAACGCGGGGCGCATTACGCTTACGATGGACTGCCGCTACCCCGTGACAACCGACATAAACGACATGCGTGCGCGGCTATGTGTAAACCTTGCGGGCATGGGTGCGGTAATCAAGCACATAGACATTTCCCCTGCGTTCTACATGGAAGAAAGCGATCCGCGCATTCAAGCTCTGACGCAAGCCTACCGTGAAATCACGGGCGACACCGAAAGCAAAAATTACACGATGGGCGGCGGCACGTACTCCAAAGATCTCCCCTGCGCGATAACCTTTGGCGGCGGTTTCCCAAATGACGACCCCGTCCCGGACGGCCTACTCCCCGAAGGCCACGGCGGCGCTCACTCCCCCGACGAAATAGCGTCGATTAAGTCGTTGCTGAAGACGCTCAAGGTATACGTATATGCCATAAGCAAGCTGGACGATGTGATTTAATGTCATAAGCAAAGCGCCCGCGCACCGGAACTGTAAACCGATGCGCGGGCGCTTGTTTGTAAAAAACACGGGCGGCCGGTAAAAGCCGCCCGTCTATACTTAATCGGCTTGCGCCTTTCGGCGTTAATTGCCATTGCCGCTGCTTTTGCGCGCGCGCCGGTCGTGCGTTTCCTGCACCACGGCTATAACCATAGATATCAGATAGCATGCCGACATTATCATTGTAAAAATGCGCAGCAGGGACATTTCGCCCGTGGAGCTGATTTCTATAGAGTCAACCAGATAGGCCAGCGCTATTATTGAAGGTATCAAGTGGGATTTGAGGCCGAAGCGGTTTCTATCCGACTTTGATAACGAAGTATACGGCACTTTCATTCACCTCTGACATTAATAAAGCATACTGCGCATGGCCTGAGCCGGTATTACGCATATTCACATTATACCATCCGCGAAATGGCGTTGTAAAGCACATTAGAGGTAATAAAATGTGCCATTAGCGCGAACATAATGTGTACGTTCAGGCATAGCTGCCGCCATACATGCGCGCGAGTATCTCTATTACGTTCGCGACCGCGCCGTCCTCGTTGGAGCGGACTATCACATCGCCCGCCGCGCGCGCCTGTTCATTGCCGTTCGAGGGCACGAAGCCCACATGCGCGGCGCGCAGCATCGCCACGTCGTTATAGCTGTCGCCTATCGCATACACGTTATCGCTGGTTATGTTCAGACTGCTTGCAAGGTCTGCAATTGCCGCGCCCTTATTTACGCCCTTGCCCAACACTTCAAGGAAATTAGCATTTGTCGGCAGGAATGACACCTGCGGATAATTGCTCAGCACCTGCTGTGCGCGCTGAGTGTCATCCAAATTGCCGCTTAGCATTACCTTGGCCCACGGCTTGGGCGCGTCCGCAGGATCGGCGACTGTCTCAAACGATATATTCTGAATCCGAAAGTGCTGCTCGGATTGTTTTGAGAGATTTATTGCGTAGGCTTTTTGCAGCGGATACATTTCTATGCAGACCTGAGGCAGCATACGCATCACCGCGCGCAGCGGCGCTATGCCTTCGTCGTCTATGCCGCTAAACGCCGCTATTTCGCTCCTCGCATAATCATATGTCATGCCGCCGTTAGCCAGAACCACCGGCGCATTGATTATTTCTGGCGAATATGCGTGAAAGCCCAGCAGTGTGCGGCCCGTGCATACGGTAAAGCGGCCGCCGTTCGATATGAAAAAGCGTATGGCGCGGCGCACTTCGTCCGATATTCCGTCAGCGCCCACGAGCGTACCGTCATAATCGCTCGCAAGCAGCACCCCGTCAAACAGCACCGCAGCCGCCTCCATTCAAAGCATTATATACCGCAATCCTATAATACAGTCTTAACAGACAATGTTAAACGTGGTTTATGTTAATTTTGAGATATATGAGAAAAAGAGCCGCCGCATATGAATACGGCAGCTCCGATATGCAGTAAATGCGATTATTCAAACATATCCTCGTGAACGGTGTCCAGCGAGAAGCAGCTCTTGGGCATGGGATGCTTTTCCATCCAGCGGCCATTGGTGAAGTCCGGAATAGCCACAGGGGTGGAGCCCAGCGCTATGGACTGCTCGCTCAGGCAAGTGATGCTCATCCAAGCAGCCGCATCGTATACGTCGATGGGCGGCTGGCAGCCCTTCTGCACGCTCTCAACGAAGGAGCGCAGTGCAAGATAGTCCATGCCGTCGTGACCGCCGCGCGGACCGAAGTTCTCGTAGGCCTTCCACAGCGGATGCATGTACTCCTCGATGTACTTCTCGTCCTTCTCCCACTTATGCGTCCAGTACTTGGGATCGACGGGGCTGATGCCGTCGAGGTAGATGCCCTCGTTGTCCTCTTCCCATATGCCCTTGGTGCCCTGGATCACGCCGCCGCGGGAATAAGGACGCGGGAGCGAGCAGTTATGGGTCAGCGAGATCATTTCGCCGCCGGCGCACTTTATGAGCGTGGTAACTACGTCGCCCTCGTTAAAGCGAACGTCCTTCCACTCCTCGCCGCGATTGGCGCGCATCCAGGCCTGCTGGCCCGCAGCGCGGGACGCCATGGCGGTAAGCGTTACCATGCGGTTGCCGCGGTTAATCTTGAGGTACTGAGCTATCGGGCCCAGCTCGTGGGTCGGATACAGCTCGCCGTTGCGGTTTTTGAAGTTGCGCATACGATAGTGATGGGTCTCGTCGCCCTTGCCTATTTCGTCGCGCAGGTCATGCTCATAGCCGCCGGCGCAATATACTACGTCGCCGAACAGATCCTTCTTAATCATGTTGAGCAGCGTCATTTCCTTCTTGCCGAAGCAGCAGTTCTCCAGCAACATGCAGGGCACGCCGGTCTGCTCGCTGGTGCGAACCATCTCCCAGCACTCGAACACGTCGGTCGCGCCGCCGACTTCCATTGCCGGGCGCACGCCGTGCTTCATGGCATCGATAGCGATACGGATATGGGAGCACCAATCGGTCGTGATAAGCATGGCCTCGGCGTCCACTTTTTCCAGCATTTCATGAGAATCGGTAAATATCTGAGGACGGCGGCCTTCGCGCTTTTCAGCGACGATGTCGGCAGCCTTTACCGCGCGCTCTTCGATAATGTCGCACACGCCCACAAATTCAACGTCTTCCATCTCCAGCAGGGTCTTCATCTGACTGGTGCCGCGCGGGCCAAGGCCAGCCACGCACATGCGAACCTTGCGGCCAAAATCCCAAATGCTCATTAATATATTTCCCCCTTGTACAGGTTATCGCACATATTATAGCACATACGGGCGGGCATTGCTACAAATATTTACTACACTGGTGAAATAAATTTAGGTTATTATTCGAGTTTGTCGCGAAAATGGAAATCCGCAAGTAGGAGTGGATTTTGCGTCAGTTCAAGAAAGAACTCCGAAGGCTTAGCCGCAGTGCCAAGTCGAGGGGGTCTGATGCAGAAATGGCGTAAAAGACACCGTGATTGCGGATTAAGGAATTTTTGAGACATACTCTACATTATTCGATGTAGCCCAGGCGCTTCACCGCGTACATGTACATCAGCATCGCGCTGGAATACCATTCGGAGCAGTTGGTCGGGTTGCCGGTTAGCGGGTCAAGCTCCTGCGTAAACAGCTTGCCGTCGTGACTTGCGATTGCGGCCACCCAGCGCGACAGCAGATGATCATAGTCTGCACTGCGGCAATAGTAGTCCATCCAGCGCTGGCAGCGCAGCGCGGTTAATGCCTGAGAATAGTAGCCCCAGCAGTTTTGCGGCGCATGGCCGTTTACGGCGGGGCTGTTTACCGCCATCGACGGGAACGGATATTCAGTCCAGAACTCGGCTGGATTGCGCATGTGGTGGTCGTATATCGCGTCGAATTCTGCCTGAGTAAGCACATGCTCGGTAAACACGTTGCTTATGGCTATCGACGGGAAGCGGCGCAGATTGCCCTTGGCATCGAGATCGTAGAAGAATTCATCCTGCTTATCGTAAAGCAGATTCAGCATTTTTTCGCGCACATCGGCGGCCTTGCGCTCCCATTCGGCGGCTTCTTCATCGCGTCCGAGCACGCGCGCCATGTCGGCAAGCGCCTTGCGGTCGCCATAGAACACCGCGTTCATGTCAGGCGCAAGCATGGGCACGGCTTCGCTGTCCACGGGCGTTTCGCCATACGTATCGGGGCATTGCACGGGCACGTCGGCAAGGCGCGCGCTGTTGTCGTGGCCGGTATCGTACAGGCAGAATAGTTCGATAAGCCCCGTGCCGCGCGTCATGCGCTTATCGCACAGCCACTTATTCCAGCGCGCACAGCCCGCATATGCCTCCTTCAAAAAGTCCATATCACCCGTGATCTCATATACCTCCAGACACAGCCGCGCAAACGAGACGCATTCCTGTATCTGCGAATAGCCCACCGGGTGCAGCCGCCCCGTGTTCAGGCTGGTATCGACCACGTTGAAAGGCAGATGGCCGTCCGGACGCTGGTTGCGCAGGAACAAAAGCATTTGGCCGCGGGCGACGTCTTTTGCGAGGCTGCTGTCCGGGTTCAGCCTTGCATAGCATACCGCGTCGAACGCGTGCTCCATCCACACGCCCGGATACGCAGTCGAGATCAGGAATATCGGGCCGGGCTGTTCCGGAAAGGTGCGTATGTGAAAGTCCTCTATGCGTTTTTTTGCCTGTTCATAGCGCTCAAGTATTCGCTCGCGGGGCGGCATTTCAAACATGTTTTTCCCTCCATGCTGCTTTGGTATTTTCAGTTTTATCATCTACGCGAAAGTGTCTTTCGGATTATCTGCGCGTCAATGCGCAGGCTTTCGTTATCTATGTAGTGCATGTCCATTTCTATTCGCCCGGCGTATGTGCAGTCGGGCGCGGCGTATACCTGCCAGTAGCCGGTAAGCCCCGGCTTTACGCTTATCAGCTTTTCAGCGCATTTGCCGTAAAGCGGCAGTTCCTCCTCCACTATCGGACGCGGGCCGACAAAGCTCATTTCACCCTTAAATATATTTATCAGCTGAGGAAGCTCGTCCAACCCGGTGCGCCGCAGGAATGCACCCATCTTCGTTATGCGCGGGTCGTGCTCAAGGCGGAAATTCTGCTGCCATTCGGCGAGCTGTTCGGGCGTAAAATTGCTTTTCAGTGCATCGGCATTGCTTACCATGCTGCGGAATTTGTACAGGCGGATATGGCGCTTGTTAAGCCCTATGCGATTCTGGGCATAAATCGGCGAGCCTTTGGAGTCCAGCACAATCATGATTGCCAGCGCCGCGCCCAGCGGCCACAACATCAGCATAAGCAATGCCGACATGCAAATATCGAACGCCCTCTTCAGTGCGCGGTATATCGGGGCTTGCTTAGGCTCGGCTGGTGATTTCATGGCGCTTCCTCCTGTTATTGGGCACATAGTGTTTTAATTATAATGCCGAATGCGCATGTTTGCAACTAATTTTATATACTAATGATTCTATCGGTTAGAGTGTGTCTCAAGCGGAACAATCCGCAAGTTCGAGTGGATTTTGCGTCAGTTCAAGGAAGAAACCCGAAGGCTTAGCAGCGCTAAGTCGAGGGTTGATGACGCAGAAATGGCGCAGCGACGCCCGAAATTGCGGATTAGGGAATTTTTGAGACACACTCTAGCGAGGTTTGATTTGTCTAACACACTGTGATATAATCTGATTGCATTTGTCAGGCATGGATTGACTTATTGCTGGAGGGCGCATATGCGATACAATACGCGCAAGGCAACGATACCGTCCGACGGCGGTCCGCTGAAGCTGCTTATACTTAGTCCCACGGGTACAACGGCGCAAAAGCGCCCCGGCGTACTGTGGATTCACGGCGGCGGGTATGTCGTCGGTATGCCGGGGATGGTGCACATGTCGCGCGCGCGGAACCTTGTGATTAAGTATGGCGCGATAGTCGTTTCGCCCGAGTATCGGCTGGCGGGACAGGTATCCTACCCGGCCGCGCTTGAGGACTGTCACCGCGCACTGATGTATTTGAAAGAACACGCGGACGAGCTGGGCGTACGCTCCGACCAGATCATGGTGGGCGGCGAAAGCGCAGGCGGAGGGCTGGCGGCGGCGCTATGCATGTATGAGAAGGATATTGGCGGCGTGAATATCGCGTTTCAGATGCCGCTGTATCCCATGATCGATGACCGGGACACTAAGACTTCGCGCGACAACCACGCGCCCGTATGGAACACGCGGCGCAACCACTCCGCGTGGAGCAAGTATCTGCGCGAAGTGGACGGCGACGTGCCCGCGTATGCCGCGCCCGCGCGCAGAGAGGACTATTCCGGGCTTCCTCCAGCGTATACGTTTGTCAGCACTGCCGAGCCGTTTTATGCCGAGACAATGGCTTTTATAGACAATCTGCGCCGCGCGGGAGTTGAAGCGGGCGTTGACGTTTATCCGGGGTTATTTCATGCGTTTGACATGATGCTTCCCTGCCTTAAAGTCAGTAAACATGCCGGCGCGGAATTTGACAGGCGGTTTGAATATGCGGCTGAGCATTACTTT
>CAOKFD010000084.1:0-9581 GCA_948467645.1 uncultured Eubacteriales bacterium | reverse complement strand
ATGGCGGAGCGACGCCCGAAATTGCGGATTAAGGAATTTTTGAGACACACTCTAAGGCGGGCAAATGACTCATTTGCGTGCTGAACGCCTTAGCACATCGCAAGTATCGAATTCATATTCCGCTGTGCCAGATCGTACCCGGCCGCAATCTGTTCGCGCACGCCGCCATGCGGGTCAAACGGCGCAGCCTCGATGCGCACATGCGGCGCGCATATCAGCTCATCGCCGGGCATGTTAAGGCATACGGCGGCGCGCGTGCCGTTTACAAACGCATGTGCTTCACGGTCGCCGCACGCGCCCAGCAGTCGTCCGCCGACGCTGAGCGCGCTGAAAACGTCGGCGGGGAACGCGGCGCATCGAATTGCTTCGGCCATGGACAACGCACAGCGCGTCTCGAATGTGGATGAAAGCTTGCGTACAATCGGCGGTGTAATCCCATCTATGGAATAGGCGCGCACCGGCATTTCGATCTTAATACGCGCGTCGCACAGCATCATGCCGTCGGTAAGCTCGTTTATTAGCTCGACCATGCCGTCTGCGCGCTCGGCATGTACGGCCCGTTCGGGTAAGGCGCAGGCAGACTCGCCCAGTACTGCCGCGGCGATTTCGCAGGGCGACATGTCCGCACGCTCGCGCCTTAGCGCGGGCAGTAACTGACTGAGCAGCGCAAGCGAATTGCGGCTCAACATAACCGCGACATGCTCCAGCGCCGCCGAACTCAGCCCGCTTGCGTACAGCCCGCCCACAAGCGCGCCGCCAGCGCGCGCGATGATGCCGCACGGCACTATGTCGCGTTCCTCAAGCGCCCGGATAAGTCCAATCGCGGGCAGGGTACAACCCGACAGGTACAAAGCGAAGCCCATATGCGCCACCTCGCTAAAACATATGCGATTTCAGGCGCAATATGCACGTCGCCTAACCGCAGATGCAGTCGGGCGATATTCGTTGAGCCATTCAATTACTGCTTTTTTTCGACGTGCGCGCAGATCATGCCCTTGGGCGATGACATGGCGACGTCGATGTAGTCCAGTCCCAATGCGCTTGGCTGAGTGCGGTACTCCTCAAAATCGGGCTTAATAATCTCAAT
The DNA here is from genome assembly GCA_948467645.1 of uncultured Eubacteriales bacterium. Classification (GTDB taxonomy): domain Bacteria; phylum Bacillota; class Clostridia; order Christensenellales; family Aristaeellaceae; genus Fimadaptatus. The sequence continues at coordinate 8,494 of CAOKFD010000084.1, read as the reverse complement.
GCAGTCCGGAAACGCGCTTTCATCCAGCCATATCCATTGTCCGTTATTCATGTGCTTCTCCCGAAAAGATGTATGAATTTACGGCTATTATATATTTGCGGGAATTGCCTGTCAATAAGCCAATCGAATTTGGACAAATGCAAAGCCATCCGCACAAGTATGCTGTACGGATGGTTTTGCGTGCGAAAGTGCATTTGATAAGATTGGATAGCTCAAGGGTGATGCTTGTAAGGTGGTAGTTCTGCCTGACGCAATACGCATACAGCCAACCTATGCGCCTGCCTCATCCAGCTCGACCGGCCGCGCGGACAGCGCTTTTGCGGACGTGAAGCCAATCTCAAGCGGCTCGGTGTCCGCAAGGAAGCTCAGCGCGTCCTTGAACGAATCCACCGGGCGCACGTCTATCGGCAGGCTTTTGTACCTGTCCAGATAATTGTCGCGCGGCACAACCACGCGGCGCATACCCGCCTTTATCGCAGCGGCGATTTTGTCGGGCACGCCGCCTACTGCGCGTACTTCGCCGCGCACTGTGATCTCGCCCGTGACCGCGCACAGCGAATCCAGTGGGCACCCGGTCAGCGCCGAGTATGCCGCCGCCGCCATCGCCACGCCCGCCGACGGCCCGTCCACCGGCATACCGCCCGGGAAGTTGATATGCACGTCGCGCTCAGGCGACTCAACGCCCATAGTGCGCAGCAGGGTTGCTATGTTGTCCACCGACGCCTGCGCGGTCGAGCGGCGCTTCATGCGGCGGCCGCCCGTGCCAAGTTCTTCCTCCTCAATTATGCCGGTTGCGTGAATCTGCCCGCTGCCGGGCAGTGCGACGGCCTCTATGTCCAGCACAGCGCCCTGAAAGCCCTGTACGGCCAGACCGTTAACCATGCCCACGCGCGTGCCGCCCTTGGCCGCGCGGTGCACCGAGTGCGGGTTGTAGTGGCAGGAGTCCACCACCCATTCTATGTCGGAGCGGCATATCGCCTTGCGCCCGTCCATCTGCGCCAGCCCTGCCGCCATCTGTACTATGTTGACCGAGTCGCGCCCGGACGAGGAATAGCCGCCTACCAGCTCTGCCTCTGCCTTAGCCATATCGAAGCCCACACGCTTTGCCGCGCCGTCCGCAATCTGAGCCAGCTCGTTTGGCTCCAGCGCGCGGAAGTAAATCTCCATGCAGCGCGAACGCAATGCGGGCGGCAGTTCCTCGGGCGAGCGCGTTGTCGCGCCCACCAGCCTGAAATCCGCAGGCAGGCCGTTTTCAAATATGTCACGTATATGCTTGGGCACGGAGGTATCGTCCGGGTTGTAATACGCGCTTTCAAACCTGACCATGCGATCTTCCAGTACCTTCAGCAGCTTGTTCATCTGAGTCGGATGCAGTTCGCCGATCTCGTCCAGAAACAGCACGCCGCCGTGCGCGCGCGTGACCGCGCCCTCTTTGGGCTGAGGTATGCCGTTTACGCCCAGCATTCCCGCGCCCTGATATATCGGGTCGTGCACCGAACCTATCAGGCTGTCAGCGATGGCGCGCTCGTCAAACCGCACGCAGGTCGCATCCACCTCGATAAACGGCGCGTTGGGTTTGAACGGCGAGCCGGGCGTGTGCTTGGCGGCCTCCAGTACCAGCCGCGCCGCGCAGGTCTTGCCTATACCGGGCGGGCCGTATATGATTACGTGCTGAGGGTTGGGGGAGCAGAGTATCGCCTTCAGCGCGCGTATGCCGTCCTGCTGGCCGATTATGTCTGAAAAGTCCTTGGGCCGAACCTGCTCGCCCAATGGCCGCGAAAGCTGGGTGCGCCTTAGCTGTGCCAGATGCTCCAGCTCCCGCGCCGACGAGCCGCGCGTGCGCGCACAGCCGGTCTCGCGCCCCTGCCGCCGGAGTTGACCGAAAAAGTATACGCCGACCACTATGGTTACTATCAGTTGTATAAGCATTATAGCCACAAGCATGACATTACCTCCCTGCGAGAGAGGGCTGCGCCGTGTCGCCGCCCGTCCGTCGCACGTTTATTATGCCACGCCGTTGGAATTTGATTCTGTAAAGGGCTGGGCTGAACGTGGAGATTGGACTTAAAATATTTTAGCATGAAAAAAGCGCTTCAGATATTTTCTAAAGCGCTGCGCAGTCACTTATGCGTCTGCCGAATCCACGACGGTTATGCTTCCGCGAATCATGCCCATCCAGCAGGAGTAGGCGATAACGCCGCTTGTGTCGGGCGTGAAGCTTATCACGTTGTCGCCCGGTTCCAATGGTATTGTCATGTCGTAGGCGGGTATGATGATTTCATTATTGCATCCGTTTATCTTGCGCGCGTCGGCGTGTATAGTCCACTCGACCGGCACGCCCGCCTGAACGGTTAACGACGGGTATGAGCCGTAATCCAGCTCGGTATAGATTTTTTGAACATTGTCGTTTACCTGCGCCGCAGTGCCGGGCACGCCGGCCGTCAGATTCACCCCGGCCAGCGACAGCCCGTTCGTTAACATGTTAAGCCCCATCAGCGCAACCAGCCCGGCCGACGCGATGTTGACCGGCCGCGCAAAGCGCCGGTTCAGCCGCCCGCCCAGTATGCCCGCGCCCAGCATCAGCGGCACAGTGCCCAGACTGAACGCCAGCATGGACAGCGCGCCCATGAGCCAGCCGCCCGCCGACAGCGCGAAAAGCTGCATCGATTGCAGCGGCCCGCACGGCATAAGCCCGTTAAGCAGTCCGACGACCAGCGCCGAATGCTGGCCGCGCGGCAGACTTATATGCAGCCGGGGCAGGTTTATGCGCCTGAGCCAGCCAAAGCCGTCGATTAGCCTGAGCGCCATTATCAGCATGAACGCCGCCGCGACGATCTGAATTGCGGCCTTGACTGGGGTGCTTATGGTAAGCACTGTGCCCAGCGCGCCCACAATCGCGCCGGTTGCGGTGTACGATATAACGCGCCCCAGGTTGTAGAGCAGGGCGCTGCGGCTGACCCTGTGCCCGCGGCGCGCGGCCTGCGCGGTCTGCGATATGCCTATGCCGCCGCACATCGCCACGCAGTGCAGCGATGTGAACAGCCCCACGATAAACAGTGCGCCCAGGCTCATGCCCGCCTTTGCGGTGGGGAAGGCGTTGAGCCATTGCGCAAGCGGCGTGAGCGTCGTCAGCACGACTAGCGCAATCAGTATCGCACAAGCGCACATAGCCTGAATCGTGGCGCGGTGGCGATTGACAGGTGCGCGGCTTATCGTGTAGCCCAAGTCGCTTAGAATGGACGAGAGCTTTTCTTCGCTTAGAACGTCGCTGTTCCAACTGGCGGTAAGCGTACCGCGCGCGTAGTCCGCCTGAACATCGTCAATGCCTGCCACGCCGCGCAGCGCGCGTTCGATAGTCGCCTTGCAGGCGGGACAGTGCATACCGCTCACGCGCCATGTGGTAAGACTTGCACTCATTGTTCAGCCTTCCAGTTCACAAACGATTCGGACGCGCTGGCAAGCTCGGAACTGGCGACGATTACATTCGTGCCGTCCGACGCGTATTCAGGCACAGGCATTGGGTTACAGCCGCCCGACACGCGCCCGACTGAATCCAGCGAAAATGCGTTGCCGCAGTTGCGGCACAGCAGTACACCGTCCTTATAATCGAAGTAGGCATACGGCGATCCGGCGCAGACCTGACACGTATTGTAGGCCAAACGCGGCGTGCCGTCCGCATCGAGCAGCGCGATGAGCTGCATGTTTACGCCGTCCTGTACGCGGTCGATAAACGACGGTTCGCTGCTGAGCGAGGCGAGCGGAATCAGCAGGTCATCGGAATCAGAGGCGGCGCTGGCTTCGGCCGTGGATTCAGCGGAGACCGAATGTGTGTCAGTGCTTGCGGCGGTGTCGGCGGCGGGCTGCTGTGCACAGCCGCTCAGAGCCAAAACAAGTGTGATAAACAATATAAGTCCGAATTTGCGCATTGGTTTACCTCCTAATAAGGTGTGGAGTCATTATACCACATAAACCTACTCGCACAATGGGTTTATCGAATGTTTAAGGCTTTAGCCACGAAACCTTCACGTTTATTGCAATTGGGTATCGATAGCAGAAGCTCAATGTGAAACCGGCAGTGCGCGACGCAAGCGGTGACAACTTCATATCGCTGCATAGGCAGTAAGAAGCATGAAAAAATGCGCTTAGTTGTTTTTATGCAGCAGAGTGATGTATCGCATTGTTGTCATGCAAGAAATGACAATGCATCGCAATTTTTTGCATGATGCTTTTGTTTGCGCAGAAAGCATAAAAAAACCGCCTGCGGATAACCGCAGACGGCGAGTGGAGGAGAAACGAATTATTGCTCAGCAAACATGGGGGTGGACAGGTAGCGATCGCCGGTATCGGGCAGCAGCGCTACGATTACCTTGCCCGCGTTTTCGGGACGCTGGGCCAGTACGGTAGCGGCATATACCGCCGCGCCCGAGGATATGCCTACCAGCACGCCTTCCTTATGGGCGATTTCGCGACCGGCCGCGAACGCATCCTCGTTCTCTACCGCGATGATCTCGTCATATACCTTGGTGTTCAGCGTGTCAGGCACAAAGCCCGCGCCGATGCCCTGAATCTTGTGCGAGCCGGATACGCCCTTGGACAGTACGGGGGAACCCGCAGGCTCAACCGCAACCACGCGCACGTTCGGATTCTGGGACTTCAGGTATTCGCCAACGCCGGTGATGGTGCCGCCGGTGCCTACGCCCGCGACGAATATGTCAACCTTGCCCTCGGTATCGCGCCAGATCTCGGGGCCGGTCGTCTCACGATGCACCTGCGGGTTGGCAGAGTTGGTGAACTGGCTGGGGATGAAGCTGTTCGGGGTCTCGGCCGCCAGCTCCTGCGCCTTGGCGATAGCGCCCTTCATGCCTTTCGCGCCCTCGGTCAGCACCAGCTGTGCGCCGTAAGCCTTGAGCAGATTGCGGCGCTCAACGCTCATAGTCTCGGGCATGGTCAGTATGACCTTGTAGCCGCGGGAAGCCGCGACGGAAGCCAAACCTATGCCGGTGTTGCCGCTGGTCGGCTCGATGATTACCGCGCCGGGCTTCAACTCGCCCTTGGCCTCGGCATCGTCCAGCATGGCCTTGGCTATACGATCCTTTACGCTGCCCGCCGGATTGAAGTACTCCAGCTTGACCAGTACGGTGGCCTTCAGATCATGCGCCTTTTCATAATTGCTCAGCTCAAGCAGGGGGGTGTTGCCGATAAGATCGGTTACAGTCTTAAAAACTTTCATCGTGATTTCTCCCTTCATATTAAAACGATATACGTCGTGATGCCATAAATTATGTTCGCAGCAGGGCGCGTCTACTCTTGTCGGTCGCGCCCGGGGTATCCGTGCCATATTGACGACACCATTGATTTTACGGAGCAGACGCCTTTCAGCGCCTGCATCTCAATAACCGTAATTCCCTATCTGGTTAATGGGATTATATACCTGCCGCCGCGATTTGTCAATAATCATTTGGCACCTGCAATGTAAACAGTTTGCAAATCGGCGCGGCATGGATTAAGTTTTGAGCAGAGCCAAATCGCACTTGCTGTAAATGCGGCTTTGTTCGCATAAGAATGAATAAAGCGTCTGCCCTTAAACCGATAAAGCGCCGTCCGTTCGGCTTTTTGCATAGATAATTGCATTTTTGATATGCAGGCATATTGCAAATATCTCGCTGATACTATCTGTTTGCAAGTAGATGCGCAGTATGATATAATAACATTTATCCGCATAGAACGCGGCGCAAAGTATTTTAGGGAAGTGCGATACGGGTGAAGATAATCATAGCCGGCAACGGCAAGGTGGGTCTGGCCCTTACGCGCCAGCTTACGTCGGAAGGATACGATGTCACGCTGATCGATTCCAACAATAACGTATTGGAATCCAGCATAGAGCGGTTCGACGTAATGGCGGTATACGGCAACTGCGCCTCAATGGAGGTGCTCAGACAGGCCAATATTGAAGAAGCCGATCTTCTGATAACGGCGACCAGCGCAGACGAGGTTAACCTTTTGTGCTGCATGACCGCACACGGCATGAACCGCCGCCTGCATACAATCGCGCGCATACGCAATCCGGAGTATACCGAGCAGGCATACACGCTGCGCGACATGTTCGGCCTGTCCATGGCGGTAAATCCCGAACAGCAGACCGCGGCCGAGGTCGACCGGCTGCTCAGGTATCCGGGCTTCTTAAAGCGCGATACGTTTGCCAAGGGCAGGGTGGAGATAGTCGAGCTGCTGGTGGACGAGCACAGCAAGCTGTGTAACGTGACGCTATTGCATCTGGGCGGCATAGTCAAATGCCGCGTGCTGGTGTGTGCGGTGCTGCGCAACGGCCGCACAGTCGCGCCGGACGGCGACTTCGTGCTCAAGGCCAACGACCGCATATTCGTTACCGCGCCAGCCAACAACCTTGCAATGCTGCTTAGCAATCTGGGAATAGTCACGCGCCGCGTGCGCCGAGTGATACTGTGCGGCGGCGGGCGGCTGGGCTATTATCTGGCGCAGAAGCTGTCACAAAACGGCGTAGCGGTGCAGCTTATCGAACAGGACGCGGCGCGCTGCCGCCAGCTGGCGGGTATGCTGCCCGATGTGAGCATAATCAACGGCGACGCAAGCGACACGAACCTGCTTGAGAGCGAGAACATCAAGGGCTGCGACGCGCTGGTTACAATGACCGGCCTTGACGAGCTTAATATGATAATATCGCTGTACGGCCGCAGCGTGGGCGTGCCGCATATCGTGACCAAGATAAGCCATAACGAAAACAGCGACATCGTTGACAGTCTGCCGCTGGGCAGTGTGGTCTGCCCCAAGGAGCTGTGCACGAATACGATAGTGCGCTATGTGCGCGCCATGCAGAACCAGGTGGGCGCGGCGGTATCGGTACACTCGATAGCCAACGGTCAGGTGGAGGCGCTTGAGTTCCGCGTGGAGTCCAATACACCGCACTGCGGCGAAGAACTGCGCAATATACACCTCAAGCCCAACGTGCTTATCGTGTGCATAACGTCCAAGGACGGCCCGATGATACCCAACGGCGCATCCTCGTATGAACCCGGCAATACCATCGTTATCGTCAGCAGCAGCAATACCATAATCCACAATCTCAATGAGATATTTGATGACTGAGGGCCGAAATGAACTTCAAGATTATAGGACGCATAATGTCCTGGATACTGATGATCGAGGCGGCGTTCATGCTGCCGGCCGCGCTGGTGAGCTGGATATATGCCGAGCATTACGCAATGATAGTATTGCTGATATGCACGGCGCTGACCGGCAGCGTAGGAGTTATACTGTATTTTCTGTGCCGCAAGGCGCGTATGGGCATGTTCGCGCGCGACGGACTTGTGTGCGTTGGACTTAGCTGGATAGTAATGAGCCTGTTCGGCTGTCTGCCCTTCTGGCTGTCGGGCGAAATCCCCTCGTTTGTGGACGCGTTGTTTGAGATCGTGTCCGGTTTTACTACGACCGGCGCGTCGATACTTAACGATGTAGAGGCCATGTCGCATGGAATGCTGTACTGGCGCAGTTTCAGCCACTGGGTGGGCGGCATGGGCGTGCTGGTGTTTTTGCTGGCTGTGCTTCCGCGCAGCGGCAAGTATCGCGGCTATACGATGCACATACTGCGTGCCGAAAGTCCCGGCCCGGATGTGGGCAAACTGGTGCCCAAAATGCGCCAGACCGCGAGCATACTGTACGCGCTGTACATAGGCCTTACCGTGGCCGACGTGATATTCCTGCTGCTGGGCGATATGGACGCGTTCGAGGCACTGTGCACGGCGTTCGGAACGGCCGGCACGGGCGGCTTCGGCGTGCGCGCCGACAGCATGGCCAGCTACAGCCCGTATATTCAGAACGTGTGCACGGTGTTCATGTTCCTGTTCGGCGTCAACTTCAATATTTACTACCTGTTGCTGATGCGCAGGGGCAAGTACATACTGTGCGATGACGAACTGCGCATGTACGTGGGCGTGGCGCTGATAAGCATAATACTCATCGCAATCGACATACGCTCGCTGTATCCGAGTCTGGGCGATACCGTGCGCCACAGCGCGTTTCAGGTGTCCACGATAATGACCACGACCGGCTTTGCCACGACCGATTTTGACCAGTGGCCCAGCTTTTCCAAATCCATACTGCTTACGCTTATGGTAATAGGCGCGTGCGCGGGCAGCACGGGCGGCGGCTTCAAGTGCAGCCGCGTGGTGCTGCTGGTAAAGGCGCTGCGCCGCAACATATACCATGTACTGCATCCTCAGAATGTGCAGAGCATTCGTATGAGCGGCCATACGGTCGATGAAAAGGTGCTGGAAAACACCAATGCGTATCTGGCGGCATACGTACTTATCGCGTCGTTCAGCTTCGTGCTGCTGTCGCTGGACGGTTTTTCGATAACCACAAACTTCTCGGCGATGCTGGCCTGCCTTAACAACATCGGCCCCGGCTTCGAGGTAGTGGGCCCCATGTACAACTATTCCTCGTTCAGCCCGCTTGCAAA
>CAOKFD010000083.1:0-9671 GCA_948467645.1 uncultured Eubacteriales bacterium | reverse complement strand
ATAGTCGCGGCAAAGTTCCGTTGCCCGCTGACGCTCCGCCGCCCACCCAAACTCCACAAGGTCAACCCTTGTTCGACAGGGGTTGGCAACAACCCCTTGACCATCCCGGAGCACAGCCAGCGTACCGTGTCAAGGATGCCGAAGGCACGGCGCAGCCGCTTGTCCTTGACACGGTGCGCTGGCTGTGCCATCTTGCCGCTATGCATATTCACACTGCCCATAACCAAGCAGTTACTGCAGCACCATTGTTCGTCTTTTCCCTCACTTTTTATTCAAAACCGCCCTCTTATCGCTAGTCGCATAACCATTTCCCGAACAAATCTTCTCTGCCCGTAAATGAATCATCTTATATGTCCGTAATTCTTTTTAGCCGTTTCATGCAATCCGATTCGTTTGTGCATTTATTGTCAAAGTTTATCTTTCACGGCTTACCAACTCGTTTGCCGCCGATTTATGCCTGAATCTCGCCCGCTGTCATACTGACGGATTGATATAATTGCGTTTCTCACAAGTTCACCTTATCTCTCACCCACAACATTTTGCATCTTCAAAATCGATTTACCTGCATCCCCCGCCTTGCCATCATAAAACTCCATTGGTTTTTGTCACTGAATGAATAATTATCTACCAAATAAATTGTTCGTGAAAAAATTATCGTTCATATTGAAATTCCTGCTCGACTGCGTTATAATACTACCCAATTCCCGTGCTGAAGCGATAATGCGTCCGCCATGTTTTTCGGCGCGCACGCGCGGCAATGCAGCCGTTGCCGGGATTCGGAAAGGGAGGATATTATTATGGAACGAGTTTACAACTTTGCGGCCGGCCCGTCCGCCATGCCCGAAAGCGCGCTAAAGCGCGCCGCCGACGAGATGCTGTGCTACGGCTCCACCGGCGTATCGGTAATGGAGATGAGCCACCGGAACAAGATGTATCTTGAGATATGGGACGAGGCGATGGCGGTATTTAAGCGCCTGATGGGCGTTCCGGAGGGATATACCGTGCTGTTTTTGCAGGGCGGCGCGACGGGTCAGTTCGCGGCCGTGCCCATGAACCTAATAGGCATGACCGGCAAGGCCGACTATGTGGACACGGGCAACTTCGCAAACGGCGCCATGAAGGAAGCTCAGCGCTACGGCGACGTGCGCTGCGCCGCCTCCAGCAAGGACGCGGGCTATACGTTCATACCCGATTTGAAGCGCGACATGTTCCGCGCGGACGCGAGCTATGTGCACATAACCGGCAACAACACGATATTCGGCACGCGCTACGACGCGCTGCCCGACGTGGGCGACATACCGCTGTGCGCAGACCTGTCCTCGTCGATACTGTCCGAGCCTTATGACGTGAGCAGATTCGGCGTGATTTACGCGGGCGCGCAGAAGAACATCGGCCCGGCGGGTCTGACAGTAGTCATCGTGCGCAACGATTTGATGGGGCACGCCCTGCCCTGCTGCCCCAAGATATTCAATTATAAGACCGAGGCCGAAAAGGACTCCATGCTGAACACGCCGCCCACCTACTCTGTCTACATGGCCAAATTGTGCATGGAGTGGCTGGAAAGCGTGGGCGGCGTTAAGGCCATAGAGCAGGTCAACATCGAAAAGGCAAAGATACTATACGACTTCATCGACAATTCACGCCTGTTCCGCAACAACGTGGAGCCGCGCTACCGTTCGCGCATGAACGTGACGTGCGTGACCGGCAGTCCGGAGCTGGACGACGCGTTTGTCAAGGGCGCGGCAAAGCACGGGCTGATCGCGCTGAAGGGGCACCGGCTGGTGGGCGGCATACGCGCCAGCATATACAACGCCATGCCCATCGAGGGCGTTAAGGCGCTCATAAAGTACATGAAGCAGTTTGAACTGGAGAACGAATAGGCTGTATTCAGCAGGAGGATAGCCATGTTCCGTATAAAGACGCTGAACGAAATTTCGCCGGTCATAAACAAAGTATTCACCGCCGACTACGCCGTGGGCAGTGAGATAGACAACGAGGACGCAATCATCGTGCGCAGCGCCAAGATGCACGATATGCCTATATCAGACAGCCTGCTGGCCGTGGCGCGCGCGGGCGCTGGCTACAACAATATACCCGTAGACAAGTGCTCCGAGCGGGGCATAGTCGTATTCAACACCCCCGGCGCGAACGCCAACGCGGTCAAGGAGCTGACGATCGCGGGTATGCTGCTGGCCGGGCGCGACATTGTGGGCGGCATAGAGTGGGCGCGCACTTTAAAGGGCGAGGGCGACAAGGTAGCCGCCTTAGTCGAAAAGGGCAAAAATCACTTCGTCGGCCCGGAGCTGAAGGGCAAGAAGCTGGCTGTAATTGGCTTGGGCGCGATAGGCACGATGGTTGCCAACGCCGGGCACGCGCTGGAGATGGACGTATACGGCTACGATCCGTTTTTGTCGGTTGAGCACGCGCTGATGCTGTCGCGCGCGGTGCATAAGGCCGGCGATTTGGATAAACTGCTGGCTGAGGCGGACTTCGTGTCGCTGCATCTGCCGCTGACTGACAAGACGCGCGGCATGGTGGACGCGAATATGCTATGTAAGTTCAAGCCGGGCGCGGCGCTGCTCAACTTCTCGCGCGGCGAGCTGGTGGACGGCGCGGCGGTGCTTGAGGCTGTTAAGGCGGGCAGACTGCGCCGGTATGTGACCGACTTCCCGTCGGAGGATATGCTGGGCGCGGAGGGCGTGATTGCCCTGCCCCACCTGGGCGCGTCCACGCCCGAGAGCGAGGACAACTGCGCCGAGATGGCCGCTCAGGAGCTGGCCGGCTACCTGACGCGCGGCGCGATAATCAACTCGGTCAACTATCCCGCGTGCGACCCGGGCTATACCGACGGCGCGCGGCTGTGCGTGCTGCACGCCAACGTGCCCAACATGGTAGGTTCGGTCACGGCGCTATTGGCGGCGCAGGGAATCAACATAGCCAACATGGTCAACAAGTCGCGCGGCGCGCTGGCCTATACGGTAATCGATGCGGACGGTGAAATCGGCGCGAATGTTGTTAAGGCAGTCGCTGCGGTGGAGAATGTTTATAAGGTCAGGCTGATATAAAGGCGTGCGCCGCTTCTCGCAGTTTGAGAAGCGGCGCTTTTTTTAGGGCGTTCACGGCGGCGCGACGCTTTCTGCCTCACCCGCCTTAATATCTGGCTGAACATAGATCCACTCCCCCCCGCATTTTGAAAAGCGGCGGTTTTTTTAGAGTGTGTCGCAAAAAGGGAAATCCGCAAGTTCGAGTGGATTTTTCGTCAGTTCAAGGAATAAATCCGAAGGCTTAGCAGCGCTAAGTCGAGGATTGATGACGCAGAAATGGCGGAAAAGACGCCGAAATTGCGGATTAAGGAATTTTTGAGACACACTCTAGCCCGCATACGCCGTTGCCCTGCGCGCCGCGCGGTGATATAATTGTTGCAGGACGATTTTGCCGCTTCTGCGGCGTTTGGGAGGTTTCGGCATGGCTGTAATTTGCGGCATAGATCGGATTGACGAATACGCGGACGTATTTCGCGGCAAGCGATTGGGTTTGGCCACGGGCGCTTCGGGCATAGGGCGGGACTACCGCTCCAGCGTGGATATACTGAAGGACAAGTGCGACCTGCGCGCGCTGTTCGCGCCCGAGCACGGCGTGCGCGGCGAGATGCAGGGCGGCGCGCACATCGAGAATCACATCGACAAGTGGAGCGGGCTGCCGGTCTACGGCATGTTTGACGATCAGGTGACTGTAAATTCCAATTCGACCTCGGCGCTGGACGCGCTGTACATGCCCCCGCACGAGGGTCTGGATAAGGTGGACGCGATAGTATTCGACATTCAGGACGCGGGCGCGCGCTACTTTACCTATGCGTCCACGCTGTTTTTCGTGATGAAGGCGTGCGCGGCCGCGGGCAAGGAGTGCATCGTACTCGACCGCCCCAACCCCATCGGCGGCGCGATCGAGGGCAACACCAACCGCGATGAAAATCTGTCGTTCGTGGGGCTGACGCACGTGCCGATTCGCCACGGCATGACGCTGGGTGAACTGGCGCGCATGTTTAACGGCGAGTATCATCTGGGCTGCAATCTGAGCGTGGTGCCGGTCGCGGGCTGGACGCGCGATATGTACTTTGACGAAACCGGCCTGCCGTTTGTCAACCCCAGCCCAAACATGCCCGGCATCAACGCGCTGGCGCTGTACTGCGGCATATGCCTGTTCGAGGCTGCCAACGTAAGCGACGGCCGGGGCACTACCAGTCCGTTCGAGCAGGTGGGCGCGCCGTTCATCGACCCGATGCAGCTGAAGGCGGAGCTGGACGCGCTCAATCTGCCGGGCGTGCGCTTCAGCACGGCGTACTTTGTGCCGCTCTACTACAAGCAGGTAAACCAGCTGTGCGCGGGCGTGCGCATACACATAACCGACCGGCGCGCGCTGAGGCCGGTAGAGCTGGGCGTGCGCATGGTGCGGCTGATGCAGAGGCTGTACCCGGATGACTTCAAGTTCAACGCGCCGCAGCCGGGCAAGCGCTGGGGCATAGATTTGCTCAGCGGTACGGATGAATTGAGAATGAATCAAAAGTCCGCGGATGAGATCGTTAAGGAGTGGAGTGAAGAGGCCCGGGCGTTTGGTGATGTGCGGGAGAGGTATGGGTTGTATAAGTAACAGTGACACGCACTGACTGCCTCAACATGATATGCTCATAGTGAATAAAATGACTGCCGCACAATAAGCTGTGCAGCAGTCATTTTTCTGATTATCACATTTTATATGAAGCCGTCGGCTTACATTGCAATTCTTACTTCTTCGGCTCCAATACTTCCAGCCCGCCCATATAAGGCCGCAGCACCTCGGGGATTACCACGGAGCCGTCCTCCTGCTGGAACTGCTCGACTATCGCGGGTATCAGGCGGCTGGTCGCCAGACCCGAGCCGTTTAGCGTATGCACGTACTCGATCTTCTTAGTATCCGCGCGGCGGAAGCGGATGTTGCCGCGGCGCGCCTGATAGTCGCGTGCGTTGGATACCGACGAGCACTCCTTATACTCGTTCATGCTGGGCAGCCACAGCTCTACGTCATAGGTGGTCGCCATGGACGCGGAGCAGTCGCCCGCCGCCAGCTTGCTCAGGTGGAAGTGCAGACCCAGACCCTCGACCAGCGCGCACGCCTTGCGGATGAGCTCCTTGAGCATGGCGTCCGAATCCTCGGGTTTGGTATAGCCGAACATCTCGACCTTGTTGAACTGGTGGCCGCGGATCATGCCGCGCTCGCTGGCGCGGTAGGTGCCTGCCTCGCGGCGGTAGCAGGGCGTGTACGCAAACAGCTTGCGCGGCAGCACGCTCTCGTCCAGTATCTCGCCGCGATAGAGGTTTATGAGCGCCGTCTCGGCGGTGGGCAGCATGAAGCGGAAGCCCTCCTCGTTCAGGCGGTACACGTCGTCCTCGAACTTGGGGAACTGGCCCGCGGTCAGGCCGCACTCATACGTCAGCATGTGGGGCGGCAGCATGAACTCGTAGCCGTCCTTTATGTGGGTGCTGATGAAGTAGTTAAGCAGCGCCCACTCCAGCTGCGCGCCCAAACCGGTGTACAGCCAGTAGCCGTTGCCGCCCATCTTAACGCCGCGCTCGTAGTCTATAAGGCCCAGCGAGGTGCACAGATCCACGTGGTTCTTGCCCTCGTAGGGCAGGTGCGGCTTTTCGCCGAACGTGTAGACCACCTGATTGTTCTCCTTGCCGCCCGCGACCACGTCCTCGGCGGGCAGGTTGGGCAGAGCCAGCATGAACTTCTCGATCTGGTTCTCCAGCTCGGTCTGCTTTTCGTCCAACTGCTTTACGCGGTCAGCCATGGTCTTGAGCTGCTCCAGCAGCGGCGCGGCGTCCTGACCCTGCTTGCGCAGCGCGGGTATCTGCTTGTTGAGCTTGTTGCGCTCGGCCTTGATGCTCTCGTTTTCGGCCAGAATGGCGCGACGCTCCTCGTCCCATTTGAGCAGTTCGGTAAAGTCCGCGTCGTAGCCGCGCTTGGCCAGACCGTTCTTTACATAATCCGGATCGCGGCGGATAAGGTTAAGATCCAACATGTGATTCTCCTCCAATCAAAATGGCAGTCTTAAAAAAATAAGCCCCTGCAAAACGCAGGGGCGAAATCTTTCGCGGTACCACCCTAATTAAGCCGCAATGCGGCCCTCATGCGCGCTGTATCGGGCGCACCCGCACGGCTCGTCGCCGCGCGCTCCCGGCCGGAAACTGGTCGTCGGACACACCGGCTCGCACCTGGCGCCGGTTCTCTTGGCCGTCCGATTGCAGCCTTGCCGTTCATCGCTTTATGCTTATTATAGCCTATCTGCGGCAAATTGCAAGTAAAAAATGCTTTACACGGGATAAGTCAGCGCATACGGACATAGCACAACGCCGCGATTGCCGCCTGAGCAATAAATATCGCCGGCACGCCGTATTTGAACTTGTTGTGGCGCGTCTTGTGATGAAACACGCGCATACCCGCGTAAGCGCCGATCGAGCCGCCGACAGCCGCAAGCAGTATAAGCGTGCGTTCAGGTATGCGCCATGCGCCGCGTTTGGCCCTGCGCTTGTCGAGGCCATAGCTGATGAAGGCGGTAAGGTTTATCAGTATCAGGTAGATTGCCAGAGCTGTCTGCATTGGTGTCCTCCGATGACTGGGATTGAGATAATGAAACCTTTGTGCGCGGCATAGAATAAGGCACAGCGCAAGCAATGTCTTCCGAAAAGAAAGAACGCTTAGCCCATAAAAAAGCCCCGCTCCCTCGTGTTTGTAAGGAAGCGGGAAAACTTAATCCCATAATGCCGTCTGCCCCGTCTTTTTCACCCGCCACGCTAGGCAGGGCGGTACCCTGCAGCCGCTTGCTGCCGTCCCCTGGCGCTAAAAAGCGGGGGCATGACATCCACGAACTGACGCGGGTTCCATTTTATGAAGTGTCGGTAAAAACAAAGACATAACGCACACCACAGGATATTCTGCTTTGGTGCATAACGCTTTTTCCGTAGTATCAGCCGCTCAGGGGAAGCGCTTTCATCTCCCATCGGGCAACATGATTATAACGCCGCAAGCCATATCTGTCAAGCCTGCGCGCTTAATTGTCATGTTTTTTCAATACTATTTAGATATTCCGGGCTTAGCCGCGCGCCACGCACTCCACCTCAACCAGACCGCCCATGGGCAGAGCCGCGACCTCGACGCAGCTGCGCGCCGGATAGTTAGCGGTAAAGTACTGGGCGTAAACCTCGTTCACGGTCTTGAAGTCGGCCATGTTCTTTATGAATACAACCGTCTTTATAACATCCTTGTAGTCCAGACCCGCCTCGTGCAGTATAGCGCCCAGATTTTTGAGCGCCTGATCCGCCTGCGCGCGCACACCTTCGGCCAGTACGCCCGTCTCGGGATTCAGACCCAGCTGACCGCTGGTAAAGAGCATGTCGCCCGCGCGTACCGCCTGAGAATACGGCCCGATCGCGCCCGGCGCTTTCTGTGTGCTTATGATTTCGTTCGCCATTGTGATACAGCCCCTTTTCACATGTGATGTATTTATAATACGCCGCGCATGGCGGCTTTTCCTGCATATCGCGCCTGTGAATGATATTTGGCCGCCTAAATATGCCTAAAACATACTTCTGCCCACCACAATTTACCAAAACATTCTGTTAACAACGGGGCGCACATGCTAAAATTGGTTATAGCATCCGAATGTTTTCATGCTTTTAATCAGGAGGCGCATTAATGGAACGCTATGACGACATATGCCTGGCGGCAGACGACATATACCTGCCCGCCGCGGGCGTCGATATGAATAAGTGGGCGGTCGTTGCGTGCGACCAGTACACGTCTCAGCCCGAGTACTGGCGCGAGACGGCCAGCATCGTGG
The DNA here is from genome assembly GCA_948467645.1 of uncultured Eubacteriales bacterium. GTDB lineage: Bacteria > Bacillota > Clostridia > Christensenellales > Aristaeellaceae > Fimadaptatus. The sequence continues at coordinate 1,795 of CAOKFD010000083.1, read as the reverse complement.
GCGACGCGCCCTCGACGCTGCGCATGATTTATCCCGAGGCGTTTTTAGGCGAGGAAGACGGCGACATGCGCATAAGCGCAATCAACGCTGCTATGGCCGAATACCTATCGGCGGGCGTAATCGTGCCCGCGGTACACGGGTTTATACTTGTTGAGCGCGAATGCTCGCACGGTATGCGCGTAGGGCTGGTTGCCGCGATCGACCTTGAGAAGTATGATTTTTCCGTCGGTTCCAAGTCGCCCATCCGCGCGACGGAGGGCACCGTACTCGACCGCATACCCCCGCGCGTGAAGATACGCGAGCACGCTTCAGTCGAACTGCCGCACATAATGATGCTGATTGACGACAAAGCGCGCACGGTACTGGAGCCGCTATACGAGATGCGCGACAGTCTGCGGGACGTATACGACTTTGACCTGATGCAGGGCGGCGGGCACATACGCGGCTGGGCGGTCGAGGGCGAGGCGGCGGACTTTGTTATAGGCGCGCTGCGCACTCTGCGCTCCGAATGCAGCGACATATTTTTAGCTGTCGGCGACGGCAATCATTCGCTGGCGACAGCGCGGCAATGCTGGCTGAACATACGCGACGCGCTCACGCCCGAGGAGCGGGAAACCCACCCGGCACGCTACGCCCTATGCGAGATAGTAAACCTACACAGCGACGCATTAGTCTTTGAGCCGGTTCACCGCATAATCAAGGGCGCGGACATGGGCGCGCTGATCCGCGACTTAGGCGCATGGTGCGAGCGCGGAGGAATGCGCATGGCACGCGGCGCGCGCGAGGGTCACGTTCTACGCTTCATAAACGCGCAAAGCGACATGAGCATAACGATCTCTAACTCACGACAGGCCTTGGAGGTCGGCACGCTACAAACCTTCCTCGACGAATGGATACGTCTACACCCGGAAGCGACGATCGACTACATTCACGGCGAGGACGCTGTCCGTCAGCTTTGTGCCCAGCCCGACACCTGCGGCATCCTCCTAAAGCCGATGGACAAGTCCCAGCTCTTCCCCGCCGTCGAGCAGGGCGGTTCGCTCCCCCGCAAGACATTCTCAATGGGCGAGGCGCGTGAGAAGCGATTCTATTTGGAGTGCAGGAAGATTACGATGGGGTGACGTTGGGGGGAACGTGTTCTTTCTTTTTAGAAAAAAAGAAAGAACCAAAGAAAAATCGATTTTGTCTTTCTCCCGATTGGTTACTTTTTATTCGTTTTTTGGGGTTACGGTTTTCTTTATACGAGAGGCGGCACGCGATTACTGATTTGAGCTGCTTTCTTGCGCAGAGCCAGCGGCGATTACTATATTCGATTACGCTTCTTATCACGCGGTTCGTTATCTGAAGCGATTCGGGATACCGCGAATCGGGGTTGCTTTTTTAGAAAGTTTGCGCCCGCGCCTTGTTCACCGCCACGCAAGCGGGGCGGCTCAGGGGAAAGTCGGGGCGCTGCCCGCGCTTAACCATAAACCAGAGTTAAGCGCGGGAAGATGCTTTTCTGACGCGTTACTGGTTTAGTCACCGACGCTTCTGACCCGCCATAAACCATATATCGGAGTTTATGGCGGGAAGTTGTTTGTCTGACGCGTTACTGGTTTAGTTACGGGCGCTTCTGGCCCGCCATAAACCATATATCGGAGTTTATGGCGGGAAGTTGTTTGCCTGACGCGCTACTGGTTTGGTTACGGGCTGTTTATTCTTACTCAATTGTTTTTTTCCGTTACTCTGCCGACTTAGAGCGTGTCTCAAGCGGAACAATCCGCAGACCCAAGTGGATTTTGCGTCAGTTCAAGGA
>CAOKFD010000082.1:0-9776 GCA_948467645.1 uncultured Eubacteriales bacterium | reverse complement strand
GAGCAAGGCAACCATATCAACCAAGTACCGTAAAACTGCCCACCAGTAATGGACGACACAATCGAACGCACCCCCCTGCCGTAACCGCCCCTTGGCACGCAGTGCCCGGCGTTACAAAGGGGTAATAGGAGAATCCAAGGAGGGCATAGGGGGAACTCGCAATCCCCCTTGCCCTCCTTGGCCGCCGGAGGCACCAAAAATAAAAGGGCTATTAAATGCCGAACTTGCGAACGAGAACCAAACGCTTGAAATAATAGAACGATGGAATCAAGGCGAATACAAGAGCGCATCGAAAGAACGCTCAAAGAATCGCCGCGAAAGAACACTAAAGAATGTCCGCCGTATGCAAACGCGGCGGCATTCCCTACGCTGTACTCGACATTCATGGCGATTCGCTTAAATTAAGCATAGGCGATTTAGGCTGTAATCGCGCGGAGGAAAACATATGGAGCTTCCAATAGAACTGCGCGCCGCGATTGAGACAGAGGCCGCATGCGTCCCTCAATCCCAGCTGCGCCTGATGGCCGACTCGCTGTCGCGGCGCTACCGCGAGGACGCGCGCGACGGGCACAGTATGCTCTCGCGCTCGGCCGATGCGATTGCCTACGCCGCGGCGCGTATGCCTGCCACGTACTGCGCGGTGCGCACGGCGCTTAAATGGGCTTTGCCCGACGGGTGCGGCTATCGCACACTGCTGGACGCGGGCGCGGGCACGGGCGCGGCGAGCTGGGCGGCGGCGGGCGCGATTGACAGTCTCAGCCGCATTGACTGCCTTGAGCGCGAACAGGCCATGCTCAGTTTGGGCAGTCGGCTTATGCAGGGCAGTCAGACCTTCGCCGCAATTGATGCAAGCTGGCGGCGCGAGGACATGAACTCGTTTAGGCCGGCTGAGCAATACGACCTCGTTATCTCGTCCTACATGATGAACGAGATGAGCGGGCAAAGCCGCGACGCGCTTATCGAACGGCTGTGGGCGGCGACTGGCGGTATGCTGCTGATACTGGAGCCGGGCACGCCCGCCGGGTTTAGCCTGCTGCGCGCCGTGCGGGAGCGCGTGATTGCGCTGGGCGGGCATGTGACCGCGCCGTGTCCGCACGTGAACGCGTGTCCGCTGGACGCGGGCGACTGGTGCCACTTTACGTGCCGCGTGGCGCGTTCGCGGCTGCATAAGCTGCTCAAGGGCGGCGACGCGCCTTATGAGGACGAGAAGTTCAGCTACATGGCATTTACGCGCGAGCCTGCATCAAGATGCTCCGCGCGTGTGCTCAGGCACCCCAAGATCGAACCGGGGCGCATCACGCTTTCGCTGTGTACGGCTGGCGGTCTTGAAACGCGCGCCGTGCTCAAGCGCGACAAAGCCGCCTTCAAAATCGCGCGTAAGGTCGAGTGCGGCGACGCTTTACTTTCGCCCGCAAACGATATATAATACAGACAAATTACTACTATAAATGGAGGCAGATACAATGGCTAACATATGGCACGACATTTCCCCTTCGCGCATTACCAGCAACGACTTCATCGCGGTTATCGAGATCGAAAAGGGCAGCAAGAAAAAGTACGAGCTGGACAAGGAGACCGGGCATCTGATACTCGACCGCATACTCTACACGTCCACCCACTATCCCACCAACTACGGCTTCATACCGCGCACCTATGCGGATGACAACGACCCGCTGGACGTGCTGGTACTGTGCAGCGAGGTCATTCAGCCGCTGAGTCTGGTCAGATGCTATCCGATCGGCGTTATAACCATGCTGGATCAGGGCAGGCTGGATGAAAAGATCATCGCGATACCGTTCCAGGACCCCACCTACAACGCCTATCACGACGTAAGCGAACTGCCCCAGCACATATTTACCGAGATGACGCACTTTTTCACGGTGTACAAGGCGCTCGAGGGCAAGGAGACGGTTGTGGATGAACTGCGCGGCGCGGACGATGCGCGCAAGGTCATTCAGAAATGTTTGGATGCTTACGTGGATAAGTTCTGCCGTTAATCATTACCCGTCCGCAAAGGCCGCCGCGCATCGGCCTTTGCGGGCAATTCTTTATTATCAGGCAGGATTGCATATATGCCTGTTTAACCATTATTTCACGCTTAATCAGTTCATTTTTATACATATGGCTAAGACAAATTCCGCCATATTGATTCGAATTTTCAGATACTCCGCAAGTTAATCATCTTTCAGAACAAGTATTAACGGAAATTTGCTTGCCTATAAAGGGTAGCCATTGTATAATTTAACAGATACAGGCCAGAATAGGTCTGTGTGCAAATTGCGTACACCCCTTGTACTCCAAATGGGTTACTTAGATAAGAGGAGGAAGAGCATGTCCAAGAAGTATGTATACCTCTTTACTGAGGGCAATGCCAACATGCGCGAGCTGCTGGGCGGCAAAGGCGCCAACTTGGCCGAAATGACCAATCTGGGTCTGCCCGTTCCGCAGGGCTTCACCATTTCGACCGAAGCCTGCACTCGCTATTACGAGGACGGCAAGATGATTGCTCCCGAGATCATGGAGCAGATTAACGAAGCGCTTGTCAAGATGGAAGAAATCTGCGGCAAGAAGTTCGGCGACAAGGAGAACCCGCTGCTGGTTTCCGTTCGTTCGGGCGCGCGCGCTTCCATGCCTGGTATGATGGACACCATTCTGAACCTGGGCCTCAACGAGGACGTCGTTGCGGTTCTGGCCGAGAAGTCCAACAATCCCCGCTGGGCTTGGGACTGCTATCGTCGTTTCATCCAGATGTACTCCGACGTCGTTATGGAGGTCGGCAAGAAGTACTTTGAGCAGCTGATCGACAAGATGAAGGAAGAGCGCGGCGTAACTCAGGACGTTGAGCTGACCGCGGACGACCTCAAGGAGCTGGCCAGCCAGTTCAAGGCCGAGTATAAGCAGAAGATCGGCACCGACTTCCCCACCGATCCCAAGGAACAGCTGGACGGCGCCATCAAGGCCGTATTCCGCTCCTGGGACAACCCGCGCGCCAACGTATATCGCCGTGACAACGACATCCCCTACTCCTGGGGCACCGCTGTTAACGTACAGATGATGGCGTTCGGCAACATGGGCGACGATTGCGGCACCGGCGTTGCCTTCACCCGCAACCCCGCTACCGGCGAGAAGAAGCTGTTCGGCGAGTTCCTGACCAATGCTCAGGGCGAAGACGTTGTTGCCGGCGTGCGTACTCCCATGCCCATCAGCCAGATGGCGGAGAAGTTCCCCGAGGCGTTCGCGCAGTTCGAGGGCGTATGCTCCACTCTGGAGAACCACTATCACGACATGCAGGACATGGAGTTTACCGTTGAGCACGGCAAGCTGTACATGCTGCAGACCCGTAACGGCAAGCGTACCCCGGCCGCGGCTCTGAAGATCGCCTGCGACCTGGTTGACGAGGGCCGCATTGATGAGAAGCAGGCTGTTGCGATGATCGAGCCGCGTTCTCTGGACGCTCTGCTGCACCCGCAGTTTGACCAGAAGGCGCTCAAGGCCGCTCCCGTAATCGGCAAGGCTCTGGCCGCTTCGCCCGGAGCTGCCTGCGGTCAGATTGTATTCAGCGCTGAGGACGCCAAGGAATGGGCGGCCAAGGGCCAGAAGGTTCTGCTGGTTCGTCTGGAGACCTCTCCGGAGGACATCGAGGGCATGAAGGCTGCTCAGGGCATACTGACCGTTCGCGGTGGTATGACCAGCCACGCCGCCGTTGTTGCGCGCGGCATGGGCAAGTGCTGCGTATCCGGCTGCTCGGCCATCAAGATGGACGAGGAGAACAAGAAGTTCGAGCTGGCGGGCAAGACCTACGGCGAGGGCGACTGGATCTCCATCGACGGTTCCACCGGTAACATTTACGACGGCATCATCCCGACGGTTGAAGCTTCCATCGCCGGTGAGTTTGGCCGCGTTATGGCGTGGTGCGACAAGTACCGCAAGCTGCAGGTACGCACCAATGCCGATACTCCCCACGACGCCGCTCAGGCGCGCAAGTTCGGTGCTCAGGGCATCGGCCTGTGCCGTACCGAGCACATGTTCTTCAACGATGACCGTATCGACGCCATCCGCGAGATGATCTGCTCCGACACCGTTGAGCAGCGCGAGGCTGCGCTGGCCAAGCTGGAGCCGATGCAGCAGAGCGACTTCGAAGGCATTTACGAGGCCATGGAAGGCTATCCTGTAACCATCCGCTTCCTGGATCCGCCGCTCCACGAGTTCGTTCCCACCGAGGAAGCCGACATCGAGAAGCTGGCCAAGACTCAGGGCAAGACCGTCGCGGACATCAAGGCTATCATTGCCTCTCTGCACGAGTTCAACCCCATGATGGGTCATCGCGGCTGCCGTCTGGCTGTTACCTATCCCGAGATCGCGGTCATGCAGACCAGGGCTGTCATCAAGGCTGCCCTGTCCGTACAGGCCAAGCATCCGGATTGGAACATCGTGCCCGAGATCATGATCCCGCTGGTTGGCGAGGTCAAGGAGCTGGCCTACGTTAAAAAGATAGTTGTTGAGACTGCTGACGCCCTGATTAAGGAAGCCGGCAGCGACATGCACTACAAGGTCGGCACCATGATCGAGATCCCGCGCGCTGCTCTGACCGCGGACCAGATTGCCAAGGAAGCCGAGTTCTTCTCCTTCGGCACCAACGACCTGACCCAGATGACGTTCGGCTTCAGCCGTGACGACGCGGGCAAGTTCCTGGGCGCCTACTACGACAAGAAGATCTACGAGAACGATCCCTTCGCCAAGCTCGACCAGACCGGCGTTGGCCAGCTGGTAGAGATGGCTGTCGAGAAGGGCCGCAAGACCCGCCCCGACCTCAAGTGCGGTATCTGCGGCGAGCACGGCGGCGATCCGTCCACCATCGAGTTCTGCCACAAGGTTGGCCTGAACTACGTAAGCTGCTCCCCCTTCCGCGTTCCGATCGCTCGTCTGGCTGCTGCTCAGGCTGCTATCAAGGAAAGCAAGTAATTACGGTTCTTTCGGAGCGTCTCCTGTTTTTATGCAGGGGACGCTTCTTTCTTTTTAGAAAAAAAGAAAGAAGCAAAGAAAAATCTATTTTGTCTGTCTACCGATGCGCTATCTTAGTGCTGACGTTTTAGAGGGCTATATACGGGAAGCTGCTATGCGTTCTTATGATGCTTGTTTCGCCCAGAGCCAGCGGCGTTTATGTTTTCATTCATTTATGGCTCACGCTTACTATAATCTGTATTAGTTTCGGGATTCCGCGAATGGTCTTTTCCTGTTTAGGCAGGTTTCCCCCGCGCCATGTTCGCCACCCCTCGGCGGCTCATATGCAGGTTCGGCGGTGAGGTTCACGCCCGCCGAAAGTAGGGCGGGCGCGAAAACTGGCTATCCAGACGCGAAACTGGTTATATGAGCGGCCATCCATGCCGCGCCCACCATAAATTAAAGTGGGCGCGGAAGATGCAATCAGGCATCAAGGTTCTGTATGAGCAAGTTCCACGCTCGGAGAGCAGCAAAACAATAGTCGAGGCAAAGTTCCGTTGCCCGCTGACGCTCCGCCGCCAACCCAAGCTCCGCAAGGTCAACCCTGTTCGACAGGGGTTGGCAACAACCCCTTGACCATAACGAAGCCCAGCCAGTGCGCCGTGTCAAGGATGCCGAAGGCACGGCGAAGCCGCTTGTCCTTGACTCGGCGCGCTGGCTGGGCTACCCTGCCGCTATTTTGCATCAAAGCCCCGTCGTACCCAACCCCAAAAGCCGCTCCTGAAAGAACGGGACCACCGTCTCAGCGGTGGAGTGGTTTCCGTCCCCAAGTCGCGATCGCTTCACACCTGTAAAAAGCAATCAGTGACAGCTCTATTTCATAGAAGCCACTCTCATTCCCCTTCTCACAAGGCCACAAGACCGTGCGTCTGCGGCAGAGTTGGTTCATTATTTTATGGCTTCTGCATTCGTCTATTCCGCATTTTAATATTAACCCTATCGTTAATATGTCTTTCTGCTTTTGTCTAAATCCTATGCAGATAATAGCTTTTTACTTTACATAGATTAACGTTTCGCGTAACGTTTCGTGGATTGATTTAGCCATTGACCAATACCTATACTGGTATTTAGAGTGTGTCGCAAGCGGGACAATCCACAAGTTCGAGTGGATTTTTCGTCAGTTCAAGGAATAAATCCGAAGGCTTAGCAGCGCTAAGTCGAGGATTGATGACGCAGAAATGGCGGAAAAGACGCCGAAATTGCGGATTAAGGAATTTTTGAGACACACTCCAGCATTAACATACCTATGCCGGCGCAATGGCGCGCCGGTGGAGAGGAGCGTATATGTCAACTCACATGGGCAAATTGCGGCGGCTCAGCAGCAACGTCGATCTGACTGAAGGTTCCATTGCGCGCGGCCTTATCGCGTTTGCGCTGCCTTTGTTTTTGGGTCAGTTGCTTCAGCAGCTCTACAACATGACCGACGCGTGGGTCGTGGGCAACTTTGCCAGCAACGACGCGTTTGCGGCGGTCAGTCTGTCGGGCAACCTGACATTCCTTATCGTCGGCTTTTTCAACGGCATCGCGATCGGCGGCGGCGTGGTCATATCGCGCTACTTCGGCGCGCGCGACGATCTGGGCATAGAGCGCTCTATTCACGCCAACTTCCTGTTCGGACTGATCGCATCCGTATTATCCACCATAATCGGCCTTATATTGTCTCCGATTCTGCTAAGGTGGATGAATACGCCCGAGAGCGTCATGGGCGACGCGCTCACCTACTTCCGCATATATTTCGGCGGCGTATCCACCGTAATCATGTACAACATCTGCATGGCGATAATGCGCGCCGTGGGAGACAGCCTGCACCCGCTGTACTACCTGATGATCTCGTCCGCGTCAAACGTTGTACTCGACCTGCTGTTCGTGGCGGTGTTCAAGTGGGGCGTGGCGGGCGCGGCGTCGGCTACCGTTATTGCTCAGGGCTTGAGCGTGGTACTGTGCATATGGCGCATGAGCCGCGCGCAGGACTCCACCCGCCTCAGCTTTAAGAAGCTGCGTCCCTATGGCGACATAATGCGTCAGGTAATTCAGCAGGGTCTGCCCACGGGCGTGCAGAACTGCGTAATCAGCATCGGCAACATGGTAATACAGGCCAACATCAACTCGTTCGGCGCGTATGCGATTTCGGGGCACGGCGCGTATGCCAAGCTCGAGGGTCTGGTGTTCCTGCCGATAATGAGCGTGGCAATGGCTCTGCCCACGTTTGTCAGCCAGAACTTAGGCGCAGGCAAGTGGGAGCGCGCACGCCGCGGCTCCATAATGGGCATAGTCGCGGGCTGTGTCACGGCGGAGCTGATCGGCGTATTCATGTACATATTCGCGCCGCAGGGCATCACGGCGTTTGTGGGCGCGTCGGACGCGGTTGAGTTCGGCACGATACATGCGCACACGGTATCGTTCTTCTTCTTCCTGCTGGCGTATGCGCACTGCGTCAGCGGCGTACTGCGCGGCTGCGGCAAGGCGATCGTGCCGATGATAACCATGCTGATATGCTGGTGCGGCATACGCATACTGTATGTTACGCTGGCGCTCAAGGTCGCGCCGCAGTTCCAGACGATTTCGTGGGCGTATCCGCTCACGTGGGGACTCAGCGTAATCGCGCTTACCGTGTTCATGGTGCGCGTCGACTGGCGCAAGATGGCTGGCGAGCTTAAATAAGTATTGCTAAGGCATACGCGCGGCGGCTTTGGTTTCGTTTAAGGCAGTAGAGCCTGCTTAGTCTACCTGCGAATTTAAGCTGAACTCACGTTTTCTGCCTTAAAAAAGCGGCTGATCGGATTGATTTTCGGTTCAGCCGTTTTTTATTTTTCATTCCGGCGATGTTTTTATGCCAAAGCGTATTGACCCGGCGGGATTTTTTTCATATAATATCCATATGAGAACAGTTGATGTGAGAGTAATCGGCATTTCGAGGATACTCGCGGCGATACTGGCCGCGCTCATGACTTGCTTGCTTCTGAACGCAGGTTTTGCCCGCGCGGAGGCGGATAAATCCGAGCCTTATCCGCTTCTGACGCTGGTAAATAAATGGCACCCCCTGCCCGACGGGTACGAGCCGGACTTAGTCAGCATAGGCGACGGCCACAAGATCGACTCGCGCGCGGTGGGCGATTTTAAGCAGATGATGGCCGACTGTCGCGCGGCGGGTTTACGCCCGGTCGTGCGCTCGTCGTACCGCACCCAGAAAAAGCAGATTGCATTATACGAAAACAAGGTCAAGCGTCTGCGCAAGACGGGTCTGTGCCCGGTATACGCGCGCATCGAGGCTGCGACGGTGGTTGCCTATCCCGGCACCAGCGAGCATCAATTGGGGCTTGCGCTTGACATAGTGGACAAGTCATATCAGGATTTGGAGACGGATCAGGAGAACACGCCGGTACAGAAGTGGCTGATGCAAAACAGCTGGCGCTACGGCTTCATACTGCGCTACCCCACCGGCAAGAGCGACATTACCGGCATAATATACGAGCCGTGGCACTACCGGTACGTAGGACGCGGAGTGGCCGCGGATGTATATGCAAGCGGCTTATGCTTTGAGGAATACGTCGAAAAGTACATATCGTCGGATGCGCGCGCAGTACCTCTTGACATAACGCCGGTTCGCCACGTATACGCCCCATTTGTGAGCCGCTTTTGAGCGGCTCATTTTGCATATTCTCCCAACATTTGCCTTACACTTATATTATACAGTTCGCTATACTTATGATGAAACGGGGGGCTGAGTCATGGCTAATGCACCGCAGGCAGGGCAAGGCAAACAAAAGAAAAGGCGTCGTCGGTTTCATCCATTCCGCACGCTGATAATACTTATATGCCTAATCATAATCACGGCTCTTTGCGAGCCTTTCTTATACTACACGCCGCTATATCCGCTTGGAGAGGGCGCGGTAGGATTAGTAACTTTTGCAGTCGAGTCGGTACAGGAGCTTACTGACTCTCTGACCAGTCTATCATGGCGGAACAATTCAACGTCGCATGAGAGCGACTATCCGCTGACGATACTGGTAAACCGCTGGAACCCCGTACCCGATGACATCAAGTGCAATTTAATTGTGGTAGAGGACGGCAAGAGTGTAGACGCGCGCTGTGCGGACGACCTGAAGCAGATGCTTGCGGACTGCCGCGCGGAAGGTCTGCATCCGCTCATACGTTCAGCGTACCGTTCCTACAGCTACCAGACCGACTTATTCAACAACAAAGTAGATCGTCTCCGTGCTGAAGGCAAAGATTCCGACGCCGCCTACAACGAAGCAATGACAGTAGTAGCGCTCCCAGGCACGAGCGAGCACCAGCTAGGCCTAGCGCTAGACCTAGTGGACGAAAGCTACCAGAACTTAGACGAAGGCCAGGAAAACACCAAAGTACAAAAATGGCTAATGCAAAACAGCTGGCGTTACGGTTTCATCCTGCGCTACCCCACTGACAAAAGCAGCGTCACCGGCATAATCTACGAACCCTGGCACTACCGCTACCTAGGCCGAGACATGGCGCGCGACGTTTACGAAAGCGGTCTTTGTCTGGAAGAGTTTTTGGAGAGGTAACGGGGGGGACGTGTTCTTTCTTTTCAGAAGAAAAGAAAGAACCAAAGAAAAGTCTGATTGGCTGTTCTCCCGCAAACGTATCTTAGTTCAGGCATTTTTAGGGGCTATATACGGGAAGTTGCCATACATTCTTGCGCCGCTTGACTCGCCCAGAGCCAGCGGCGTTTGCGCTGCCCTTGTTTGTGGCTCACGCATACTATAATCTTAGCAGTTTCGGGATTCCGCGAATGG
>CAOKFD010000081.1:0-10037 GCA_948467645.1 uncultured Eubacteriales bacterium | reverse complement strand
ACCGGCTTGCCCAGATGGTTGCATTTGGCTATCATGCCTTTTTGTATCAGCGGGACTTCCTGTATCGGCACTTCAACGCCCAGATCGCCGCGCGCGACCATCAATCCGTCGGCCAGCGTCAGTATTTCGTCGACGTTATGAACGCCCTCTTCGTTTTCTATCTTTGCATATATCTGCACGTCATCGGCATTGGCGCTTTCCAGCACATGCCTCAGCTCCAGCACATCCGCCGCCTTGCGCACAAACGACGCGGCGATGAGATCTATGCCTTCATTGCAGCCGAACACTATATCGTCTATATCACGCTGAGTGACCGCGGGCAATTGCAGCTTTGCGCCGGGCACGTTTATGCCCTTGTGATCGCTTATCTGGCCGCCGTTTATCACGCTGCACTCTATCTTTGCGCCGTTTATTTTATCGACGGTCATTTCGACCAGGCCGTCGTCTATCAGTATATGTGTTCCAACGGATACGTCCTCGAACAGCTTGTCATACGTTATGCATGCACGATCGGCCGTGCCGGGTTCGTCCTTGCCGCATATCAGCGTAAACTTCTGACCGGCCACAAGTTCCACCGTGCCGGTTTCAAAATTGCGCAGACGAATCTCCGGCCCCTTGGTATCCAGCATTATCGCCAGAGGAACCTTCTTTTCGCTGCGCAGTTTTTTTAGCATACGTATGGTTTCGCCGTGCCAGGCGTGATCGCCATGGCTCATATTTAGACGGGCAACGTTCATACCGGAGTCTATAAGATCGCTAAGCATCTGTTCCGAGCGACAGGCCGGCCCTATCGTGCAGATAATTTTCGTTTTACGCATACGTATCATCCTCAAACACAAAATCTCCGTCGATTATATTATATCATAAAGTCCTGAAATTTGAAGTAGGCGGATGATAAAAAAGCCCTCAAAAGTATGCCTGTACCGTGAATTTTTGTGTTTTCAGCATTATACGGCTCCATATATTGGAAACGCGGCGGCCATATACCGGGTTATGACCGCCGCAGACTTTACAGTATTACCTGCCGAACAGTTTCTTTGCCTGATTCATGCGGCTGCGCACAGGCACGGCAAACGGACATCGCTTTTCACACGCGCCGCATTCCACGCACTCGCCCGCAGTGTGGTCAAGCGTCAGATAATGCTCGCGCACGCTTTCGGGCACGTTGTCCTTCTGCGCAAAAGCCAGATCGAGGTACTTATTGACCTGCGCTACGTCGATATGCTTCGGGCACGGCAGACAGTGATTGCAATACATACATCTGCCGGTCAGCGAAAACTTGGGCGCGTTCATGAGCACGCTTGCATAGTCGCGCTCCGCATCGCTGGTGGTTTCGTATGCGGCCGCGTCACGCACCTGCTCGGGCGTAGTCGCGCCGGCCATAACGGACGCAACCGCCGGACGCGAAAGCGCATAGTGCATCAGCTGAGGCACGGTGAATGCCTTACCGAACGGCGAGGATTCGTCCTTGAGCAGCGAACCCGCGCCCAGAGCCTTCATAACGGTTATGCCTATGCCCAGCCGTTCGCATTCGGCGTAGAGCAGCGCACGCTGAGGATTGAGCGTAAGACCGCCGTTATAGGTAGCCGGGTCGAACAGCTCATCCACCGTGCGGTCTTCGCTAAGCATATCGTACGCCGGGTTGAGCGAGAACATGAGCACGTCTATGAGTCCCGAGCGCACAGCCTTTAACGCGGTGATCGGCGCGTGCGATGACATGCCGACTGCGCGTATCGTTCCCTTGCGCTTCAGGTCATGCGCATATTCCATAAGCGGGCCGTCTTTGAGCGCTTCCCAATCCTCGTCGCCGTCCACAAAGTGCAGCATACCTATATCGATATAATCCGTGCCGTATTTTGCAAGGTAGTCCTCAAAAAACGCCTTGCTTTCGGCCAGATCGCGCGAACGCTTATACTGCCCATCCGTCCAGACGGAGCCGATATGCCCCTGTATTATGAAGCGCTCGCGCCGCCCCCTGAGCGCGCGGCCTATGTCGCGGCGCACCTCCACCTGCGACATAAACGTATCCATTGCGTTTATGCCGCACTCCTCGGCGGCGTCCAGCACGCTCTTTATCTGCTCATACGGCTTGCCCTGAAGATGTTCGCAGCCCAGACCTATCTCGCTTACCATTATGCCGGTTTTGCCCAACGGACGCATTTTCATTATGCTTCCCTCCTGTAAAATTGTTTAGGCAGTCTATTTGCTTTTTGTTATTTCGGCGGCTATCTGCTCGGTCAGTTCGTCTATCTGCTGACCCATGGGCTGATCGCGCACGCCTATCAGGTTTACATGGCATTTGTTCGTAGGTATAAGCATCTTCTGAGCGTTGCAGGCCGAGATTTCGTGCGCTATGCGCGGTGTTATCTCTCCCATCATGGATTCGGCCAGCACTATGCCCAGCGAACCTGCGACTATATCCGCGCGGCGGCACGATACGCATATCGCGTTTTCGCCCGTGGCCGCCATATGTGCGCCCGCCTTCTTCATCGCCGACGTAGCCAGCGCGTTTGTGCCCAGCGCCCATATTTCTGCATCCGGGCATCTGCGCGCAAGCGCCTCCACTATCGCCTTGCCCACGCCGCCTCCCATGCCGTCAACTACCGCTATTGTCATTTTATATTCTCCATTCGGATTGTTTGTAATTATTGGAAAAGTCGAAATTTCTCCTTTCAATTATCCTATCAATTAATTTTTTTGTCAAGCTACAAACTTGTTTAATTGACCCCTTCCATTTTACCGGCAAATGCTCTATTATATAATCAGAAGGTAATGTTCAACGCTTCATATTTAGGAGGGTTCGGCATGAAATTTACAGACGGATACTGGGTTGTCAAGCCCGAAATGGAGATGCACTATGCTGCCGAGGCATACGCGGCCAAGCTTTCGCCCAAGAAGCTGGAAGTACTGGCTCCGTGCCGCCGCATAAACGGCCGCGGCGACACGCTGGACGGCGGCGCGCTCACGGTGTCGTTTACAACGCCGCTGGATGGCGTTATCCGCGTCGAGATCGTGCACCACAAGGGCGCGGTCGAGCGCGGGCCATTCTTTGCGGTAAACGGCGAGGACGTGGATTCGCATTCGACTGAAACGGACTCGGCATACGAGTTTACCAGCGGCCCGCTCACCGCGCGCGTAAGCCGCGAAAAGGGCGTGTGGCAGGTCGATTACATAGGCGATGGCCGTGTCATTACGTCAAGCTGCTTCCATGGCATGGCGCACGCGCTTAACCGTGAAACCGGCCGCGTGTATTCGATGGATTCGCTGATGCTGGACGTGGGCGAATGCGTATACGGACTGGGCGAGCGCTTTACCGCGCTGGTCAAAAATGGCCAGACCGTCGATATGTGGCAGGGCGACGGCGGCACGTCCAGCGACATGGCTTATAAGAACGTTCCGTTCTATATGACCAACCGCGGCTACGGCATATTCGTGGATAGCCCCAGCGACGTATCGTTTGAGGTCGCCAGCGAGAAAGTCGAGCGCGTACAGTTCTCGTGCGAGGGCGAGCGCATCGCATACTTCGTGATATACGGGCCGGAGCCTAAGCAGGTGCTGGACAAGTACACGCGCCTTACCGGTCGCCCGGCGCTGCCCCCGGCATGGAGCTTCGGACTGTGGCTGTCCACCAGTTTTACCACCAATTATGACGAGAATACCGTCACGTCGTTCATACAGGGCATGGCCGACCGTGAAATACCGCTGCGCGTGTTCCACTTCGACTGCTTCTGGATGAAGGGTTTCCAGTGGTGCGATTTTTTGTGGGACAACGAAACCTTCCCCGATCCGGAAGGAATGCTCAAGCGGCTTAAGGCGCGCGGGCTTAAAATATGCGTGTGGATAAATCCATATATCGCGCAGTACAGCCGCCTGTTCGACGAGGCGATGGAGCGCGGCTACCTCATAAAAAAGACCAACGGCGACGTATGGCAAACCGATCGCTGGCAGGCCGGCATGGGCATAGTGGACTTCACCAATCCCGATGCGTGCAAGTGGTATCAGGGGTATCTGAAACAGTTGCTCGACATGGGCGTGGACTGCTTCAAAACCGACTTTGGCGAGCGCATACCCGTACGCGACATCGCATGGCACGACGGCAGCGACCCCATCAAGATGCACAACTACTATGCCTACCTGTACAACAAAACCGTATTCGAGCTGTTGAAGCGCGAACGCGGCGAGGGCGAAGCCGTACTGTTCGCGCGCTCGGGCACTGCGGGCGGTCAAGCATTCCCGGTGCACTGGGGCGGCGACAACTCGGCTACGTATGTGTCGATGGCCGAGACTCTGCGCTCCGGGCTTAGTCTGGCGCAGTCTGGCTATGGCTTCTGGAGCCACGACATATCCGGCTTTGAAAGCACCGCGCCCGCCGACGTGTACAAGCGCTGGTGCGCGTTCGGCCTGATGAGCAGCCACAGCCGCCTGCACGGTTCGTCGTCCTATCGCGTGCCGTGGTTGTTCGATGACGAGGCGTGCGACGTACTGCGCCACTTTGTGAAGCTCAAGTGCCGACTGATGCCTTACCTGTACGGTGCGGCGGTCGAGGCACACGAGTGCGGCACGCCCATGATGCGCCAGATGACGCTGGAATTCCCGCACGACCCCGGCTGTGACACGCTGGACAGGCAGTACATGCTGGGCGGCAATCTGATGGCTGCGCCGGTGTTTACCAAGAGCGGCGACGTGGACTTCTACCTGCCCGCAGGCAAGTGGACGCGGCTTAATGGCGATGGCGAGATCGTGCGCGGCGGCGGATGGCGGCACGAGGTGCACGACTTCTTCTCCATGCCGCTGATGGTGCGCGAAAACCGCGTAATACCGATGGGCGCGCGCGACGATGTGCCGGATTACGAATATGCGCGCGATGTGGAACTCAACCTGTACAACATTGCCGACGGCGCACGCATAGTGACGCGCATACCCGACACCCGCGGCAGGACGGCTGCTACGTTTGTGGTCACTCGCACTGGCGGCGATATACATGTCGAAGCCGATACGCCTTTCCCCTACACCGTCAAGATTCACGGCGACGGAAAACTTGTCTGAGGTTTGATAACCGACTTACAGTCAATATGAAGCGCCGCCGCTGGGAACATATTAATCCCGGCGGCGGCGCTTTACAATATTGCGTTTTATATTGCGACAGGCAGAAGCGAACGCCGCTTCTGCCTGTCAAATTTATATCCGCTTTTAGTTATTCCTCCCACACCTCAACCGGCGTAAGCTTGCCGCACACTATGTAGCGCGCGTCGGTGTATTCGTATGTGCAGGTAACAAGCGATATTAGCCTGTCGCCGCGCTCAACGGTTACATCACCCTTGAACTCGGTGCCGTCGATGAATTGCTTCCAATAATCATCGAATGCTTCGTCGCTGTCGAAGTTGAACTCCAGGAAATCCTTTTTGCCATCGACTATCGCCGAGGCAAATACCTCAACATCGTAATCGCCGTAGGGCGTGTACAGCTTGAGCGTGGGATGCTCGTCATAATAGTCCTGCTGGTGGTAATTTACCAGCGTCGCAAGCATAGAATCGTCCTTCATGTGATGGCCGTACACTATATTGTTGCCGTCGCGGAAGCATTCACCGTTGCGCGCATCCAGAAACAGACAGCCCGCGCGGCTGCTCTCGCCCTTGAACGAATGATTGAGGTAATAGGCGTTATCGTCGCCCTGCGTCACAGGATAGTCTATCGGCGTGCCGGACTGCTCCAGCCACGCGCAGTAGTCCTCGTTTATATCCTCCACCGCGGCGTGATCCTGACTGCTTACGCCCAAAAGTCTGTGCGCAGCGGTGTAGGTTTCGCTGTCGCGCACCTCGCTTGCGTCGAGCTGAGTCGCTATCTTCAGTCCGCGTCCCTCGGCCAGCGCCGCACCGCCCGACATCAGCATACACGCCAGCACGCCCGCCAGTATGCCGCGCAGGGCTGACTTAAAATTATAAACACTGCTCTTGCGCATGATAACATCCTCCATACAGCCAATAATGTATATCAAATTATACCATGCGCAAGGCAGGTTTTCAATCTTACGCATCAACTGACGAACAAAATCCACCTTCTCGCCCCAATTTGGAGCGGGGCGTTAACGCGTCAGCACGTATTCGCCGGCCGCAAGCTTGCACTCGGACGCGCCGTCCGCAAAGTGCCAGCCGTCGCTGAGCTTAACCGTGCCGTGAGCACCCTCGGGCACCGCCAGCGTAAGGCGGATTGCGTCGCCTTCGCGCTTCCATGCCACGCTTGCGCGGCCGACAGTGGTTTCGTGCCAGCACTCGGCATTGTCGAGCTGGGCGATGAAGTGCGGCGCAATAAGCAATTCAGCCGGGTCGTTAAGCGCGGGATTTACGCGCAGGCCGGTTATGTCGGTTATCAGCCATGCGCTGATGTTGCCGAAGAAATGGTGGTTGTGCGAGTCCTGGAGCTCGCCTACGCGCAGGAAGTCCTCGGGAAGCGCGGTATCACCGTTTGCCATCCAGTAGCCGAACGACGGGAAGCGTTCAGTCATAGCTACTGAATAGGCCAGATCGGCATAACCGTTCTGAGACAGCACCTCGAACATTACGCGCGCGCCCAGTATGCCCACGCGCAGCAGATCGTCGTTTGCGTGAATCATATCGACCAGCTTGTCAACCGCGGCGGTACGTTCGGCGTCGCTGAACAGGCCGTAGTATATCGCCATCGCCTGAGACGCCTGACAATTGCCCTTGGCTATTAGCGTAGCTTCATCGATCAGGTTTGTGCGCGCTGCCTTAAACAGCTTATCGTATACCGCCTTTACATAGTCGGCGCGTTCCGGCATGTTTACCGCGCGGTACATCATTTCGGCCTTGCGGCATATGTCCATGACCGTAAGAGTGTCGGTCAGCTCCAGCGGCGCAAGCGGCGCGCCCTGCTGTTCAGCTTCGCACCAGTCGCCCAAACCTACATGGATAAGGTCGTTTTCGTCGCGGCGCCCCCAGATGTAGTCTATGTAGCGCATAATTGCCGTCGCATTCTCGTTAATCACGCGCACGTCACCGCGGTACTTCCACATGTGATACGCAAGGTTGGTCAGCGCCGCGTCCCACGCCGGGCCGTTGCCCCATGCAAAGCCCCAGCCGCCCGTGGGCACTATGCCCGGCAATGCGCCCGCGTCATTCTGCGCCTTGCGGACGTTGAACAGCCATTCGCGGATGCTGTTGTCCATCGACTGGTTTAGCATGAACTGTTCCGCCGACACCGACGCATCGCCCGTCCAGCCGTTCTTCTCGCGATGCGGGCAGTCCGTCGGGAAGTAATAGAAGTTGGAGACGTTGGAGCGCTGAGTAGCTTCAAACAGTTTATTAGTCAGGTCATCCGAGCAATGGAAGCCGCTCATCGCGCGGAAGTCGCCGTGCATTATCAGATACGTCAGCGCGTCGGGGGTAGCCTGCGCATCTGTCATGCCCATGACAAGGCAGTAGCGGAAACCGTGATACGTGAAGCGCGGCGTCCACTCCTCGCCATCGGGATCGCCCTTCAATATATATACGTCGCGCTGGTTGAACTCCGAAGGCATGAACGCCATCGTGCGCAGATCCATGCCGCCGTCGGTCGCGAGCAGTTCGCCGAATTGCAGTATTATCTTCTGGCCGCGCTCGCCGCGTATCTTCAGGCGGCATACGCCCGCGTTGTTTTCGCCGAAGTCGTACAGCCAGCCCTCCTGCGCCTGTTCGTCCACGGGTACTGAGATATGCTGAGGGCGCACGTCGGCACGCGGTACTGCGGGATAACTTATGCGGCCGCGGCGTACGTCCTTGGGAGCAACTTCGCGCTCGATTATTATCGGTTCATGCTCGCCGATTCGGCATTCGCCGCGCGGCGCTTCGACCGGGATTGTGTGCGCCCATGCGCTGTCGTCAAAGTCCGGGCACGACCAGCCGTCAAGCTCGCGGCGCGCGTCGTATCGCTCGCCCGAACGCAGGTCGTTAAAGTACACCGGCGAATCGGCTGTGCGCACGTTCGCGTCGGCCTCGATCACGTTGTCGCCCGCTTCGGTGGACAGTTCCAGCGCAAACGCCGTGCGCGGAGAACCGCGCCACGCTGCAAGCTGGAAATCCCAGACATGCGCGCAGAAGCAGTCCTGCATACCATTACCCAGCATTATGCCGATGGTGTTGCGGCCGGGGCGCAGACGGCTGGCTATATCGTACTCATCATAATATATAACGTCATCCGGGTTGGATATGTACGGTGCGAGGTAGCCGCGCGTTATGCGTGCGCCGTTTAGAAACAGCTCGTAAAAGCCCAGGCCGGTTATTGTGAGTACGGCACTTTTTACATCGCCGTTTACGATAAAGCTGCGGCGCATATACGGCGCGGGTATCGGACGCTCATAGGAGCTTACCTCGCGCGCTGCCGCCACGAATTTCTTTGAAAACATACTTTTCCTCCAATTCAGCATCGTTTGTGTTCGCACATGCGAAACCCTGTCTTAACCCTCATCGTCGATATTATATCGCATTGCCGCGCTGAATGGAAGCTTTTCGTAAAAACAAATTCACATTGACAATGGCGGCGATTGCGCTTACAATGATAGCGACAAATCTCTTTGGAGGAAATACGCATGTTCAGATTTGCAATACTCGGCGCAGGCAAGATCGCCGTTAAATTTGTTGAGGCCGCGCGTCTGGCCGAATGCGAAGTTGTGGCCGTGGCCAGTCGCAGCATGGAGCGCGCGCAGACATTCGCCGACGCACACAAAATCGCGCACGCATACGGCAGTTATGAAGCGCTGCTGGAAAACGAGGACATAGACTGCGCGTACATCGCAACCGTGCCGTCGTCGCATTTCGCGCTGTCGATGCTGTGCATGGAGCATAAAGTACCCGCACTGTGCGAAAAAGCTATGTTCCGAAATTTGCACGAGGCGGAGGCCGCTTTCGCCCGTTCGCGCGAACAGAATACGTTCCTTATGGAGGCGCTCTGGTCAAAGTTCCTGCCCGCCAATATCGCGGCTAGGCGCTGGCTGGACGAGGGGCGAATCGGCAAGCCGGTGTTCACCGACGTTACGATTGGCTTCCGCGCGCCTGACGACGATGAGAACCGCTATTTCAATCCCAAGTTAGGGGGCGGCGCGGCGCTGGACATAACCGTGTACGCGTACGAAATCGCCGCGTTTATGATGGGAATGCGCCCCGAGATAACCGACGTGCAGGCGGTGCGCTATCATACGGGCGTGGATGCGTCCGAGCTTATTTCCATGCGCGCGGGCGATGGTCTGTGCACACTGCGCACCAGCTTTGTGTCCAATGTAAACGAGGGGCTGTGCATAGTCGGCGAAGGCGGGCGCATAGTTGTGCCTCATCCGCATTATGCAAATGAAGCGTTCCTATACGGAAACGACGGGAAGCTGATTGAACATTTTGTGGACGAAGGGCCGAAGAACGGGTTCATTTACGAGATACAGGAGGTTGTGCGCTGCGTTTACGACGGGCGCATTGAAAGCGAGATTCAGTCGCATGAGGATACTCTTGAATGTGCGCGGTTGTTTGATCGGATTCATGCAGCGGTGAAGTGAGTGCGAGCCACAATTATGTTTTAATATGCGAATAGTGACTTATATCGGAATCCGGGCGAAACCAACGCCGCGCCCGGATTCTGATATTTACAATATCAATTTGAATTTTGACGAGGATTAACAGAATGGCAAAGCGGTAAGTGAACAGAGCTTGGAGAGAAAAAACGTATGAATCAAATTGTTTCGTCGTTTATGTTTAGTCGTGGTGATTATGAGAAAGTAAAACAGGATGTATGGGAAGAAAACTGGAAAGCCATGCGGCTGTATTCTGTTGTGGCGCTTGTTGCCTTTGGAGTCATAACGCTGGTGAGTGTGTTTTCTCTGAGTATCGAAAAATTTAAATGGGTGTATCAGGTCTATACGTTCCTTTTTTAGGTCTATTTTTGCATTTCTCGTCAACTTAGAAGCTTCTTGGGGAAAAAACTGGTTGTATACAGCTTTTTTGCCGCGCCGCTGCTGTTTACCGCCAGAGCGGCGGTCATGAACGGGCTGATTCTGAGCA
>CAOKFD010000080.1:0-10450 GCA_948467645.1 uncultured Eubacteriales bacterium | reverse complement strand
ATGGCGGAAAAGACGCCGAAATTGCGGATTAAGGAATTTTTGAGACACACTCTAATGCTTTGGAGCACCGTGAGATTTTTAAAAGCGGCCGCCGCATTCACCGCCGCCCGGCATCCGTCGGATGAATTTGCGCGTCCGCCGTCCGTTCCGATTTAAAACGCCTGCCCGCAGCATTGCGCTTATGCGGACAGGCATAAACTTGCAGGAGGTTATTTTCGCTTGCTGGGGTTATTGCACAGCCAAAGTCCTTTTTCATAGGAACAGTATTTGCAGTGACTGCACTTTACCCTCTTCTTGCAGCGTTTACATGTGCCGGAGTCTGACTCGTTGAGTTCATTCAGAATGCGACCCCTGCCGCCGCATTTGCATACAAATTCATCGCACCAGTTAAACGTGGTCACGACCAGTCGGTTGTCCTTATAGCACCCGCCGCCGCTTACGTTATCCAGTTCGTCGTCGCTCAGTTCGCCAGTCTTTTTCTCACTGGTCAGCTCTTTCAGCTCCTCAAAGTACGACGCGGCTTCCTCGTCGCTCATCTGCCAGTCTTCCTTTGCCGCCAGTTCCTTTAGCTCCTGTGCGGACTGAGCCTGCGCGCCCTTGGCTATCATATCTTTTATTTCCATATATACTCCTTAAATTGCCTTATATTATTTCCGTTTACACAGGTATCGGCCCTGCGTCTTTGAACAGTACTTGCAATTGGGACAGTTCGTCTGTGCGTCGCACTTTTTGCACTTGCCGTTTATGCCCGACGCGCTGATTACGTCGATGGCGCGAGAGCCGCACTTTTTACACACCCATTCGTTGCATGTGGTGTTCCGGTAGACCATCGGCCAGCTTCCACAGCCGCCGCCGCTTACGCTGTCCAATTCATCGTCGCCGAGTTCGCCGATGTGCTGATTTGAAAGGTACTTTTGAAGCGCGTCAAAGTTCTGCGCGGCTTCCTCATCGGTCATCTGCCAGCCTTCATTAGCGGCCATCGCCTTAATTTCTTCTGCCGAACCGGCATTTTTTGCCTTAGCAATCATTTCCTTTTCAGTCATTTTGATATTACCTCTTTTTCATTCATGCCGTCTCATATTTTTGATATTATCGCGTGCAGACATAATTCACAATAGCACGCTTAAAGTACTTGCAGTTGCAGCACTGAACACGCACACGGCACTTGCTGCATATCCAGCCTACCATCTGGGCTCTGTCTGACGCCCAGACTTCCGTCTTTTTTGTGCCTTTGCACTTCGCACATACCCAGCCCTCGGTGCACCAACCACCGGGGTCAACGTTCGGACAGGAAATTTTGCATTTTCCACCGTTTACATCATCCAGTTCGTCGTCGCTTAGTTCGCCGGTTTGCTGCTTTTTCAGGTATTGCTGAAGCTCAGCGAAATACTCTTCGGCCTGTTCGTCGGTCAGGGGCATATTTTCCTTCGCGGCCAGTTCCTTTAGTTCCTGCGCGGAATTTGCCTTAGCACCCTTGGCTATAATATCTTTTATATCCATATATATGCTCCTTAAATCACTTCATGTTCTTAGGATTGTTGCACAGCCAAAGACCTTTCTCGTAGGAACAGTACTTGCAATTGCCACAGGTCTTGCCGCGGCGGCACTTGGGGCATCGACCCAAATTCACCAGCTCGGCCGGGGTCATGTTCGATGGATTACCGCACTTGCACGACCATTCCATGCAGCTGTGCATGGTGGTCACGACCAGCCGTTTGCCCTTATAGCACCCGCCGCCGCTTACGTCGTCCAGCTCGTCATCCAGCAGTTCGCCTCTTTTCTGCTTCGCAAGGTATTTCTGAAGCTCATCAAACTTTTGAGTGGCTTCCTCGTCGGTCATCTGCAAGCCTTCATTAGCCGCCAATGCCTTGAGCTGCTCGGCTGAACCAGCATCTTTAGCCTTTTCAATCATTTCTCTTTCAGTCATTTTTATAAACTCTCCTAAGTCCACATTTTAAGTTGCTGCGTGAACTTCACATGTGCGCTCTTTGGCAGCCTGTATCCGAGCTTCGTTCCGACGTTTTGCCAATCACTTCATGTTAGCGGGATTGTTGCACAGCCACAGGCCCTTCTCGTATGTGCAATGCTTACAATGACAGCACATAGCGGATCTAAGGCAAGCCACGCACACGCCGTACTTCAACTTATCGCCAAACTCCTGATGCGGTCCGCCGCAATCGCATTCAAAATGTCCGCACTTATGGCATACGGTTACAATCAGTCTCTTATCCTTATGACAGCCGCCGCCGCTTACATCGTCCAGCTCGTCGTCGTTAAGTTCGCCCATATTCGGGGTCTTGTATTTCTGAAGCTCATCGAAGTAGGCATTTGCTTCCTCATCGGAAATATTCCAATTCTCCTTAACGGCCATTTTCCTTGAGTTCTTCCACGGTATTAGCGCTCTTGCCCTTCATGATCATTTCATTGATGTCCATTCTTCACCCCCTCCTAAACTAATGCACTATTTATTTATGTGGTTATTCATTGGAATCTGTTTTGTTCTCAGCGCGTTGCTGCTTACATTTATTTATACGAACGTCGGCGTCGAATGTACAATGCTTTTTACAAAATTCGACGAATTTTTTGCGGGTCAGTCCGGTAATCCGGTTGCAATCAATTATAAGCGCACGCGGGTTATGTTAAGCAATGCGTTAGCCTTTCGTTCCGGTGATTCTATCACATTTTACCGTTTGCGTCCACCGCATTCCCCTCGTTTCGACGCAAGATGACAAAAAGTCGCATCAAGATGCAATCTGTTTTGCATCTTGATGCGGCTTTCACTGCTATATTATTGAACTGTCGGGCGTATCCTGCCTATACTTTTCTACCAGATCGAATATATTCTGTCGGTTGCCGCCCAGCTTTTCGTAATATGTCAAAAACTCATCAGGCGGCGGCGCGGCGAACGTGCGCCTTGCACCGTCTTTAGGATGATTAAACGCTATGCGGCACGCGTGCAGCAATTGATGATCCAGTCCCGCGACCGGGCACTTGCGCGGGCCGTACAGCGGATCGCCCAGCACCGGGTGTCCCAGCGACGCCATATGCACGCGTATCTGGTGCGTGCGTCCGGTGCGCAGCCGCGCTTCTATAAGCGTCGCGCCGCGCAGGCGCTCTATCACGCGGTAATGCGTCTGAGCCTCGCGGCCGCCGCGCACTATCGCCATTTTCTTTCTATCGGTCGGGTGGCGGCCTATGGGCGCGTCCACATCGCCCTCGTCCTGCTTTAGCGCGCCCTGAAGCAGCGCAAGGTACACGCGGCCCATTGTATGCGCGGCTATCTGCGCGCTGAGCATGGCGTGCGCCTCGTCGTTTTTTGCTACCAGCAGCAGGCCGGTCGTGTCCTTGTCTATGCGGTGCAGTATGCCGGGGCGTAGTTCGCCGCCTATGCCCGACAGATGGTCCAGCTTACCCAGCAGCGCGTTGACCATCGTGCCGTCCGGGTTGCCCGCCGCCGGGTGTACCACCATGCCGCAGGGCTTGTTCACGACCGCAAGATATTCGTCCTGATATACTATTTCAATTGGTATATCCTGCGCCACGGCCGCCATTTGAACCGGCGCGGGTATTTCGACCTGAACCGACTGGCCGATTTTAAGCGTCTGACCCGCCTTAGTCGGCCGCAGGCCGTCCACCAGCACGTGTCCGTCCTCTATAAGCTTTTGCGCGCGCGAACGGGTCATCTGCGCATTCTGCTTTACAAACTCGTCCAGCCGCATCGCCTTATCCGCCGTATACAGCATCGCGTCTACTCCTCCGCGCCGTCATGGGCGCGCCCCGAGAAAAACAGCAGGTATATCACGACGAGAATCGCGCCCAGCGTAAGGCACACGTCGGCCAGATTGAACACCGGGAAGTTTATGCCATAGGCATATATAAAATCGATCACATACGCCCGCAGCGCGCGGTCGATCATGTTGCCCAGCGCGCCGGTCACCGCGAGCCAGCCGCCCAGTTGAGCCAGCACGGGCAGCGAATGCTGCCTTTTTGTCAGGTATATGGATACGATTATCGCAAACACTATGCTCATGATTATGAACACCGGCTGCATATCGGGCATTATGCCAAACGCTGCGCCGCGGTTTTCGGCGTAGGTAAACGCCAGAAAGCCGGGTATTACGTCAATCGGCGCGGACAGACTTTGCGCCGCCCACAGCTTGCTTATCTGATCCGCCGCAAGCAGCGCGATCACCATCAATGCGTAAAACAATTTTCTTCTCCTCCGCGCGGGTATGAGTTTCAGCGCTTACCCAGATTCTGCTGCACCGCGTCGACTATTTCGGCAAGGAAGCCGCCTATCAGCGGCACGTTTTCCAGCGTGAGCCGACTGAGCACAGCCGCGACAATCGCGCCCAGTATGGTAAAGCCCACCGCGCCGCCCAGGCCGCGCGCTATGCCCGCAGTAAAATTGCGCCACAGGAACCTGCGCGTATCGGTTATATAGAGCATATATTCTTCAAAATTCATGCGTTCCAGCCGGTCTATCTGTTTTCTGAGCCGCCACAGCAACCCCCGCCCCGCGCGCACCTTTGTAAGCTTCATACGGGCATCCCCTCCGCTAAGCAGAGTATGCCCGCTTTTTCAGCGCGTGATTCGCCCAAAACAAACCCCGGCCGCAGTCTGCACGAGCCTGCGGCCTTGGGAGTATGAACCAATGCTTACTTATCGGCAAACAGTTCGGTATCGGACTTGAGCACATGCACCTGATCCAGCACCAGACGCTGGAAGCGGGCGCGGTAATCGTCGGCGGCCTTTTTAAGTTCGGCCAGATCGGCGCGGGTCTGATCGGCCTCGACCTTAGCGGTGGCGACGATAGTGCGGGCCTGTTCCTCGGCGGCGGCGACGGTCTCCTCGGCGCTCTTCTTGGCCTGATCGGTGGTTTCGTCGGCTATGCGCTGTGCGGTCAGCAGCGTCTCGCGCAGGGTAGCCTCAAGGTTCTTGAGATAGCCCGGCTCACTGAGGGCGCTGTCGTCCTTGGCCTGTTCCTCCTGCTCCTCAAGCTTTTTCTTGAGCGAGCGGTTTTCCTTGATAAGAGCCGCGTAGTCGGTGGCTATTTCGTCAAGAAAATCGTCTACT
Organism: uncultured Eubacteriales bacterium; assembly: GCA_948467645.1. Taxonomy (GTDB): domain Bacteria; phylum Bacillota; class Clostridia; order Christensenellales; family Aristaeellaceae; genus Fimadaptatus. The sequence continues at coordinate 5,374 of CAOKFD010000080.1, read as the reverse complement.
TCGTCCTTGCTGTAACCGAGTTCCTGATCGGAAAATACTTTGGAGCTAATATCGTTAAGCGTAATCATTATCAAAATCTCCCTTCGATTTTGCTATGCAACCTTCACGCCATATGATTGCGTATGATTCCATATTACGGTGTATATTCGCCCTTAATGCCGCTTTTTCCTTCTGATTCGCGCATGTTTTAAGAAAATTTCGCACATTTTAAGGAATTGCGGCACTACTTGCCTTCATATTTGAATATCGCAAAGCCAAGCCTGTCCCGGCGCGTGCGCCCCTGCTCCTCGATAAGCTTAAACCGACCCATGCCGCGCACGCTGACTATATCGCCGGGTTTCAACTGCTTATCGATGTTTAAGCACTCCTTAAAGCTGACGCGCACCTTGCCCGAGCGCACCGTCTGCTGCGCTTCGGCGCGCGAAAGATTGAGCGCCGCCGCCAGAACCGCGTCCAGTCGGGGCGACTGCACGGTTATGCGGCACATTTCGCCGCGCGGCGGCGGGATTGCGCCCGCATCGGTAAGCCGCCTGACTTTAAGCGACGCGCGCCCGGCGCTTATCCAGTTCTGAGTAAGGAAGTCCTCCATGCGATCCAGCGCGAACAGCAGCGCGCGCGAATTATCGCTGTCGATGATTATATCGCCGAAGCATTCGCGCTCCACGCCCAGCGCCATCAGCGAACCCAGCACGTCGCGATGCTGACACGACGCAAAGCGCCCGTCCCACGCGGCTTCCATTATCGCGATGGGCCATTCGATTTCTTCATCATCCGGCCAGCCGAACGCCGCGACTGTGCGCTCCGCATCCGGGTGGCCGCCGCTCAGTTCGACCGGCACGCGCTCTATCGCGGCGGCCTGCCGAGCGATTTCGGCCTGAGCCGGATCAAGGAAGTTGGAAAACATGATGCGTCCCGACCGCGCCGCGCGCCGTGCGCAGTCGGTCATGTGAGCCAGTACGACCGCGTTCTCGTCCATCACCATGCCCCCATGAACAGGTAAATGATCTGGGTGAGCAGACTCTGCACCATGCTGAGCGCTATCCACAGAAGTATTATCGACACGTCGAATGGAAATCCGCGCCGCGCCAGATACATGGTTATGGGCATGAAGGGGCGTCTGAGCGGCTCAAACAGGCGGTCGAGGAACTGATACACGCGTGAGCCGCGCGCAAAAAAGCTGAGTACGCAGTACGCCAGCAGCGCAAGGTTTACCAGCCTGAAAAAGTAATTAACGCCCGTAATTATTCGATAGCCGACGCTATACATCATATCAGCTCCTGAATCCGCGGATATTGGATGCGTATCCGCCCGACGGACGACGCTGTTCTTCCTCGTCGTCGGTATCGTTTATTACCACGCTGCTAGGAGCGATTATGTACGTCGCACGCGACGCGCGGCGCAGCTTTGCGCCCAGCGCGTACGACGCGCCGTATATCGTATCGATTGCACGCTGCTTCACGCTGTTGTCGGTGTCCTCGACGTTCAGTATCACCTGCTTATCGTCCAGCAGATCGTCGATTATGTCCTTGCAATCCGACATTTCGCGCAGGTAGTGGATTACAGTATGCTGGATATGATCGCTGGATACGGGCGCTTCGGTGCGCTGACGGATGTTCTTGAACTCGACCATGTTGTCGATTTCAGGCGTGCTCTGATACTGGCTGTCGGTGCGCGAATAGCCGCGATAGGAATCGGTCGAGGTATCGCGGCGCGCGCCCTGAGCGTCGTCGTAGTCCGAATCCTCGTCGGCGAAGTCGCGGCCGCTGCCGCCGGAATAGTCGCCGCGCCGGTCGTATGTGCGCGTGTCGGGTTCCACCTCATCGCGGCTGACTATGCCTATCGCGTCCAAGAACTTATGAAAACTGTTGCTGAATGACATCTGTTATTTCCTCCCGCCATGGGTCAGGATACGTCTCAGTCCGAAATGCGTTGTGACTGGCTAAGACATATCCAAGAATCCAGAGTTGGCTTCAAAATAATATACTTAATTTTATAAATGCGGTTTTATGTTTTAGGCGTTTGCACGAGCTTCGCTTGGCAATGAATCGCTTTGCGGTGCTAAGAAAGCTCTCAGACATATGCCTTAGCATTGGACTTAATCAGTCAAAGTCGATTAAGCCAACGCCGCAATTTCCACCTTAAAGTACAAAGCGCCTGAATCTGTCAGTCAAATATCGCATGGCCCAGCCGCACCTGAGTAGCGCCCTCGGACACGGCCACAAGGTAATCGTGCGTCATGCCCATCGACAGCACCCGCATGTCCACGCCCTGTCGCGCGTTTTCGCGCTCGCGGTCGAACATAGCGCGCATTTCTCTAAACAGCGGACGAATCGTCTCCACGTCCGGCACGTTGGGCATCGTGGCCATAAGCCCCGACACCTTTATCCCGGGCAGGTGTGAGGCTGCGTCGAGCAGCGCGGGATAATCTTCTATATATATTCCGCCCTTTTGCTCCTCGCGCGCCAGATTTACCTGTATCAGCACAGGCATTACCACGCCGTGCATCTGCGCCTGACGATCGATTTCCTGCGCTAGTTCTATCCTGTCCACGCTTTCGATCATCGTGACGCACTGTATGATATATTTTACTTTATTCCGCTGCAATTGTCCAATAATATGCGGTTCAAAGCGCGAATTTAACTTATCGCGCTTTTCCATGAACTCCTGCACGCGATTTTCGCCTATGCGGATTATTTCGGACTCGGCCAATGGATTTATTTCGTCGGGCGTATGGCGCTTTGTCACCGCCATTATGTCCACCGGGCCAGTCGCCACCGCGTCGATTGCGCGGCGTATTTCATTTACCCTTTGCACTACGTCAGCCATTTTTTAGACCTCCCGCCGTCTGTGCATTACTTTATTACTACCGCCATGCCGGAATATATCGCGCCCTCCGTAACCGGCTCAATAAGCGCGTATTCGCCGTCGGACGCGGTTACGTTTACCGGGATAAAGTCATATGTATCGCCGTTATGCTTATACACGCCGTGCACGCCGTTGACGGTATAGACGGCGTTGAGCGGCACGCGCAGTCCGGCGTACTGCGTGCCCACCGACGCGCGGGTCGTGCGCAGGTTGATCGCGGGCAGCACGTCCTGATCGATCTCCATGCGAATCATGGTTTCGCTGTCGAAGCGCTTTATATCGCTTACCGTTGCGGAGTACACATAATCCTCATAGCCCTTGAGCGTAAGCGTGTATGCCTGACCCAGCGCGGGCATGTCGGACGCGTTATCGATAATCAGAAGCACACTCCACGACGCGGAGTCGATCACCTTGAACAGCGGAGTCGAGCCGCGCACCTCGTTAGTGACCGACGGACGGTCGCCGCGTATAACGCCGCGCAGATCGCTTATGGTAAGGTTGTCCATGTTGCTTTGAGACAAAAGCGATTCGTATCCGTCCAGATAGAAGCTGACTATGCCCGCCGTGGGCGCGGTGTAGTCGCGCTTCCAACTGGCGATGGAGTTAGTCAGCTGTGTTTCGCGCTGGTACAGGTTGCTCAGCTGGGTTTCCTCGCGCTTGGCCGTGCGCAGGTAGTCCTGCCGCTCGGTCATGGCCTGTTCGAGCTGTGCCTGAACAGTCAGCAGATTGCCCTGCTCCTTACCTTGTATTATGGTTTGCAGTTCTGATGCGCGCTGGGCTACCAATTGGGTATACTGTTCCAGATTGCTGTCCAATATGTTTTCCAATATCTGATTATAGTACTCGCGGATGTCCTTGCGCGTATTTTCCAGGCTTTCCATTTCCTTTTCGGAATAGCCGGATGCGTATATGCTCGCCACGGTGTCGCCCGCGCTGACGAGCGAGCACTCCTCGGCCACGTAATCGACGCGCGCATAGCTTTCGGTATTCACCACTGTTTCGTTGCGCATGACAACCGCGTCCAGCTCGCGCGTCTGGCCTATCGTTCCGGCCTCGATCAGCACCTCGCGCACGGGATCGTCGCGCGTCATGTACACTGCGAATGCGATTATCGCGGCGACGACGGCGAGTATTGCATAGAACTTTCCGGTCACTCTCCTGCGTCCGGTCAAATTACACACCTCAACTTATATATCATCATTCGTTATATGCCGCGCGCAGTCGTTCCAGCACGCGCCGTTCCAGCCGCGAAATGTACATCTGCGACACGTTCATTTCCTTTGCCACGTCGCGCTGTGAGCGCTCGGACACGAACCTTGCGATAATAACCTTGCGCTCGGTTTCGTCCAGCTTGCCCAGCTCGCGGCGCAGGTAATCGTTTATTTCGACGTTTTCATAGCTGGGATCGGCTGAGCCCAATGTATCGGCCACGCTGCCGCCATCCTCGCCCACGGGTGCGTCAAGCGGTACGCCATAGCCCGCCATGCGGCTGTCGATGGCCTCGACCACGATTTCAAGCGGCAGCTTCATCGCGTCGGCAATCTCGGCGGCGGTGGGATTTCGGCCCAGATCGTGCGTCAGACGTTCGCGCGCCGCGTCGATCTTATGCAGCGCCTCGGTCGTGCGGCGCGGCAGGCGCACCAGCCGCAGCTTGTCGCGGAAGTAATTTTTTACCTCGCCGACGACTGACGGAGTTGCGTATGTGGCAAACTCCACGCCCCGATTTGTGTCGTAACGCTCCAACGCGTTTATCAGCGCCAGCGACGCTATTTGGTACAGGTCGTCGTATTCCACGCCGCGCCCGGAGAAGCGGCGCGCGGTTATTTCGGCTATGTATATGTATTCCTGAACCAGCTCGTTGCGCGTCTTACGCGAGCGTGTTCGACAGTACTCGCCCAGCAGCGCGCGCAGACGCTCGCGTTCGGAGGCAGACTCTACCATTGTCATTGGTATCCTCCTTTTGTCAGGCGATGTGCTTTTTCAGAGTGAAGCCTTCGATCACTCCGTCGTTTACGGATATATGCACGCTGTCCACCATGGATTCGAGTATGCACAGTGCTATATCCGTGTACTTCTGTACTGATTCGGGCTGTTTTTCGCTCTTTGCGGGTTCTATGCCGCTTATGATAAGTGTAAGCTCCGTCTCGCCCACGTCAAAGCAGAGTTTAAGGCGCGCATATGCACAGGGCTGCTGCATAAGGCAGTAGCAGGCCTCTGCGGCGGCGGACTTAACGTCCTCCTGCATATCAAAATCGCGCGACACATGTGCGAGCAGCCCCGCAGCGGCAAGCCGCGTAAGCGTAAGCATATTTTCGTGCGCGGGCATTATCAGCTCCACGCAGTCGTTATTCTGCGCGATCTTATCACCCGGCACGCATGTTTGATCTGACATTTTGTTTCCTCCCGATCGATACGAGCGATTCAACTTCTTTATTATATACTATTTGGCCTGAACTCTCAACTCTCTAAGGTAATAATTCTGTGTCTTAATACATATTCCTGCAAATGT
>CAOKFD010000079.1:0-10638 GCA_948467645.1 uncultured Eubacteriales bacterium | reverse complement strand
ACGCAGTTTGCGCATGGTCTAAGCAAGGGAGCAAGGCAACCATATCAACCAAGTACCGTAAAACTGCCCACCAGTAATGGACGGCACAAACGAACGCAACCCAATGCCGTAACCGCCCCTTGGCACGCAGTGCCCGGCGTTACAAAGGGGTAATAGGAGAATCCAAGGAGGGCATAGGGGGAACTCGCAATCCCCCTTGCCCTCCTTGGCCGCCGGAGGCACCAAAAATAAAAGGGCTATTAAAGTAGAAAATCATTTAAGTAGTCCACACGCCTGAAAGAATAGAAAGGTAGAATTTAGGCGAATACAAGAGCGCAACAAAAGAACGCTCAAATAAGCGCCGCGAAAGAATAGTAAGAATGTTAGCCACATTCAGCGGACTAACGAAAGAAAGTGCTTATCAGCGTGCCGCGAAAGAACACCCAAAAAAGAACCCGCCATAGGACATAGCTTGTCAAAACCAAGCCATGTCCCCCCAAAACCCCACTCTTAGGGAGGAATCATAAACCATGAAACAAATAGGCATAGGCGTGATCGGCTGGGGCTTCATGGGCCGCACGCATACCTTTTCGATAAAGACCATGCCCCTGCATTATAATCTCGATTTCGAGCCGCGCCTCATCGGTATATGCTCGCGCCGCCTCGAAAAGGCCGAGCAGGCCGCGCGCGAACAGGGCTTCAAATACGCTACCGACGATTACCATAAGCTCCTCGCCGATCCCGAAATCGACGTGGTGTCCATCTGCACCCCCAATAACCTCCACGAGCAGATGGCGCTGGACGCAATCGCCGCCGGCAAGAACGTCTATATCGACAAGCCGCTGTCCATCAATTACGAAAGCGCGCGCCGCATCGCGGACGCCGCCCGCGCCGCCGGGGTCAAGGCACAGCTTGCGCTCAATAACCGCTTCTTCCCGTCCACCATGCTGGCGCACGAGCTGGTTACATCGGGTAAGCTGGGGCGCGTCACGTCGTTCTCGGCCGAATACCTGCACTCCGGCTCGGTCGATCCCGACCGGCCTATCGGCTGGAAGCAGGACTACGACGCGTGCGGCGGCGGCGTGCTGCTCGATCTGGGCAGTCACGCGCTCGATCTGGTCATATGGATGTGCGGCAAGGTGGATTCGATCGACTGCATCACTCAGACGCTCTACTCCGAGCGTCCCACGGCGGGCGGCGGACGCACCTCTAATTTAGGCGAAGACCGCGCGCTGATGCTTTTGCAGCTTGAAAACGGCGCCGCGGGCACGGTTGATGCCTCAAAAATCGCCACCGGCACCGACGACGAGCTGAAGATCAACATATACCTGACCGGCGGCGCGGTGCGCTATTCCAGTCTGTGCGGCGACTATCTGGACGTGTACGATTCCAGCAGCGGCGCGGCGGGCTTCACGCACGTACACTGCGGCGGGCGCTATGCCCCGCCCGGCGGCACGTTTATCCCCGCCAAGAACGCCGTGGGCTGGATACGCGGCCATGTGCATTCGTATTATAAGTTCCTTGAGGCAGTCGCAAGCGGCGGCGAATGCGCGCCCTCGCTGGACGACGGCGCGTATCTGCAATTGGTCATGGATAAGGCATATGAGAGCAATCGGATAGGGGGCAGGGTCAAGGTATGAGCGCGCTGCTGGAACACATGGATGAAATTATGGTGGCGCTGCGCCCGCGCGAGGAGTTCCGCCCCGTGCCGCCCACGCGCGACCGCGAGGCGTGGCAGACCGTGCGCCAGAAGACGCGCGAAATGTGCGTGGGCCGCGCCGAAAAGTATCTGGGGCAAAGCTGGCCCGCGATAACCGCCGCCGACGTGATTCTCGCCAGCCGCATGGGCGACGCGCGCGCATACGAAGGCAAGTTCAATTACCGCCGCGAGGCGCTATCGGCGCTGGCGCTGGGCGAGGCGGTCGAGGCCAAGGGGCGCTTCCTTACCGACATAGCCAACCTGTGCTTCATGATATGCGAGGAAAGCGCGTGGACCGCGCCCGCCAACCTGCGCCGTCCCGACGGCTCGCCCGCGTATCTGCCCGACATAGAGCGCCCGCTGCTGGACATGGCCGCGGCGCGCACGGGTGCGCTGATGGCGACGGTGCTGCACCTGCACCGCGACAAACTGCGCGAAATATCGCCCGCAATCGCGGTGCGCATCGAGCGCGAAATTACCCTGCGCGTAATCGACCCGTTCATCAATGTAAAGCAATTGGAATTCGCGCGCGCGCGCGGCGAGGACGACATGCTGCCAGAGGGCGTTAAGGAATGCCTGACGGCGCTATTGCTTATCGAGCGCGAAGACCGCTTCCGCTGGGGCGGGGTCAAGCGCGCGCTCAGGCTCATGGACGCGTATCTGGACGAACTGCCGCGCGACGGCGGCATACCCGGCGGGCTGGGCGCATTCGAGCGCGGCGTGGGCTGCATAATGGAGGCGCTGGAGCTGATCTGCGAAGCGTCGGGCGGCAACGTGAGCTTCTTCACGGTGTCGGCACTGCGCAATGTGAGCGACTTTATCATAGGCAGTCATATTAGCCTGGACTACTTCAACTGCGCGGGCAACTGCCCGGCGCATTGGGACGTCGATCCCAACCTGATATACCGCTGCGGCGAGCTGCTGCGCTCGGACGAGCTGTGCTCGCTGGGCGCGTACCTGATGGGTCTGCGCGGCGGTGACTCGCGCCCGGTGTGGCCGCTGATGCGCGCCGCCCGCGCCGCGATCGGCGAAAACGAGATGCTTAGGCACGATTCGCGCCCGCCCATGCCGATGGATTACTACCTGCGCAGCGGGGCGCTTTTGACGGCGCGCACACGCGCGGGCGCGGCGGACGGCTTCTTCATCAGCATCGAGGGCGGCGCGAACCGCATGGGCGGCCACGCCGACGCGGGCAATGTGACGCTCTACTGGAACGGCGAACCCGTACTGCCCGACTTGGGCGAAATCGAGTACGCATCCCAGCTCGCGCCCGACGAGCGCGCGGCGCTGTGGGAAACCCAGTCGCAGTACCATAACCTGCCCGTGATAAACGGCTGCCCGCAGTCGATGGGCGACGGCTTTATGGCGGTCGAACCCGTTTGGGAGATCACGCCCGAGCGCACGCGCGCCACGCTGGACATAAGCCGCGCCTACCCGGACGAGGCGGGTGTTAGCTCGTGGCAGCGCACGATGTCGCTCACGCGCGGCGAAACGCCCTGCGCGCGCCTGTGGGAAATAGCCGAGTTCGCGCACGACAATAACGACGTGGAGTTCAACTTCATCACCACCGCGCGCCCCTACCTGCGCCCGGACGGCATGGAGCTGGGCAATATCCGCGTGACATGGGAGCTGAACGGCGGCCATCCCGAGGGCAGGCTTGGCATCAAACCCGACTGCGAGGTGGAAGACCTGCCGCCGCGCCATTCCAAACAGTACGATCTGGACGGCCTGTATGACAAGTGGCTGCTGGAGATCTGCGGCAAGCCCCTGTACCGCGTGGCGGTGATACTGCGCGGCGCGCCTCAGCGGCTCAGCGTGTGCTTCTCTTTCACGCAAAAGCGCGGGGAGTAATTGCGTTTAGGCAGTAAATGAGGCTAAGACAGACGCGCCGCGCGGCGAAGCAGAGCCTGCTCAGGCAGGGCGCTTACCGCGATGAAACGACTTCTGACTAAAAAACATCAAACGGAGGAAAGCAAAATGAACGGAAGCTGTGAATGGTTTATACCCGATTGCTATTGGCCGGAGATAACCACGCCCGGCCACTATGTGAGCCACGAGGCCATATGCGTGCTGAACACCTGCGCCGAGGACGCGGACATCGAATTGACGCTGTACTTCGAGGACGCCGAGCCGATCGAGGGCTTCACGGCCAAGTGCCCCGCGCGCCGCACGCATCATATCAGGCTGGACAAGCTGACCGACGCGGCGGGCAGGCATATCCCGATGGGCAAGCCCTACGCCGTCGCGGTAAAGAGCAGTGTGCCGGTGCTGTGCCAGTATTCGCGGCTGGATACTACGCAGGTGAATATGTCGCTTATGACGACCATTGCCGCGCGATAAATTAAAATGCGAAATCCCGCGCAAGCCATGCACGGCGGCGCGGGATTTTATTATGCCTGAACAATAAAACTCCATTCGCAAAATCCCGAAACGAATATAGATTATAGCTTGCGTGAGCCACAAATCATGATAAAAGCAAGTGCCGCTGACTCCTAGAGTGTGTCTCAAGCGGGACAATCCGCAAGTTCGAGTGGATTTTTCGTCAGTTCAAGGAAGAAATCCGAAGGCTTAGCAGCGCTAAGTCGAGCCTTGTGACGCAGAAATGGCGGAGCGACGCCCGAAATTGCGTACTCCGGAATTTTTGAGACACACTCTAGAGCGATAACAAGCAAAAAAGCGCAAAAACAGCGTCCAATATAATAAACCCCTTAAAAACGTCCAAGCCAAGTAATATTCGCGCCAAAACAGGCCGAAGGCCACCGGCTTTTCTTTGGTTCTTCCGCTCTTCTGAAAAGAAAGAACACGTTCCCCCATCTTCCCCCGCACCCGTTCAAACTTTGTCCATATTTCGTTCGAAAACAGTTGCGATGGCGTTCACGGATCGTTCATACTATGTCCGAAAAGGCGTGTTATACTAACAGCTGTCAGGAGGTGCTGAATATGAGGCACATAGAAAATGATAATAAGAATAAAAAGAGCGGAGTGCTCAATAAGGTAATTAGTTTGATTGCTGTTGCGGCTGTGTTTACTATGCTAGGGACCGGCATTGGCGCCAATACCGCCGCGAATAACGCGCTGGCTGAGGCGCAGACCGAAACCACCGCGCAGACCGAGGCTGATGCCGCGGGCGACGCTACCCAGTACGATAGCCCCGCGATTGCGGTCTATGAAAAGTGCGCTGACTCCGTTGTGGGCGTAATCACCTATACCGAACAGTGGTCGCGCTCCACCGGCGAGGTGCAGAAGGCCGAGGTCGGCGAGGGTTCCGGCGTGGTCATCTCCGACGATGGCTATATCATGACCAATAACCACGTCGTTGCGGACGGTAATTCCTATCAGGTATTGCTCCCCAGCGGCGATAAGGTCGACGCTAGTCTGGTCGGCACTGACTCCGGTACGGATATTGCCGTGCTGAAGGTCGAAGATCAGACTTTGAAGGCGATCGATATAGGCTCCTCCGCTGACCTGAAGGTCGGCGAAACCGTAATCGCTATCGGCAACCCCGGCGGCAGCGCGCTCGCCAATACCGTAACCCAGGGTATCGTTTCCGCGCTCGAACGCGATATGGCGAATACCTTCACCCGTACCGTCAAGACCATTCAGCACGATGCGGCCATTAACCCCGGCAACTCCGGCGGCGCCCTGCTTAACACCAAGGGCCAGCTGGTTGGCATAAATACCCTGAAGTACACCGGCAGCTCTTACTCCGCCACGACCTATGAAGGCCTGGGCTTTGCTATCCCGATCGATACCGCCCTGCCTATCGCTCAGCAGCTTATCGACTATGGCGAGGTTCGCCGTCCTGCCCTGGGCATAACCTGCGGCACCTTCAGCGGCCCGGACGATCCGATCAGCAGCTGGCCGCCGGCAAGCGTAGTCATCAGTGAAGTAACCGCGGACGGCCCCGCCGATGAGGCTGGCCTCAAGGCTTATGACTTCATCACCGAGGTCGATGGCACCCGCATTACCTCGCTGCACGATTTGACCGCGGTTCTCGATACTCATGAGGAGGGCGACACCATCAGCGTTACCGTGCTCCGCTATAAGAACACCAACGCGATTATCTCCATCCTCAACTCGGCCTACAATAACTATTACGGCGGCAACAGCGGCTACGGCTATGGCAGTGGTTACGGCAACAGCTATGGCGGCTTCTTCGGCGGCAACGGCGGCTATAACACCAACTCCAGCCTGGATTACGACACGGTAACTGTGGACGTAACGCTGAAGGTTCTGGCCAGCACCACCGAGGCCGATACCACCGACGCCGACACCACCGACGCCGACTAAAATCAAAAAAACGCTAGCCACACGGGAGGAGGCATGATGCCTCCTCCTGTTTTTTGTTTAAGGGCAGGCAGGCTCACACTGTAAAGGTATAAACCGCCGCATTGCCTTGCGTGCCGCTAAGGCAGCAGGCGCAGGCCGACTGCCTCAGCCCTGCCGCCAAAAATAGCCCCGAAATTGCTCGGGTATTAGAGTGGAAATGCCCAAAAGTTGACAACGATACGAATTGACAATCTTTACGGTGTACGGTATAATATTCCAAAGATATATAGATTTTTGTGAAACATGATGTAGTCACAACCTTTAACCCGCATGTTTGGTTTTGCACATATCGATAGGGGGACGTTAGCATGAGTAACGTCGGTTCCAGATCAGCAAAGAAAAGCCGCGTGCGCTCAGAGCTGGAGGCGCGGCTAAAACAGGCGCAGCAAAGTCAGAAAACCGCGCCCGCCGGAACCTGCGAAAAGGAGATTCGCCGCATAAAGCGCGATACGCTGGCGCTGATGGAAAAGTATCAGCGCAGAATCACCCTCGCGCGCGCCGCGTTCGGCGTGGGCGCAATCGGCGCGGCGGGAGTGCTGCTTCTGCTTATAATGTCGCCGCGGCTGCTGTTCGGCGCGGCGCTGGCCGCGTGCGCGCTGCTATGCGCGGCGGCGTACATAGTGCGCGTCCAAAACGAGCGCGCGCTTAAACAGGTATGCGACTTCGACAGCGTACACTTCGCCGGGCGCATATGGTTCGATTTCAAGAGCGGCATACGGGCTTAGACAACAATATTCGATTTTTAAGAGCCGTCTGGTCATGTGATCGGACGGTTTTAGTTTTGGGTTGAAAGGAGACGTCGCCTTTCCCGATATTACGATTTTATCCGAATATGTACTGCGGTTTGCACTGTTTGCGTATGTGCTTGATTTAGACACAAAAAAGTATTACTATTTATATGTAAGACTGTGCGGACGACCGCATTGGTGTTGGAGGTACTTTTTTATGGAAATGGAATTGCTTAATAAGCGAGTGGAGCGCCTGCTTAACGAGGTGCGCACACTGGCTGTGGAGCGGGCGCGCGATGCCGAGGGCATCGAGTGCGCGCTCAGGGCGCGTTCGCTGCATGACGATAGCCTTAGTGAGTGGCAGCCGTTCGTAAACGGCAGCGAGTGGGGCGGCGAACATCGCTGGTGGGATTTCAGGTTTAATGTGACTGCGCCCGAGGGCTATACCGGGAAGCAGTTGTTTTTGGAGATAACCACCGGCTGTGAGGGCGCTTGGGACGCTACTAATCCCCAGTTCCTCGCCTATGTCGATGGCAAGGTGCGCCAGGCGATCGATACTAATCACACTACCGTGCTGCTCGGCAGCGACGTTAAGCCCGGTACGGTGTTTGGTATCTACCTAAAGGGCTATTGCCAGACCGGCGCGGGTAATTTCGCCCGGATGCGCGCGCGTACCATCGAAGTGGCTGAAAACGTGATGCAGCTCTACTACGACGTGCGCGTGCCGCTCGAGGCCGCTGAGCTGCTGCCCCGCGAAACCCGCCCGCGCCTGCTCGCGTTCCAGGCGATGAGCGACGCGCTCAATCAGCTCGACCTGCGCGACCCCGGCTCGGATGAGTTCTATAAGTCGGTCGACGCCGCGCGCGAGTATATGAAGCGCGAATACTACGATAAGCTGTGCGATAAGGAGCCGGAGGTAATCGCCAACTGCGTCGGCCATACCCATATCGACGTGGCGTGGCTGTGGGATCTGGAGCAGACCCGCCATAAGGCCGTGCGCTCCTTCTCCACCGTTATCGAACTCATGCGCCGCTATCCTGAATATATATTCATGTCCAGCCAGCCGGTGCTGTATAAGTTCGTTAAGGAGGACGCGCCCGAGCTGTTCGAGGAGATCAAAAAGCGCGTCGAGGAAGGCCGCTGGGAGTGCGAGGGCGGCATGTGGCTGGAGGCCGACTGCAACCTCGCGGGCGGCGAATCGCTGGTAAGGCAGCTATTGCACGGTCAGGAGTTCTTCCGCAAGGAGTTTGGCAAGAAGAACGAAATACTGTGGCTGCCCGACGTGTTCGGATACTCGGCGGCCCTGCCTCAGATACTTAAAAAGTCGGGCATCAAGTACTTCATGACCACCAAGCTGAGCTGGTCGGAGTATAACAAGACGCCCTACGACACCTTCATGTGGAAGGGCTTGGACGGGTCGGAGGTACTGACCCACTTCGTGCCCACGCGCGATCTGGTGGGCGACGAGCATCACGCGCTGAGCTACTTCACCACCTACAACGGCGATGTGAACCCGTCTCAGATAGCGGGCGGCTGGAACCGCTTCCAGCAAAAGGACTTGGACAATCAGTTCCTGGTCAGCTACGGCTTTGGCGACGGCGGCGGCGGCCCCACCGACAAAATGCTGGAGTACCAGCGCCGCATGTCGCACCAGATGCCCGGTATGCCCAAGACGCGCCAGAGCACCGCGCACAAGTTCTTTGAGGAGCTGAACGAGCGCGTGGGCGGCAACAAGCGCCTGCCCAAGTGGTCGGGCGAGCTGTATCTGGAATACCATCGCGGCACTTACACCGCCGTGGCCAAGAACAAGCGCAACAACCGCAAGATTGAGATTGAGCTGCGCGAAACCGAGCTGTGGTGCAGTCTGGCCGAGAAGTTTGGCCTTGAGTACCCGGCCGACATGCTGCACAAGATCTGGGAGTGCGTGCTGACGCTGCAGTTCCACGACATACTGCCGGGTTCTTCTATTAAGAAGGTATACGACGATTCGGACAAGATTTATGCGGGCTGCTTTGACAAGCTAAAGGAGCTTAAAGAGGCTGCGCAGAAGGTCATATCCGACCATGCGGCGGGCGATGTAGTTGCGTTCAACTCGATGGACGAGCGCCGCGACGACGTGCTGTGGTTCGACGCGCCCGCGGGCGTGACTGCGCTGAAGGATGCGGCGGGCAATGTTTACCCGGTCGAGCGCACGGTGCGCGGCTGCTGCGCGGCGGTTGCGGGCGTGCCGGCTTTGGGTGTTAAGGCGTTTGAGTATGTCTGCGGCGAGGAATCGACTGAGCAGCTTAGCGTTACTGAGAGCGGTTTTGAAACGCCTTATTTCAAGGGCGAGTTTGACGGCAAGGGCCGCATAAAGTCGCTGATCGACCTGCGCAATGGCCGTCAGGTTGCAAAAGCGCCGCTCAACGACATTATTTGCTACGAGAACAAGCCGCACAACTACGACGCTTGGGACATTAACATCTACTACAACGAGCACAGCTGGGTTGTGGACGATCTGAAGTCGTTTAAGGTAGTTGCGAACGGCCCGGTTCTGGCGATTGTACGTGCGGAGTATGCCTATGAGCATTCGACGATTGCTCAGGACATAATCATATACAAGACGCTGCCGCGCATTGACTTTGCGACGACGGTTGACTGGAAGGAGAAGCAGTACCTGCTCAAGGCGCACTTCCCGGTCGACGTATTCTACAATGCGGCGACTTACGACGTACAGTACGGCAATGTAACGCGCGCGACGCACAAGAACACGTCGTGGGATGTGGCGCGCTTTGAGGTATGCCATCACAAGTGGATGGACGTAAGCGAGAGCGGTTACGGCGTATCGATCCTGAACGACTGCAAGTACGGCTGCTCGATCGACGAGAACTCTATGGCGCTCACGCTGCTCAAGAGCTCGACGCATCCCGCGCCCGACGCGGACCAGTGCCTACACACGTTCACCTATTCGCTGATGCCGCACATGGGCGACTGGCGCAAGGGCAACACTGTATCGCAGGCATACAGCCTGAACATGCCCATGACCGCGCATGTCTCGGGCGGCAAGGGCGAGCAGGAGCTAACCACCTACTCGACCGACACCCCCGGCGTAATCATAGAATCGGTCAAGCAGCAGCTCGACGGCCAAAACACCATCGTCCGCATGTACGAATGCTACGGCGCGCGCGTCCAAACCCGTCTGACCCTCCCCGCCGCCAAGCACGTCTACCTAACCAACCTGATGGAACAGGCAGACCGCGAACTCCCCATCGAAAACGGTCAGGTAGTTCTCGACTTCAAGCCTTACGAGATCGTTACGGTTATGGTTGAGGAGTAACGGGGGACGAGGGGACGTGTTCTTTCTTTTCGGAAGAAAAGAAAGAACCAAAGAAAAGTCTGATTGGCTGTTCTCCCGCAAATGTTTCTTAGTTCGGACGTTTTAGGAGAATTATATATAGGAAGTTTCGTTTGCTTCCTTTCGCCGCTGATTCGCTCTAAGAGTCAGCGGCGTTTCTTGTTTTGGCGGGTTTGTGGCTCACGCTAGCTATAATCTTACTTAGTTTCGGGATTCCGCGAATGATCTTTTTCTGTTTAGGCAGGTTTCCCCCGCGCCATGTTCGCCGCCCCTCGGCGGCTCAATTGCAGACTCGGCGGTGAGGTTCACGCCCGCCGGAAAGTAGGGCGGGCGCGAAAATTAGCCGTCCGGACGTGCAACTGGATGTATGAGCAGCCATCCATGCCGCGCCCACCATAAATTAAAGTGGGCGCGGAAGGGGCAATCAGGCCTTGAGGTTCTGTATGAGCTTATTCCACGCTCAGAGAGCAGCAAAACGATATGCGCGGCAAATCGCCGTTACTCGCAAACGCCTCGCCGCCTACCCAAACTCCGCAAGGTCAACCCTGTCTGACAGGGGTTGGCAACAA
>CAOKFD010000078.1:0-10975 GCA_948467645.1 uncultured Eubacteriales bacterium | reverse complement strand
CGGGGCGGACGAGATACCCGCGGCCGTATTGGGGCTGCTGGGCGTAAGCACGCAGCGGGAAGCGATGGAGAGGCTGACCGACATTGCGGTAAGCCGACTGGTGGACGACGGCGCGCCCGAGAGCGTGGCGCGCGAGCTGGTCGAGCTGAGAATGCGCGTAGGCGGCGCGGCGGGGGCGTCCCGGGCGCGGGACGAGCCTGAAAAGGTGGGAGATGCCGGTGCTACGGCGGGCGTGAAGGATGCTGGCAATGCCGGAAGCGCGCAGGGCGAGGACGTTTCACCGCGCATACGCGATATGGCGCGCCAGGTGCAGTACATCCGCGAGCGCACGGGCGTGGACATGCTGGAGGTACTAAAGGCCGACGGCGAAATAATGCAGGGCGTGAGCGACTTTAACGAAGGGCACGGCGGATTTGACATGATGGGCGCGTACAACGCGTATCGCGGCAAGGCAAACGCGGCGAAAAGCCGCGCGCGTGTACCGGCGACGAGCGGCATGGCGGGCGGCCAGACGGGCAGCGGCCGGACGCGCGTGGAGGACATGACGGACGCGGACATTGAGAAGATCGAGGAGCGGGTGAGACGTGGGGAACGAGTGATTTTATAAGATTACGATCTTCACGCTGCCTTGACAAATACCTTGACTTTTCGACTAAACGCAAGAAAACACGGAGGAAATGAAGGATGGCTGACATTACCAACACGACGGGCAGCGCGGGACTTGGCCCGTCGATGCAGATGTATTACGACAAAAAGCTGATAAAGGACATGAAGCCCAAGCTGGTGCATTGCAATTACGGCCAGAAGCGGCCGATACCGCGCAATGCGGGCAAGACGGTAAAATTCCGCAAGTACACGCCGTTTGAGGCGGCCACCACGCCGCTGACCGAGGGCGTAACGCCGGACGGCCACGCGATCACGCAGACCGAAATAAGCGCGTCTGTGGCGCAGTACGGCGACTATGTACGCGTGACCGACCTGCTGGACATGACGGCGGTAGACCCGGTAATAAGCGACAGCGTGGAGCTGAACGCGGATCAGGCGGCGCTGACGCTGGACACGGTGGTACGCGAGGTAATGTGCGCGGGCACGAACGTGATGTACGCAAACGGCACCAGCCGCGCGGACGTGGCGGCGGGCAACATACTGACCACGACGCTGCTACGCAAGGCGGTAAGGACGCTGAAGAAGGCCAAGGCGCGCCCGTTCTACCGAAACGGCAAGCCGTACTTCTACGCGATAGTAGGCCCGGACACGGTATACGATCTGCAAAGCGACGAGAACTGGCTGAAGGTAAGCCAGTACCAGCAGGCGGAGAAAATCGAAAACGGCGAGATAGGCAAGCTATTCGGCGTAGTATTCATAGAGACGACCGAGAGCAAGATATTTGCGACCGCGGGCGCGGGCACGCCCAAGGCGGACGTGGCGTGCACGCTGATGTTCGGCGCGGACGCATACGGCCTGATCGACATAGCGGGCAGCGGCGCGGCCAAGACGATAGTAAAGACGTTCCAGTCGGGCGGCACGGAGGACCCGTTGGAGCAGCGTTCGACGATTGCGTGGAAAGTACCGGCGTTCTGCGCGAAGATACTTCAGCAGACGTGGATGCTGCGCATTGAACACGGAATCAGCGCGTGATCGCGCGAAACAGGTTTCGCGCGAATGGGTTCTGCGGCCAACTGAGCCGCTGCGCGTCTCCGGGCGTTGGCCTGACTGTAGGTAGCAATGCCGCTCGGGGCGGCATTGCGGGCGGTGTGCCGGCAGAGCCGGCGCACCGAATTAATAGGCTACGAAGGCAACGGGATTACGAAGGTAACGGGGTTACGAAGGTAACGGGGTTACGAAGGTAACGGGGTTACGAGGGTAGCGGGGTTACGGGGGTAGCGGGGTAACGGGGAGCAGGTGGGGCGAATGACGGTATACGACGTGCTGGTGCGCGCGAGTGCGCAGCAGTATGGCGGCGAGGCGCAGACCGACGAGATCGAGGACGAGGCCACGCAGACGCTATACATGGAGTATGTGAACGAGGGTATGCGGCGCATATGGCGCGCGATAGACCCGATAGACGTAAGCGCACTGCCCGAGATCAGCCGGGCAAAGTGCCCGGAGCTTACGATAAGGCAGGACTTGGGGACATACGACGCGCGGGTATTCGATGCGCTGGCGGACTATGTGACGTGGCGAATGCTGGGCACGGGCAACCAGAGCAAGCAGGCGCGCGGCGACTGGTACTATGCCAGGTTTACGGAGACGCTGAGCAGACTGCCTAAAGATAAGAGCTGGGACGAATATTACCGGCTTACGGGCGGGGGAAATTCGCTGAGCGGGCGGCAGGGATTTACCGGCGTTTGGAATTGGTGACTTTGCGGCTTACGCCGATCGCGCGGAACAGGTTCCGCGCGAAGGGGTACTGCGGCAAGCTGAACCCTACGGGTTCCGGGCGCTTGCCTGACTGTGGGAAGCAATGCCGCTTCAAAGGCGGCATTGCGGGCGGCGCGCCCGAGGGAGGCCGAAGGCCGACTAGCGCGAGCGATTCCGTAGGATTCGCCGCGCGTACCCAGCGCGCCGTAGGCGTGATGGGCGAAGACTGCTCAGCCGGCACACCGAATTAATGGGTTACGGGGTTACGGGGGTTCCGGGCGACAGAATATGGAAAGCGGGCGGGGTGTTATATGGCGCGGGATTATGAGACGGCGCTGGTATTGCGCGGGTTTGGCGGGCTGGATCAGAGCAAGGACCGAACGCTTATAAACTATTCAGACAGCCCGGACTGCGTGAACATGTCCACGGAGGGCGGGTCACTGAGGACGGCGTGCGGATATAGGCGCATAGACGCGCCGAACGTGCCCGGCGGGGTAAAGAGCATGAGCGCATTTTACCGCCGATCGGACGGGCGCGAATGGATACTGTGCGCCAACGCAGGCGGGATATATGCCTGGTCCGGCGACACGGGCGGGCAAAGCCAAAGCGCGTGGGAGCAGATATATGTGCCCGAGAGCGGGAAAATGGGCGAGAGGGTGGACTTTCTGAACTATCAGGACAAAGAAAACGACGTTGTGCTGATGGCGGACGGAGTGAACCCGGTGCTCACATGGTCGGGCAGCGGCGAAAGCCATGCGCGTAAGGGCATAACCCAGCGATTTGCGCACATCGAGATGAACTATGAACGGGTATGGGGCGCGGGCGCGCCGGGCGAGCCGGACACGGTATACTGGTCGCGGCAGTTCGACGTGGGCGACTGGACGGGCGACGTGAGCGACCCGGACAACGGAGGCGGATTTTTACAGGCGCCGACGTGGAACGGCGGTAAGATACGGCTGATAAGCGCGCTATTCGGCGACATAGTGATATTCAAGGATCAGGACGTATTAAAGGTATCGGGCACGTATCCGGGCGAATACCAGGTAAGCCGCGTGACGGGCACGGAAGGGCCGGTAGCGGCGCGCACGGTGTGTCAATGGGGCGACAAGGTATACTTTCTGGGGCGCACGGGGCTATGCTTTTACGACGGAATGCGCGCGCAGGACGCGGGCGACCGGCGGGCGCGCAAATGGTACGAGCGCATAAGCGAAAGCTACATCGAGAATGCGTGCGCGATAGTGCACGGGCACACGATGTACATCGCGCTGCCGGTGGACGGGAGCGAAGAGAACAACTGCGTACTGGAATACGACATGAACCGCGACACGATAATGCCGCGCACCGGGATAAACGCGGCGCACTGGCTGGAGTGGAACGGGAAGCTGCTGTTTGCGGGCAGTTCAGGTGTTATATACGAATACGGGCAGGGCACGACGTATGACGGCAGACCCATAAACGCGTACTGGGAGACGCCCACGTACAATATGGGGTCGAGCAAGCTGACGGGCGACAGAACCACGAAGCAGCTGGGGGAGCTGACCGTATACGGCAAGGGGCGGATGCACATATTGGCGCGGGCGGACGAGAAGCAAAAGCAGAGCGAAATAATCATGCACACGTATGACAAGCGCACGCGCAAGCGGCTAAACCTGCGCGGGCGGCGGTTTAGTCTTAGGCTGTCATCGGTGGACGGGGTGAGCTTTGAACTATACGGAAGCGTGACGATCGGGATGGATGTGGAGAGCGATTGATGGGCAAAAAAACAGCCTTTCGCAGGCAGAGAAAAAACGCTTTCAATCGCTTGTTTTTGTTTTAAGCGATAGGGAATCATCTTTGCCGGCAGGGTGAAGCAGCTTATCATCAGATGTGGAGCGAGTAAGGCGCATGGACTTGGCATTAAGTTCGCCGCGCTCATAGGCAATGGCTTCGCGCAGGCCTTGCGCAATGTCATCGTAAAGCGTGTGCTCGAGCAGGGTGCGCTCAGACATGATTTTGACCTCCTTAAACCAGAAATAATTAAGCGCAAACGCGGTGCAAAGACTAAAAAACAGTATACAGCATATGGCGGTAAACGGTCAACAGAAAGCTCAGGAGGTGAACGGGATGGCAGGCTTTTTGAACAGCACGAGCAAGAAAAGCGGGCTGAAAACCAGCGGAAAAAAGACGGGAACGGGAAAGGGCGCGGGCGGCGGCGGTGGCGGCACGATTAGTTCGGGCCGCAAGTCGGGGTCGATATGGGGCGCGGCCAAGACCGTAACCGACATGGTGAGCGACAATCTTAAAAACATGTTGGGCGGGAATAAAAGCACCGTAAGCTCGGCGGGCAAGACGGCCGCACCCGCATCGTCGGCGACGCTGACGGGCGCGGCGAACGCGCTGACGAACAGGAGCGGCACGGGAAGCAGCGGCACGGGCTCGTCCGGCGGTAAGGGGAGCAGCGGCACGGGCTCGTCCGGCGGCACGGGGAGCGGCGGCACGGGCTCGTCCAGCTCGTCAGGCGGCAGTGCGGGCGGCTCAGCCGGTGCTTCAGGCGCGACAGGCTCGAATGGATCGGCCGGTTCAGGCCGAAGCGAGTATTGGGGCACGCGCGGCGATCTGGCTAAAGAATATCAGGAGTGGCTCAACAGCCAGGGCGCGGGGCTCAGCGTGGACGGCATATGGGGCAAGAACACTGAAAACGCATATCAGCAGAACAAAAGCGCGTTTGAGGAATGGCTAAAAAGCAAGGACGCGGGCGCGTCGGGCGGCGATGCGGGCACGGGCGGCACGGGCACAACCACCACGGCGGGCATAAACTCGGGCGATCTGGAGGCGCTTTTGAAGCAATACCAGACCGGCGCGTACACGCCCCGAAGCGACGAGGAACTGCGCGCGGCGGCCGAGGTGCAGTACGAAGCGGAGTATAACGCCAACGTCCTGGCGGCAAAGCAGAAAAACGAAGAGTACCAGCAGAGCATAAATCAGCAGATAGCAAGCCTGCAAAAGGTGCTTAGCGAAAATCAGGCCGCGACGCAGAAGCAGTATGAACTAAACGGCAACGCGCTTCAGCGGATGCTGACGGCGCGCGGGCTGGGGCGGTCGAGCTATGCCGGGGATGTGGCGCAGAACAATGTGAATAACGCCTCGGAGGCGCTTTCAAAGCTTCTGAGCGACTATGCGGCCAGCGCGGGCCAGCTCAGCGCACAGGGAGCGATGTACAACCGGCAGACCGCGGACATGCTGAGCCAGCTAATGCGCGACAGGGCCGGCAATGTAAGCAGCGCGTACAATCAGCTGAAGTCCGAGGAATACGAGCGGGGCAAGGCGGCGCAGGACAGCTACAATCAGATTGTGAATAACCTGCAGTCGATGCTGGGCGACAGGAATTTGACCCAGCAGCAATTGGCCGAGTCTATCCGCCAGTTTAACGAGCAGCTCAAGGAAAATAAGCGACAATATGACTTGAGCGCGAAATGAGAAATACCCGTCCATAAAAAGGGCGGGTATTGGTGGATTTACCCCCGCATACGCGGGGAAAAGGCCGTATGACCTTAGCCGCCTTCCGCTGATAGCGCGGATCACCCCCGCATACGCGGGGAAAAGATGCTATCAGACCGGAGCCTGACGCAGCAGCAAGGATCACCCCCGCATACGCGGGGAAAAGATCGTGCCGTTTGCATTCACTGCACCGCTCGCGGGATCACCCCCGCATACGCGGGGAATCAGAAGAGATCACTGTGAGAGCCTGTGCGGGAAAGTACGAGCACCAGCACATCGTCTTCGATGCGGTAAATCAAGAGCCAGTCGGAGGCGATGTGACACTCCCGAAAGCCCTCGTAATCACCGGAAAGCGCGTGGTCGCGGTTCTTTTCCGGCAGCGCTTCACCATTGGCAAGCAGGGTGACGGCTTCTGCAAGGGCCTCCAGTCTCAGGCCGCGCTTTTTCGTGAGCTTATAGTCCCTCTTGAACTGTTCGGTGATCGCAATGTCATACTTTGTACGTGCATTATCAATATTATCCAGAAAACTGTTGCTCATTCTTCGTCAGCCTCCAGATCGGAGAACAGTTCCTTGACGCTATGATAATGCTTGACGTTTGGATCCTTCGCGATTTTTTCTGCCTCCAACAGGGCGGCGATCGTTTCGCTGTTCGGTCGGTTGAGGGAGATTTCAAAAGGTATGCCGCCATCCCTGAGCGCCTGACGAACAAAGATGTTAAAAGCGGTCGTCAAATTCATTCCCAGTTCGGAGAAAAGCGCTTCGGCCTGTGCTTTTAAGGCCGTGTCCATACGAATGCTAATGTTGGTTGTAGTTCCAGCCATTAAGATCATCTCCTTTCCACTGATGCTATTATACACTAATTGCACGAGAAATACAATGCGTGGTATAAAGATAATAACGCACGGAGGACAAAATGTCGTATTTAAGCAGGATAAAGCAGGTTGAGGAAGAAAAGCGCAGGCAGGGCGGTACGGGCGCAAAACCGCAGACGAGCGCTAAGACCGGGACGAACGCGGCGGCGCGGGTGAATGCGAGCGGCACGATAAAGGCCACGGTAAAGACGAGCGCCGAAAAGCCCAAAGCGGCGCGGACGGTTTTAGTGCCGGGCGCGAGCGCGGCGGGCAAGGCGGCGGGCGGGCAGGCGCGCACGGTGGACGCGCGCGTCACGTGGAGCACGCTGAGCGACATGAAGCAGCGCGGGGCGATACCTTCGGCGGCCAAGGCGCGCACGGCAGACGTGAGGACGGTAAAGCCCGCGGGGAGCGACGCGGCTGGGACAAAAAGCACACAGACCGGCGCGGCGGGCATGAAGATAAAACCGCTGGATTTGAACGATACCGCTGCAAATACCAGCGTTAACGCGCTGATCGGCGCGCAGGGCGGCGCAGGCGGCTTACAGGGCGGCCAAGGCGCGCCGGGCGGTGCAAACGGTCATGTGGGCGGCTCGGGCGCGTCAGACGGCTTACAGGGCGGTCTGGGGCACAAGTCGTTCATACGGCGCGCGCAGTCGGCGGGCGAGGCGGCGGATCAGCGGCAGGGCGGCGCGGGCAGCCTTAACGAGAGCGGGATTGTGGGCTCAATCGCCAAAGTGCGGCGCGAAAACGAGCAGGCCGGGCGCGCGCTTATGGGCGGGCTTGATCTGAACGAAACAAGCGCCAATTCCGCGCTGGAGGGCATGGCACCGGTGTTATCCTCGCCCGAGGTGTAGCCCGCACAGGAGGGTGTGCACTGGGAGCCGCTGGGCGGCCTAAGTGCGCAGGAAAAGACCGAGGCGCTCATGCCCATAATCGAGAGCAGCGACTATTACAGGCAAAGCAAGGCGCAGATAGACGCGCAGGCGGGCGCGCTGGACGCGGAGATACTCTCGCTGGACGGGCAGATCGCGAGCCTGGGCGGGGAAAGCTTTTCCGAGGCGCAGGAGCTACGGGCGCGCAGAAACCAGCTTAAAATGCAAAGGTACTATGCGCAGGACAAACTTGACAATCTGGCGGACGAGACGCGCGTGAGGCTTACCGACGCGGGCGTGCTTAAAGGCAGTCTTACGCCCGAGGAGAAGATAAGGTACGACATAGACCAGGTGGCAAAGGCAGGCGGCGCGGCGGGCTTTTTTGAAACGCTGGGGCGTACCGCGGCCACGACGGGACATCAGATAGTCGATTCCACGCCGCGCGATCTGGCTACGACGTATGTAACCGCAATGGCGGCGATAACGGGCGTGCAAAGCCCGGCGGACTGGCTGGAGGCGCACCCGGAGCAGAAGGCGATATTCGACCGGGCATATTCGCCCACGCGGGATTTAAGCGACTATTCCGGCTCGTTCGGCTCGGAAGGCTGGGACACGTTTCAAAA
Organism: uncultured Eubacteriales bacterium; assembly: GCA_948467645.1. Taxonomy (GTDB): domain Bacteria; phylum Bacillota; class Clostridia; order Christensenellales; family Aristaeellaceae; genus Fimadaptatus. The sequence goes on along the minus strand of CAOKFD010000078.1, from coordinate 2,786 downwards.
ACTGGAGCAGAGCGCGGCGGAGAGCCTGAAAACCATGGCGATAAGCTATGGACTGGGCGCGGTGGGCGCGGGCAGCGCCGGGGCGGGCGCAGGGCACGTGACGCGCATACTGCAATGGGTGAATTCGGGGCTACCGGCGGCGGCGGGCGCGGCGCGCGAGGCGGCGACAGCGGGCGCGGATTCGCACGACGCGGGCGCGGCGTTCCTGTTCACGGGCATAGCCAACGCGTATTTGGAGCAGGGCGGCGCGGACAAGGTATTTGAAAACGCGGCGCGGCTGGGGCGCGGCATGGCGGGCACGAGCGCGGGCGGGAAAATAGTATCCAGGCTATGCCCGGCGGGCGTGAAAAAGGTAGCGGACGCGATAAAGTCGTCCAAATACGGATGGATATACGAGGCGGGGCTGGACGTATTCAAATCGTTTTTCAGCGAAGGATTTGAGGAAGTGGCCGAGGACGCGGTGGGAAACGCCATAGCCAAAGCGGTATACGACAAGGACATGCCGTGGACGGGCGAGGGCGGCGTTATAGACGGCGCGCAGTACATGGAGGACGGGCTGATCGGCGGCGGCATGGGTGCGGCGTTTACGGTGATAGGCGGGCTTTTGATGCCGGGGCAGTACCGGGCGCACCTGCTGTCCCAAATCGCGCTGGATGAGGTTAAGCGCGGTATGCCCATAAGCAAAAAGCAGATAGCGGACATAAACGCGGCGATAGACATCGAGATACGCGCGGGCGAAAAGTCGATAAGCGACGTGGACGCGCACGCGGGCATATGGCGCGCAAACGGGCAGGAAGCGCCCGAGAGCCTTAAAAACTGGCGCGCGGCGGCGGAAAATGCGGGAAAGGCGCAAAGCGTATACGAGGCGGCGCGCCGGGGCGTGGAGCAGCTGATAAGCGACATGGAATCGGGCGCGGTAGACGTAAGCACCGAGCAGGGCGTAAAGAGCTACAACGCGGTAATGGCCGAGTACAGCGCCGCGAGCGAGAAGTTAAGCCAGGCGGCGCGGGAGAACGTGAACGCGCGCGATACATATTACACGGACGAGGACGCGTTAAGCGCGCAGGTGGACGGCAAAAGCAGCGCGGCCATAGAGCGCATGGACGAGATCGCGCAGGCGCTTCGCGAGCCAGGCGGCGCGGGCGACGTGGACGCGAGAAAGCTTAATTCGCCCGAAGCGCAGGAAGTGATACGCGCGGCGGACGAAGCAATAATGAGCCGCGACGCGCTGGCGGGCGAGATAGAGCAGACGGTAGAGGACGAGAAGAATGCACCGTCGCCCGGGGAAGCGCTGGAGGCGATCGAGCGGCGCAGGCAATTGAGCGCAGAGTATGTTGTAGCGCGCCAGCAGGCCGAGGAGGTGCTAACTCAACTGCGCGAGGCGGTCAGAAACGACAGCCCGGAGCGGCTGAATGAGCGGATGGAGGAAGGCCGCGCGCGCAACCGGGAAAATGGAAAGTACGACGAAAAGTACGACGGCATAAGCACGCGGGAATTAAGCGCCGAGCGGGAGCGGCTGAACCTGAGGCTGGAGCAGGTGGAAAACGAGTTGGAGGGCGCGCACGGGTCACGGTACAGGCGGCTGGAGAGAGGCAGAGCGGCTATATAACGAACGCAGTGCGGTAGAGGCTGAAATACTGCTGCGCGGCGAGGTATACGGCGCGCGGCCGGACGGCATAGGCGAAAGTGCGCAGGTAAGCGACAGACCCATGGCCGTGGTTGCGGACGACTTCGGGAATGAAAATGCGCCCGCAATGGGCGGCGGCGATGTGCAGAGTGTGGATAACGCGCCGCAGATGCGTACGGAAGTGCAGAACCAGAACACGCCCGCCGAGCTGCGCACGAGCGCAAACGGGTATATGGAGGTATTCACCGCCGACGGGCAGGTGGATATTGAGCGCGCGCAGGAGATGCTGGACAGCGCCAACACGGGCGTAACGTATAAGCCCGCGGGCGAGTACAGCGCCGACGAGATACGCAATATACAGGGGTATTTGCAGTCGGTGGACAGCAGGCTGCTAACGGTAGCGGACAATATAATTAATGACTATAATGCGCAGCCGACGCGGATGCAGCTTTGTGAGGTAAATGAACATGCGATTGACGCAATAAAAGATGTAGCCGGGTTTGATGCCGACGGATATGAGTTCTACATTCAAAAAAGTGAATTAAGGCATATAGTCGGCAGACATGGCAATATGGAATCGGATGCAAATACTTATCGGAAGTACCACGATAAGGCATTGGGCAACCACAGCGATATTGCACGAATGGGATACGTGCTGGCGAACTTTGACAATTATGTACAGCTGGAAGATACGAAAACGATAAAAGATAAGTATCAGAATAAAGCGAAAACGATAAGATTCGAGAAAAAAGTAAATGGCACGTACTACGTCGTTACGGCCATTGCGGAACAGAATCAATATAAACGCCTGTGGGTACAATCGTGCTTCTTTGACGATGCGTCAGCCGCAAAAATGGAGCAAAAAAATATGAGGAAATTACGCGGGTCCGACATCTTAAAAGCCGTCGGAAACGTCCAAAACGACACCGCTTCTCTTTCCTCTGATATAAATATATCACAGGGCGACGCAAATGTCAACGCCGGCGCGAACGCCACGTCGGGCGGCATATACGTAAACGGCAAGCCGCTATTTAGCGCCATGACGGACGCGGAATTGGACGGCGAGATCGCGCGGGAAGCGGACGGCGGGCGGCTGGCGGAGCTGAGAAGCGAGCGCGAGAATCGGACGGGGCAGGAAAGTGCGGACAGGCGCAGACGC
>CAOKFD010000077.1:0-11533 GCA_948467645.1 uncultured Eubacteriales bacterium | reverse complement strand
GATTCGATTCCTCCTCCTGAAAGTGCGGGAAGTAGTTCTTGCGCCTGCCCATCTTCTCGTATCCGTTTCGGACATACGCGTCGTTCACCATGTTGTACAGCTCTTCGTATATCCCATTAAAGACCTTTACCGCATGGTTTATGCGCCTTACCTCGTCGGCCTTACGCCCCCAGCCGCTGTCCGCGTCGCCCGCGCGGCGCTCCTCCACGTCGATTTCTGCCAGTGGCCACGCCTTTAGGGCGCTTAGGTTGTAGCCCTCCAGCAGCGTTTTTGCGTCGATTGTGTTGACATTGCCAGTTTGGGGTGTTATACTGCTGTCAGCGGTGGAGCTGATGTAATGCATCCTAGTTGGCCCGGAAGGACCATCAAGGTTTTCAGTGTTTGCCGCATTTGCAGCGGATGTATTGATGTAATTAATCCCGGTGTCGCTCGAATTATGGGCGATCCGGTCTTCAATCTCCGCTGCATTGTTTTTTGCCTTCAGCGCCTCTACACGCTGCAAATACAGCTTGGTACTATACGATCCATCGCTGTTCCGGCTCTCCTTTGCCGTATACATCGCCCTGTACTGCTCTCCGCCATACTCAAACGCGGACACAAAGCAGTGCATTTGTTTTATATACGCAGATTCGCCATAGTCGGGATAACTGCCTACATATACGCCGCCGGCTATCAGCGTCTTATAATTCGCCAGTGCCGCAAGCGCTGCCGGGCGCACGTTATATGGCATCTGTTTAATCGCCGCCAGCGTTTTCCCGTACCCTTCTTTGTTCAGCGTTACAATAGTTTCAGTATCTGTATTAACTGCATCTCCGAACTGCGCTTTATTGCGAGCGTCAGAATACTTGTCGCGCGTCGTAAGAGTGGTTTGCTCCAGTACATGCACCGGCACATTTTCGTGCGACAGTATGCGCTCGTACTGTGCCTTACGCAGTCGCATATTAGCCGCATCATTCGCCATTTCATCGCGCATGAAGTCCAGCAGTTCGTTTGCACTCACTACCTCCTGACTGCTCTGCGAATTTATGCCGTTGCTGCGATTACGAGTACGTTCCTGCGTGTTATGCACGAACCTTTCAAGGTTGCTTGCCCTAGGGTTCTTACCCGCAAACCCCAGTATCTTCTCCCACTCCGCGCCGGTATGCGTCCCGCCGTCGGCCTGAACCTTTTTTATCAGCTCGTCATAATCGCCCGACTGGTACTCGTGCCCGGCCTGAAGCGGGTTATTATCTACCGCCCTTTTGAGCGCCTCCCGCGCCTGCTCTGCCGTACTGACGCGCGGCGCGCTTACCTCCGCGCCCTCCTGCCACGTGCCGTCGCCGCGCTTCAGTTTGCGCCCGCGCCGCGCCAGCCCTTCGCTTATCGCCTTGTCCAGCTCGGCCGGCGTCATTACGCCCTCGCCCACGCGCTGGACCAGCTCGCTTTCCGCACTGTTCAGCTTTAGCGCCGCTATCTTTTCCCGCGCACCCGCTATATACCTTTGCCTGTCCGCCTCGTGCTCGGCTATCGGGTCTACATATATCGCGCGCATTACCGGCGACGCGTCCCCGAACAGATCGTCGAATACCCGCGCGGGCGTGTTCATGTTCATGCCGGTCGCGCCGCTTTTGGGCACGCGCATACCGTCCACATACCCCATTATGCGCTCCATCATCTGCTCGGGTATCCGGCCTGAGCGCAGCGTCTCAATAACACCCTCGCCCGCGTGCGCGTTTAAGTACCTCAGGCTGCCGTCTATCTGCTGCCTCAGCCCCTTCACCTGATCCATGTCGTTCTGGATCCGGATTATCCGCTCGTTTATATTCAGCCGCTCGCGCACATCGTCCGCCGACAATCTATTCGCGTCTTCCTGCGCCATGCGCGTCTGCTGTTTAAGCAGTGAACTTAGTTCCTCCTGCAAGTCCGCTTCCGCGCCGCCCAGCTGCGCGCGACGCTGCTCCTACTGGCTTATCGCCTCCTGATTGGCCTTCAGCGTACCTTCAATGTCCGCGCCGTCTGTAAATACCCGCGCCGCTTCCTCTATCGATATGGCGTCGGTCGTGCGCCACGCCCGACGCCCGTCCCGCCCGGCCTTCAGCGCGTCCAATGCCTCGCGCCCCGCCTGCTGGCTCTGCCTTATCCGCTCGCGCTCCTGCTGTGCGTCCGCGCGCGCCGCGCCCGGGTTCGCGTCGCGTATTTCGTTTATCAGGCTCTCGCCGGCCTCCCGGCGCACCTGCGCGCGGCGCTGCTGCTCCTCGTGGATTGCATTCATATTGTCCTGCGTGCGCTTTAATTCGTCCGTAAGCCCCTTCACGTCGTCGCCGCTGTCCCTGGCCACCTCTATCTCGCTGTCCAGCTGCGCCGCCCGCCGCCTTAGATACCGCTCCTGCATGTTAAGCTCGGTATCGTCCGCCCTGGGCACGTCCGACAGCATCTGCTCTATCTCGCCCAGCCGCACATCGCGTCTGCGCCTGTCCGCACTTTCCTGCCCCGTCCGATTCTCGCGCTCGCTTCTCGGCTCTTCCAGCCGTCTGCCCGCATTTCGGCCTTCGCGCGCAATCTCGCCGTCCAGTTCCGCGTCCGTCATGGCGCTAAATAGCGGCTTGCCGTTTGCGTATATGCCGCCCGGCACTCTGCCCGTGTCCGCGTTGACATTCGCGTCGTCCTGTGATATATTTATATCAGAGGGGCGAGATGGGAAGATCGTTGCGGACGTAAGTCTGGGGCTCGTTATATCAGACGCTTGCCGTAAGCCCTCTTCCGAGGGACCAATAGATGGGGAGAACGTTTCGGACGTAACGTGCCGGCCTTGTAGATGGCGCTTCCCCGATGAGGTCTCTCTTTTTTGCGCCATTTTTGCGGCCGATGCGTCGTCGAAATAACACGTCTGAACCCATAGCCTTTTATACCTGTTCTGCTCAGCTATCGCGGCAACAACGTAATACGTACCGTCTACCTGCTTAGCAAACTCTATCGTCTTGGCCGGATTTCTGTTTTCGTTAAATACTGTCAGCGTATCTTCAACCTGTCTGTAGCTGTCAAAGTTGTTCAGTACATACGCCATTCGGGCAATATCACTGTGATTGCTCATCGCTTCATCGTGATATTTCGCACTCTTCGTTTCCGACGTGTCTCCATGCCGGTTTACTATATGCCTCAATTCGCTCTTTTGCAGATAGAACTCATACTCGCTCGCGTCAAAGCCCGCTACAGCACTGATTGCATCCATGGCATTCTGATTTACCTCTGACACAAATATGCGTGTAGGCTGTGCATTAAAGTTATCCACTATGTTATCTGCTATATTCAGTAGATTCCCATCCACCGACTGCAAATACCCCTGTATATTGCGTATCTCGTCGGCGCTGTACTCGCCCGCGGGCTTATACGTTACGCCCGTGTTGGCGCTGTCCAGCATCTCCTGCGCGCGCTCAATATCCACCTGCCCGTCGGCGGTGAATACCTCCATATACCCGTTTGCGCTCGTGCGCAGCTCGGCGGGCGTGTTCTGGTTCTGCACTTCCGTACGCATCTGCGGCGCGTTATCCACACTCTGCACATCGCCGCCGCCCATTGCGGGCGCATTTTCATTCCCGAAGTCGTCCGCAACCACGGCCATGGGTCTGTCGCTTACCTGCGCACTTTCGCCTATGCCGTCCGGCCGCGCGCCGTATACCTCGCCGCGCAGCAGTATTTCAGCCTCTACCGCACTGCGTTCGTTATATAGCCGCTCTGCCTCTCTCCAGCCGCCTGTACCGTGACCCGTGCGCGCCCTCCAACTCGTTTTCCACCTGCTCCAGCCTCAGGTTCAGCCGCTCCCGCTCGGCGCTTAATTCCCGCGTGCTTATGCCGTCGTACTTTTCGTCGTACTTTCCATTTTCCCGGTTGCGCGCGCGGCCTTCCTCCATCCGCTCATTCAGCCGCTCCGGGCTGTCGTTTCTGACCGCCTCGCGCAGTTGAGTTAGCACCTCCTCGGCCTGCTGGCGCGCTACAACATACTCTGCGCTCAATTGCCTGCGCCGCTCGATCGCCTCCAGCGCTTCCCCGGGCGACGGTGCATTCTTCTCGTCCTCTACCGTCTGCTCTATCTCGCCCGCCAGCGCGTCGCGGCTCATTATTGCTTCGTCCGCCGCGCGTATCACTTCCTGCGCTTCGGGCGAATTAAGCTTTCTCGCGTCCACGTCGCCCGCCTCATTCATACCGCATAGCCGCTTTTCGCCGACATTTCGTCAATATCCCGTAATTTCCCACCTAATCCCGCCTAGTCCCGCTTTGTCATCCATTACGCCCGTTCACACTCAAGTGCCCAACAATGCGGCAGCAGTAAAAAGTCATGCCTGCAAGCAATTCAAAATAAACGCCTTCCCGATGTTGAAATTTTCTCACGCATTTCGTCTAATGAGTGAAAGGTGGTGAATGCGCCATGGGAGCTGTCAAGGGCCCTGACAGTTGCAAAGAACGAATCGAGTGCATGGTAAACCAGTACCAGCTTACTCTGCTAAGATTATGCTATGCCTACCTGCGCGACGAGGAACTGGCCAAGGATGCGGTACAGGAAACATTCATAAAAGCATATCGGAATCTGAATGGTTTCAGGGAGACTGCTTCTGAGAAGACCTGGCTCAGCCGTATAGCGATAAATACATGCAAGGATCTGCGTAGAACCGGCTGGTTCCGGCACGTTGACCGTTCCGTGACTTTGGATATGATCCCAGAGCCAGCGTCTCCCGTGGAGCCAGAAGAGGAAAGGCTGACGCTTGCGATCATGAGACTGCCCGCAAAGCTAAAGGAAGTTGCGTTGCTGTGCTGGTTTCAGGGTATGACTTACGCCGAGGCTGCCGAAGCATTAGGGATCAGCCCACAGGCCGTCGGCAGTCGATTGAACCGCGCAAGGCGAAGACTGCGTTCTGTTATGGAAGGAAGTGAAGATCATGAATCTGCATGAAGAACAGAAAAAAGTCCAACAGGCTATGAACGCCGCTCTTTCAGGATTGAAAGAAGATCCATGGCTCACGCAGCGGATTATTGCAAACGCGAAAGGAGAAAAACCTATGGCTAAGAAGCTTTCTGTATCTGCAATTCTCGCTATTGCGCTGTTGGTCGTGTCAATAACAGTCGCTCTGGCTGTTGAGTGGGTAAGCAATATCGGGCAAATATATAACACAAACGATAACGCTGAGCGGCAGGAAATGCTCAATGACATTCATCAGATAAGTGGCGGCTATGAAGGAAACGCTGTGCGCTGTACGCTGACGGAGGCGTTGTATGATTCGGCGTCTGGAACTTATGGCCTTGGCTGGACGCTGGAGCCGCTTAATGAGGGCGACAGGCTGTATGTGGTTCTTGATGGAATCGCCATTGGAGGGGAGCGCGTCAGTTCCAGAAATGAAAGGAATACAACCAACTATCTGCTGAAGCAAAAGACGGACGGCGCGGTTATAGGCGAATTGCCTGAAAATAGCCGCGGCGAGTGCGAGATCACGTTCTCTATCCTCCGCCCTACTGGCGAGATTGTGGAAGTTCGCAAACTTGATGATGAAGACGATAAGGATTATGAGAAGCGATGCCGTGAGATGCTGGCAAACGGTCAGCTGCCGATGGAAGGCGGAGAATTGACCTATTGCTATAACGGTGGATATGACAGATATATGTCTTATTCCGATGCCCTGCTGCAGACTGGTTTGATGGAAATCGCCGATCGTTTTACCCTAAAGGTCGATATCAGCGCAATGGATGTGAGCGAAATCCGCACCTATACCGGTCCGGAGTCATTCGTCTTCGACGGGTATGAGATCCGAATCCACAGCTGTATGGTAACGCCCTTCACAGCGAAGCTTGAAATTGAGTACATTACCGACAATGAGCCCGGCAATGGCGGCAAAGGCATGGGGACCTTGCTGAGTCTGAAGGTCAATGTCCCGAACACAGCCGTCTGGTCTCTAAACCAGGGCGGCGTCATCGAAGACCCCGTACAATTAGCGGACGGCCGTTGGAGCACAATGTTTACGCTGGATGCAATGGCTTTGCAGGTGTTCCCTGAAGAATTTCAAATCACCGTCGGGTTCTATGACGATGATTTCAATCTCATAGTTTACGACGATATCATCAATATCAAGCTTACAGACCGATAGTATTTCTCGAATACAAAATATGGGGCTGTGAAAGTACGCAAAATCCTTTCGCAGTCCCATATGGTTTATTCATCTCAACGCCACCGGAATTTATAAAGAAGTCCTTCAGACGTTAACAGTTAATATTCCTTCACGATCAAACGGAATCTTTGCGACTGTCTGTCCGTCATGAAAATGGAAAGAGCCGCCGTGGTTCACCGGCCTATTGTCGATCGGATTGATCATAAGTACGTCGCTCGCCGCTAATGCAGCCTGCGCCGCATATTCATCAATGGCGCCGTGATTCCATTCGTCGATCGTGTAATTGACATAGATGGGCCAGATCAGCAGCTTATCCGTCCTGAATCTATCGGGAAACTCCCAGAGGTCGCCGCAAAGCGCCAGCGTCACCTCTTTGCCTTGAATATAAAACGAACCCGTTTCGTTCCCCTCGCAATAGTGCCCGTCTGTTTTTGAATATTCTTTCCATCCCTTCGATATGCGCCTGTAGTTATGGACTATCTCGCCTTCTGAAATGACGACGCAGGACGAATACAGCTTCTCACGATCCCTTTCAATATATCCCGTGATCAGAGAAACACCGTACTGCACTGTCCAGCTCCGCAGCCGGGAAATCGTTTCCGACGAGAGTTCCAGCGCTATCGCCTTATCGGCTTCATAATCCCAGTATAGGGCGTCAAAGCCCTGCAGGAATGCCTCGCCAAAGCAAAGCAGATCAATTTTCCCTTTAGAGCGCTGCATGGCGAGTTCAATCTGGCTCATATTGAATTCGGTGTTCCGATTTTCACATCGGTATGAAACTAAACCAATCCGCATAGCTCTTCACTCCCAAACAAAGCGGCGCGCCATGTACCATGTGCGCTTTTTATTCTTGCCAAAGCCGCACAGTTCCATCGCGTTGGAGATGACCTCGATTCGGTCCAGGCCGGACAAAATCAGCGGTATCAGTATCGATGACGCGGCCTTCAGCCGCCTGACGAGCGACGCCTTTTTGCCCATCCCTATGCCGCGCGCCTGCTGCGACTGAGCGATATCGTAATACTCGCGCTGTATATCGGGTATGTAGCGCAGCGCCAACGCCACGGAACAGGAAGTTTTATAGCTCACGCCGATGCGGTTGAGCGAAGCGGCAAATTCGCTGAGATTAGTCGTGGATACGAACAGTACCGGCGGTAGATTATGGAAGTTCTCCCCCTGACTCCATGCCGGTGTTGGCTCAAAAACTTCCCTGCCTAGCATACCGCCTTACGGCGATTCTGTCAAGCGATTATGCGGCGGCTGCACGGCGTTTCCGGCTTCAGCGAGCATTGGCAAACGTGTCTAATGTAACTTGCACTTTCCGCTGTGCCGGACATGGTATGTAAAAAAGCGCCCTCCACCGCCCTTTGGAAAAAGCGCCACAGTCTGTGAGCATACTCAAATGCATCCGCGCGGCTGGCATACTGCCAAATTGCCGACAAGCGCATTGAACAGACCGGCCCTGTAGCGACCGCGCGCAGCGGCGCGTCTTATCGCGTTTGCGCCGCCATTTACCATCGCTGTAAAAATTCCCGCTATGCGCCCCTACCCCATTGCCTTGCAAAATCGCATGTGCTATACTGTACGCAAAACAAGTTGTACATGCAACCATATGTTTGTGTGTACAACTATAGAGAACGGACTGATCCGACGCAATGGAAAATCCAGCGCGCAAGATAACCAAGATCGCCCGGCCGCGGCATTTTGTATTGCTGCCCGTCCATATGTGCCTCCCCTGCTATCCAATCGTCAAACGTTTTTCCAGTATGCGCCAACTTTCACATCATATCGTTCTCACATGTCTACATACGTTCGATTAGAACGTACCTCAGGCATAATAATCCACCGACTCGAGTGTTTTTTTATGTAAGTTCGATGGAGAAATTTGAGTGCTTAGCAGCGCTAAATAATAAAGCTTTGATATAAATAAATTCCGCCACAACGTCTGTGTTTGCGTACTCAAAGTTTTTTAAACGCACTCTAAATGTTTCTACTAATTTAAGCCACAAAAAAGTCGAGCTGAAACGTTCATAGAACGTCTCAGCCCCCCTCAAATGATTGCTTCTGTCTAGTCATAAACTTCAAGCTTTGCATTTGGTCAACACCACTATATGTTTAGGCATTTTGATATTACGTCATCCAACTCATGACTATGTGTAATAACAATGATCGTCCGTGGTTCATTTGAGAGCCACTGGCGCAGAAAATCAATGCTGCCTGCGTCAAGATGATTCGTAGGCTCATCAAGAATCAATATGTCGCTTTTGCGCAGCAGTGCTCGGATGATTGAAATTTTCTGCTTCTCACCACCTGATAAATCATTATCTACAATCACTTGCTTTTCGGCAAGCGGTAATATAGAAAATGCATTCATCAACTTTTCAGCATTATCGCTCAATAATGTATCGTCATCGAATGTGATATTCTCTCTCACCGTAGTTCTAAATAAATATGGCGTTTGTGGTGCATAAGAAATTATTTGCCGCCATTTTATCACATTGACAGCCTTAAAGTCATCGCCATTTAAGTAAATGTCGCCTTTATAGTTTTTGAGCAATCCACATACTATTTTTATAAGTGTTGACTTACCACTGCCATTTTCGCCGGTAATCCGAATCTTATCTCCCCGATTAATCGAAAAACTTATTTCTTTAAGCACAGTTTCGTCCGAATACTGAAAACTTACGTTTTTACCAACAATGGATTTAAACTGAAATATCTCATTACCGCAGTCTGATTCAGCATCTCGATAGAATTCGCCGACGCGTATGGATGCATTCATCATGAGCTGATAATTTTCAACCATGCCGCTCATATTGTCTAACAGTGCTTGCGCTATTGGAATGTATGCGACCATTGCCGCCAACTTACCCGGCGAAATCGTACCATGCGCAACGTAGACTGCACCTGCTGCAAATACTATTATCGTCGTAAGCTTATCGATAAATGTCGGGAGGGCTTCAGTTGCCGCCTTAACTTTCATTTGTCGTATGCCAGATTGCTTATAGTACTTCATGAACAGGCGATCTATTCTGGCTATTAATGGCACTTTCAAGCCAAACATCTTAATGATGTAAGGTTGGCGCAGCATGTCTGTTTCATATGCGCGGCGCGCTGCATTGTATCTTTGCTCCGCTTTATCATTTTTAGATATTTGCTTGCACAAGAAAATAGACAGCGCCAGTTTGAGCATTGATATGGCTATCATGATTGCCGTCAGTAGCCAGCTAATATTTCCTGCACAATATAATAGATATGCCCACCCAAACGGCAATACAAGCGCCTGTCCTATAAAGTTTGTCCAGTATATACGCAAATCATTCGGAGCGTCTTCAAGCTGATATTGTAGCTCGCCCAAGTCGCACTTGAGCACATTTTGCATGTCACGCTGTAAGAATCTTCCAAACACCATGTTATCATGGCGCAGTGCGTTTCTAAGCATTACAAAATTTCCAAGCATATTGAATATAGGTGCAAATACAGTTATAGAGAGTATACATATTGCAAGAAGCACTACATTTTTTAGCCCGATAGATACATCCAACGCAAATACCGCATCTGCAAAGTCGCCAAAAATACGTGCAGTGTATATATTTAATAACTCAGTTATCAAATTACCAGTAACTATCATAGCCAATGGTGCTGCCATAGCTACTGCACAATCGTGGAAAACATCATTTCGAATATGTTTGTCAGATCGTTGCATGTCGAATTTCTCCATTTTCAATAGTAAGAACCACATCAGCCGCTGCACAACATACAGTGTCATGACTGACAACAATAGTAGTTCCTTTTCTTTCGTGCAGCAAAGAAAGAAATTCTTTTTCAGCCTGCTCATCGAGAAAATTTGTTGGTTCATCAAGTAAGAGTATTCGGGGCTGCAACGTAAATGCAATCGCAAGAATTGCCTTTTTGCGTTCACCTCCAGACAGTTCTCGCAATGTACATGCATTAATCCGCTCGACCGGCAATCCCAATCTGAAAGCTGTTCGCATTAATTCAGACATGGAACACCGACTACCGAACATTTCAAACAGTTCATGTACGCTTACATCAAATTCCGGGTCATGCTGCGGCATCCAAAATATGTCGTTGAGATAAGTTCTCTCAGAAAAGTTCATTGGCTCGACGCCACCGACCTTTAAATGGCCTTCACTTGGAAGCAGCAAACCGGCAATCAGGTAAACTAACGTTGATTTACCTGATCCATTCCTACCTTTAATTGCATACACTTTATTTTCTTCAAATTTATAAGTAATATGATTTATAACTGTATTTGCGTCATAATTGCATTTTACGTTGTTTAAGGACACTCCTCCATCATTTAGAGTAACATTATCGCATTTATTCGCATCATGCCACTTTTTCAGCCTGCCATCTGAAACGTTCGCCACAGAAATATCCGGTATTGCAGAAAATGTATTTTTTACCGATGCAAACAAGCTTGGCGACAATGCTATGCCAAATAATGCCTCCTCTATAGGGCAGATTTTGAACATCGCATACACGCCAAGTATTGCATATGTGCCATATTTAAGTATATTGTCGAGAAGTTTTTCCATTGATATTTGTGCGGTGGCAGTAGCTTCGGACTTATTGCCAACTATAATGTAGTCTTTATGCAATGCCGCCATACGCCGCTGCCACCATTTTGCAAGTCCATATAGCTTGATGACATCAAAACCCATAACTGCTTCTGTAATTTGATCCGTAATCTTTGCCTCAATCTTTCGGCAATCCTCATAGTTGATTTGCATATAGCGCTTAATTATCACGGGAGGCATTAACTGCAATAACGAAATTCCGAAAATCGTTATAGCAATCAGTGGACTTCCCTGCAGCAAGTATGCGATATACACAAACGTACTGACTACACCGGTTATCATTACTGGCCAAAGTTCTGTATAGCGTTTTGAAGAAGTCTCGATATCATCGTTTAAATTCTCAGTCAATTCGCCATAGTCTGCTCCAAACAGCTTGTATAGCGGGTTATCAATAACTTCACCTAAAAAATCGAGTTTACAACGATTCTCCATACGCAACACTAATTTTTGAATTGTAACTTTCTCAATTAGCTGTATTATAAGCAGCAACAGTGCAAATGCAATTATCCAAATCAATTGCTCTGTTACTATGCCAACATTGCCTTCTGTTGCTCCCGCAATGGCGGCAGCAAGCTTACTTGCAAGTACCAGATTCAGTGGTATCTCGCAAAGTTTGCCTACAGAAGTGAGCGCACAAGCTCCTTTCATACGGCTGTGTACGGCGCTATGAGTTGGCATGGTTGATTTCCTCCTGCATATGTTTACGGCATTAAAAAGTTCGAATCATTGTGATATTGTCAATATCAGCATTTGTAATAATAGTGCATAGCGCCGGTATGGCTCTTGCCGCTTTCACCAACC
>CAOKFD010000076.1:0-11618 GCA_948467645.1 uncultured Eubacteriales bacterium | reverse complement strand
ACTGACGAAAAATCCACTCGAACTTGCGGATTTCCCTTTTTGAGACACACTCTAACGGCAGTGCAAAATATTTCGATAAAATTTGCAAAAGCCATTCGCAAGGCGTATAATGTTTCTGAACGCAAACAGATGCGGAACGTAAGCGTCTGTTAAGCGCGGAACTTAAGCATGTGCCGCAAATCAAGAACGCATGAAAGAGGGACTCAAATGAGTGAGAAGCTGTTCCGCAAGCAGAGCCTGGACAAGGTGACTTCGCCCGAGCAACTTAACGACTATGTGCGCGTGTCCAATCCGGGCGTGTGGATGATACTCGCGGCGGTGATAATACTGCTGGCGGGCGTATGCGTCTGGGGCGTATTCGGACATATGGAATCCAGGCTCGTGACCGTGGGCGCGGCGCGCGACGGCGATGTGACCTGCTATGTAAAGGAGGCCGATATAGACCGCGTCAAGGTCGGAACGCCTGTGCAAATAGAGGGCGGGGAATACGCTGCGGACGCGATATCGCCGTTTGCAAACGCCAAGCCCGGCGAAGACGTTATTGATGCGGGCGGCTTTTCGGGCGGCGAGCGGCTGTACGCCGTGACGGTACACGCCGACGTTGCCGACGGATTGTACAAGGTCGTGTTCATTACGGACAGCGTTGCGCCGATTTCGTTTGTGCTAAATTGAGGTGGCCGCCGTGAAAAAGCAGACAAGAGTAAAAAAGCCCGTGCTGAAAGGCGCAGCCAAGGTCCCGGTTATAATGCAGATGGAGGCGCTGGAATGCGGCGCGGCCAGCCTTGCGATGGTGCTTGCGTACTATGGCAAGTGGATACCGCTGGAGCAGGTGAGGTATGACTGCGGCGTTTCGCGCGACGGCTCCAACGCACGCAACGTATTGCGCGCCGCGCGCAGCTACGGCCTTACTGCCAAGGGCTACCGCTACGAACCGGCGGAGCTTAAAACCAAGGGCAAGTTCCCGTGCATAATCCACTGGAACTTCAATCACTTCGTTGTGCTGAACGGCTTTAAGGGCAACAAGGCCGTGCTTAACGATCCGGCGCGCGGCACGTATACGGTGCCCATGAAGACATTCGACGAATCGTTTACCGGCATATGCCTTATGTTTGAGCCGGGCGAGGAGTTCGTGCCCGGCGGCAAGCCGCAGTCGGTATTTGGATTTGCCAAAAAGCGCCTGAAGGGCGCGGGCGCGGCCATTGCGTTTGTCACTATGACTACCATAATTTCATCGCTGATTGGCATAATCAGCCCCGCATTTTCGCGCATATTTTTGGATAGACTGCTCACCGGGCAGAACCCGGATTGGGTGGTGCCGTTCGTTATAGCGCTTGCGGGCATGAGCGTAATTCAATTGATCGTCGCGTGGATACAGTCGGTTTACTCGCTCAAGATAAACGGCAAGCTCTCCATGGTGGGCAACAGCACGTTCATGTGGCAGGTGCTCAGGATGCCCATGGACTTTTTCTCCCAGCGAATGGCGGGCGATATACAGGGGCGGCAAAGCTCGAACGCATCGATCGCCTCCAGTTTGGTTGAGACGTTCGCGCCGCTTTTGCTGAACGCGGGCATGATGATTTTCTACCTTGTCGTAATGATACGATATAGCCTTATGCTTACGCTAATAGGGCTGGCGTCGGTGCTTATTAACTTTGGACTTTCGACCATAATCTCAAAAAAGCGCATAAACATAACCCGGGTTCAGATGCGCGATTCGGGCAAGCTCGCGGGCGCGACCGTGGCCGGTATCGAAATGATAGAGACGATAAAGGCCAGCGGCGCGGAGGATGGCTACTTTGAAAAGTGGGCGGGCTATCAGGCCAGCGTGAACACTCAGCAGGTGAAGTTCCAAAAGCTTAACGAGGTGCTGGGCCTGCTGCCCTCGCTGGTGAGCTCGCTGTGCAGCACTGCGGTGCTGATGCTGGGCGTGTACCTGGCGATGCAGGGCGAGTTTACCGTGGGTATGATAATGGCGTTTCAGGGCTTCCTTTCGTCGTTTACCGCGCCCGCCGAGTCCATTATATCCGCCGGCCAGACTATTCAGGAGATGCGCACGGAGATGGAGCGCGTAGAGGACGTGATGAAATACCCCGTAGACGTACAAAATGACGCGCCGGTCGATGAAAACGCCGAGTACGACAAGCTTTCCGGCTGCATAGAGATGAAAAACGTGACGTTCGGCTACTCTCGTCTGGCGGAGCCGCTGATAACCGACTTCAACCTGTCGCTCAAAACCGGCAGCCGCGTGGCGTTCGTGGGCGCGTCGGGCTGCGGCAAATCCACGCTGTCCAAGCTGATCTCGGGCCTGTATAAGCCCTGGAGCGGCGAAATACTTTTCGACGGTAAGCGCATAGACGAAATAGACCGCAGCGTGTTCACCGGCTCGCTGGCCGTAGTGGATCAGGACATAATCCTTTTCGAGGATACCATCGCCAACAATATAAAAATGTGGGATACCTCAATAGAGGACTTTGAGATGATAATGGCGGCGCGTGACGCGCAGCTGCACGAGGATATAATGCAGCGCGAGGGCGGCTATCAGTATAAGTTGACCGAGGGCGGCAAGGACTTTTCGGGCGGCCAGCGGCAGCGCATGGAGATAGCGCGCGTGCTGGCGCAGGATCCCACGATAATAATACTCGACGAGGCCACCAGCGCGCTGGACGCTAAGACCGAGTACGACGTGGTCAATTCCATAAAGAATCGCGGCATAACCTGCATAGTCGTGGCGCACAGGCTTTCGACGATACGCGACTGCGATGAAATAGTCGTGCTGGACGGCGGCCGGGTGGTCGAGCGCGGCACGCATGAGGAACTGATGCGGCTGGGCGGCGCGTATACGCAGCTGGTATCCAACGAATAAGGAGGCGGAGCATTTGGGTTGGTTTGACGAACAGATAAGGCAGAGAAAGCAAAACGACGACGATGTTTTTGCCGACTCATTTGTAAATATGGCGTCCGCTGTGATGGGTCAAAAGGTCACAGCCGCGCTCAGGGACGAAAGCGCGGTGACGCTTAGCGCGATAGACGAGATACTGAAATTCTATCACGTAAAAAGCCGCGAGGTGCCGGAAAACATTACGGATACGAACGAGCAGCTGGAATACCTGCTGCGCCCATACGGCATAATGCGCCGCAGCGTCAATCTGGAAAAAGGCTGGTATAAGGATGCGATAGGCGCGATGCTGGGTGTGTTTAAGGACACGGGCAAGGTAGTCGCGCTGATACCGTCCGGCATTTCGGGCTACAGCTATTTCGACTTTGAAACCGGACGGCGCAGGAAGATAAACCGCAAAAACGAGTCGCTGTTTGAAACCGAGGCGATAGCGTTTTACAAGCCTCTGCCGCTCAAAAAGATAGGCATGGGCGAGTTCGTAAAGTACATAGCCGAAACGCTGTCGGTATCGGATTTCATAATGATCGCGCTGGCCACGCTTGCGGCGACAGCCGTAGGCATGTTCATGCCGTATATAAATAAGCTGCTATTTAACGATGTGCTGGAGTCAGGCGAAATGTCGCTGCTCATCGCCGTTTCGGTATTTACGGTATGCGTGTCCATAAGCACGCTGCTTATAAACGCAGTCAAGGCGATGATAACCGCGCGCATAAATACCAAGATGAACATAAACGTGCAGGCGGCGTCGATGATGCGCATAATGAGCCTGCCCGCGGACTTCTTTAAGAGCATGAGCTCGGGCGAACTGTCCAGCCGCTCGACATATATAAGCTCGCTGTGCAATACGATTGTGGATACCGTGCTTACGACGGGTCTCAGTACGATATTTTCGCTGGTCTATATCGCGCAGATATTCGCGTTCGCGCCTACTCTGGTCGTACCGGCGCTGGTGATAATCGCCGTTACAGTGGCGTTTTCGCTAATCTCATCGCTTATGCAGATGCGCATATCTAAAAAGCGCATGGAACTGGACGGCAAGGAAAGCGGCATGGTATACTCGCTTATAACCGGCGTGCAGAAGATAAAGCTTTCGGGCTCGGAAAAGCGCGCGTTCGCACGCTGGGGCAATCTCTACGCAAAGAGCGCCAAACTCGAGTACGACCCGCCCATGTTTTTAAAGATAAACAGCGTGATAGGTCTGGGCATAAGCTTGACGGGCGCTATTGTAATGTACTGCGCGGCGATAAAGTCCGGCGTGTCGATCGCCGATTACTATGCGTTCAATACTGCATACGCAATGGTTTCGGGCGCGTTTATGGCGCTTTCCGGCATAGCGCTTACTATTGCCCAGATAAAGCCCATACTCGAAATGGTCAAGCCGTTTTTCGACGCCGTGCCCGAAATCGCCGAGAATAAGCAGGTTATCAGCCGCCTGTCCGGTGGCATAGAGCTGAACAACGTGTCGTTCAGGTATACGGAAAACTCGCCGCTCATAGTCGACGATATGTCCATTAAGATCCGGCCGGGCCAGTACGTTGCGATAGTCGGCAAAACCGGCTGCGGCAAGTCCACGCTCATGCGACTCATGCTGGGCTTTGAAAAGCCGCAAAAGGGCGCGATATACTACGACGGCAGGGATATTGAGAATATAGACCTGAAATCGCTGCGCCGCAAGATCGGCGTGGTCATGCAGGGCGGCAAGCTATTTCAGGGCGACATATATTCCAATATAGTGATATCCGCGCCCTGGCTCACCCAGCAGGACGCATGGGATGCCGCCGAGATGGCCGGTATCGCGGACGACATACGCAAAATGCCCATGGGTATGAACACGCAGATTTCCGAAGGCTCGGGTGGAATTTCGGGCGGTCAGCGGCAGCGCCTTATGATCGCGCGCGCAATAGCTCCCAAGCCCAGGATACTCATGTTCGACGAGGCCACCAGCGCGCTGGACAATATCACGCAAAAGCGCGTGTCGCAGTCGCTTGACCATCTCAAATGTACGCGAATCGTGATAGCGCACCGCCTGTCTACTATAAAGCAGTGCGACAGGATCATAGTGCTGGACAAGGGCAAGATAATCGAGGACGGCAGCTACGACGAGTTGCTCAATAAGGGCGGCTACTTTGCCGAACTGATCGCGCGTCAGCGCCTGGACGACACCGAATATGTAGGCAAGACAACGACGTTCTAATACCACGTAAAGGAGTGATATTATGGAAACCAATCGCGTCAGCGCCGCAGTAATGGCCCTATTCGACTATCAGCGATTCGCCGATAACGCACGGCTCAGGCGTTTGATCAACGATACCGAAAGCCGCTACGATTCCGAACTTAGCGACGACTCGCTTGCTCAGATAAGCGCCGCGGGTGACGCAAGTCTGAGAAAGCCGCATGGACAGGGCAGGGATGGTGCGCTATGAACGCGTTGGCATCCAAGGAAGCGGTCTATATCGACTATTACAACAAGGTAATGCACTACGTTGCGGGCAAGATAAAAAACCGAAATGAGGTAGACGATATAGTAAGCGAGGTCTTTCTGAAGGTAAATGAAAAGTTCGACACCTTCGACGCGGGCAAATCGTCCATATCCACATGGATATACACGATCGCGCGCAATACTGTGATCGACTATTACCGCGTAAGCAGGCCCCATGCCGAACTGCCCGAAGAACTGTCATCCTCGGCGAGCGTCGAGGATGACATACTGCGCCGCGAATCGCTGGAATCGCTCGCCAGTGCGATAGAGGGCCTGGACGAGCGATTGCGCGATTTAATCATACTCCGGTATTACAGCGGCTGTACACTAAAGGAAATCGCCGCAAAGATGCAAGTCTCGTATTCGTACATAAAGATACTTCACAATTCCGCGCTCAGGGAGCTTAAAAAGTCAGTTGATTTTCGATTTTAATATAGAGTATGGGGAGTCTGCACATATGTATTGTATATTGAATAGTAACATCGCGCTAAGATCGTGGCTCAAATCTCCGTATGCGTTTTACTGGCGCTTAAATCCGTTTGCAATCCGCCTTAAAAAGGAAGAATACGAACTGCTCAAAAAGTGCGACGGTCTGACAGAAATTGAAGACAGCGAATTGCTTGACGAACTTATCGAACGAGAACTGTGCGAGCCGTGCGAAAAGGGCGCGCGCACTCTGACTGAATGGCAGGACAAGACCTATTCCAATCGATATTTCCC
This sequence comes from uncultured Eubacteriales bacterium, assembly GCA_948467645.1. Classification (GTDB taxonomy): domain Bacteria; phylum Bacillota; class Clostridia; order Christensenellales; family Aristaeellaceae; genus Fimadaptatus. Next base: position 5,523 of record CAOKFD010000076.1, on the reverse strand, counting down.
GCGAATGAACTGGATGATAACCGGCAAGTGCAACTATAACTGTCGTCACTGCTTCAACGCGGCCGACAATGCGCCGCTGATGAGCGAATGGTCGCTGGAGGAAGCTAACCGGCTGCTCGATCAGGCGCGCGACTGCGGCATAAACGCGTTCACGATCACCGGCGGCGAACCCATGCTGCACAGGAACTTCTTTGATATAGTCGAAGGCATTTACGCGCGCGACATGTTCGTCGAGGAGCTGAACACGAACGGCTATTTTATCAATCAGGAATCGCTCGACCGCATGAAGGCATTGGGCTGCAACCCGCTGATAAAGATTTCGTTCGATGGCATAGGCTGGCACGACTGGATGCGCAAGCGCGAAGGCGCGGAAAAGGACGCGCTCAGGGCTATCGAACTATGCATCAAAAACGGCTTCTCGGTCAAGGTACAGACCAACGTGAACCGCAAAAATCTGGATTCGATGCTTAAAACGGTGGAGCTGTTCGACAAGATGGGCGTAGGGGAGACGCGCATAATTCGCACCACCGAAGCGCCGCGCTGGGTGCAGAACGCGGGCGACGCGACGCTGACAATCGAGGAATATTACAATGCCTCGCTCGAACTGTGGCAAAAGTATGCTGCGGCTGAGCATCAGATGACGATCACGATATGGCAGTTCGGCGAGCTGAATCCGATTTACAAGACCTATACGCTTGCGGCGATAAGTGCCTGTAAAGGCAAGTACCGCGCCGGTACACCCGTCTGTCCTGGCAATCGCGGCATGATCGCCGTGGCCGCCAACGGCAACGTGTTCCCGTGTCATCAGATGTCCGGCTATTATGAACAGCACGGCGACATACTGGGTAACTTAAAGACCGGCTCGCTCAAAGACCTGCTTTCGGGCGGGCGATACATCGACGAGGTGTGCGCGACCGTGGGCGACCTGCGCGAGATAAACCCGACCTGCGGCGGCTGTAAATACTTTGAGAACTGCACGGGCGGCTGTCGCGCGATTGCACTGGCGCTGACCGGCAACAAAATGGGCGTTGACCCGTCAAAGTGCATATTCTGGCAGGGTGGCTATTACGAGCGCATAATCGGCGCTATGCCGGAGGACTATACGAACACTGACGAAATATAAGTATATATTGCAAGAGCCGTTCGGTTTCGGACGGCTCTTTGATAAAGTATGAGCGATAATGGCAGACGATAGATAAGTAAATTATCATGTTTAGCAATACTTGAGATCGAATCATAAGTTAAACATGATGAGCGTGAGAATGTTTTCATGCAAACATATAAGTAGGCATGAAAATGTCGCCGAAAAGCGCTCGAAAGTTACGCATGAACCACAAAAAACCGCCTGTCGAATGACAGGCGGTTTAAGTTGCGTTATCAGGAGTTCTTCATGTCCTCAATCAAACGATTGAGATCCTCGATGTAGGACGTGTCGGTCGAGTTGTTGACCGTGTGCAGTCCCTCAATAGCCGGGGTGGTGAAGTCGCGGGTCTTGATGTACTCGTCCCAGTGCTCCAGCTTCCAGTAGTCGCGGCTGGAATTACGCGCGATCATACGCTGATGGCACGCTTCCTCGTCGGCGATTACCCACACTATCTCGAGCTTGGTGTCGAGCGTGGCGAGCTTTGCGCGCAAGTCGGCGATGTACTTGGGATCCTTGACCTCGCGGGTAAAGGGCGCGTTAATAAGTACGTAATCGTTGTACTTGAGCGCCTCAAAAGCTACCTCAAGTATCGCGTCGTACTCGTAATTACGCACATTGTCCTCGAAGAACTGCGATGAACGGTTGTTGGGTTCGCCCGCAACCTTGAATATCTGCGCAGACAGCACAAGCAGCGAATCCTTGTCCAGATAGACGCAGTTCTTCAGCGCGCGCGCCAGCTTATCGGTGACGAAGGATTTGCCGCACGCAGGCGGCGAGGTAACTAGAATCATGTGCTTCATTTGTCAATGCCCCTCTATTCTAAGTGTGATACATAACTTTATCAATATGGCTACGCCAATTGCAGTGTCCATATACACAAAAGTATAGCTAGTTTTATCGCAATTGTCAACCTCAAACGGCGATAATTCGCGCAGATTAGGTCGATTTTTACGCAAAATCGGGGCTTAAACTGCGTATATGCCTGCCTCACTGCGACAACTATCGCGCTATATATAAATTATAATATTAAGACATAATCACGGCGCGGAGGTGGACGTATGCTCAGTCGGCAGGAGAGAACCATGCCCGGACGGGCGATTATAAGCGCGGCGCGCGGCGAGGGCGCGCAGCATATTGGCCGGTGCGCGTGTGCGGCGCTGATGGCGTTTCTGTGCGCCCGCGCTTCGCTTTTCGGCGGCGTTCAGACGGCGGGTGCGGCGCTGTTCGCCGCAGGGCTGTGCGGCGGGTATGGCGGGGTGAGTATGATCATCGGCTGCATCGCGGGCTGTGCGCTGACTGGCGGCGTATCGCGCATATGGCCGGCATTTGCGTGCCTGAGCGTGTGGCTGATAATGTGCGTCATGCGCAGTATGGAGTATATTCAGATCAAGTCCGAAAAAACGGCGCGCATGTTCAGACGGATATTATCGGCGGCGCAGGGCGATACCGACTCGGCGAGATTTGTTGCGCTTGCAGCGTGTGCGGCGGGCGTTTCCAACCTGATAATGACCGCGGCGCTGGCCGGTTCATCGAATGAGGGGCTTGTTTATTGCGGGATAAGCGCGCTCATGGGTTTCGGGCTTACGCCTGTATTTGCGCTGGCGCTGAACGGTTCCGATGCGTCCGTTCTGCACAGGAGGTGCGCGCTTATGCTGCTGTGCGCGACGTGCGCGTCCGGGCTTAGCGGCATTTTGGCAGGTATGCTCGACCTGCACGCGCTGGCATGTGCGGCGGCGCTTGCCGTACTTACATATGATCTGCCCGGCGAGGCGGGTAAGCGCGCCGCTTCGGGTTTTGCCTTAGGCTGTGTACTAAGCGCGTGCCTGCTGGCGGCGGATGACTTGTCGTGGCGGCTGGCCGTGTATCCGATTGCAGGCACGCTTGCAGGTCTTATGGGAAGCGCCGCATACGGTCTGCCCGGTGCTGGGTTGTGCGCATTGTGCGGACTGATGGATGGTTATGGCACGCTGACTTCGGGCGCGATAGGCGCAGCGGGTGCGGCGTTGTGGGGCGCAATTAATCGTATCAATGGCGATGAGCGTCAGCGGCGCGATGCTCAAAACCTGCTCACGTCCTGCATAAGCCGCGAATGCGCGCAGGTTCAGGAGCGGCTGGTAAATCTGGAGCGCGACGTGGACGATATAACGCAGTCCGCACCGCCGATGAGCCGCACGCGTGAGCTGGGCGAGATGCGCAGACTCATATGTTCAGGCTGTGCGCGCGAAGGGCGCTGTTGGAACAGGGCGGACAGCGCAGGCTATGCGGCGCTTATAAGACTGCGCGACGCGATAATGCGCGGTGAGGCGGTAAGCACGACCATTCTTCCGACCGGCTGTGCAAGAAGCGCGGAGCTGGAAACCCGACTGCCCGCAATAAAACGCCTTTTTAGCATGGACGAGCGCAAGCGGGCGATTGCAAAGCGGCGCGAGGACATACTGAGCGACGAGCGCATTCGCATACGCGGCGAGGCCGAAGCCGAAATGCGCAGTCTGCGCCGCCTGAAGCTGGATGCGGACGCATCTCATAGGGCAAGCCGGGCGTTACGCGCGGCGAAACTCAGCAGCGGGCGCGTGTGCGTGACCGCTGGTGAAGAACGTCTTGCGTTTGTAGAGGGCGGCGCAAATCCGGAGGGAATCGAGCGCGAACTGATGCGCGCAACCGGTTTGGATTTTGAAGTCACGGGCAAGTCGGGCAATGTGTTCCGGCTAAGACAGCGCTCACGGCTCAGCGTGCACGGCGCGGTGCGGCGGTATGCGCAAAGCGCGGACGCGTGCGGCGACAGCGCGCTCATTACGCGGCTGAGCGACGGGCGTTGGCTGGCGGCGGTGTCGGACGGCAAAGGCAGGGGAGACGCGGCGGCGCGCGAAAGCTGTGCGGCGCTGGCGGTGGTCAACCGGCTATTGGGCGACGGCGTGCGCCCGGAAAGCGCGCTGGAGATCGCCAACGCGATACTTCAGCTGCGCGGCGACGACGAGATGTACGCGACGCTGGACGTGATGCTGATCGATCCCGAAAGCGGCCGGGCGGATTCGTACAAGCTGGGCGCGGCGCCGTCGGTGCTGGTCAGCGGCGGCCGTGCGCGCATGATAACCGGCAGCGCCCTGCCGTGCGGCATACTGGCGGACGTAAGCGCGGCGCACCGGCTGGCGCGTCTGCGCGATGGGGACAGGCTGATTATGCTGACCGACGGCGTGTGCGACTTCAGCGACGACGATCAGCGCCAGAGCCTTATGAGCCTTTCGTGCGCGTTACTCAGCGATTCGCCGGACAGCGCGGCTGAACGCCTGATTGCCCGTATGCGCGCGAAGTATTCGCTTAAAGACGATGCGGCTGTCGTGGTTATCGACATATCGGCGCGCCGACACACTGCGCACAGGCACTTTTTCGGACTGCACAGCCAGAAATAGCATTATAAAGGAAGCGGCTCGGAAGTTATCTGAACGGCGGTTCAGTATGGCTTTCGGGCTGCTTTTTGTCTGTGCGGAGGAGGTAAGCTAGAGTGTGTCTCAAAAAGGAAAATTCGCAAGTTCGAGTGGATTTTGCGTCAGTTCAAGGAAGAAACCCGAAGGCTTAGCAGCGCTAAGTCGAGGGTTGATGACGCAGAAATGGCGCAAAAGACGCCGAAATTGCGGATTAGGGAATTTTTGAGACACACTCTAAGGCTTTCAACAGCTCAATGCCTAATGCGGTTAAAGCTGAGAAGCTTTTCAGACAGACACAACTGCGGCTGACTGCCTTAACATAAATCATTCGAAGCAGCGATGCAAAGCATAAAGCGGCGGCTGGCTGTAACAACGAACGGCTAAATCAATTCATTGCGACGGATATTGTGAACAAAAACCAAACATATGCGTCAATATTAACGGACGCGCCCGTTAATTGACATAAACTGAGTTGTGCGCGCGCGGCCATAGTGGTAAAATTATATCATGGACAGTTATTGGAGGCGCGGATGAAACTTAGCGAGGCGATAGCGGCGATCGAATCGGGTCAGATCGTGCGCGCGGGTCAGCGCGTGCTGTGCGCGCTGTCGGGCGGCGCGGACTCGGTGGCGCTGGCGCACATACTGCGCTCGGCTGCGGACGCGGCGGGGTACGAGGTATGCGCGGCGCATGTGCATCACGGCATACGCGCCGAATCCGACGAGGAGTTTGAATTTGTAAAGTCACTTTGCGACAGCATGGACATGCGGCTCTTTACGACGCGCGTCGATGTGCCGCAGATTGCGCAAAACACGGGCGAGGGCATAGAGAGCGCGGCGCGGCGCGTCAGGTACGAATTTTTCTACCGCACGGCGCGCGACCAGAACTCTGAGTTAAACGCACGTGCGCAGCACATCCGCGATAAGGCAGTAACCGTGCTGTTGAACGCAATGCGCG
>CAOKFD010000075.1:0-11876 GCA_948467645.1 uncultured Eubacteriales bacterium | reverse complement strand
GCTCGTAATCGCTGTCGTCCTCGTCGGGATCGTACGGCTCGTACACGTCGTCGCTGTACGAGTTCTCGTCCGTATGATAATCCGCGAGTTCTTCTTCATCGTCGTGCGTCTGCTCCACCGGGCGGCGCGCTTGGCGGCGCGTTTCCTCGCGAGCCGAGCGCTCCGGCGCGGCGGCCTGTGCATCGTCGTACGATTCGGGCTCGTCCGCATTGCGCGAATAGCTGCGCGGCGCGGCCTGACCCGAGCGGTACGCGCGCGCACGGCGGCGCGGCGCAGGCATGTCCTGCTCATCTGCATCGCCCTGAGCATACTGATCGTCGTCGTATATCGATTCCAGATCGTCGTCCCTGCTACCGGCGGACTGAGCATAGGCGTTTTCAGCCGCCGCCCTCACCTCGTCGTCCTGAACGTCACTTTCATTTTCCGAATAAGTTTGTCCGTCCGCATAGTTGTCATAGCGGGCGGAATCATCGTCCGCGTTCATATTTCTGCGGCGCTGTTCAATTGCACGCTTATATCCGCGGTAATCCCCAGCCGGCACGCTGGCGGACTGTCTGGTGCCGTACCCCTGCTTATTGGCCACTTTCTCATCCCGCCCATTCATAAATATCACGGGCACTCAGCCCGCGTCAGCTATTTTTAGACATGGATCGCCCTTGTATTTAGCTAATCGTCGATATTATATCACATTTTTTTGTTCATGTCAAAAGGCATAATGCCCTGCAGCATGTTCAGTAAGTAAAATTAAGCGACTCTTACCTATATTTAATGACAGAATATGCCGTCCTATGCCTAATAATGCCATAAAGCCCTCCCGCGCCCATGATCGGACGCGGGAGGGCGATTTTACTTACGCGTATTCAGCTTTTGTAGCGTGCCTATTCAGCGCTCTGCGAAGCCTTGTAAGCTGCGGAGTAGATTTCGACATAGCGATCGACCTTAAAGTTGTTCAGTTCGTCAAGGTAAGCGTCCCAGCCGTTTTCTATGTCGCGCTCGCCGATGATGAACTGCACGCAGGTCTTGCGCACGAAGTCCTTCAGGTTGGTCTTGATCTCGTTGAACTCGTCGGAATCCTGCTCGGCCACGAACAGGGTGGAGGGCAGACGCACGGGGTTGATGAACTCGACAACCTGATTGGTATCGAGGGTTATGCGCTGCTCGTAATTCTCGGTCAGGTAGATGTCGTCAACTGCGGGCAGCTGAGCCAGACGGCGGGCGGCCAGGTCGGCCTGCGGTCCAATGCCAAACATGTAAGCCTTGTTTTCGGCATAAGCCTCAGGATTGGCGGTCTCGTCGGTGGGCAGACGTACCCACTTGGCGGGGTTGCCGAACAGATCCTTGGTGCCTTCGGGCGCTACTTTCCAGCCTACGCCTTCCTTGCCCCAGCCCTTCTTGACCATGGACTCTTCACTCAGCTGATAGTCCAGCCAGCGGAAAGCGGCTTCGGGATATTCGCAAACGTCGGTTATGACGCCGTGGAAGCCCTGCACTTCGCCTTCGTTGGCGTTCTGGGGCTGCGCGCGCATACCGGAGGGGCCTTCGACGGGCTTTACGATCTGGTAGGTCTTGTATTCGTCGTAATCGGCGTTGGAAACGCCCATGGCGACGTGGTCGCAGACGTAAGCGCCCACGATCTTGGGATCCTGACGCACGGTCTGGGCCATCTGGTCGTCCTTCTGAGAGAACGCAGCGGGGTCGATCAGGCCTTCGTCGTACAGGGACTTAATGTAGCGCAGGCCTTCGCGGTACGCCTCGGTGCGGGCGGCAAAGTCAACTTCGCCGGCATCGGTGAGGTAGAGCCAGAAGTCGGGCTTGATATTCTGGAAGGACCAGCCGAGCAGGCAGTACTCCAGCATGGTGTTCCAGGTGGTGGCGCCGGTCAGGCCGATTTCGTCGGCCTCGCCATTGCCGTTGGGGTCGCCGGTCACAAACGCCTTGAGAACCTCGCGCAGTTCCTCGGTGGTGGTGGGCATCTGCAGGTTCAGCTTGTCCAGCCAGTCCTGACGCATATACATCTTGGGATATGCGGAGCAGTGATAGCACTCGGAGAAGCGAGCCACGCCGTAGATCTCGCCGTTGGGCGCGGTGGAGGTGAGCTTGAATATGGGGTTGTAATCGAAGACGTAGTTGATTTCCTTGCCATACTCCTCGAGGTAGGGAGTTATCGGGACGAGTATTTCTTCCTTAACGCCGAACTGCATTACGTCAGCCTGACTAAAAATAGCGGTCCAGTCGGTCAGGAACATGTCCGGATAATCGCCCGAGGCCAGCAGCAGGTTACGCTTGTTGAGCGCGTCCGCAGAGGACGAGGGGATCACGTTAATAGCGATGTTGGTGATTTCCTCGGTCTCCTTGAGCCAGCCGTTGTTCGACCAGTCGGTATCGGAGCCGCCCTCGATCCATACGTCGAAGGTCACCTTTTCGCTGGTGATGGGGAACTCGCCGGCCTTGCTGGTGGTCACGTCCGCAAAAGCGGGCACGGCGGCAAACAGCATGGCGAAGACGATCATCAGGGTAACGAATCTCTTCATTGGTTCTGCCTCCCTTTTTTTATATATTCCATACGCTCGCGCGCTGAAATCGGTTTAAGCTTAGAGTGTGGCTCAAAAAGGAAAATTCGCAAGTTCGAGTGGATTTTGCGTCAGTTCAAGGAAGAAACCCGAAGGCTTAGCAGCGCTAAGTCGAGGGTTGATGACGCAGAAATGGCGCAAAAGACGCCGAAATTGCGGATTAGGGAATTTTTGAGACACACTCTAGCCCTTTACCGCGCCGACCATTATGCCGGTGACGAAGTAGCGCTGTATCAGCGGGTAAAGCAGCATTACGGGCACGGTGCCCACGACTATGGTAGAATACTGGAGCAGGTAGCGCGTCTGCTGCTTTTCCAGCTGCTTGGTAACGTCCATGGACATGCCCGCGGTATCGTCCTGAATAAGTATATCGCGCAGAACCAGCTGCAACGGATAGAGCGTGTTGTTGTTCAGGTACATCATGGCGTTAAAGTAGCTGTTCCAGTGGCCGACGGCGTACAGCAGCACGTTGACCGCGATTATCGGCACGGACAGCGGCACGACCATCTTTATAAGGAACTTAAAGTCGTCGCAGCCGTCGATATTGGCGCTTTCCAGCATTTCGTCGGGTATGGTCGTCTGGAAATACGTGCGCGTGATTATCAGGTTCCATACCGCCATGGCGTTGGGCAGTACCATCGCCCATATGGTATCGACCAGACCCAGATCGCGTACCAACAGGTAGGTCGGGATCATACCGCCGTTAAACAGCATGGTAAACGCAAACAGCATCATTACCGCGTTGCGTATCTTAAGATCCTTGCGGCTGAGCGGATATGCGGCGATGACGGTCATGAATATGTTGATCGATGTGCCCAGCAGCGCGTAAATGATGGTGTTTTTGAAGCCGGTGGGCAGCATGTCGTGCTCCACGACCATCTTGTAGCCGCGCAGCGTGAAGTCAACCGGCCACAGGAATACCTTTGCCGACAAAAGCGCATCCGGCGACGAGAACGACGCCGCGATCACGAACACCAGCGGCACCAGCACGCACAGCGCCATCAGGAACGTAAACGCATACACGAAAACCATTGTGGCGTGATCCGAGAATGCGTTGTAAGTCTTTATGTGGTTCTTGTTATTCTCTACTGCTTTCTGGCTCATGGATCACACCTCCCATTAGAACAGCGAAGTCGAGCCGACCTTGGACGCAAACATGTTGGCCAGCACTATCAGTATCAGGTTGATTATAGAGTTAAACAGACCCACGGCGGTGGCGTAGGAATACTGGAACTGCGTCATACCGCGCTTGAACACGAACGTGGAGATTATCTCGGACACTTCGAGGTTTATCGGGTTCTGCATGAGGTATACCTTTTCAAAGCCTATGCCCATTATGCTGCCCACGGCCAGTATAAGCTGTATGACTATGGTAGGCAGTATGGTCGGTATATCGATATGCCATATGCGGCGCAGACGGCCCGCGCCGTCTATCTGTGCGGCCTCGACAAGGCTGAAGTCCACGCTGGACAGCGCCGCGATGTATATTACCGCGCTGTAGCCGGCCGACTGCCACACGCCCGACCAGACGTACATGTGCCTGAAGAGCGAGGATATGCCCATGTAGTTTATCTGCTCTGCGCCGATGAGCTTTGCAATGCTATTGACAAAGCCGGTGCGCAGCGAGAAGAAGTTGCTCATTATGCCGACCAGAACGACGGTCGATATGAAGTAGGGCGCGTATGTTATCATCTGAACCGTCTTGCGGTACTTGCGGGAGGCGCACTCGTTGATCGCCAGCGCCAGCAGTATCGGAAACGGGAAGGATGCGAGCAGGCTGTACAGACTCAGCACCAGCGTGTTTTTCAGCAGCATCCAGAAGTTAGGAGTAGTAAAGAAGTTTTCAAAGTGCTGCAAACCGACCCACGGACTGCCCCATACGCCCTTCTTTATTCGATAGTCCTTAAACGCTATCGTAGCGCCGCCCATGGGGATGTAAGCAAATATGATGATATATGCCACCGGCAAGAGCAGCATTAGGTACAGCTGCCAGTTCTTTTTGGCGTCGTACACCAACGAATGGCTGTGCATTTTGCGGGATTTTGCCGAGGCTGCCTGAGTCTTCAATTACGCCCTCTCCTTTCGCGAATCATCGAAACCCGACCGTGCCGCAATGGGCGCGGCGCGTCTCGACATAAGCTATGATTTTATTTTACTTAACAATTTTGAGGATTTCAAGCTATGTTTACTGTCATTCGGCCATATTTTACTTGTCATTAGACATGTTTTTTGCTACTTTGGGCATGTTTTCCACATTGTGCAGCCGTTTTTATCCTTATGTGCCGGGGTATATTACAAAAAAGGAACCTATGCCGCGCATTATGCGCAGTAAGCTCCGTAAATCGCCGCGCGATATATGAAAGCGCCCGGTCGCATTATATGCCGCCCGGACGCTTCAACGCACAAATATCATTCCAAAGTCTTGCTAGCCGATGCGGAGCTGCCGCCCGCCTTAAACTCGCTGGGATTTACGCCGCATATGCGCTTAAACGCCGCGCGGAACACCGTGACCGAATTATAGCCGGTCTGGTCGGCGGTGACTTCGACTGATCTGCCCTCCGAGAGCAGCTCGCACGCGCGGTTTATGCGCAGGCGTTCCAGATATTCGGAATAGTTCACGCCCTTTTGCGCCTTAAAGAGGCGGGACAGATATGTCTCGGACAGGCCGAATTTTTCCGCAACCACGGTAAGGCTCATCTGCTTATCGGCATAGTTTGCGTCGATAAACTCGCATATGGGCTCGATTGCGCGGCGATTGCCCGCAGCCTTGCGCTGACGCTCGATCTGCTCTGCGGCGCGCATACACCACGCGTAGAAATCCTCCAGCGGCGAATCGGCGCGTATCACGCTGGACGGCTCCACGTTTACAATGTCGTGCTCCCCCGCCGCCGGAGTAAACTGCGCCTCGCGCTGTATGCGCGCGCACGTCATATGGAACGCGCACATAAGGCGCGTCGCGACGCCGGGGTCTTCGCGCAGGCAGGCGCGGTTTTTCTCGACAACGCCGTCCAGCGCCGCCTTAAGCTCGGCGGTCGAGCCGGACTTGGTCAGGCGTATTATGCGTTCCTCCGACTTGACCGAATAATGCACGCTTATGGAACGCAGCTGCTCGTAGGAGTCCACGCGGTCTATCGCGCCCGGCTCGGCGTCCCAGCGGTGCACGCGCATGTCGGCGTACTTGTATCGCTCGCAAAGCGTATGACTGCTGTCGGACGGGCAGATAGTTATGCGCGGCGGCGGACACGACGCGGCGGCAAACGCCTGCATAAGATCGGCAAGCAGCGCGCGCTGCTCACCTTCGCCGCAGAAAAACACTACCGCCCAGCGCTCCTCGTCCAAGCGGGTGGACGCGGCCGCAGCGTGCGGCAGACCTGCGAGCTGTTCGATGAGCAGCAGGCGCGTCATATCGCCCTGAGTATCGCCGCTGTCGCCGGTCTCCACCATTATCAGCGCCACCGCCGCGTCGTCCTCGGGATAGCGCTGCTGCGCGCGCTCAAAGCTTTCGCGCAGCACGCGTTCGGGTGTATCGCCGCGCAGCCGCGACGCGAGCAGCTGACGGCCCAGCATCTGCGACTGCGCGTCCAGGCGCGAATTGGCGGCCACGCAGTTGTTTTTCATGAGTGTGATCATCTGGCGCAGGTAATCGTATTCGCTCGCGTTGCCGGGGCGGCCCACGCCCTGAGCGCCCGCGTCGTCGTCCCCCACCAGTTCCACCAGACCGCGTACAGGCTTGAAATAGCGCCGCGCGAACAGAATCGCCAGTATGACGAGCATGACGATTTCCACGCCCAGCATTACATATACCGCAAGCTTCAGGTAATTTATGTCGCCGAATATCTGATCGGGGCTGAGCGCGGCCACGAAGCGCCAGCCGTTTTTGGACTGGCTGACCACTATAAAGCGGCTGCCCGACGAAGTACTGAGCGTGGCGCCGCTATCGCCGTCGGAATATGCCGCGTCCCACGCTAAGGAGCGCACCTCCTCGCTCACGTCGCCCAGCGCGGCCAGCTCCTGACCGGTCGCATCGTACACAAGCACGCTGCCGTCGGTATACGTTTCAAGTATTTCCTCAAGCGCGGCAGTGACACTTTCCAATGGCATTACGGCAATTAGCTTGCCCATGCCGGACATTGTGCGCACGCTGCGCGTATACAGTATGGCGTCATGACTTTTGACAGTAGCTTCTTCCGTGTCGGTGCGCATGGTCACGCGCCGCGCGGGGAAATAGCGGGCATAGTGCGCGTCATTCAGCATGTAGTCGCGCCAGGCGTTCGCATCCATTCCGTCATATCTGAAGAAAACGTTATAATACCTGTCCAGACTGATAAATATATGCGTGGACGTAATCATTGTGTCCGAGCGGCTGCTGTACAGCATTATATCCAGCAGATTGCCGCTTATGGCCCTGTTGTTTTTCAGCGTCTTATACGCGTTTTGCATATTGGAATGCGCCGTCGCCTCCTGACTGATCGGGCAGCTGGATACCATGCTGGTTATGTTGGGATTGACCGCCAGACCCGCGGTCATCGATTCGATCTCGCCGATGGCGTTGTCGGTCATGGCCGCCGCGCGCTGAAGCGCCGCGCCCGTTAGCCTTACCGTCTGTTTTTCGGCGCTGCTTACGGCATTTTCGTATGCCACGAGACCGGTAATCAGCGGAATTGCGCACAATATTATATAGGAAGCTATTATTTTCATAAATAGTTTGCTGGTCATTATAATGGCCTCCATTGTTTAACGTTACGTTATATATGATAGCACTTTTTTGTGTGATTGTAAACATGACATTTTTCATGCGGTTTGTACTTTTACACTTATGATTTTATACGCATGTCCGCTTACATACCATATGGCAAATAACATAGCTTGACGTTCCGCCGATACCATGTATAATTCAACGTAAATATACTGCGGAGGGGGTATCCAAAAATGCGGCTTTACGAAAACACCAGCGCCCGTTCGTTCGAGGATGCGCACCTGCTGGGCAACGGCAGGCTGGGAGCCACGATATACGGCGGTGTACCTTTTGAGGAAATACTGATAAACGACGACACACTGTGGAGCGGCAGCGAAAGCTATCGCGTGAACGAAGGCTATTACGACAATCTGAAGCGCGCGCAAGCGCTGGCTTTGAGCGGCGACGTAAAGCAGGCCAACAACATAATAAACGACGAAATGGAAGGCACATGGGGCGAGGCGTACATGCCGCTGGCCAGCGCGCACATATGCGTCGGGCAAAAAAACGACCGCCGCAATATGAAGCTGAAACATGTGATAAGCCCGGACGCCGCGCTGATAAAGGACTATTCGCGCGTACTCGATCTGGACGACGCGGTCGAGACGCTCGAATACAGGCTGGGCGACGCGCTTTACCGGCGCGAGTACTTCGTGTCATACGATCGCCAGCTAATATACGCGCGTTTCAGCGCCGAGGGCGGCCCGCTCGATCTTGCGGCGAGCATGGATTCAAAGCTCAAGCACAGCGTGCGCGTGTCGGACGGCGCAGTCACACTACGCGGCATTGCGCCCGATCATGCCGAGCCCAGCTATACCCCGGTGCAGCCCCCGCTAGTATACCTGGACGAGAGTGAGTCCAACGCACTGCGGTTTGCCGCGCAGATGCGCGTAATTGATACCGACGGCAAGGTCTTTACCGATCGCACGCGCATATATGTAAACGACGCGAGCTATGCCGTGATCGCGATAGCCGCGGGCACCAACTACGCCGGGTACATGCAGCCGCGCGACCGCGACGTGAACAGGGTTGTTGACAGGCTTGCCGATGAGTTTACCGCCGCTGGCCACTGGGACGACGCGCTCAGAGCGCATATCGCCGGTTATCAAGCGCTTTATGGGCGCGTAAAACTGGATTTGGATGAGGAAATTACCGGCGCACTGCCTACCTCGCAGAGGTTTGCGCTCAACGGCGGCGGCGTGTTCGACCCGTCCGTAGGCGCGCTGGCGGCACAGTACGCGCGGTATCTGATTATATCCGGCTCCCGCCCCGGCACTCAGGCCGAGAACCTGCAGGGCATATGGAACGACAGCGTACAGCCGCCGTGGTCGAGCAACTACACAACTAACATAAACGTACAGATGAACTACTGGCCCGCCGAGATATTTGCGCTGAGCGAATGCCACGAACCCATGTTCGATCTGATACGCGAAACCGCGCAAAGCGGCGAGCGCGTCGCGCGCGACTACTATCATTTGGACGGCTGGGTCGCGCATCACAACGTGGACCTGTGGCGCATGGCCGTGCCCGCGTGCGAAGATGCGGCGTGGTTCTTCTGGCCGTTTGGCGGCGCGTGGATGTGCCAGCACCTGTGGACGCATTACGAATACACGCGCGATAAAAATTTCCTGCGCGATGTGGCTTACCCGGCGATACGCGGCGCGGCGCAGTTCATGCTGGGGTATTTGTGCGAGGACGGCGACCGGCTCACAATCGCGCCGTCGACGTCGCCCGAAAACAAGCACATAATTCCAGGCGGGCGCACGTACCGCGACATGGTTACGGACATAGACCCGGAGAACCGCTTTTCCGCCGACATGAGCGAGATATCGTCCATTACAAAGGGTTCGTGCATGGATATGACGCTCATACGCGAGTTGTTTAGCAATACGCTCAAGGGCGCGGAAATACTGGGACTGGCCGAGGACGAAACTGATATGCAGATGCGCGCCGCGCTTCCCCGGCTGGAGCCGTACAAGATCAGCCGGTTCGGCACGCTTCAGGAGTGGTACGAGGATTACGAGGAGTGCACGCCCGGCATGGGCCACGTTTCGCACCTGTACAGCGTATATCCCGCGTCGATAATCAACGAACGCGACTTCCCCGCCGAGTATCGCGCGGCGTATCTGTCGCTGCAGCGGCGCGTGGCGCACGGCGGCATGACGTATAACTGGCCCGGCTCGTGGGCGCTGTGCCTGGCGGCGCGCTTCCATGACAGGGGGCTGTGCACGCGTCTGCTTTCGTCCGTGCCCACGAATTTCGGCGCGAACATGCTCACAAAAGGGCACGTGCAGATCGACGCCATATTCGGGTTTGCGGCGGGCATAGGCGAGATGCTTTTGCAGAGCCACAACGGATACATAGAGTTGCTGCCCACGCCCGCGTTCGGATGGATAAACGGCTCGTTCAGCGGGCTGAGGGCGCGCGGCGGGTTTGAGTGCGATCTTAGCTGGCGCGCAAACGCGATTTGCTCCGGGCGCGTAAAGTCGCATCGGGGCGGCGAGTGCGCGGTTAAGGCAGAAGGCTTTAGGGGCGTAAAACTGCCTGATGGAAAGATTGTCAAGCCCGACGCGGACGGCATTGCACGGTTTGCTTCGGAGGTTGGCGGCGAATATGAATTGATGTTCTAAAGGGCGATTTTATTGACTGTAAACGCAAGCGGCGGTGAAGCTGATTCTGCTTCGCCGCCGCTTGTTTTAGGCATGTTTCAATTGTCTTTTATGCTGTTAAGGCATATCCCCTGCCCCGCCGGTTACAGCTTCGCCCCACACCTCGGGCACTTCTCCACCTTCATGCCGAAGCGCTCCGGCACGCTCGCGCCGCACTCGGGGCACTTGAGCTTGGTTGCCGATACGATAAAGCCCGCAGTCATAAAAAATATTCCCAGAACCAGCATAGCCACGTTGCGCGGCTGTGACAGCAGGCCTATCAGAAGAAATACGCAGCTAAGCAGGCTGAGTATACGCGACACTATGCTCCACTTACGATAGTTCATATTCACACCCCCATGCTTTTATTGTAACCGCGCACACAATCCGCCGCGACGCATACGATATTGCGAGGAGGTGCGCATATGGATAATTTCACCATGCTTCAAAACGCCGCGCGCAGACAGATTGACGGCGAACGCACGGGATTTGCCTCGCTCAGCCGCGTGGATCAGGCCGACCGCTGGGCCGCGTGGCAGGCAAGCGCCGACATGCCGCGTGCGGAGCGCGATACATATTCTTACGGCCCGGCTCATATCGATTCGCCTTACGATGAATTTAGCAGGGCTTACGACTTGCCGGACGTTGTGCCTGAGCAAAATGTCGAACCCAATATGCCGAATTCACGCATGAACGAGCGCCCTGCGTCTGAGCCGCCCAAGCGTTCGTTCGCGCTGTACAACGAAATCATGGCTAAGCACAATCGGATTTTCGGGCACAGCTGAGGGCTTTACAGGCTTTCGATGTACTCCTCCAGCCGACGATCGACTTCATACGGATCGGTCAGTGTAAGCAGCTGCGCGCGTATCTGCGCACTGCCGCGCAGACCGTGCAGGTACCACGCGATATGCTTGCGCATCTCGCGCACGGCGATTGCCTCGCCACGCCACGCCGCAAGCATATCGCTGTGGCGGCGCATCATTTCGAGCCGCTCATGCGGCGTGGGCGCGGGCACGTCCCCGCCCATCAGCGCCGCGCGTATACGGTCGAACAGGAACGGGTCGCCCTGCGCGCCGCGGCCTATCATTATCGCGTCGCAGCCGGTTTCGTCCAGCATTTGCCGCGCGGTTTCGGGCGAAATCACGTCGCCATTGCCTATGACGGGAATGCTTATCGCCTGCTTTACGCGCGCTATCACGCCCCAGTCGGCCTGACCAGAGTAATACTGTTCGCGCGTGCGGCCGTGTACGCATATCGCCGCCGCGCCGCTTGCTTCCAGCATTTGCGCCAGCTCGACCGCGTTCACCGAATCGTCGTCCCAGCCTGCGCGCATCTTGACCGTGAGCGGTATGCTTATCGCCTGCGCGGTCTGCCTTACGATTTCGGCGGCGAGGTTGGGCGTGCGCATAAGCGCAGAGCCTTCACCGTTGCCGGTTATCTTGGGCATGGGACAGCCCATGTTGATGTCGATGAAGGCACAGCCGCGCTTTTCAAACGCCTGCGCCGCCTGTGCGATGAGTTCGGGTTCGCTGCCGAAAAGCTGTATGCCCACCGTCTCGCACGGCGCAACCGCGTACAGCGCGCGCACATTGTCGTTGGGCTTACGATTTAATAAGAAGCCCTTGGCGCTTATCATCTCGCTCACGGCAAAGTCCGCGCCCATCTCCCGGCACAGCATACGGTACGGCAGGTCGGTCACGCCCGCCATGGGCGCAAGGCCCAGTTTGACCCGCCCGTTATCCGGGCAGAATATCTTTCGCGCAAGCGCGCGCTTTTCACTTAAATCTGTCATAATCGCCTCGTCAGTCGGCGCGGTCGCCATGTGTATTTTCACAGTCGGTTTAAGGCATATATTTAGCGGATTGGGGTTAGAGTGTGTCTCAAAAATTCCCTAATCCGCAATTTCGGGCGTCGCTGCGCCAT
>CAOKFD010000074.1:0-12488 GCA_948467645.1 uncultured Eubacteriales bacterium | reverse complement strand
GATTATTGCTTCCGCGCCCACTTTAATTTATGGTGGGCGCGGCATGGATGGCCGCTCATACATCTAGTTTCGCGTCGGGATGGCCGGTTTTCGCGCCCGCCATACTTTCCGGCGGGCGTGAACCTCACCGCCGAGTCTGCAATTGAGCCGCCGAGGGGTGGCGAACATGGCGCGGGCGCAACCTGCCTAAACAAGAAAACTCCATTCGCGGAATCCCGAAACTGATAAGATTATAGAATGCGTGAGCCACAAACAAGGATGAAAGCAAACGCCGCTGACTCTTAGAGCGAATCAGCGGCGAAAGAAAGCAATCGATGCTTCCTATATATAATTTTCCTAAGACGACCGAACTAAGGAATATTTGCGGGAGAACAGCCCAATCGGCTTTTCTTTGGTTCTTTCTTTTCTACTGAAAAGAAAGAACACGTCCCCCCGTACCCCCTTATTCACGAACCCCGCGCTGTACGCCCGCGCGCTTTAGCACGACCGTCAGCGCTGCCGCGGTCATGTACAGCAGCAGCGCTTCTATCGGCAAAAGGCCCAGATTCTTGAGCGCGCGCGCCGGGAGTAGCACCATCATGGCCTTGCCGCCCGTCATGGATATCCACAGCGTGTTCAAAAACAGGTTACATACGGCGCTGACCGCGCCCTTGGTCGCAAGCGCCCTCAGATAGCCCACGCGCGGCCGGTCGAACAGCAACGCGCCGTATATAAGCCCGCCTACTACCGCCGTGAAGGTGTAGCCCGGGAAGTATGCGCCCGTCGGAAAGAGCAGATGCGATATTATGTCGCCCGCCGCGCCCGTCAGCATCGCGATTACCGGGCCGAGTAACATGCCCGCCGCCGCCTGCGTTATAAAGCCTATGCTAAGGCGCAGTTCGGGCGTTATCTGTACACGCACACTGGATAACGCTACGTGCAGCGCAACCAGCATCGCCGCCATAGTCAGCGCGCGCGTCTGCGTAAGCAGCTTCGCCGATCGGGTGAAACTGGATTTTATGCTCAATCAAATCACCTCATATAATGAACTTTCTCCAACGTTATGCACCCATTATAGTCTAAATGTTCACTTATATCAAGCACGTTTGCGTTTGTTTCAGCGCAATTATACGTATATTTTTATAGGTAAAAGGCCGGGGCAAATGTTGCTCCGGCCTTGACTTAAATAAATGACGCCCTTATTCGCCCGCCGCGATCTCGTATATCGCGCGCATGTCGTCGTCGTTCAGCGGACGGAAATTGCCCACCAAACCATCCGCGCGGCGGCGTACCTTCGCAATCAGCGCCGGTATGTCCTCGCGGCGCGCACCTATCGCGGCAAAATCGCGCGGCAGACCCAGCGACTTTAAGAAATTCTCATACCGGCATATGCCCTCCAGCGCCGTGCGGTCGGGATGCTCGTAATCCATCTGGCAGCCCCATACGTTCACCGCCAGCCGCGCAAGACGCATGTCCGCGTCGCCCTTCTTCAGCAGGAACCGCATGTAGGCCGGGAATATCAGCCCCATAGTCGCGCCGTGCGCCGTGTCGTACAGCGCCGACAGCTCGTGCGCCAGCTTGTGGCTCGCGCCGTCGCTCTCGCGGCCCAGACCGCAGGTGTCGTTGTGCGCCAGCGTGGACGACCACATCAGCGCGGCGCGCGCCTCGTAATCGTGCGGGTTGGCAATCGCGCGCGGCGCGGCCTCGACTATCGACGAAAGCACCGCCTCGCACAGCCGGTCGGTCAGCGAAACGTCGGGTACATTGGTAAAGTAGCGCTCGAACACATGGCTCATCATGTCCGCCACGCCGCACGCCGTCTGATACGCGCCCAGCGTCTCTGTCAGCTCCGGATTCATCAGCGCAAAGCGCGGGCGGTTGAAGTCGGACGAGGTGGAGCGCTTGAGCATACCGTCCTCATTGGTGATTACGCAGCTGTTAGAGCCTTCCGAACCCGCCGCCGCCATGGTCAGCACCACGCCGAACGGCATCGCGCCCGGCACCTTGGCCTTGCCCGCGAACATGTCCCAGAAGTCGCCGTCGTATTTCAGCCCGGTCGCAATGGCCTTGCAGGAGTCTATCGCGCTGCCGCCGCCCACGGCCAGCAGGCAGTCTATGCCCTTCTCGCGGCACAGCTCAATGCCCTTGTACACCAGCGCCGCGCGCGGGTTGGGCTGCGCGCCGCCCAGCACTTCGTACTTTACGCCCGCCTCGTCCAGCGACCGCTTTACCCGGTCGATAAGTCCGGAGCGCACCGCCGAACCGCCGCCGTAATGTATGAGCGCATACGTGCCGCCCAGCTTTTTAAGCTCATCGCCCGCCTTGTTCTCCGCGCCACGGCCAAATACGTAGTGCGTGGGGCTGAAAAACTCGAAATTCTTCATATGTCCATCTCCTCGCTTATTGTTAGTAGTCGTAAGGCAGGAGGCATGCGTTTGACCCCTGCCTGAAAATAATCAGAACTCCAGCTCAGGCAGATAGCCCGGACGTATGCCCATGCGGCATGTCACGAGCGGATCGACTATCTGAGCAATCTCCAGATCGCCCGCCAGACTCATCAGCATTATAAGCTGGTCATTGGTCAGCGTATGTATGCGGCGCTTGAGGAACTTGAGCAGGTTCACGCGCGCCAGATACGCGGCCGCATCCAGATTTTCGGCCGAGCAGTTGACGCGGTAGCAGCCCTGCGCGTCGCGCACGACCGGCCAGTCCTCGCACACGCCGTGTATCACATGGCATTTGAGATCGACTTCGGCGGCGCACTCAAGGCCGCATATGCCTACCTCGCCGTCGCCCATCAGCGCGTGCACGTCGCCCAGCGCCAGCATCGCGCCCGCCTGACGCACCGGCAGATACACGGTCGAACCCGCGGTTATATGGCGGTCGTCCATGTTGCCGCCGTGCTTATGTGGCGTTTCGGTATCGATCTCGCCGTCGGCGGGGGCAGTCGCCGCTCCGATTACGCCAATCATCGGAACCGCGTCTATCGTGCGGCCGAAGAAATCGATCTTGCCGTCCTTTACATCAAACCGCTTGGTCACGCAGTCCTCGACAAACTCGCCCAGCGAGCCCACGCCCGGGCGCACGTTCATCATGCCGAACTCGATCGGGCGTATGTCCAGTATCTCGACTGCCAGCGTGTCGCCCGGCATTGCGCCCTTAACCTCGATGGGGCCGGTCGCGGGGTTGGGGCCGGGCACATGCTTGCGCAGTTCCAGCCACGGGTCGTTGTCGGCCTTTAAGACATTGCAATAGCAGTCCACGGTGTGCACGGTAACTGTCTCGCCCTCGTCTATCGTGACTATCGGGCTGAGGCTGGGAGTAAACGCATGTATGAACTTTTCATCGGATATATATCGCATGCTGACTACCTCACATAAATTGATCAGACAACTTTCTTTTGCAGCCACTTATCGCCGCGATAGCGCGCCCAGAAGAACGCGCCGCGCACGGCCCAGTCGGATATCATGGCGATCCACACGGCCTTTAGCCCCAATCCGTACCACGCCAGCACGTAGCTGAGCAGCACGCGGCACAGCCACATGCTCACGACCGACACTATCATGGTATAGCGCACGTCGCCCGCCGCGCGCAGCGTATTGGGCAGCGAGAAGGACAGCGGCCATGTAAACAGCGCCCACACGCCGTGGAACAGCACTATCCACACCGCGTCGGGCACGCCCGCGCCCGACAGGCCGCACACACGCACCAGCGGCTCGGCCCAGATTATCATGGGTATGTTTAGCAGCCATTCGCATATGTATATCGTGGTCATAAGCACGCGCGTATAGCGGCGCGCCTCGCCCTTCTGACCCGCGCCCATCGCCTGACCCACCACGGTGATTATCGCAAGGTTTATGGCCATGCCGGGCATGTTCTGCGCCACGGCCAGGTTATTGCCGATGGCGTTGGCCGCTATAGCGGTGGTGCCCAAAGAGGATATGAGCGAGGCCACGAGCAGCTTGCCAAAGGAGAACATGCTGTTTTCCAGACCGCTGGGCACGCCTATGCGCAGTATGCGCCCCACCATGTCGCCGGTGAGCCGCAGCGAATACGAGCGCAGCGCCAATGTGTTCTTGGGATTGCGCAAAAGGAAAGTGATCACCGCGCCGCCGATCACGCGCGATATGAGCGTCGCAAGTCCCGCGCCCGCCGCGCCCATGCCCATCGCATAGATGGTTATCGCGTTGCCGACGAGGTTGATTACGTTCATTACGATCGATATTATCAGCGTCACGCGCGTCTTGCCCATCGAGCGGTACAGCGCCGCGCCCGCGTTATATAGCGCGAGGAACGGATAGCTGAGCGCGGTCAGGGTAAAGTATATCTGCGCGCTGGCCATTACGTCGGCCTCAATTGTGCCATAGATCAGATCGAGTATGGGCGTCCTGAACGCGAGCGTGAGCGCCGTTATTGCGCCCGACACCAGCAGGCACAGCACGTACAGCTGCCGCCCCGCGTCCTGCGCCTTGTCCTGAGAGCCCTGTCCCAGATACTGCGCCGACACGACCGCACCGCCGGTGGCCAGCGCCGAGAACAGCTGAATCAGCACGACGTTTATGCTGTCCACCAGCGATACGCCCGACAACGCCGCCTCGCCCACGCGCGCGACCATCGCGGTATCGGCCATGCCGATGGTCAGCGAGAGCGTCTGCTCCAATATCAGCGGCCAGATCATGCGCGCCAGATCGCGTCCCGTGAACAGCGGCTTCAGCCCTGCAGGCGGCGTATACAGCGCCTTGAGTTTTGCCAGCATTTTGCTTCCTCCCGAGTACTGATAGTAATGTGTGGGATGTGATTGATTCTTGGCTTAATTATATCACACACATCTTACAGGCGCTACTAACAAACGGTTATATAATGCCGGAAACGACGGCTAAGGCGCACACGTCATGCACTGCCCGGCTGGTTATACGCATAACGCGCGGCAAGTTTATCAGGTTTTGCAGGATAGCGATAAAGTTGCGCCGCGATGTCTGTAAAGGCATAAAAACAAGCCGGAGCGTTTGCCCCGGCTTTACCGCATATTCGGTTTGTAAGGCAATAAGCGCAGCCCTGCGCCTTATGCCTGAGCCACACTGACTTCCTCAGCCAGCGTATTCAGCTCGCTCATCGGGATTTCGCCCTCGATGCAATACACCGCCTGACCTATCATCGTGTAGATACGCGCCAGACTCCCCGATTGGAGCTGGACGGCAGTCTGGCCGCTCAACACAGCCGCACTGCCTATATATGCCATTTGATCCTCCAGCCGCTCGCACGCCTCGCTGCCCGGCAGCATACTGCGCAGTTTGACCGTCTGGCCGTTGGCGTCCGAGTACTCGATCACCGCCGCGCGCGTGGTCGCGCCGCCTATGCCGCGCTCGTCGCGTATGTACGCCGCGCTTATGTTCCATGCCGCATCGTTAAGGCGCGCCACGGGCAGCGAGAAATAGTACTCCAGTTCGCTCAGGTTGGTGATCGACATTTGCCTGCCCGCGTCGATCATCTCGTACCCGCCCAGCGCGGGCAGGGTCAGCACGGGCGCGGCGGTCGCGTCCGGGTCGGGGGTCTGCGATATGTGCGTGGTCTGGCCGAACGGGTCCTGCGCCATTATCGCGCCCAGATAGAATATCAGCGCCAGCGCCAGTGCGATCGCCATGCGCAGCACGCCGCCGGTCAGCTTGCGCGCGGTCATGTTGGGGCGGCGCACGGCGGCCGCGTCCTGCTCGAACGCCTGCATTACCGCGCCCACGTCGGGCAAATCGTCACCGCCGCGATTAAGCTCCAGCCTGAGCACGCGCACCAGCGTCCTGTCCAGCGGCGATATGCGCACGTTGCGCGTCGTGGGCAGGGATGAACCCATGCGCCGCTGAAGCTGCGCCATAGTGCGGGTTATAAGCTCCTTCACCTCGCCGGTGTGCATGTCCATCGCGTCGGCGATCTGGCGCGGCGACCAGCGCAGCATGTACCGAAGAAGTATCACGCGCTTGACCTGCACGGTCTGCTCGTGCATGAAGTCCCATATGGGCGCGTCCTGCTCGCTCAGCCCGTCGGGACGGCGGGTAAAGCCGTCCCAGTCCACATCCAGATGCCCGGCCTTGCGCGCGGCCTTCAGGTGCGCCATCGCGCTTTCGGTAATCGCGCGGCGCATGTTCTCGCGCAAAGAGCCGTCGTCCACATGGATATATGCATCCAGCAGCGCCTCCTGCAGCACCAGCTCGGCCAGCTCGCTCGAACCGGTGGCGGCGTGCGCCATGCGGTATATGCTCTGCCACTTGTTCATGACCTTCTGGATGTAGTTTTTGTGTTCGTCAATATGATATTTCAAGTTCCAGCCTCACAATCGCCGCCCGTGCGGCACATTAATCGCATATATTCAGGCGGCATTTATACGCCGCGTCTGCTTTGTTTTTTTAAGGCATAAGCCGCTGCCGCACGGTAAGCGCGCATTTTAAGCAAAGCGGACTTCTCCTCCTGCCTTAACGTACCCAGCAAACGACTTAATTGTACCTGCTTTACATTAAATCGAGTCTGCACTAATCGCAATTTTCCTGCGCATTAACGCTTCCGGAGCGCCTTGTGTATCGGGCTGATTTGGCCGTACACCTGCCTGAACACGTCGTACACATGCGCGTAGGCCTCGGCTCAGCCGGGGCGCGGGTATTCGGCGGTATATTCGATGCGCACGTCGGAAATCTTGGTGCCGTCTGCATTAAACGCAGCGCACGCCGTGGTGCCTATGTCGCATGTCAGTATAATGCCCATACCGCCGCCTCCATATCGCCTTTTTTGCAAGGCAAAAGCACGCCGCTTTATCTGCCTGAACGCCGTTTAAGCTCGCCGCCCGCCGCCGCGCAGATAAGCCCTATCAATGCGTATGTTACGACCGCGCTCATGTCCAGCGCCGTGCCGGTAAGCATTAGCTGCATCACCGCGGGCCATACCGGCAGCGCCCACATTGCGAGGTAGGGCTGCATACCTTTCTTAGCCGCCAGCACGGTAATCGCGCCGCCGACCAGCGGGCACAGCACCCACATATAAACCATGTACAGCGCGTAAAGCACGTCGCCCGCCATTGGACTAAGCAGCAGATACGCCGCGCAGAACGCGCACAGCACAACCGTCTCAGCTGCAAACAGCTTCAGGTTGCGAAGTAGGAAATCCTTCATAATATGCTCTCCTGCCTGAGAGTAGAATATCGTTTCGGTGGAAGCCCACCCCGCGCGGTGGCAATCGGCGCGGGCATGTGGTATAATGGCCGCAATAAACTTTTCGGATGGTGATACGTATGAAACCCGAAATTCAGGCCGCGCGCGAGCTGCTAAAAGATCTCACGCCGCTAAAGACCGACTGCGGCGCATACTGCGGCGGCGCGTGCTGTAAGAGCGACAGCGCCGACGAGGAAGGCATGCTGCTGTTCCCGGGCGAGGAGGCGGCCTACTGCGACTGCGCATGGGCACGCGTAAAGCCCGCTCAGTTCGAGGGACTGCCTCAGGCGCACATACTGGTATGCGACGGGCGCTGTCCGCGCGACGAAAGGCCGCTGGCGTGCCGGCTGTTCCCGGTCGCGCCGCATAAAACTGCGGGCGGGTTCAGGGCCGCGCTCGACCGGCGCGCATTCGCGTTGTGTCCGCTGGCCGGGTACGGCATGAGCGCATTCGACCGCGCGTTTGTGAATGCGTGCACTCAGGCGTTTGATGCGCTCAGTCAGGATGACGAGTGCCGTGAATACCTCACCGCGTGGTCGGCGCTTATGGACGAATACGCGCGCGGGCTGTAAGCGCGGGATACTTAGCGGAGATCGGGCTTATGCCTGACCCCGCATTTTATTTTAGTCAGTAGACCGCCTCCGCGTCTATGCCGCCGTCAATCTCGGTGGCGTATACTATGCGGTCGCTCAAAAGCGTCGGATTGTACGCGGGGCCATCGCTTACCGCGCGGTCGTCCGCGCCGTCCAAACCGCACCTGCGCAGACTGCCGTCGAACGAGCTGATATAAAACATATCGTCGCCCATGCAGCCGATCCACGTCGCGCCCGCGTCCAGCACGCGCTCGACCGCGCCGCCCGGCATCAGCCGGTATATCGCGCCGCCGGTCGAATAGTACAGATTGCCGCCCGAATAGCAGAATGTGGTCATATCGCACGTAATCATGGGCGAGATCAGGTCGCCCTCCAGCGAGTACGCCTTCAGACCCTCGTCGTCCATCGCGATTATGCAGCGCTCAACCACGTCCACCTGCATCGCGCGCACGCCAAGTATGATCTGCTCGGGCGCGCTCGAATCGCCCAGTGCGTACACGCCGCTGTCATCGCCCTTGTGCGCGATGAACAGGAATTTGTCGTCCCAGCGGGTAAGGCAGCTTATGCTGTCGAAGGCGCATATCACGTCGCGCTGTGCGCCGTCGCCGTCGGTAAGGCGTATGAGCTTGCCGCCGCTCACGTACATCAGATCGCCGTTCAGTGTGCGCATAAGCCCCTCGGCGCGGTCGGACGCGACGGCCTGCGCGTCGGCGGGCTCCCACGACGACGTGACGGGCGCGCCGTCCATGCGTATCTGGCGGTACAGCCTGCCGTCGGCGGCGGTGAAGTACAGATAATCGCCGCCCGCCGCGTCGGTAAATTCAAGCGCCATGCCGCCTGACATTGCGTTGGCCTGCAGCGTGCCGGTATTGTCTATTTCGGAATTTTCGCGTTCACGTATGAACTCGCCCAACTGTGCGTCCATCGACGCGGGCGTGGGGCGGCGCGTGGGGCGCGGCGCGGGCGTGGTCTTGGGGGCGGATTCGTCCATGGGCAGTTCGGCCCAGTCCGCCGCAGCGGGCGTGGGCGTAAGCGAGGGCGCGGGCGTGTCCGGCTCGGGAGTGGGGTCGCGATCTATCTGAGGCAGCGCCGCGTCCGCGCCGTAGTCCGCGAGCGGGTCGCCGGACTGCTGGCTCGTGCAGCCGGGCAGTACCAGAATAGCGCACAGCGCCATCAGTGCCGCCGCCTTTTTAAGCTTAGCCAGCCTACCGCCTTTCTTATACTTTCTAATATACATCTTTATCACAATCTCTATCGCAGTAAATCGGCATTTACGGCAGTTCCCGCAGCGCGCTTTTCAAACGGGGTCAAAGCGCCTGAACTGCCTAAAGCCGCATATGTTCAGATACTTAAATACAGGCAGCGGGCATAATCCCACTGCCTGTATTTAAGTATAACACAACCCGGCGCGGTTGAAAAGCGCGCGACGCCAAAGCTTACATTTGCGGCAAAATCGTATTAAATATGGGCAGAATGTGCTTTTTTGCGCGCGGTTAAGGCAGCATCCAATGCTTCGCGTTGATACTGGTATCGGACTACGCCGCGCTTGCCGCCTTAACCGTCAATACTCGCTGAACATGCGCTTTAGCTGTTTTCTGTCCGAACAGCCCTGCGTGAGCGCCAGCCTTAACAGTATCGCGGCCTTCTGCGGCGACAGGTCGCCCGCCGACACGGTGTTTTTGCACAGCAGCGAATCGCGCGTAATCACGCCGCCGCCCGTGCGGGAGCTGATTATGACCGGTATGCTCAGGCCCTCTATCGCGTCGATAAAGCGCTTGCTGAATTCGCCCGCGCCTGCGCCCGCTATGACCAGACCGTCGGAACGCGCGGCCGCAAACTCGACCATCGCCGGGTCTGCGTCCACATAGAAGTAGAGTATCTCCACCTTGGGCAGGCGGGATATGGCGCTTACGTCAAACTCGCTGGCCGTGGTGTGGCGGCGCAGGGGGGCCTGATAATAGAACACCTCGTCGTTGCGCACCACGCCCAGACAGCCGGTCTCGCCGCCCGATATGGCCGTTACCTGATACGTGCTGGACTTGCCCACGGCGCGCGCCGAAAATATCTGGTCGGAAAACACGCACAGCACGCCCAGCCCCACCGACTTTTTATCAGCGGCGGCGCATACCGCCTGGTAAAGACTCATCGCGCCGTCGGCGGACAGCGACGTGGCCGGGCGCATCGCGCCGGTCAGCACAACCGGCTTGTCGGTCTTTACGGTAAGGTCGAGAAAATACGCGCTTTCCTCCAGCGTGTCGGTGCCGTGCGTCACGACAAAGCCCGCGATCTCGTCGTCCTGAGCCAGCTCGTTTATGGTGCGCGCCATGTGAATCCATATTTCGCCCGTTATATCGTCGGAATTGACCGAGCAGATTTCGACCGCGCGGATGTTGACAGATTCGCTGAGCTGCGGCACGCTGGCGATAAGCTCCTCCGCCGACAGCGCGCCGGGCACATAGCCAGTCTCCTTGCCTATCTCGCCGCTGCCCGCGATTGTGCCGCCGGTGGTGAGTATGGCCACGGTCTTACGCCCCGATTCATAGTGCGCTGAAACTTTCATATGAAAATGTCCTCGCTTTCGCAAAAAAATGTTTTTATACCCAGACATATCGCCGCAGTCGGGCGCTTGGCATTATGCCTTAAAGGCAGCCTAACCGTTTACTTCGCTCAGTATGCGGTCAAACACATCGGAATCTATCGGGCAGTAGCCGCCCGGATTCTTCTCCAGATAGTCCTGATAATAATCCTCCGCCGGGTAGAAGCAGGTCAGCGGCGCGATTTCTACCGCAAAGTTTGAATGCTGCTCATGCTGTGCGTCGGCGGCGACGTTCACCGCGCCGCGCGACGCGGAATCGACGTAGTATATGCCCGACTGATACTGCGTGCCGGCATCGTGCCCCTGACGGTTGACCTGCTCCGGGTCGATGGCCGCGAAGTAGGCATACAGCAGTTTGTCCAGCGAAACCACGTCCGGGTCGTACTCGACGCGCACAGTTTCGCGGTGCCCGGTCAGGCCGGACGCTACGTCGCGATAGCCGGGCGAAACGGTGTCGCCGTTGGCATAGCCGCTTACGGCGCTGTTCACTCCGTCGATCTGCTGCATAAGGCTCTCCAGCCCGAAGAAACAGCCGCCTGCAAGGTAGATCACGCTCTCGCCGTCGCGCTGAACATACGTGGGATCGATGAAGCTGATGTCCTCGCCCGAAAGAGTGGTGGGCGCGTATTCGACTGCTTCGGTGGGCGTGGCGGTAATCAGCGGCTCAAGCGTGGGCGCAGGAGTGGGCGTTGGCGTCTGCGCAGACGCGGCGGTCTGAGCAGGCGCGGCGGTCGCGGCCTGAGCCGGGCGCATCGTGGCGACGGCGCTTGAACTTGAACCGGCTGAACCTGATTCGCCGTCCAAGGGGTGCGCGGGTATCGCGTTAAGGTCGATACCATCGAGGTATTCCTCCAGCGTAATGTCACGCGCAAGTATCTCGCGCGCCGCGTCCACGCCCACGTAGCGGAAGTGCCAGCTCTCGCCCTGTATGCCGGTCACGTCCGACGTGCCCTCCGGATAGCGCAGTATGAACCCGTAGTCCCAGCAGTTTGCGATAAGCCACGCGTACTGCGGCGTGGAGCCAAAGTCGCCCGAATCGCTAAACGCCGTCACGTCGAAGCACAGCCCGGTCTCGTGCTCGCTCTGGCCGGGCAGCGCCGCGTAGCCTGCGGGCGTTTCGTCATATATCTCCTGCTGGCGCGCGCGGCTGCGGTAGCCGCTGGTTATTATAAAGCCGTTCATGTCCTGCGCCTCGGCCTCGGCAAACAGCGCCTGCGCCGCCTCGTATACGTGGCGGCACAGCCATATGTCGCTGGACGCCAGCCGGAACGAGTGCCGCTGCGCGTAAAGGTTCACTAGCGGGCTGAAGCCGTTTTTTACGCTGTATCCGCCCTGCGCGCGCCCCTCGACCTGCGGCAGGTAAAATTCCTCCGGCAGCGGGTGGCTGGCGTTTATTAGCGGTATCGCGGCCTTCTCTTCGTCGCTGAGCGATGAATAGTCGCTGATCGAGGGCGCGCCCGGGTATAAGCTGCTTTCGGCAAGGGCGCAGGGGCTAAATGAAAGCAGGGATATGGCGGTAAGCAGCGCCATAGCGCGGCGCGGTCTGAACCTGAACATAGTATCATCCTCCAAAGCGGAACTTAGCCATAATATGTTATAATGCCCGGCTGTGGCATAAGTATGGCGGAGGGAGGGTACGAAGGGGGTAAACTGAGGATTTTGGGGATTTAGAGTGTGTCTCAAGCGGAACAATTCGCAAGTTCGAGTGGATTTTCCTTTTTGAGACACGCTCTAGGAGAGGTATGTCGAGCCACCTGGCGTCCGCGCGGTTTTTTCTCGCTTCATGGATGGCAGAGTGTGTACTGTCCCGCTCCATATGTTTATCGCATTGCTGCTCTCCGAGCGTGAGGGATGCTCATATAGAACCCCAATGACTGATTGCCCCTTCCGCGCCCACTTTAATTTATGGTGGGCGCGGCGCGGATGGCCGCTCATACATCTGGTCGCACGGCTGGACGGCCAGTTTTCGCGCCCGCCCTACTTTCGGCGGGCGTGAACCTCACCGCCGAACAACCGTCTGAGCCGCCGAGGGGCGGCGAACATGGCGTGGGCGTAAACTGGCTATACAGAAATAGTCCATTCGCGGAATCCCGAAACTAAGTAAGATTATAGCTTGCGTGAGCCGCAAAC
>CAOKFD010000073.1:0-12510 GCA_948467645.1 uncultured Eubacteriales bacterium | reverse complement strand
AACGACTTTTCTTTGGTTCTTTCTTTTCTTCCGAAAAGAAAGAACACGTCCCCCCGTAACCTAAAAAAAGGGCTGCTCTTTCGAGCAGCCCTCGTTAGGTAAGATTAGCGAGCCAGGTAAGCGTCGAGCTGAGACTGAGCATCGGCGATCATTTCCTGCATACCAGCGGCGTTCAGCTTGTCCATGAACTCCTGGTATACATCGTCGATCGCACGGGTGCCGGTCGCGAAATCCTTGTAGTACTCATCCTTGATAGCGGAAACTTCAGCGATGTTGCTGGTGAAGTTGCTGCTGTCCCAGGTGAAGCCGGAGATCGCGGAAACGTTGGCGGAGGAAGCGATGATATCGTAGTACTGGTCATACTGATCCAGTACGGGAGCCTTGGCCTTGCCGTCAACCTGATCCTGACTTACAGCGATAGAAGCCTCGAAGTAAGCGGGCTGAGAGAAGCCCCAAGGATTGTAGTTGCTGTCACCAATCTCGGTGCGCAGAACAGCGCCGGCGCATTCGGGATTCTGATCCTCGGTAACATAGTTCCAGTGATAGCCCTCAACGCCATAACGCATGGTGTCGTTGAACTGCTTGTTGGTGTGGCACAGCTCGATGTACTTCAGAGCAGCAGCCATGCGCTCTTCGTCATCTTCCAGAGTTACGGACAGAGCGTTCATGGAGCCCTGTACGCTGTCGGAGCTGAGGTTGGGGCCAAAGTAGCAGGTCATCGAGGTGTCATAGCCATTGGTAACGGAGAAGTCATAGCCCGGCCATGCCTGTACAAAGTCGATTCTCTGCTTCTTCGCGTCAACAGAAGTAGAAGACAGCTGAGCAGCGTCCGGATTTACCAGACCCAGCTTGTACCACTTGGCCATCGTGCGATAGCGCTCCATAATCGCCGGATCGTCCATCTGGGTAACAATCTTGGTGGTGCCAAATACGCAGCCCAGCATGGCGGTACGGTCGATGAAGTCGAAGGAGCTTTCCAGACCAGCGGGGTTGCCGCCTACCAGTACGGGATACTCGTTGTCAGACATGGTGCCCTTCCAAGCTACCAGGAAGTCGGTCATCTCATCCCAGGAAGAAATCCTGTCGGGGATCTCAAAGCCCAGTTCCTTGGCCTTTTCAGTGGGGTAGGTCAGGAAGTTCATCATGGCGTAGTCCTTCTTAACGGGGATCGCATACAGACCGCCGTTAGCGGAGTGAGCCAGATTCCATACATCCTCGGTCATGCTGGCGTACAGGTCGGGAGCCATCTCCTGAACCTTGCCGTCGATGTTGGCGAAGATGCCCTGGGATACGCCCTGGTTGAAGTTGTTGTACCAGGAGCAGGTGAAGTAAATGTCAAATACCTCGCCCGACTGAACGGAGATCTGAATCTGATCGCCCGAGAAGTACTGAATGTCGCACTCAACGCCGATCAGCTCACGGCTCATCTTATTGAGCTCTTCCAGCACCATCGCGTTGTCGATAGGAGCGGTGTCGCCAGTACCCATGGCCCAAGTCAGCTTGATGGGTTCGGCATCGGCCTGTGCGCCCACGCAGAAGGTGCCCATGGAAAGCACCAGTACGAGGGACAGTATGAGAGATACCAGTTTCTTCATTACCTGATTCCTCCTCTTTTATTTTTATAATAGCTAACGCTATCATAAGCATGTGAATGCGCTCGTTAACCCTTTACCGCACCTATGGTCAGACCAGAGATGAAGTACTTCTGGAAGAAGGGGTAAGAGCAGGCTATAGGCACGACCGCAATCATGACCATCGCCATGCGCACGGTCTCGGAAGGGATGTTGCTGGTTTCGCCGGGCCCCATGAACTGGCTGTTGCGGCTGAGGAAGTCGATGGAGTTCTCCAGCGTAATCAGCACGTACTGCAGCGGGAACAAGTCCTGCATGTTAGAGTTGAGGTAGTACTTAGCCATGAGCCAGTCGTTCCAGTACGCAAAGGTGAAGAACAATCCGATGGTCGCAATCGCAGGCAGCGAAATCGGCAGTACAATCTGAACGAATATCCTAACCTGGCGCGCGCCGTCTATCTTGGCGCTTTCGATGATCGCGTCCGGCACGCTCGTCTGGAAGAACGTGCGCATAATGATTATATAGAAGCTGGAGCAGCATATCGGCAGTATCAGCGCCCAGTAGGTGTTCTTCATATTAAGTATCTGAGCGTTAATCATATAGCTTGCAACCAGACCGCCCGAGAACAGCATCGGGATGAATATGTACCACGTAAAGAACTTCCTCATGCGGTAGTTGGGGCGCGACAGCGCATATCCCATCGTCGAACACATGACCAGACCCAGCACCGTACCCACCACGGTAACGCCGATCGAGTTAAGGAACGCGCGGCCGATGTAGCTGGTCTGCTTGCTCAAATACGCATAACTTTCTATGCTCCACTCGCTGGGCCAGAAGCTATAACCATTGGCCATAACCGAGCTTTCAGACGAGAACGAAACTATCAAAACCAGCAGCGCCGGCATGAAGCACAGCAGCGCCAGTATTATAAACACTATGCTGAACATAGCGTTCGTAGCAGGCTTTACCCGCATGTACTTTATCTCCGCGGCAGCCTTTTCTTTCTTGGCCATTGAGTTTACCTCTCCTTTCCTTATATAACGGCTCTATCAGAACAGGCCCGCGTCGGGGTCTATCTTCTTCACTATCAGGTTGGCCGCGACTATGGTTATGCAGCCGCAGACCGACTGCAAAAGCGCCGCCGCCGAGGAGAGGTTGATGTTGGGCCGCTCAAGCAGCGCCTTATACACATAAACGTCGATGGTCTGGGTAATCGACGTAAGCGCGCCCGAGTTGCGCGTTGCCTGATAGAACAGACCGAAGTCGCTGCGGAACACGTTGCCCACGGCCATTATGAACATGATCGAAATGATCGGACGCAGCGTGGGCAGCGTTATGAACTTGGTCTGCTGCCACTTGGTAGCGCCGTCGATCAGCGCGGCCTCATACATCTCCTTATCGATACCGCTTATCGAGGCAAGGTACACAACCATGTTGTAGCCCATGCCCTTCCAAACGTTCAAAAACACCAGGAACCATGTCCAGAAGCCCACATCCTGATACCACTGATGCCCTATCTCGCCGATGCCAATCTTCTTGGCGATGTTGTTGATGAGTCCGGCGTCGGTTGCGAAGAACGCGTACACGAAGTATCCGATTACAACCCACGACATGAAGTGCGGCAGGAACATCATCGTCTGGCACACCTTGGCCAGGCGCTTGGAATACAGCTGGCTTATCATTATCGCCAGCGTTACGGGAATCACTATGCCCAAGACGATAAATATGATGTTATATACCAGCGTGTTCCTGAGCATATTGCCGAAATAGCTGGAATTGATGAGGAACTTGAAGTTATCAAAGCCGACCCAATCGCTGTTATTGATAAGACTCCACAAAAAGCTTTTGCCCGGGCGAGCCTTATAATTCTTAAACGCGATTACAACGCCGAACATCGGCGCGTAACAGAATATGGCAAACCATATCGTAGTGGGAAGGTGCAATAAAAAAAGTTCCAGATTGTCAAAAGTGGAACCTGTGCTTGCGCCCTTCTTCTTCACTTTAGTGCTACCGTTCTTACTCAACCAAATCCACCCTTTCCGGTTCAGCTCGCTGCTTCCTTTAAAACCGTATTGTGTTTTCATGCAAACTACACATTTATTATAGTGCGTCCTTTGTTTTTTGTCAAGTTTGAATCTTATATCGTTATCAGTTTGTCTCTTTTTCCCAAGCGTTAATCTTTTCATCAGCCTTTAACCTTCATATCGAATCGGCCGCGGACACATGCCGCCAATTGCCAGATTAAAACGCGTGCATTGAGGAAAGAAATACGGATTGCGATTTTAATGATTCATATTTGAGGCAAAACTGGAGCCAAATGCGCAAAATATGGCTTATTTGGATTTTGATTCCTGCTTTGCATTTTGGCGTTCGCGGCTATAATTCTTTGCAGGGCGAAATATATTTGAGTTAAAATACATTTGGCAAAAATTGTATTTCGGATGCGGCGTCCAAAAATTTTTCATTTCCGTAACATGCAAATTGTGAAAAGCCCCTCGATTTATGCCTTAAATGTATCCCGTTTTCCTATTTCGGACATACAAAATGCCGCAGAGAATGCTCTCTGCGGCAGAAATGATATTGCGGGTTTTACGCGCCCAGATACGCCTTGCGAACCTCGTCGTTGTCCATCAGCTCATGGGCGTTGCCCTCCATAAGCACCTTGCCGGTCTCCAGCACGTATGCACGGTTGGCTATCGACAGCGCCATCTTGGCGTTCTGCTCGACCAGGAAGATCGTGATGCCCTCGCGGTTTACTTCCTTGATTATGTTGAATATCTCGCTAACCATTATTGGACTGAGGCCCATCGACGGTTCGTCCAGCATAAGCAGCGTCGGATCGCTCATCAGCGCGCGGCCCATGGCCAGCATCTGCTGCTCGCCGCCCGAGAGCGTACCCGCAAGCTGCTTGCGGCGCTCTTTAAGGCGCGGGAAGTGGCCGTAAATCTTTTCCATGGTGCGGTCGCACTTGGCCTTATCGCTTATCGCATATGCGCCGATTTCCAGATTCTCCTGCACGGTCATTTCGGCGAATATCTTACGACCTTCTGGAACCTGAACCAGATGGGAGCGCACTATCTTGTGCGGAGCCATGCCGGTTATGTTCTTGTCCATGAACTCAACGCTGCCCACGCGCGGACGCAGCAGGCCGCTTATCGTATTCAGTATAGTGGATTTGCCCGCGCCGTTTGCGCCGATCAGCGTGACTATCTCGCCCTTATCGACGTGGAAGGATACATCCTTTATGGCGTGTATCGCGCCGTAGTATACGTGCAGATTGCTTGCCTTCAGCATGTGTCTTTCCCCTCCTTACTGACCCAGATACGCGCCGATAACCTTGGGATCGCGGCGTATCTCTTCGGGCGTGCCGTTTGCGATTACCTGGCCGTAGTCAAGCACGATTATGCGCTCGCATATGCCCATGACCAGCGACATATCGTGTTCGATAAGCAGTATGGCCACATGGAACCTGTCGCGGATGAGGCGTATTGTGTTCATCAGCTCGGCGGTCTCGGTGGGGTTCATACCGGCGGCCGGCTCGTCCAGCAGCAGCAGGCGCGGCTTGGACGCAAGTGCACGCGCGATTTCCAGCTTGCGCTGTGCGCCGTAAGGCAGGTTGGAAGCCTTGGCGTTTGCCAGATGCTGCAGGTCGAATACAGCCAGCAGCTCCATCGCCTGACGCTCGATATTGGCCTCTTCCTTCCAATAGAACCTATTGCGCATGACCGCGTTGGTCGTGGAGTAGTTCATCTGGTCATGGAAGCCGATCTTAACGTTATCGATAACCGACAGTTCCTTATACAGGCGGATGTTCTGGAAGGTACGGGCTATGCCCATCTCGGTTATCTGATGGGTGTTCTTGCCCAATATCGATTTCTGCTCCAG
Source organism: uncultured Eubacteriales bacterium (assembly GCA_948467645.1). GTDB lineage: Bacteria > Bacillota > Clostridia > Christensenellales > Aristaeellaceae > Fimadaptatus. The sequence goes on along the minus strand of CAOKFD010000073.1, from coordinate 7,054 downwards.
CATTATGGAGCCCTGCGTAGGCTGATACACTGCGGTCAGCAGGTTGAACACGGTGGTCTTACCTGCGCCGTTGGGGCCGATCAGACCGACGATCTCGCCCGGGTTCATGGTGAAGTTAAGACCCTGCAGCGCCTTCAGACCGCCGAACTGTATGCCCAAATCCTTGACCTCCAGCATATCGCGCGGAGGTTCGGCCGCGGTCGTATTGCCCGCAGCGGCCGCCTTGGGCTTAACGATCATGGACTTGATCTTATTAATAAGACCCCACAGTGAGAACTCACGCGAACCCATAAGGCCGGTCGGGCGGAATATCATCATTACAACCAGCAGTATGGAGTATATCAGCATACGTGCGCTGGCAAAGTCGCGCAGCAGCTCGGGCAGTATCGTCAGCACAATAGCGGCGATTACCGAGCCAGTCAGTGAACCCATGCCGCCCAGCACGACCATTACCAGTATCTCGATGGAGTAGTTGAAATCGAAGTTGGCCGGGTCAAGTACGGACAGGTAGTGCGCGTACAGGCCGCCCGCCACGCCCGCAAAGAACGCGGATATGGTGAATGCCAGCAGCTTGTAGTATGTTGTGTTTATGCCCGAGGCCTCGGCGGCGATTTCATCCTCGCGGATGGAGATTATCGCGCGGCCCTGACGGCTGCGCAGCAGCGTGTAAAGCACGATCATCGTGATTACGGCGACAATGTATACATAGGCGAAGTTGGTTATACGCGGTATGCCGCGCAGACCCTTGGCTCCGCCGGTGAACTCGACGTTGGTGATAAGTACGCGAATTATCTCGCCAAAGCCCAGCGTGATTATCGCAAGGTAGTCGCCCTTGAGCCGGAGCGCCGGTATGCCTATGGCAATGCCGAACAGCGCCGCGACTATGCCGCCTATGAACAGTGCGATGGGAAAGGAGACGCCGGTCGGCAGACCCGAATACAGCGTGAACAGCGCCGCGCCGTATGCGCCCACGGACATGAAGCCCGCGTGGCCCAGCGCGAGCTGGCCCAGATAACCGGTGGTCAGGTTAAGGCTGGCGGTAAGGATTATGTTAATGCCAACCATCATTACTATGCCGGTATAGTATCGCGACAGCATTCCGGATGTGGTCATATACTGACCCAGTATGAACAGCGCGGCTATGGCGACGGCATTTACTATGTATGATGCTATCTTATCCTTTTTCATGCGTTACACCTTCTCGCTGCTCTTTTTGCCCATTATGCCCGCCGGCTTTACCAGCAGTACGACTATCAGTATGCCGAACACAACCGCGTCGGCGAACTGAGAGGATATGAAGCCCTTAGTAAGGCATTCGGCTATGCCCATTACAAAGCCGCCCAGCATCGCGCCCGGTATTACGCCGATGCCGCCCAGAACCGCAGCGATAAACGCCTTAAGGCCGGGCATGGAACCCATGTACGGCTGCACCTGCGGATACGCGGCGCAGTACAGTATCGCGCCCAGCGCCGCAAGGCCGGAGCCGATTGCGAACGTGATGGAAATCGTGGTGTTGGTGTTTATGCCCATCAGCTGAGCCGCCTCCATGTTTTCGGACACGGCGCGCATCGCCTTACCTATGCGGGTGCGCTTTATGAACAGCTGCAGGCCGATCATTATGACTGCGGATGCGATAATCGTGATTATCGTGGTGGCGCTTATCTTCATATCGCCTATCTGAAGCTGAGGCAGACTGATTATCGTGGGATAAGAGCGCGGGTTAGGCGACATGATAAGCACGAACATGTTCTCTAGCAACATGCTCACGCCGATAGCGGTAATCAGCGCGCTTATGCGGGGGGTGGGCTTGCCGCCCTCGCCCTTGTGGCTTTCCTTCATATGAAGGATCTTCCTCATGCGGTCGCCAATGCGGGCCATCGCCTCGGCCATCGCCACCGAATTACGCAGGGGCCGGTAGGCAACGTACTCGATAAGCATACCGGAAGCGGCGCAAAACAGCATAGTCGCAGGTATTACAATGTAAAGCGGCCAGCCCAGCGCGGTCAGCAGCAGCAACGATATGTAAGCGCCGACCATGATTATATCGCCGTGTGCGAAGTTAATCAGCTTGACTATGCCGTATACCATCGTATAGCCCAGTGCTATCAGCGCGTAAATGCTTCCAACATGTAGTCCGTTGATGAGCTGATTTAAAAAGCTCATTTTCCCGACCTCCTAACTCTTTTGCCATATGGCCTATATCATAACCGGCTATAACGGCGCAGGGAGGCCCCCGGCGCGCCGGAAGCCTCCCGCCGACCGCCCGCGAACATTCGGGGCGGAGTTTGAACTAAAGTATTATTCGGCCGCCGCGGTCGTGGGCATCAGCTTTTCGACCAGCTTCATCTCGCCGTTTTCAAACGTGATGATGGCGACGCTCTTCTGCGGGTCGTTGTGATCGTCGTACACTATGTGACCGGTAACGCCGTCTATGGAGGTGGCCTTCATCTGATCGACAATGGCCTGCGCATCGGTGGAGCCGGCGTTTTCGATGGCGGTGCACAGTATCTTGGCCGCGTCGTAGCCCAGAGCACTGAAGGAGTTGGGGGTTTCGTTGTACTTTTCCTCAAAGCTCTTCAGGAAGTTCTGGACGTTCTCATCCTCATCCTGAGTGGAGTAGTGGTTGCAGAAGAAGCAGCCGTCCAGTATGGTAGGATCATCAACAACGGTCAGCAGACCATCCCAGCCGTCGGCGCCCAGGAAAGGCACATCCAGACCAGCTTCACGGGCCTGCTTTACGATCATGGCTACACGGTTGTAGTAGTCGGGCATGAACACGACTTCGGGATTCTTGTCGGCGATGTTGGTCAGCTGAGCCTTATAGTCGATATCGCTGCTGGCGTAAGCTTCATAAGCAACGACGGTGCCGCCCAGCTCTTCAAACTTGGCCTTGAAGCTCTCGGCCAAGCCGGTGGAATAGTCATCGGAGTTGTTGTAAATGATAGCCGCGGTCTTTACGCCCATATCGTTGGCGGCGTAGGTGCCCATCATTTCGCCCTGATACGGATCCAGGAAGCAGGCGCGGAATATGTTCGGACCGGGGGTGGTCACGTCGTAGGCGGTAGAGGTGGCGGTGATCATGGGCATGTTGTCCTGCGCGGCCAGCTCGGAAACGGCGATGGAGGGCTTGGACGTAACGTCACCTATCAGGGCGACTACGTCGCCGACCAGGCGGTTGTAAGCATTTACGGCCTCGGCCGCGTCGCCCTTTTCGTCGTACCATACCATCTCGACCTGCTTGCCCAGCAGACCGCCGTTGGCATTGAGCTGCTCTATGTACAGGTCGATGCCGCGCTGCGCAGCGACACCGTATACGGCCACGTCGCCGGTCAGCGGAGCCAAACCGCCGATGCGGATCGTATCGCCGTCAGCCGATGCAAACACCGGCAGGGCGACGAGCATTACCAAAGTAAGAAGCAAAGATACCATGCGCTTCATAAAAGTAAGACCCCTCTCACAATGAGTGTATATATTAACGGACAAATTCCGTCAATATCGGATTATTGTACGGTTCTGATGCAATTTGCATTTGCAAATCAAACGCTGTATAATTCTGCATGAACCTTGAAAAGATTATAATACTCTCATTCGTGCAAATGCAAGCGCGTTTTGCAGTTTAATGTTAATTATCATACAAATTTTGAATGCATTGCGGCACTGCAAGCCGAAATTTGGCGGTATATTGGCAGTGTAAGTTCAATTCAATTTTTTTGATGCATCTTGATTTATGCTATAAAAAAACTGTAGGACGATTGCAGATGCAGTCATACTACAGTTTTTTAAGCCTAAAATTATACTCTCCGCGGCACCATTTTCACAATAAAGGCAGTATTTGTATATACTGGCTTTGTTCGGATAAATCGCACTTTTCCCGAACATTATTGGTCGTATAGCGTCCGATATTCCCTTTTATTGCTTTAATAGTGTAAAGTCACGGTTGCATTTCTGGTTAACCATTCGGTTTGGAGTGGTCAGGCTTGCGCGGCTTTTTACGCTTTGATGGCGTTTCCAGCGGCTTTTTGCGCACCGAGAATCCGAAGTGCCCCAGCGCCCTGCCCGGCTCATAGTATGCGCCGTGGCTATAACTTATCAGCGACGCGCGTTCCAGCTCCAGCTTGCCCGATTCGTTAAGCAGTTTTTCGTCTGCATGTACGCAGAGTATGTCGCTCAGGAACATGTGATGACTGCCCAGCTCCATTACCTGCCTCACGCGGCATTCCAATTGCACTGGGCATTCGGCTATGCCGGGGCAGTTTACGTCGCGCATCTGCTCGCGGGTAATGCCTGCGCGCTTGAACTTGTCACCCTCCCGGCCCGACACCACGCCGCACAAATCGCACGCGCGCGCAAGCTCGGACGGCACGAGATTAATCACGAACTCGCCGCTCTTGCGAATCAGGTCGTATGAGAAGCGTTCGGGGCGCACCGACACGTATGTCATCGCGGGGTTGGTGCAGACTATGCCCGTCCACGCCGCGGTAAACACGTTATCTCGGCCGTCGGCGGCGCAGCTGACCATGACTGCGGGCAGCGGATACAGCATTGTGCCGCTTTTCCAGATTTGCTTTGCCAATTATTCCACTCCAATTACTTTTCGTCGCCGAAGCGAATGCCTATGTTGCGTGCGATGCGCACCATCTGATGTTCCGGGGGCACGAACTTGGTTATGCCCGCGACTTCGCTCAGCGGGTTATGGATAACCTCGTCGCCCTTGAGCGCCACGCTCACGCCGTATACGCCGTCGCGTATCAGTTCGGCGGCATGTACGCCGAACCGGGTTGCCAGCACGCGGTCGTATGCCGAGGGACTGCCGCCGCGCTGTATGTGGCCGGGCACTACCGCGCGGGTTTCTATGCCGGTTTTTTGCTCGATCTGGCGAGCTATGCGCGCGGATATTGTGGTGAAGCCTTCTTCAGCGCGGGCGGCGACACGCTCCTTGCGCTTCATACCCGCTTCCTTCTTATCCATTGCGCCCTCGGCCACGGCTATTATCGAGAAGGACTTATTGCGCTTGGCGCGGGCGTTGACTGCGCGCACCACGTTATCTATGTCGTATGGGATTTCGGGCAGCAGCACCACGTCCGCGCCGCCCGCCACGCCGCTGTACAGCGTAAGCCAACCGGCCTTATTGCCCATTATTTCGATTACCATCACGCGGCCGTGACTGGTTGCGGTGGTATGTATGCGGTCGATCACGTCGGTAGCGATGTCGACCGCCGTGTGGAAGCCGAACGTGACCTCGGTGCCCCAGATGTCGTTATCGATTGTCTTAGGCAGGCCGATTACGTTAAGGCCTTCTTCACTGAGCAGGTTTGCGGTCTTATGCGTGCCGTTGCCGCCCAGCGTAACCAGGCAATCCAGCTTCATCTTCTTATAGTTGGCCTTCATTTCGGCGACCTTATCGACGTTATCGTCGCCGATCACGCGCATGTACTTATACGGCTGGCGGCTGGTACCCAGTATGGTGCCGCCGAGGGTGAGTATGCCCGAGAAGTCGGACTGCTTCATTTCCTTATACTCGCCCTGAATCAGGCCGCGGTAGCCGTCCACTACGCCGACGATTTCCGCGTCGAACATCTCGTATGCGGCGCGGGCCACGCCGCGTATGGCCGCGTTAAGGCCGGGGCAGTCGCCGCCACTGGTCAATATACCTATTCTGCGCTTCATATTGCACACCTCCAGCTATATTAGTCATTGTATACTCAAGAATTTTCTTCAGTCATATCTACAATATCATAGTCATGCCCAAGCGGGCCTTCGCACAGTTTAAGCAGCTCGTCCACGTTCATCGCCAGTGTAGCGGTCGAGTCGCCCGGGTGCATACCCACCCGGCCCCAATCGAGTATCGACTTATTTATGCACAGGCGCACTCGATGCTCCGTATCGTTAATCAGCGCCAGCGGCGACACCGAGCCGTGCACTATGTCGAGGAGCTGAGCCATATCGTCGCCGTTTACGAAGCTTACGCGGCTCACGCCCAGTCGTTTGGAAAACACGGCTGTTCTGAAAGGTTCTTCGTCAGTCAGGAAGAGGTAGAACTTGGTCTTTTGCCTATTGCTGAGCAGCAGGTTTTTGAATATCTTTGCGCCTAGTTTTTCTGCGATGGGATGGCATTCCTCCATAGTGAACACGCGCTGATGCTCTATCCAATCGTAACTCACGCCGTTTTCGTCCAGCAGCCTACGCACGCGCGCCTTAATATCGTCCGCCACTCAAGTCACCGCCCATCTTTTAATCAGAGTAAACAGTTCTTCAGGGCTTTTAATCAGTGCGAGCGCGCCGTTTTCGAGCAATTCATCGGCGGTACGGTATCCCCACAGCACGCCCACGCCGCGTGCGCCCGCGGCCTCAGCGGTCTGCATATCCACGCCGGAGTCGCCGAAGTATGCGCACTCGGCGGGCTGAATGCCCATGCCCTCGATTGCCTCGAATGCGACCGACGGGTCAGGCTTCATGGGTCTGCCTTCTCTCTGGCCGATTACGACGTCGAACACGCCCTTACCGAATGTCCTTTCGACAATCCTTTGGGCGTCCTGATCGGGCTTATTAGTAATCACGCCCATATGCATTTTAAGTGCGCGCAGCTGCTGGAGCATCCAGTTAACCCCCGGATAAGGTCTGGTAGCGTCCATTCCATGCTCCGCATAATACGCCTGAAACACCTGTCTAAGCGTTCTGACCTGTTCCGGCGTTCTGGCATACGGCGGCAGCGCCCGCTCGCACAGCAGCGTAACCCCGCTCCCCACCATATACCGATATTCCTCCAAGGTATGCACCGGGTATCCGCGCTCCATCAGCGCATAGTTCACGCTGGCCGCCATGTCCTCCAGCGAATTTATAAGCGTGCCGTCAAGATCAAACAGGCATCCACGCACCGGCATCCTAATAATATTTGGTCACGCTCCCGTCGCACATCGAATTTAACTTATATAATTCTCCAAAATACTACCTCTATTCCTGCATTTTCAATGTTAAATATCGAAAGGTGGGGGCGGGACGTGGGGGACGTGTTCTTTCTTTTCGGAAGAAAAGAAAGAACCAAAGAAAAGTCGTT
>CAOKFD010000072.1:0-12516 GCA_948467645.1 uncultured Eubacteriales bacterium | reverse complement strand
ACCATGAAGCCCATGCCGCCCAGTATCATTATGAACGGCATAATCAAGTTTATCGCGGCAAACGGGATTTTACCCACAAAGTTGGAGACGAACAGGCCGTCTACAACGCCGTATATCGAGGTAAACACCATCATTATGATCGGCGACAGACAGAACCGGAACAATTTGCCATAGGTAAAGTGATCCGAAAGCTGTATTTTCATTTTGTATTTTCTCCATTTGCCGCGTCGGCGGCTTCGCTTTTAATATCGGCAATCATCGATTTTACGCTTGCCGCCAGCGCATCGGTATATTTGCGCGTAAGCTCCAGCAGCTGCACAAGCTCGCCCTCCGGCAGTTCGGACATGGCCATAAACTCCGCTGCGCGCAGTTTATCCGCCGTGCGCCGGGCCAGCGCTTCCCCGCTTTCCGTCAGGCTGATCGTGCGGGTTCGCGAGCCGGTTTCGCCGTGCAGCTCGATAAAGCCCTCCGCCTCCAGCCGGTTGAGCGCGGAATTGACCGTCTGCTTGGGCATACAGGTGCTTTTATACACGTCGCGCTGCGTGGGCCGCGGCCCTATATCACGCAGCGTATACAATACCCAAAACGCGCCGTCCGATATGTCAAAAGCCTTGACCGCGCTGTGGAATATTTCATCGCCCTTTCGATACAGTTCGTTATACGTTCTGAGAGATCCCTTATAAGCGCTCATAAAGCAGCCTCCGTTCCGTCCGAAATCGGACGTTTGAGATTATATCATCCGATAATCGCCGTGTCAAGTCCGATTTCGGACTTTATCGCTATTTGCCAGATGAACCATACTGTTTTTAATATTTTTGCCGAGGCGCATGGACATGGCCGCCAAAATGAGTTATCATCTATATAAGGCTTTTATACGCGCGGAGGGAAATCAAAGTGATAAGAGAAACCGTAAAGCTTATTCCAGGGCGGGACGACGTATATCTGGATTATTATGGAAACGACGACCGCAGCGAGGCTGCGGATGCGGTGCTGATAATGCCGGGCGGCGGGTACAGCATGGTGTGCTCCGACCGCGCGGGCGAGCCGGTTGCGCTTGCGTATCTCACCAAGGGAATCAACGCGTTCGTGCTGCATTACTCGGTAGCCGACGGCATAAAAGACCCGCTCGACCCGCTGACGGACGCTTCGCTGGCCATGCTGCACATACGCGCAAACGCCGACAAATACAATATTGATACCGCGCGCGTATTCGCCGTCGGCCTTTCGGCTGGCGGGCACCTGGCCGGTTCGCTGGGCGCGCTGTGGAACGACGCGGAGCTTCAGGCGCGCCTGCCCGAAACGGGCGGCGGCAACCGGCCCACGGGCGTGGTGCTGTGCTATCCGGTCATTTCAGCCGGAGAGTACGCGCATATGGACTCTTTCCGCTGCCTGCTGGGCAGTCAAACGCCCGACGCGGCGGCGCTTGAGCGCTTTTCGCTGGAAAAGCATGTGGGCGCGCATACGCCGCCCGCGTTCATAATGCATACGTATGCCGACGCGCTCGTGCCGGTTGAAAACGCGCTGCTCATGGCGCAGGCGTATGCCGCGGCGCATGTGCCGTTTGAAATGCACATTTACCCGCGCGGGCCGCACGGCATCGCGCTGGCTAACAAGGTCACATGGTGCGGCGCTCACGATATGGTATCCCCCGCCGCCGCGCGCTGGGTGGAGGATTCTGTCGTATGGGTGAAAACAGTGGGCTGACGCCGCATAATCTCGGCGGCGAATTTGGAGCGTAACAGGCAGCGCGCCATCGTTTCATACAATGCAGGATTTTTTATTCGGCTATATGGACAGCGCCGGCAAAATGATGTATCATTACTGATGGTTTTGCAAATTTGGAGGTGAATCAAAGCAATGATAAGGGAAACTGTAAAGCTTATGCCCGGGCGCGACGAGGTTTATCTGGATTATTACGGAAACGACGATCGCAGCGAAATCGCGGATGCGATGCTGGTCATACCGGGCGGCGGATACGGCGCCGTATGCTCAGACCGAGAGGGCGAGCCGATCGCGCTGTCGTATCTTACGAAAGGCATAAACGCGTTTGTGCTGCATTACTCGGTAGGCAGCGAGATAAAGGATCCGCTGGATCCATTGACCGAAGCGTCGCTGGCCATGCTGCACATACGCGCAAACGCCCAAAAGTACAACATAGATCCCGCGCGCGTATTTGCGGTGGGCTTTTCGGCGGGCGGACATCTGGCAGGTTCGCTGGGCACACTGTGGAACGACGCGGAGCTTCAGGCGCGCCTACCCGAGTCGGGCGACGGCAACCGGCCCACGGGCGTGGTGCTGTGCTACCCGGTAATATCGTCCAGCAATATCGGCCACATGGGGTCGTTTTCTAACCTTTTGCGCAGTCAGACGCCCGACGCAGCAGCGCTTGAGCGCTTCTCGCTGGAAAAGCATGTGGGCGCGCACACGTCGCCCGCGTTTATAATGCACACGTATGACGACGGCCTTGTGCCGGTTGAAAATTCGCTGCTGATGGCGCAGGCGTATGCTCAGGCGCACAGGCCGTTTGAAATGCACATTTACCCGCACGGGCCGCACGGCATCGCGCTGGCTAACAAGGTCACATGGGGCGGCAATCCCGACATGGTATGCCCCGCCGCCGCGCGCTGGGTAAGCGATTCGGTTGAGTGGATGAAAACCGTCGGCTGATATTTGCGCAAAGCACAAAACTGCGCTCCCGTTCGATTGCGGGGGCGCAGTTTTATACCTTGCGCAAGTCACGTCCTTATGCCGAGTATCGCGTTTAGCGTGCTGGTTTCGGTATGCGCCTGCCACGCAAGCGCGCATTGCTTTTCCACATTAAAGCATAGCATCTGGCCGAACATGCCGCCCTTACCGTACCAGCCGTCTGCTATTTTGCCAAACTCATAGCCGCGTTCAAGGCACATGGTAATCCATTCTTCCGACAGCAGACGTTCGCCCTGCCATTTACCGCCCTGTGCATACACCATGCCCAGCTTGGTCATATCCTCCACACGCACGAACAGGCCGGTTGCGCCCATTGCGTGTCCTTTGGGGCAGCGGCTCCAGCCCATTTCGCGATACTTCAGCTTACCCATCAGCATCGGGCGCAGGTAATCATCCAGCGGCTTATTGACGGCGTGTTCGACTATTCGCGAGGTTATGTAAAATGCCGCGTCGGTATACTGATACACCTCGCCCGGAGCGTGAACCAGCGGTTCGCGCATGGCCAGCGGCAGGTAATCGTCGGCAGGATACTCTGACGCGTCATCCACGTCTATGTCCAGCCAGCCGCGGCCATAGCCTGCGCGATGGCGCATCAGCTGATCCAGCGTAACATTGCGCCAACCCTTATCCGCATCTGAGGGCATTTCGTCGCCCAGCAGTTCGGGCACGTTCGTATCCGGCGAAAGCAGTCCCGCGTCGTACGCAAGACCCACGCCCGTCACGGCATATGCCTTCGCCACTGAGTATACGTCGTTCGTCGGATTTGCTGGCGTGATCTGCGCGCGGTACGAATGACCATCGCTGTCCATCGCCGCGATTGCGTATATATTAAGGCCGGTTGCCTTTGCGCGGGCTGTGTATTCCAAAAAATCGCGTTCTGTCATTTTGCTTGACTTCCCTTCCGGACTTTCCGGGCACACATTTCGAGTATTGCTCTTACGAAATGTGCTCGCACCTTTGCCGTCAATTTGTCTTACTTCTGCCTGTGAAAATCAAACTGTTAACTGCGCTCATTATGCCATTGCGGATTTAAATTGTCAATAGTCGCCCATCAACATACGTGATAAAATTTTACATTCATTCATGTTGACTTAAACCTTACTTTAAGTCTTATAATCATATATGTGGAAGGAGATGTTTTTATGAAGTCGAAAGTTTATTTCATTCGCAGCATCGATTCTGACAGTCTGTGCGCAATATATGATGCGCTGGGCACTGAACTTCACGGCAAAGTCGCCATAAAAATATCCACTGGCGAACCGGGCGGGCACAATTTCCTCAATCCCGCGCTGATTAAGCCGTTGGTTGACAAGCTTTCTGGCACCATCGTCGAGTGCAACACGGCGTATGAAGGCCGCCGCTACAATTCCAAGGATCACTGGCAGGCGATTCGCGATCACGGCTTTGCGGACATAGCGCCCTGCGACATAATGGACGAGTTTGGCGAGATGTCGCTGCCCGTAACCAATGGTGTGCATCTTACCGAGAACTTCGTGGGCGAGCACTTTGCCAAGTACGATTCCATGCTGATACTGTCCCACTTCAAGGGTCATGCGATGGGCGGCTTTGGCGGCGCGCTCAAGAACATGTCGATAGGTATAGCCTCGTCGCACGGCAAGGCGCACATACACGGTGTGGGCGATCCGTCTAAGCTGTGGACTGCCGATCACGATTCTTTCCTGGAGTGCATGGCCGATGCCGACAAGTCGGTAATCGATTACATGGGGCGCAGGAACATCGCCTATGTAAGCGTTGCAAACCGCCTGTCGGTTGACTGCGACTGCGATCCCAACCCGCACGAGCCGGAGATGGCCGACATCGGCATATTCGCCTCGCTCGACCCGGTAGCGCTGGATCAGGCCTGCGTGGATGCGGTTTACGCCTCCAAGGATCCCGGCAAGGCGGCGCTTATCGAGCGAATGGAGTCCCGTCACGGCGTTCATACGATTGAGACTGCGGAAAAGCTGGGGCTTGGCTCGCGTGAATACGAGATAGTCGATCTCACCAAGTAATGGCAACAGAACAGCGGTAACGCTTAGCATCATTCCCGTATCGCCCGTCATGACGCTGTGTTGTGACGGGTGTTTCATTTGCTTGTATAATGCGTTTCGTCTCATCCTGCGGGTTGAAACCGCATTTGTTTTATAGCACAACCAGAGTTTATACTTTTGCATTGCTCTATAACAATAGAAAAACCGGGCAATGCAGCACACCTTGCCCTGCATTGCCCGGCTAAATATGTCCCCTGTTCTATTATTGACGCGCGTCTATAATGGCTTCATACTCATCGACCAGACCGCTGAAATACTCCATTGCATCCTTATAAGTCGATTCGTCGAGCGGATTCACGCCCGCCACGCTGAGCAAATTTACCGCAGAATCCGAGCTGCCCAATTTGAGGAAGTCGAGGTAGTTTTCCACTGCGTTCGGCTGCTTCTCGGTTATCGCCTTGCAAATCGCCGCCGCATAACAAACGTCTGTCGCATACTTATACACGTAGTAGTCGTAGTACAGATGCGATATGCTCGCCCACTGATAGCGCGCGCCGTCCAGCCAGACCACTGAATCGCCGCGATAGGTCTTAAACACTTCCGTCCACTTGTCGCTGAGCTGTTCCGCGTCGAGCGATTCGCCCGCCTCAATCGCGGCGTATACGTCGTCCTCGAACTCCGCGTAAATCAGTTGATAGAAGAACGTATTGGTGAACATATCCAGCAATTCTTCCAGATAGTACAGCTTCTCCTCGTCATCCGCGGCGTTGTTCATCTTGTAGTTGTAGTACAATAGCTCATTGGTTGTGGACGCAACTTCCTGCGTAAATATCGTCGCATTTGCATACGTCGGATTTTGTGTGTCCGCGGACATCATGCTATATATTGCGTGTCCAATTTCGTGCGCCAGCGTGCTTACGTCGGTATCCGAACCATAGTAGTTGAGCAGTATGTACGGGTCTGCGCCGTTGATGGATAAGGAGAAGCCGCCGCTGATCTTATTCTGCGCGGGATATACGTCTATGCGGCTGCTGCTTACCATTTCATCGTACAGCGCGATGTAATCGTCACCCAGCACCGACAGCGCCTTCCTTACATCGTCCACTGCATCGTCATATTCTATATATTCAGGATAGTAATTGGAGACGTACAATTTCAGATCAAACGCATACTGCTCATCCAGTCCGCAGGCGCGCGCATGAGCATCCAAATAGCGCTGGTAGTCAGCCGCGCCTTCGTGACCTGCTTCGAGTACCATATCGTATATCGCGGGATCGACGTCCTCGGCATCCATGGCCGCCGCCCGCGTGGTTTCATAGCCGCTCAGTTGCGCTTCCGCCCAATACGTCGATGCGCAGGAGTCCAGCAGCGCCGCAAACGTGTTCGTAAACGCCGCGTACTTTTCCAGCGCCGCCTGATTGCACGCGATTTTGAAGTCGCGATCGTATTCGTCGCTGTATATGATTTCGACGTAGGTCGTGTCATCCAGCGTGATCGTGCTGCCGTCAGGCGCGGTTATCGTGGGCGAAGGAAGTTCCACGTCGTTAAGTATATTGTAGATTTCCACCGCGCGGTTCAGCGCCGGTTCCAGCGCTGCCAGAGTGGACTGTGCTTCCTCGCCCAAGGGCGCATAGTCGGGATCGGTGTACGACCTGAATGCATAGGCGTATGGCTCAAGTATCGGGTCGGAGAATATCTCCTCGCGCTTTTCCAACGGCAGCGCGAGTATTTCCGGCTCCACAAACGCGCTAAGCTGCAGTTCCTCGCTATTTTGCTGCGCCAGCATTGCGGCCATGGTGCTGTAATCCGCGTCGACCAGATTCAGATTCATGCCCAACTGTGCATACGTGTTGAGCTTCGTCTGGGTCGCGGTCAGCTCACCCATGTAGAACTTCTGATAGTACTCGAGTATCGTCTGCGCGTTATCCAGCTTGCCGCGATACTCGGTGTGCCCCTGTATCATCTCCTCGACGCGGTCGTAGTCGGCCTGCCAGTCTTCCTTGGACGCATACAGTGCGCTCAAGTCCCAACTGACGGGATACTTTTCGGCGTCGCCGACGGCTATGCTTGCGCTCAGGCAGCCGACGCTCATTATAAGCGCCAGCAAAAGGCTCAGCATCCTACGCATGTTCTTCATAAGCTTCCCTCTCTTTCATTTTATGGCTTACAGCGTGCGTTGTCAGCAGCCGCACGCTTTGCGCGCACATCGTTTCCACGCCGCGCTGGACGGAAGCTCCGGCACGATTACCGCACAGCCCTTTGCGCTCAGTATTCGCGCCTTGGCCTGTAACAGTTCCGGGCATACGTAAAGGCTTGCGGCCGCGCGGCTTAATTCACAATATGTTCGTATTGCGTTCAGCGCGTCCTCATCGCTTATAAGCAATGCAGCCGCAAAGCAATTCGCTTCCGCCTCCATACGTGATGTCAGATTGGTAAGGTCTTCCGTGCGTCCTGCGCGCATTCCTGCCAGCTTTACATGCCCCAGCACCAGGTGGCCCAGCTCATGCGCGCACGCGCAGCGGCGTGTGTAGTAATCGGCGTTGCTGTTCAGACCTATAACACGTACTCCCATTATCACGTTGCAGAAGCCCAGCAGCGACGGGTAACTTTCCATATCCACCATGCAATTGAGACTTTCGGCCAGTTCATACGGGTCGGATGTACCGTATTTGCGCACGAGTTTGTAGGCCACGCGCTCTATTCGCTCAATTGCTTCTCGGGTCATTCGTCGTCTCCGTCGTTATCGTCGGATTTGTGCATACGCATTTTTTCGGCGTAACGCTTGGCGTTGCGCTGCTTTACGCGGTCGAATATGCGCGTCATCTGGCGGTAAAACGCCTGTTCATCTTCCTCAGAGAGTGTGCCGCCGGCGTAAAGCGCTTCCGTTGCCTTTATTATATTTGTAGCCTGATCGCGGCCGCGCGCGCCGTATTTGCTCTGTGCGTCGATTATGAAAAGGTCCTGATCGCCCAGCAGACTGTCCATAGTCACATTGAAGCGCGTCGCCGTGCGCTGATATACCGCCTTATCTTTGGGATACATGCGTCCGGATTCATAGTATTGATATGTACGCAGTGACACGCCCAGCATGTCGGCCATCTGCGTTTGAGTAAGCTTACGCGACTCACGGAGCTTTTTCAGTTTTTCTCCAAATGTCATAGTCTTCTCCCCTTTGTATCGCATTTCAATTGTTACTTTTTCAATATGCAAAACGCATTTTATTGCGTCCTTACAGTCGGATTATACCACATGCAATTTATTGCGTCAATAGGAACATAGAGTTAATTGCCGGCTTAACGTGTATTTAACGTACATTGCGTGTGTTACTATATCAGATATATTATAATAGTTGACGTATATGTGAACTATTTATAAGCATTGGAATCGTGATTATCAGCAACCACATATAGCAGGACTAAGCTCCTATCCAAATGCAATAACGGGCGATGTGAAGCGGGTAAAACATGTTGTATAAACAGGCGCGTTTCAGGGAATATTCAGGTCAAGGAGCGTGATTGCATGTCTATGATAGAGTGCCCATGCTGCCATTGCGAAACGGAAGTGCGGCAATTAAGCCAATGTCCGGGCTGCGGCGAATACGCCTGTGCGCAGTGCATGAGCGAGGGACTGTGCCCCAAGTGTACGGAAAGTGAAGTGCAAAAGCGGCGCTGATTGCGCAACATCATAAATAACGGACGTGGCTGGATGCGCTCACAATGAGCATGAATCCAAGTCGCGTCCGTTTTACAATGCAATTTATACTCCTGGCGGCGGCGGTGGCGGCGGCACGGCGTTCGGGTTGAGTGAATTAACGAACTTGACGTACTCGCCAAGGAACGTCACCATTACCGTATCCAACGGGCCGTTACGCTGTTTGGCCACTATGATTTCGGCGGCTGTCTTATCCTCGTATTCTGGATCGTAATAGCCCTCGCGGTGTATGAACATAACCACATCCGCGTCCTGCTCGATTGCGCCCGAATCGCGCAGATCGCTCAGCACCGGGCGGTGGTTGGCGCGGCCCTGCGGCGCGCGGGAGAGCTGGCTCAGCGTGATTATGGGTACGCGCAATTCCTGCGCAAGGCCCTTTATCGAGCGCGAGATTTCGGCGACTTCCTCCTGACGCGAGCGGTTGGGACTGCCGCTGCCCGCGCTCATCAGGCCGATATAGTCGATCATAACCAAATCGAGACCGTGCTCGATCTGCAATCGACGGCAGCGCGAGCGCATCTCGGTCACACTTATGCCGCTGGTCGCGTCCATGTACAGTTCGGCGTTGGACAGCGGAAGCAGCGTATCGCCCAGGCGTTCCAGTTCGTCATCGGTCAGCGTGCCGTGACGCAGGCTTTGCATGTTGACCTGCGCTTCGGAGCACATCATGCGCAGCATCAATTGTTCTACGGGCATTTCCAACGAGAACACAGCCACCTTCTTGCCGCCGCGAATTGCGGCGTTGGCGGCTATATTCATGCCCAGCGTGGTTTTACCCATCGACGGGCGCGCGGCTATCAGCACCATTTCGCCCGGATGCAGGCCGGTAAGCAGGTTATCCAGATCGGTAAAGCCGGTTGGTATGCCGTTGATTGAGCCCTTATTTACCAGCAGCTCCTGAATCTTGGCATATGTGCGCGGCACTTCCTCGCGCGCGGGCACGAAGGCCTCTGTGCCGCGGCGCATGGCTATATCGTATATCGAACGCTCGGCCAGTTCCAGTACCTCGGGGACTTCCTTTTCGCCCAGATAGCTTTCCTGCGTGATCGTGCCGGACGCATCGATCAGCTTGCGCAGGGTGGACTTTTCCTCGATTATCTTTATATACGCGCGCGCGTTCGCGGTGGACGGCACATAGCCGGTCAAATCGATAAGGTAGTCCAAACCGCCTATGCCGTCCAGCTTGCCCGTGCGGGTCAGTTCGTTGGATACCGTCACCAGATCGATGGGCTGCGACTGGTTGAACAGCATACGCATGGCCGTGAAGATTTCGCGGTGCGCGGGGCTGTAAAAGTCCTCAGGAGACAGCGCTTCGTTCGCAAGCAGCAGCGCGTTGCGATCCTGAAGCATCGCGCCCAGCACAGAGCGCTCGGCATCCATACTATGCGGCGGTACACGCCCCTGTTCCATGCAATCCCACCTCGCTAAAACGCGCCCGAAGCCGCAAGGTCAATCCCCCGCTCCGGGCGCGCGACTTAATTTTTCCAAAGCTGCAAAATATGTCTCAACCACAAAGCCGATTTTCGGTGTTAAGTCAGGCGGCGCTGTGCTGTCTGAACATGCACGAAATCGCAGTCGCGTAATCGGGCATACCTGCGGCAAATGCCTTAGACGGCCTCGACTATGGCGAACATGCGCGCAGTTATGTTGGGGCCAAGGCGCAGGGTCATTTCGAAGCGGCCGGCCTGCTTAATCTGCTCGCTCAGCTCGATCTTGCGCTTGTCCACTTCGTAGCCAAGCTGCTGCTTGATGGCTTCGGCGATGGCTTCGCCGGTTACGGAACCGAACAGACGGCCGTTTGCACCCGCCTTGGCGGTCACGCGGACTTCCTTGTCCTTCATTTCCTTAGCCAGCTCCAGCATGGCCTGACGCTGCTGCGCCTGACGATGCTCTTCGGCGGCCTTGGCGTTTTGTATGGTATTTATAGCGTTAGCGCTGGCTTCCACCGCCAGCTTGCGCGGCAAAAGAAAATTGCGGGCGTAGCCGTCCGATACCTCAAGCACCTGATCGCGCTTGCCCGTGCCCTTTACATCCTTCAAAAGTATGACCTTCACTTTGGTTTCCTCCTTATACACAGCAATATGTCCGCGCTGCAATGGCGGCGGGCATATCAAGACCAGTATATAGTATTATACCTCATTCAGGCAGCAATTGCAAATTATTATTGTGAGCGTATGCCGAATTTGGAAAGCAAAACTCCGCAGGCAAAGTACCTGCGGAGTTCCGATTAAATCAAAGTCAGCTTTCGCCGCCCTCGTGCACCTCGTCGCGCTCGCGGAAAAGCAGCGATACGCACCATAGTCCTGCAATAGCCACCAGCGTGTATATCACGCGGCTTATCACGGCGCCCTGTCCACCGCAGATGAACGCGACCAGATCGAACTGAAACACACCCACCAAGCCCCAATTGACGGCTCCGATTATCGCAAGCAGCAACGCAATCCTGTCAAGTACGAGCATAATTATGCCTCCTTTTTGGGGCGCGCTTTACTGCGTCCCGATTATAAGGCTATTATGCCGCAAAACTGCGCCGCGCATACCTCGCGCGCGTCAATACGAAAAATCGTTGCGCGGGTCTTTGCTGCGGCGGGTCACTCCGTCGTCGGGCAGGAAATGAATTTCCAGCTTGTCAAAATCGATCGGCTCGAAGAAGTTATCGTGCGAAAAGTCGGTCATGCCGAAGCGTTCAAACTCGTCGCGCTGCTTTTGAAGCCACATCGGACTGGGCACATCAAAGTCCTTGCACACGTCGCGCAGGCGCTCCTCAACGTCGTCATGCGTACATGGCACGGCAGCATCCTTGATCGTCTTGTGCCTTTTCATTACCTTTACCCAAATGCGGCTCATCTGCTTAAATTTCCTTCCGTTGATTATATAGGTGATTATATAGGGTTGATTGATAGCCGAATCAGTACATTTTGAGCGTGCTGGCGTACTTATCTGGATCGACGTTGTTCTTGACGGCGATTTCCTTACCCTCAGCCGCCCACAGCATACCGCGCAGCATCATTTCCTGTGCGGTCGGCTCGTCAAACACATCGTCATGATGGCCCAGCGACGTATAGAATACGCGGCCATGCCCCCAACGCTTGGTCCAGGTTACGGGCACCTCGACATGGCCGTTGGCCGCATGATAGTAATTGACCACCGGATAACAGGTGGTAGCCAGCACCTCGACCGCCGGGTCAATATGTACGTAGTACTGCTCGGTGGACACGCTAAAGTCGCTCAGCCCATAGGTTATAGGGCTGGACGAGTTTTTTATGTGCACGTCGTACTTCACGCCGTCCCCGCCGGGGTGGGAAACCCACTGACCGCCGGTCATGAACTGCCACTGGGTGCTTTCGCGGAAGGAGTCGCACATGCCGCCATGGCAGCCCGCTATGCCCACGCCGAAGCGGCCTACCGCCTCGATCACGGGAGTGCACTGCTCATTGGTAATCTTGCCCATCGTCCATACGGGTACGATCAGATCGAGTGCCTTGAGCTTTTCCAGATCGAGGAAGCTATCCAGCGTGTCGGATACTTCGACCTCGAAATCGTGTTCGCGCAGAAGGCGCGCGAAACGCGTGGAGACCTGAACCGGCTCGTGGCCGTCCCAGCCGCCCTGTACTATAAGTGCCTTTTTCATATGAAATTCCTCCTGACTCGCATTGTATTTTGCTGCTTTCCAATTAATATTACCGCATCAGCCGCCCACCGAAAATACCCTGCCGGGCACTATCATCGGCCCGCCCGTAAACGGCCCCAGCGACGCAAGCCACATTGCCATGCACAAAAACAGCGCCACCAATATAAATATTACCGCCACAGTCGCCGCGCGCGTAATGCGCGGATCCGCGCCGCCGCTTAACGTATGAAACCTCATACGGCGCGGCGTATGGCGGTGCTTTATCTCATGAGTGGAGGTGATGTCACCCGGGTGAAAGTCTTCCGAAACGCCATTGCTCCGCAAATGGACACCTCCCTGCCATTTAACAGCTTATTATACCTTTCATTATAAAGCATGGGCGCAAAAATGTAAACCGCATAAATCAAATATTTTACCTGCGGGCTGTAGAGCTACAATAGATGTTGGAAAGGACGAAAAAAGAAAAGAGATTTGAGA
>CAOKFD010000071.1:0-12545 GCA_948467645.1 uncultured Eubacteriales bacterium | reverse complement strand
TTTATTACCAATACTCCCCGGCCCAAACAGGTACCAACATTAGCAGCCGTATCGAAACGCAGTACAAATATCAGAACGTTCACAGCAATGAAATTACAAATGCAAAGCAAATAAAGCAGCTCATCAGCACACATCAGACTAGCATTAGCTAAATCCAATAATGCAAAATGAGCTGCTTTCGAATCGTTTATAATGAGTCGTGGAAAGATACGTGTAGCATTGGCTTGAAATTACGTTTTCGAGTCAATATTACGTTATTATTCACCTGATTAAATTTGCTATCCAGCAATGTTCAGCCTAAATAAATCAAATGGCCAAGCAATCAAGTTATTATTTCACAAGTTTAAACAGTAATTTGATTGCAATATTTAGTACGTATGCTGCATAACATCAAGGCTGCACTTACTTGTTGGTTTACGATGATTTAGCACTTGCCGAACTTCTTCCCACATTGTCCGCGATATAATCGCTTTATGATCCTGTCTCAAATATACAGGTTCATATTTGCAAGCGTGATCTGGTCGTTTCGTCATATAGTCGTTTGGAGGATTTTTATGCAGAAGCTTATCGCCAACGTATGTTTCGTTACTTAATATATAGCGAATAGTGGCTATTGAAAACTTCTCCTTATCCCTATGAGTTTTGGCACCTTTCATTGCTAATATGTCGACAATCTCACGATACGTTTTGCCTTGCAGGAATTGAGAGTAGATTTCTTCTATTATCCATGCGTCGCCATTCGGTATTAGCTTTCCTTTGCTATCGCAATCATAGCCCAATATGCGGTTATTTCCGAGGTTATACTGACCACGCTTAAATCGGCTTTCATAGCTTAATCGGACATTTAGACTGGTCGAATGGCTCTCATCCTGGGCTACTGCGCTGAGCAAAGACAGTATAAAACCACTTGTCGGGTCGTTTGTGTGCAGGTTTTCCTTCTCAAAGTACACATGACAGCCAAAAGTCGAAAGACGCTGTATGTACTGCTGGCAGTCGACTACATTTCTTGCAAAGCGCGAAATACTTTTAACCAGTATCAGGTCTAGCTTGCCCGACTCGGCATCGGACATCATACTGATAAAGCCAGGACGGTTCTTTATGCTGGTTGCCGAGTGGCGATCAGCGTAAATTTTGACTAGTTGCCAATTTGGATTATCATTAATGAACTTGGTATATATTGCCTTTTGCGTTTCGAAGCTTTCCTCCTGCTCGTCGCGCTGCGTACTTACGCGGCAATATGCAGCCACGTGCTTCATTGCATCTGCTTCTAGCGATTGTATCTTTTTGATTATCATTATTAACGTCTCCTTCTTGCATTTTTAGTCAACCATAGTTACAAATATATTTATAGAACTTATTGTTGTTGTTTCCAAATTTATAAATTATATAGCGAGTTACACTTTATAAAAATTTGTATGATTACAAATTACTACTTGGATAATTTGTAATCGGTGGCCGCCATGCGGCTTAAAAACCTTCTATAAAGCTCAGCGACATGTCGCGGTTCTTCTGAATTTGGGATGTTTAAGGCTGCAGAGCTTTGCAAACCGCACCTCCAGGAAACGACGATTTTACTGTCTAAAAACTCAACCCGCTCAACCAGATCGTTTAGCCAGTAATATTGAACGTTTTCCATAGTTGGTGATTCAGATTTTATATCCATCATACGCTTCATTGCGGTACCGTCTGAGGTTTTATCAATTTCAAGCGCGTTATATGCGGCCAGCATTGCGGCATCTATTAGGTACGTCTTAATGGAATAGCCTTGGCAACCGCCTTCCCCGAAGCAGCAAAGGGCGCGTTTTTGTACTTGCGTGTGCATGATTTTAGGTATTAGCCGCCTGCCGCAGAGCGGGCAGACGAAATTTGTATCGTAATATGGGTAGCGGCAGTATTCGCCGTGAGGGCTTTTCAGTTCCATTATCCGCTGAACCTGCTGAAACGTATGCCTGTCTATGATTGCTGGATGTGTGTTTTTTACATAATAGCTGGCGACGTCGGTCGAGTCGTTGCGCACACTTTTGTGCGATATGTGGTCTATGCTTACCCATTTTTGCAGGCGCTGATCGCCTATATACTTTTCGTTTTGCAGAATGTATTTTAGTGCGTTCTTATTCCATTTTCCGCCGCGGGCAGACGGAATGCTGCGGCTATTCAGTTCTGTTATAATATTCGGAATATTGATTCCATGTTGATACAGGCTGAAAATCACTTTTATGACTTCAGCTTCGTTTGGTTCGACGATTATGCTGCCGTCGGCGGACTGCCGAAAGCCGTATGTCGGCGTCCAGCGGCTTATGCCCTGCTCAAAGCGTTTGCGAATGCCCCATTTCAGGTTTTCAGAGATTGAGCGGCTTTCCTCCTGAGCAAAGGCAGCCAGCACTGTCAGCAGCATTTCAGAAACCGACGTGCCAGTATCAATGCCTTCCTTTTCAAAATAAAGCTGCACGCCGATGCCCTGCAAATGGCGCACATATGACAGGCATTCCACGGTGTTGCGGGCAAAACGCGATATGCTTTTGGTGAGTATATAGTCGATTTTGCCGCTTTCGCAGTCGCTCATCATTCGCAGAAATGCCTTGCGCTTTTTGACGCTGGTGCCGCTCAGGCCTTCATCGGCGTACACGTCGACCAACGACCAGCCGGGATGCTCGGCTATCTTTTTCAAAAAAGCCTGCATCTGCTCTTCGAGGCTGGACTGCTGCATCTCCTGATCCGTGCTTACGCGGCAATATACCGCTACGCGAACCGGCCTGATCGGACTGAAACTTTGTATTCCCTGCTTCTTATGGGTGCCTGTATATATTTTTTCAACGGTGGCAGTGCTCATAATATTCTGCTCCTTCAATTAATTATAAATAGTTTAGGCGAATATTGCGGTCAAACGGACTTTCGGCCGGAATGAAGAAGGCCCAGACGTATCATCGTCTGGACCTTGTAAAACTGCTCGCGGCTTATTATGGCTTCGTGGTGCTGCTCGATCAGGTATTGATCGCGTTCGCCGCGATTTCGCTTGCTGTACCTATGCCCGTCCTTGCTGTATGCTGTGTAGTAGTTGTCGGTGATACAATCGCCGATATAGGCAACGTTTTTCAGCATCAGCGGCAGGCGGCTGCGATTGTGCGACCATGATATGCCCGTATGTTCGCGGATTTCGATTTCATCCAATTCGGCGCGGATAGCCTGATAGCACGCGCCGCTTTCGGCCCGGCTGAATGCCAGACGTACGCGGTCTGCCTCACCATCTTCTATACTCCAATGACCGTTACCGTCGATTCGACGATAGCCGTAAGGCACTTTTCCGGTAGGCTTGCCCTCAGAATGGCGCTTTTCTATGCTCCATTTTACGTTTTCGGCTATGCTTTTGGATTCCTCCTGCGCGACTATTGCGAGTATGTGCATTAGCAGCTCATTCTGGCTATCCATGGAATTTATGCCCTCTTTTTCAAAGATGACAGGTATGCCGAGCTCTCTCAGCCTGCGAATTACGGTTACGAAGTCGATGAGACTGCGCGAAAAGCGCGAGAACGACTTGGTGTAGATTACGTCGATCTGCCCGGCTTCACAGTCGCTAAGCATTTGGCTGAATTCGGGGCGATGCCTTATGCTGCGGCCACTGCCTTCATCGCCGTATATGCGCACTAATTCTACGTCGCGCCGCGCGGACAGCAGCTCCTTATAGTAGCGCTTTTGCAATTCAAACGAGCCTTCTTGAATCTCCAAATCGGTGCTTACCCGGCAGTATGCCGCCGCGCGTTTAACGTTGATTGGCATTTCCATAGATCAATTCCTCCTGCATTTTGCTTTTGCAACAGCGCGTAGTTGCGCCATTGTTACTATGGTAGTATATGCAGTGGAAATATTTGCCGAAGGTTGCTTGAATTAAATTGAAAACGGCGGTTGCGACTTTGTTTGGAATTGGAGATGCTTTCGATAAATGTAGATTTGGCGGATTTCTGATTATGTGTACAATAAGCGCAAAAAGGCATGGCTTCTAATCGTGACGGAAGTCATGCCTTTTCGGACTAAACGTATATGACGGAACAATTACTGCTCGAACACTGGATAATGTATAGTCAGGCTGGCAACTGCGCCCTTAACGATTTCAAACGTGATTGACGGAGAGGCGTAGTCTTTTTCCGCACCTGAGCGAGAATAGACATAGATGTATTCCGCCTCGACATAGCATTCGTTTCCATAGGCGGCAGTTACATCTTCAAGCGTACTGCCGATGCCTATGCCGCGCGACGTTTTGAGGTCGCTGCCGCTTATATGCAGCTCACACCACACGTCTATGCCTTCGATCGGATGCGTAAATACAGAGCCGAAGTCATACACGAATTCCTTGTCGTAATAGTCGGGATGCGCGTCGCACTCGGTCAATGCGATGGCCCTGGGTTCGCCCAGCGCGGCCTTCAGATCGTCAAAACGGCGCATTATCGGGTACCAGATTCCGTCTAAAACTATGCCTGAATCGCCCAAAGTGTCAAAATCAGAGCCGGGTTTCGGCGCGGCGAATTCGTCAATCAGTATGCTTGCGGGCAAGTTATACAAGGCGGCTTTGTCGTTCGTGACGGCGGTAGTTTCGGCATACGCGGCCGGCATGAAGCACAATGCCAGCGCGATAATAAGTGCGGCAAATCTGTCCACGTTTCGGCTTCCTCCATTCTGCGTTAAGTGACTGAGATGCTACTATATATTATATGCCGCCGCCATAAAATATATGCGCCTCGGAACGCAGATACATTCCGGGGCGCGATACATTGCTTATTATGTTGTGATGGGATTGATTACTTCATGCGGAAGTCGAGCTTCTCGGGAACGGTGACGGTCTTTTTGATCTCCTCAAGCAGTTCCTCGGAATACTCGCAGCCACGCGCGCGCGCTTCCTTATGAGCGCACAAGCTGAACCACAGATCGGACAGCTTGACCTCGCCCTCACGCACGTCGGTCAGTTCTATGTCGCCCAGCAGCGTCTTTTCGGCAGTCTCGTACTTGCCAACCTCAATGAGGGCTTCGCAGTACGAAGTCTTGATGCGGCCGCGCTCGCGCAGTGCGTGCGGCAGACTGTTGTATACATCCAGCATAGCCATGAAGCGGCCCAGCTTGCGCAGTTCGGCCAGCGCATTCAGCGCCAGATGGTATTCAGGCGACATTGCGACGGCTTCCTGCCACTTTTCAGCGGCGGCCTCGGTGTTGCCCGCGTTGTCATCCAGCCACGCCAAGCAGTTAAGCGCCCACGGGTTGCGGGTCTTATTGAGCGATTCTTCGAAGTATTCGCGCGCCTTGGCCATATCGCCCGCATGTGCGCGAATTACGCCCAGCTGATAATAGCAGTACCAGTGCCCGCCGCCGCGCGCAATGGACTTGACCAGACGATCTTCCCAATGGTCGCCGATTTCGTAGCCGAGCGGCGCGTCCATCGGATGCGGTTCGGGCAGCGTGCCGCGCTCAATCAGCGTGAGCCACTGACGTTCAGCCTGACGCAGGGACTTGATCGGGAAACGCAGACCGCATACGTTAAACTCGTCGTCCAGCGCTTCCTGCTCCAGCCGCGCCCAACCAGCGCCCATCTGATGCAGTACGCCCTGCTGGCCGTCCAGTTCTTCCTCGCAGCGCTTGAGCAGCGCCTCCACGTTGTCGCGCGGGCAGGCCTTTTCCAGCTCCGCGTCGACTGCCTGATACGCCTCGACCCAATCCTTGGAATGAGCCTTTGCAGGATCGACAGAAATCGGACCGTAAGCTTCCAGCCAGCTTATCGTAGCGCTGCCTTCCATGGGCAGGTGCTCCAGCTGAGTATGCGCAAGACCGGCCTGTATCTCAAGATACTGGCAGCCCTTCTGAGCCAAGAACGTCTGCCAGTTGCGGCCGCCTGCGCCCATGCCCCATACGAACAGCTTGCGGCTCTGCAGCACATCGGTGGAGGTCTGTATAAAGCCGTTGCCGTCGCCGCCGATGGCGCTTACCCAGCGGCGCTGGCAGCGCTTGGTGGGATCCTTATCCGCGTCGAGGTCAAAGAAGAAATCGACCGCGTGCGGTATATTGGTGGTGTAGCTGGCGTCGATATTGTCCATATCCTCGACGACAGGCATGGGAATCTTCTTGAGCTTGCCGCCGTAACCAAAGCGGAACGCCTTGGTGCCGGGCATGATTACGCGCACGTCCTCGCGCTCATCGACCGCGATGTTGCTCCACCAGTATACAGCGGTGGGATTCTTGCGTGCGTTGTCTATGCGCACGCGCACGTACAGGCGATCACTGTCGTCGGGCAGGAACGCCTCCACGCGGTACAGCAGACCGCGCACGCGCTCGTACTGATACATACGCACAACCGGCGTGCCGTCGCTCAGTTTCAGCTCCTCGCAGTACATGCGGTCGCAGGTGTAGGGCGTGTGGCCGATTATGCCGATGTTCCACTCAACGCCGCCCGAGAACCACGCATTGCGCAGCGCCAGGTTGCAGGGCTGGAATACGGGGTTGCGGTGCAGCAGTTCGCGGCCGGCCTTTTTGTCGTACAGCGACCAGAGACGGCCGCCCAGTTGAGGCAGGAATACCGCCTTAATAAAATCGTTTTCGAGAATAGCGGCGTGCCACTGCTTGGGCTTTTTTTTGCGGTCGTAGCCGTCCTGAATCATGTAGGGCAATATGGAATTTACCTTTGCCCAGCCCATGTACTTGCTTTCCTCAGGAGACACGGTTTCCTCGTCGATAGCGATGTTGGCGTGCGTATCCTGATTGGCGCTCAAATCGGGTAGCGGATTTAATTTGCCGAGTTTTGCCGAAGGTATTTCAAAATCTTCAAATCTAAGACTCATGTGATTTACACTCTCCTGCATAATAGTTTGTAGGTAACGAGCAGTCTTATAATACTCCTAATACCCGGCAATGTCAATCCGTTAAGTACATTTTATGGAATCTGTTAAGGCATATTTCCCGGACGCTTCCAATGCAAACCTGTCGATAACACTGTAAACAAACGCAACCTTTTCGTCGAATATTTTGCGCGAGACTTCATAGTTCAGCAGCGCGCGATGGCCGTTTGCCTGTTCCATGTATTCGCCGTCGCGGTAGAAAGCTATCGTTGCCGGAACCGCGCGATCATTGTATGCCGCCCAGTTATAGTTTAGCCATATCTCCATACTGCCGTAATGGTCGAGCACGTCTGCGTCCTGAAGCAGTTTCGCCCACATGTCGTATTCGGCATGGCCGCGGTCGTCGTGTAGGCGTATCAGCTGCTTTACCTCCCGCATTTCGTCATCGGTCAGTTCGTCCTTCAGGAATTCGCCCACAAGTGCGGGACCGCTCCTGTCGTGCGGTTCGATCGCCTTGCCGCAGTCGTGGAAAAGCGCCGCCGCGCGCAGAAGATCGTCGTGCGACGCATCGTCGGTTATCAGCCTGCGCAGTTCGATTACGCCCACCATAGTGCGCGCGCCGTGGTAGTATACATGCCCGATTTCGCGCTCGATATGCGACCTGCGGTGCAGCATTATCTGACGCGCAATCGCGTCCAGTCTTTCAAAGTCCATGCCGTTGCCCCCTTTCATATTGCCCAAACTGCCGTTCAAAACATCTTTCGTCTCCAAAGCATCACGACCGCGATAAGCGCCAGCATCAGCGAGATCAGGCACATTATCAAAAACCCATGCGGATTGTCGGAAAGCGGTATCCCACCCACGTTCATTCCCCATAATGACGCGATCAGCGTGGGCACGCTGATGACGAGCGTTATGCTGGTCAGCGCCTTCATGACTATGTTCAGGTTATTGGATATGAGCGAGCCAAGCGCCTCCATTGTGGCTGAAAGCACGTTGGAGTAGATGTTACACATCTCGATAGCCTGCTTGTTTTCGATGATTACGTCTTCAAGTAGGTCTTCGTCGTCGGGATAGCGCTTGATGAGTTCCTGACGCATCAGTTTTTCCAGCACTACTTCGTTGGCTTTAAGCGATGTGGAAAAGTAAACCAGCGACTTTTCTATGCGCAGGAGCTGAATCATCTCCTTATTGCGCATGGACTTGTACATTTCCTTCTCAAAGCGCAGTGACGAGCGGTCTATCTGCCTGAGGTACGAGAGGAAGCTGACGGCATTCCGATACAGCAATTGAAGCACGAAGCGCGTCTTTTTGTACGTCCAGAAGCCTTTTACCCTGCCCGTGGCGAAGTCGGAAATCAGCGGCATTTCGCGCGTGCAGACGGTCACTATGCAATCCTCGGTCATGACTATGCCGATTGGCAGCGTCGCGTACACGTCCGTGCCGTCATCTACGTCGACAATCGGTACGTCCACTACCACCAGCAGCCTGCCGTCGTCGCTTTCAATGCGCGCGGATTCCTCCTCGTCCAGCGCGGCGGCAAGGAAGTCCTTATCCATGTTGAGCCGCCTTGCAATCTTGAACACTTCTTCATGTGTCGGCGCGGTCATGTTTACCCAGCAGCCCTTTTCGGGCACGTCGAGCTGTTCCAGTTTATCGTCTATCGTCTTATATACCGATACCATGCCACACCCTCCGCCCAACCGCTTATGTTTTTAATATCCGCCTGAGACAAGATGAAAGCACGCCGCGCCGTATATGTTAAACGCGATTGCGAATATCATTATCGGATATTCCCAGCCCGACGTATGTCTGCGCCAGCGCACACAGAAAAACAGTATCATGGGTATCACGTCGCACAGGTACCGTGCGCCGAACTGCCAGCCGCCCAGTGTCTTGTGCATCAGCAGCAGCGTCAGATGAACGACTATTCCCGCGATAAGCAGAAGGTCGGCTATATCCCATTTGCGGCGCACGGTCTTTAGCACGATGGTTATTATCAGCGTAACATATATCGGGTTTGCCAGATAGAACGCAAAGCCGGAGAACTGCACGTTGGTGAATTCCAGCCGGTTTTCGTTAAACTCGGGCAGGCGCAGCAGGTTCACGATGTTCTTCCAGATGTATTTGAAGCCCATCATGGGTTCGTTGGGGTCGCGCGTGTGTTCAGGCAGATAGTTATGCCCGAACTCGATCGGACTGCCGAAGCGCGCGTAGTTGTACCAGCCCAGCGCCAGCGCAATCAGCGCGGGCACTATTAGATAAGGTATCATACTCAGCAGCGTCGCACGCACGCGGCCGCCGTTTTTGCTTAGTTTTCGATAGAGCAGCCACAGTCCCAGCGGCACGTAAACCGCCTGAAAAGGTCTGCACCCTACCGCCAGCGCAAGGCATATCAGACCCCATGCCCAACCGGACTTGCGGTGTCCGGTTATACCGGCGGCAAACAGAGATGTGAACATGAAGCTGGTCAGCTGTCCCTGATTCCACACGCCGCCGCTGAGCGAAAACTGGAGCATATTGCAGCCCAGCGTCATGAACAGCGCCAGGCACATAGCCTCAATCGGCTTGCGATAGACGCTGCACGTCTTATACGCGGCCATATACGCAACCATGAAGTATATGAACGTCATGAGCGTATTGGGCGTGTTTTCGCCGAATATGAACGTAAGCGGCAGCATTATCAGCGCCGGTACGGACGGGAAGCTTACATAATAATTGCCATTGTGTATAGCCAGTTCAAGGTAGGGATAGTTTTCGCCGTTTATAAGCGAAAGGCTACCCTGCCGCCACGACATGGCCATAAGTGTAAACGAATCATGCACCGCATGGCCGAACAGGTTGTAGTTCAGCAGCGACATAAGCCCAAGATAAGCCAGCACCAGCATCATCAGGCCATACCAGAATGTGGGCTGATACGCTATCGGACGGCGCTTAGGCGGGCGCAGAACCACGGCCTTAGGCATTTGCATATCGCTTATGGGCTTGAAATAATCTGCTTTAGAACGATTGGACACATCGCTTTCATACAGCCGCCCGTCAGAACGCGCGGGCTGCGAATTGTTAGTTGATGCTGTGCGCTTAATATCCGCGCGGTCATTCATGTCTTTCACCTCGCAAAATACAAATGCGCCGCGCGGCCTGAATGGTACGCGGCGCTTATAATAGTTGGTTTACTTCCTGAGCGGATCGAGCACTTCAAATGCGCGCGGCGCGTCTTTGACGAAATCGTCACAGCCGCCCTCTATGCTTACGCGGCCTTCGTATCCGATCGACTTGAGCGCGTCGAAGAAAGGCTTATAGTCCCATGTGCCGTCTGGGTGCGGATACTTGCGCGCCACGGGATCGGCGGTGTGGCAATGCCTCATCAGATCGAAGCCCGCGTCGATGATCGACTGTTCGCTTTCGTTCATCTCGATCATGTGGTATTCGTCGGCCAGCAGCCGCACGTTGGGATGATTTACTCGCCGCGCCATTTCAGCGCCCTCGGATACGCGCTGGATTATGTTGCACTCCTTGACGCGCAGCGGTTCTATTGCGATAATCGTGCCGCTCAGCCGCGCAAGCTCGCCCGCCATCCACAGATACTCGGCAACCTGATCGAGAGCCTTATCCATGGGGAAAGTGATGTTGCCGTCCGCGTCAGCGGGTATGTTGCGCGCCGCGCTGCTGCCGAATACCACGACCGGCAGTGCAATTTCGGCCGCGCGCGCAAAAGCTTCCTTCAAGAACTCGCGCACAGGAGTAAGGTCGGCATCCGGCCCGGTCAGTCGGAACGTGCCCGGCAGCATACCGTTCATGGCCTCGCAGCGTATGGGCATGTCCTGCATACGCTTTTTCCACTCGTCAAACTCCGCGCGCGGCAGAGCCATTACCTGCGAAAAGTTGCATTCGATATAATCAAAACCGCTTTCGTAAGCGATCTGAGCATCCTCTATACCCCTGCATACGCCCAGCTTTATCATTGCTGTACAGCTCCTTTTATCGCAAATTGCGCGTTTAAGCGCTTACTTGCCGGCCAGTTCGATTATCGCGGCGGCGATCATCTTTGCATTGCGCACGAACTCGTCCAGATTCACAAACTCGTCCGGCATGTGGATGCGGTTATCGGTGCCCGGATAGGCGTTGCCGAATGCAACGGCGTTGTCCATGCTGCGCGCATAGGTGCCGCCGCCGATTGCGATGGTATAGCCCTTTTCGCCGGTCACGCGCTCGTATGCGCGCAGCAGACCCTGCACCACGAAATGATCTTCGGGCACGTACAGCGGCTTGCTGTCGCCGCGCAGAGTGGCCGCGATGCCATAGGGCGCAACGGTGTTTGCCACGGTGGACAGCAGTTCGCTGGACTTGGCGCTTATCGGGTAGCGGATGTCGAGCATGGCGAGCACATGGCCGGATTCGCAGGTGAGTATGCCGAAGTTGCAGGTCAGCACGCCTGACACTTCGTCGCTCATCTTGATGCCCAGCTTTTCGCCGGTGTATTCCAGACCCAGCAGCTTGGCCAGCGCGGTTATTACGGGCTGCTCCGCGCCCATCGCGTCCAGCGCCATGCACAGCGTACCCGCCGCGTTAACGCCGTTTTCGGGCATGGCTGCATGGGAAGCGGTGCCGTGCGCGGTCAGCAGGCATTCGCCCTCGGTTTCGCCGGGAGCTACTTCCAAAGCCTTGGCAAGGTCGCCGGTCTTGGCGAGCAGTTCCTTGCACTGTGCGGCGCTTATGTTTAGCATGGCAGTCGCGAGATTCGGCACTATGTTTACGCGTGTACCGCACTTGATGCTCTTGATTTCAAACGCGCCAGCACCCTTTTTAAGCTCGCCGTCCAGATTGATGCCCAAACCGCCCTTTTCGCAATTGATGACCGGGTAGTCCGCGTCGGGCGAGAAGCCGTAATCCGGCATAGCGTTTTCGCGCTTGTAGTACGCTATATCGGCCGAGCCAGTCTCTTCATTAAGACCGAGCAGCACGCGTACCTTGTCTTTAAGCTCTATGCCAGCGTCGCGTACGGCCTTGAGCGCATACAGAGCGCTTACCATCGGACCCTTGTCGTCCGAGGTGCCGCGACCGTACATGCGGCCGTCCTCTATCTCAGCACCATAGGGTGCGTGCGACCAGCCCTCGCCCTCGGGCACAACGTCCATATGCCCCAGTATGCCCAAAGTGCGTTCGCCTTCGCCGTAGTTTACCTCCAGCAGGTAGTTATCCACATTGCGGGTGTCAAAACCCATGCCGCCCGCAGTGCGCTGGGCTTCCTCCAGCATCTTCTGGTTGTTCTCGCCGAAAGGCATACCTTCGAGCGCGTCGCCCTGTACGCTGGGAATCTTTATCCAGCGGGACAACGTCGCGATCATTTCATCGCGGCTTGCGTCTATGATGCTAAATACCTTTTCCATGTCGTTCATATGTATACCTCCAAACAATATTTGACATTACAGTATAGAATTGAGCACGACAACCAACAGCAGATACATGCACACGCCCGCGACGGGGACGAGTATCTGTGCGGCAAGGCCGTTGCCGCCGCGCGACACAAATGCAGGCTTGCGGCGTGTAAGCGCACGCGAAACCGGGCGTTCGAAGCAGTATGTAAGCAGCGTCGCGACGATCAGGCTTACGACCAGGCTAATCATAAAATACGGCCATCGCCAGGCCTCGTCGTTCATCGGGTAGGATTGCCCCTCGGGTATCGTGTACGGCGGTATATGCCATTCCTTGAACTTAAGCGCAACCAGCATA
>CAOKFD010000070.1:0-12942 GCA_948467645.1 uncultured Eubacteriales bacterium | reverse complement strand
TCTCAAATCTCTTTTCTTTTTTCGTCCTTTCCAACATCTATTGTAGCTCTACAGCTTTTGCCCTGGTAATCAGCCAAAATGGTATTGACAATATGATATGTAATGTTATATACTTTTCTCAAAGTGTTATTTAGTGCCAAAGGTTCTTGAGTGTTCTCATAATTCTCATGTGCATTACTAAGGAGGGGATATCAATGAAGTCAAGCGGAATCGTGCGAAAGGTGGATAACCTTGGCCGAATAGTAATTCCTATCGAAATAAGGCGCGCCCTTTCAATAGATATAAAGGATCCTCTGGAAATATCGCTGGACGGCGATCTGATCGTGCTGCGCCGCCAGACGACCAACTGCGCGCTGTGCGGCTCCAAGACCGCCGAGCGCAAGGTCGGCGACAAGTATCTGTGCGCCGAGTGCATAAAGCGCATCAAGGAAACGCTTTAAGCGCTGTCTTGGTACATCAGCATTGGCTCTTAGTCCGGCTAAGCGTGGCATAACGCACAGTGCGAAGGGCAGTCACGGCCACAGCCCGTGGAACGTTGCCCATGAGACGCCATTGCCGCCGATTTTTAAGTCGGCTTGTTAAGCGACGCTTTTTATAAGCGCCCGGTCATTCATCCATCCGGTATATTCGGCGGGCCTCCTGAGCAGGCTCGCCGTTTTCGTTTGCCAAAATCAGCGGAGGCAGTACTTTAAGCCCCGGCTTGCCGCCGCGCGTGCTGTCGATAAGCATTATGCTGGGCACGCTGCCCGGACGCGCCTGAACCAGCCTCAGCCGCTTGGGTTCAAGCTTTGACTGTCTCAGCGCGCAGATTATGTCGGTCAGCCCCTCGGCCGGGTACACCATGCACACGCGCCCGCCGAAGCGCACGACCTTGCCCGCCGCCTGGATCAGCTCCTCGACCAGCCCCGGCGCGCCGTGCCGTGCTATGCGCGCGGTTTCGTCCTGCGACACGTCACCCGTGCCGCCGCGGTAGTAGGGCGGGTTGCATACCACCATGTCCAGCGTACCGTGTCCCACGTCCCGCATGGCCGCGCGCGCGTCGCCCGTGCGCACGTGTATGCGCGCGTCAAGCCCGTTCATTGCCACACAGCGCGCCGCCATATCCGCGATTTCGGGTTGAATCTCCCACGCATCGAACGTCGCGCGGGGCGCGTTGTCACTCATAAGCAGCGGTAGTATCGCGCTGCCCGTGCCGAAGTCGCCCACGCGCGCCGCGCCGCGCACGCACGCAAAGTCGGCCAGCAGTATGCTGTCCGTGCCGAACCGAAACCCGCGCCGCTTCTGTATTATGCGCAGTCCGCCCCGGCCCAGCTCCTCAAGCGTCTCGTCGGAAAGCACAAATCCATTTTCGCACATTGCGCAAACGTCCCCCTTAGATACTGCATAAGTGTATGATACCGCCTGACGCCGCGCGGGGCAAGCGCGGCCAGGTTATTTAGGCGGCGCCTGCCTTAAATATGCGGATAAACCATCATTTTTGCGTCTTTTTATATCTAAAGTGATTCATGGGCAGGATATGGTGGTATAATAGGAATATAGTATGCAAATTAAGCGTCGGCTTTGCCGGTCGGATTTTGGGACTGCATGGAGGACAGAATATGTATTGCACCAAGAAGATTACGGACGACCTCATCTATGTGGGCGGCAGCGACCGCCGTCTTGCGCTGTTTGAAAACGTGTATCCTGTACCGCGCGGCGTGTCATATAACTCCTACCTCTGTCTGGATGAAAAGACCGTGCTGCTGGACACCGTCGATCACTCCATAAGCGATCTGTTCTTTGAAAACGTCGAGCACGCGCTGAACGGCCGTCCGCTCGATTACCTGATAATCAACCACATGGAGCCGGATCACTGCCGCGAGATACCGGGCATAATCGCGCGCTGGCCCGAGGTAAAGCTGGTCTGCAACAAAAAGACGCTGACCATGATGAACCAGTTCTTCACATTCGACGCGGCCTCCCGCGCGGTGATAGTAAAGGAGGGCGACACGCTCAATACCGGCCGCCATACGTTCGCGTTCGTAATGGCCCCTATGGTGCATTGGCCCGAGGCGATGGTCACGTTCGACACCACTGACCGCGTGCTGTTTTCGGCGGATGCGTTCGGCACGTTCGGCGCGCTCAGCGGCAATCTGTTCGCCGACGAGGTAAACTTTGAAACCGAATGGCTTGACGACGCGCGCAGGTACTTCACCAACATCGTGGGCAAGTACGGCACGCAGGTGCAGGCGCTGCTCAAAAAGGCGTCCGGGCTGGACATAGCCATGATATGCCCGCTGCACGGCCCCGTCTGGCGGCGCGACATAGCGTGGTTCATAGACAAGTACGTACACTGGGCGACCTACACCCCCGAGGAGCAGGCCGTAATGATAGCGTATGCGTCGGTATACGGCGATACCGAAAACGCCGCCAACATACTCGCCAGCCGTCTGGCCGATCTGGGCGTGCGCAATATCGCCATGTACGACGTGTCGGTAACGCACAGCTCCTACATAGTGTCCGAGGCGTTCAGGTGCAGCCACATAGTGCTGGCCTCCACCACGTATAACGCGGGCATATTCATCAACATGGAAAACGCGCTCAACGACATAGTGGCGCACAACCTGCAGAACCGCACGTTCGCGCTGATCGAAAACGGCACCTGGGCGCCAACTGCGTGCGAGCTGATGCGCGCACAGCTGAGCAAGCTCAAGAACACTACCATACTCGATACCCCCGTGCGCGTGATGTCGTCCGTCAAGGATGCGGGCGTGGAACAGCTCAATGCGCTGGCTCAGGCAATAGTCGATTCCATGCACGTTGAGAGCGAGTCCGAAGCCCCCGCCGCCGACGAAAGCGTCATCGACCAGAATGCGATGTTCAAGCTCAGTTACGGCCTGTTCGTACTCAGTGCCCGTGACGGCGCGCGCGATAACGGCTGCATAATCAATACCGTTATGCAGGTGACGGATACGCCTAAGCGCATCGCAATCGCCGTGAACAAGGCTAACCTCACGCACGACATGATCGCAAAAACCGGCGAGTTCACGCTGTCGGTGCTGTCCGAGAATGCAGTGATGGATACCTTCAAGCGCTTCGGCTTCCAGAGCGGCCGCGACGCGGATAAGTTCGCGGGTCTGGAGGGCGTGCAGTGCGCCGCGAACGGCATAAACTACATCACCGGCGAAAGTAACGCCCTTATCTCCGGTAAGGTAATCTCCACGCAGGATTTGGGCACGCACACGCTGTTTGTGGCCGACGTGACCGAGGCGCGCGTGCTGGACGATGCGCCCAGCGCCACCTATGCCTACTACTTCGAGCACATCAAGCCCAAGCCCCAGTCCGCGATAAGCGAGCAGAAGGGCTGGGTATGCAAGATATGCGGCTATGTGTACGAGGGCGACGAGCTGCCCGCCGACTTCATATGCCCGCTGTGCAAGCACGGTGTAGAGGACTTTGAAAAAATTAACTAAGCGCGTGTTTCAAACCGTACCGGCTCGGTTATAATAAATACGTAAGCTGAATAAAGCAAATTAAGCTAGGAGGACATCCTATCATGAAAAAGTACGTATGCGACGTGTGTGGCTACATATATGACGAAGCGACCGGCGATCCCGACAACGGCATAGCGCCCGGCACCAAGTGGGAAGACCTGCCCGACGATTTCGAGTGCCCGCTGTGCGGCGTAGGCAAGGACGAGTTCAGTCTGGTTGAGGAATAATTTGAGGCATAAAAAAATTCTCCGCATATAGACGTGCGGAGAATTTTTTTATGCCCGTGAAGGCTTGGGGCGATAAGCGCATGATGCGCAGACCGCCTTAAAAGCGGCGTTATGCCCTGATAAGCCGTATCTGCCTTACCCAAACGAGCGCGGCTGCGCTCAGCGCAAGCGTCTCGGCGGCGATCATGCGCGGCCATTCGGTATCGCCCATCAGCATGGCGCCATTCGTCACCAGCAGTATCGACGCGGCCAGGCAAACGCACGCGACGGATATGTACCTGAAAACCGTCCACACCGCGCCGCGCCGCCTGCGCGCGGTCAGCAGAAGCACAGCCGCCAGCACCAGCGCGCCGATGAACAGCGGCACGTATACGCGGCTGGTCATCGCAAAGGCATTTACGTCGCCCGCCTGCGCGCCCTGCCATATGAGCGTGCTGGCCTGCGGGTCGTTCGCGTTTAAGTACCATACGTTCTTCTCGGCGGGCTTGTCTATCCACTCGCCGTCCGGCAGCTCCTGCTGTGCAGACTCGTACATGCCAGGATAGAGTTCGACGACGGCGGCTTTCCATGTGGCGTACATGACCTGTGTGTTGCTTAGAAAATCCGCCCTTTCCTCGGGCGACTGTTTAATCGGCTTTGTGCCCACGTCGTATGGCCAATCGTCGGTTTCGGGATCGTCGGCGGCGTTTTCCATGTTCTTCAGGAATTGCCTTCGCGCCAGTGCGCTTTGACGGCTTATGGTGCACCACAAGAACATGTTATTGCCGTCCGCCGTAGTGTACGTGCCGTATCCCGCGACCGAATCGCCAAAGTCTATCGCGAGCGCGCCGTTTTCGCGCTGCTCTACGCCGTCTATCGCGTCCTCGGCGCTTATGTATATGGGCGTATTCATAAACGTCCACCCGGTGACGAGCGCGGCTATAAGCGTCATTGCGGCGGTCAGCGCGGCCAGTAACCGCTTGCGCCTTATCGCGCGCCCCACGCGTTTAAGCCCGCCCGTCTCCACGTCCAGCGGCATTCGCGGCGCCTTCTTAATTGCATCCAGCTCGCTTCGGCACGCCGCGCAGTTGCGCACATGCTCGTCGACCAGTTCCCGGCTCTCCCGGCTCAGCATATCCTCCGCGTACAGCGGCATCAGGTCTTTAATCACGTTGCAGTTCATTTTTCTTCCTCCATTTCCGACTGAATCTTCCGGCACGCCCTGTGATATGTGACGCAGGCCCAGTTCGCGCTGCGCCCGAACAGCCGCCCTATGTCCCAAAAGGCGAGCTGGCCGAATATGCGCAGTGTGAATACCTCCTTGTACGGCTCGGGCATGTCGTGCAGCACGCGGTGCACCGCCATCGCCTGATCCCGGTCGGCGACCCGCTCCTCGATTGACTTTCGCGGGTCGGGAATCTGCACATCATCGATGCTTTGCGCGCCCTTATTCTTTCTTAGGTAAGATATGTACTGGTTGCGCGCCATCGAGCACAGCCATACGCGCACGTCGCAGTCGCCCCGAAAAGAATTGAGTGCCTTCATCGCCTTAAAAAACGTCTGCTCGGTCAGTTCCTCGGCCAGCGCCGCGTCGCGGCATATCGCGCGCAGGTACAGCTCCACATCGCGAAAGTATTTTTCGTAGATATGTGCAAACTCGGTCAATTTCTCACCTCCTCATCAATAAGACGCGGAAACGTCGGAAATCTTACATGGAAGATTAAACGCTGAACGATAAAAAACCTGCCTTAAATATATTTGGGGCAGGGTAAAGCAAAAGCGGCGCTGCATGGTAAAGCTGCGCCGCGCATGGCGGTATGCAATTGTCAGTCGGTCTGTCAGACCGCATTATCGGGAAGGCTTCATTGAAAGCAAAATAAAACGGCGGCATGACATACAGCCATGCCGCCGCTGCGCCCGGGCGCGTTAAGGCATTAAGCGCCCCGGCGATCAATTACACTTCGGGTTCGGCGTCGTTTTCGACGGTTGCGTTCTCCACGCTGCGGATAGCCCAGCGCGCCATTATCAGCTTGGTCTTTTCCGGGCCGACCAGCAGGGTAACGGTGTCGTCCTTCAGGCGGTCGACCGTGCCGTAGATGCCGCCGATGGTGCATACGCGGTCGCCGTTTTTGAGCGAGTCAAGCATGCTCTTGACAGCCTTATCCTTCTTGCGCTGCGGACGGATGAGGAAGAAGTAGAACACTACGCCCATCAGTACCAGCGGCAGAAGCAGCGAAATGATGCTGCCCGCGGTGTTGGGCTGAGTGGCGTCGGTGGTGCCCGTCGTGGTGCCGGTGGACGTGGTGGTATCGTTGGTGGTGTCGCCGGACGTGTTGTCAGCCGCCGGAGTATCGTTAGCCGCCGATACGGGCTGATCAGCGCTGAGCGGGTCGAAGTATATCACGGTGCCATTGCTATGCATTTAACTACCTCCAATATTTGCCGATAGGGTCTTAGAAGATTATACCCTGCCTGAGTTGATTGCACAAGTACCTTTTATGACAATTTAATGAAGAATACGTGAGTCGAAAATTCAGATTGCCCGCATTGGGCGGCGCGGGTCATGCTGCGCGCGGTTAAGTCCGTCTCAGCCTCTAAAAAGCCGCGCGCCGGGCGAACATACCGCCCGGCGCGCAGGGACTCACATATTGTTGATGAAAGCTATCGAAGTAATCTGTCCAGACTCGTTCATCTCGAACGCGGCATAGAATTCATATGGCGCTTCATCGCCGCAGGCCAGCGACGCGTCGCTGTACCAGCCTACAATATCGTCGCATTTCTCATTCTCACCGGGGTTAAACGGGTCGGCGGGAAGCATGACCTCGCATTCAGGCGCGAGCCATAGCACAAACTCCAGATTGAAGTCTGCCTTGCCAGCGTCGCTATCCATATCGCCCAAGCCTGCGCGCACGCACACGCGCCCATCGCCCGGCCGCGCCGCGCCGGTCACGCGCATTGTCGCGTAACCCTCGGGGTTATAGAACCCGCGCAGGTCGTTAAAGTCGGCTGTATGCGCCGAAACTATGCTTAAATTGCCATCCTTATCCACATGCAGCCGAAGCGCGCGCATGTCGGATACTTCGCCTTCAAAACCGTCGGACAGGCTCATAACGACCTGCGCGTCGGAATCAAAGCCGTCGTCGTAGCCATGCAGCACCAGTTCGTAAGCGCCGTCCTCAGCGCTCGACCGGGACGAAATGCCGACATTGCCCGATATGAAGGGCTGCCAGTTAAGGCCGTCGCCCTGGGTAAGCTCAATGCTTACAAGCCCGTCTCTGGCAGAGTACCAGCCGCTTCCCTCATCGGCAAGCGCGGGCAGGGCGCACATAAGAATCAGCGTGGCAAGCATTGCGGCGATAAACTTATTCATAAGCAAACCTCCTGAACACTCGTATTATTTGCCCGTGGACTGTGCATTGAATACGAGAGTTAGACGATTCAGCCCATCCGAATGTTCATACCGCATGTCGCGCGTCATCTTTTTTACCATGAATATGCCTAAGCCGCCCGGCTCGCGGTCGTCCGCTGAGGCGTGTATATCCGGTTCTTCGGCGGCTGTGGGGTCGTACTGCGCGCCGTCGTCGGTGAATATCATGGTCAGCTCGCCCTCGGCCATGTGCAGCTCCACGCGCGCGTGGCTGGCGTGGCTGTGGCGCGCTATGTTGGAGAAGATTTCATCCGCCGCGACGTGCAGGCGGCTGTTCAGGCGCGCGGGCAGTCCCAGCTTCTCGGCCTGCGAGTCAAGGAAGCTCATTATGTAGTCGGACGATGCGGACTCCGCCTTGACCGATATGAAGTCATCGCCCTCGGTGTAGTTGAGCTTTACCGCCAGCATGGTCATGTCGTCGAACTGCGCTGCGCCGTTTACGAAGCCGTCTACGCTGTGCTTTACGTCCATGCACAGCCCCGCCATGTTCTGCGCCTGGCTGGCGTTGAGCGCGCTCAAAAGCGCCGCGTCGCCAAACATCGCGCCCGACGCGTCCTCGGCCTCGGTCACGCCGTCGGTGTACAGGAATATCTCGTCGCCGGGCTGGAGGGTGAGCGTGCCGCGTCGGTATTTGAGCCCGTCCATGCCCGCCAGCACGAAGTTGGGCCGCCCGCTTAGGAACTCGAACTGCCCGCCCGCGTGCCGCAGCGCCGGGGGATTGTGGCCCGCGTTGGAGTAGTGCAATTCGCCCGTGCGCAGATCCAGTACACCCAGCCATACCGTCACGAACATCTCCGCGTCGTTGTTCTGGCACAGCTTGTGATTGGCGCGCGTCAGAACCTCCTCGACCCACGCGCCGGTTTCGGCCAGACTCTTTATCATGGTCTTTGAGGTCATCATGAACATGGCCGCGGGTATGCCTTTGCCCGATACGTCCGCGATCATGAACGCCAGCCGGTTATTGTCCAGCAGGTAGAAGTCGTAGAAATCGCCGCCTACCTCGCGCGCGGGGTCCATGTCGGCGTATATGTCGAAGTCGGTGCGCTGAGGATAGGGCGGGAACACGCTGGGCAGAGCCGACTTCTGTATCGTGCGCGCGAAGTCCAGTTCGCGGTCGATGCGCGCGGCGGCCTCGGCTATGTAGCCCTTCAATTTATCCACGGTGCTGTTTATGTCGGTTGACAATTCGTCAAACTCCGCGTTGGCGCGCACGTCTACAACCACGTCCAGATTGCCGCCGGTTATCTCGGACAGCGACGCGTTTATCTTGTCGATATTGTCCACAATCATGCGTTTTATCAGGAAGTAGATGTTGGCAAACAGCGCCGCGAATATCAGCACTTCGATAAACGCGGTGACGTACGCCGATATGTTGCGCGACATCATTGCCTCCGCGACCGGCAGCATCGCCACTATGTAATACCCCTCGGTATACACGTACATGCAGTATGCCTTCACGCCGCCCAGCGTGGCCGTAAACACCGTCTTTTGCCGGTGCGTGTCCACGTCGGCAAGCTCGGCGATGGTTTCGCCGTTTAACGCTTCGGTGCCGCTTACAACCGCGCCCGATGTGTCGCATACTATCACCGCGCCGTCGGTGCCTATGCGGCGGTTGCTGGCCGCGATGCGTACCTGCGAGCGTATGTCGCTATGGAAGCGCGACGCGTCGTAGCCCACCTGAACAAAGCCGCCGCTGGCCAGCTTAACGCCCGCGTACTTGCGATATATGCCCGGCATCGCCGCGATCTCCCGATAGCTTTGCACATATTCGTCCGTGTCCTTCAGCAGGCATAAAAACTCGGCCGATTGCGCGCCGCTTTTCATTTCAAAGCCTATGAATTCGGGCACGCTGCTGTCCACGATCACGCCGTTTTCATCGACTATGCTTACCTCGGATACCTGATACGACGCGGCCAGACTGGCGGGCGAAACGCTGTCGCTGCCGCTCAGGTATGCCGCCAGCCTACGCGCAATCTGCAAAAGGTTCCGGTCGGACGCGGCCTGTATGTCGTTATTTACATCCTCAAGGTTGAGTTCGAGCAGCTCATTTGCGTTGGAGCGCGCGATGCTGGTCTCCAGTGCGAACGAAAACGCGCAGGTGACTGAAAACGCAATCAACACGCATACCAGCAGCCAGCGCTGAAAGCCCTGCGCCAGTTTCTCGCGCCCGCGCTGCTTCTTTTGCGGCCTGAGTCCCTCGGGAACCATCACGCGTGCCGCCAGCGCCGTCGCGATTGCGTTGAGCACAATCATGGGCAGCGCCACGCGCTCTACAAACGTAAACGCGAACCGTATGTCCGACATGTGCGTCAAAAATATCAGCAGCATGTGCAGCACTTCGGTAATAAGGCCCACCGCCATCGCGTACATCCACTTGGGCTCGCGCTCGGTGAACATCGTCTTGCGCAGCGCCGCGCCGATAAGTCCCGCGAAAATTGTGCCCAGCGTGCACGCCAGCCGCGTATAAACGCCTCCGCCCCACAGCGGGGCCATGTACCGCTCTATGCCGCCGATAAGTCCCGCGATTATGCCCGCGGGCGCACTGAACAGCAGCCCCGCGCACAGCGGCGCCGCGTCGCGCACGTTGAGTATCGCGTCGCCCACATTGCTGCCGGTTTCGGTGGCGATGATCGCGACTATGCCGAATATCGCGCCGATCGTGAAGTGCCGCTTGGCGTTTGTCATGCGCTCCAGCCGCGCGCTGACAGGCGCGCTTTTTAGTATCGCCGACACGACCGCCGGCAGTATACATGCCGTAATCAGGAATACGTAATTCATATCAGTGCGCACACCCGCCCGTAAAGGCGGTTCCTTTCATAGTGATGTGATATGGGGTCGGGAGCGTGAGATGCTTGGGATACCTGCTTACCTATCGTGTGCTTTATAGAGTGTGTCTCAAAAATTCCTTAATCCGCAATTTCGGCGTCTTTTCCGCCATTTCTGCGTCATCAATCCTCGACTTAGCGCTGCTAAGCCTTCGGATTTATTCCTTGAACTGACGAAAAATCCACTCGAACTTGCGGATTTCCCTTTTTGAGACACACTCTAGATATATTATAATACAGATCGTGGCGGCAAGGAAGGGGAAATGCGCGGAAAACGAAATATTGCGTGCGAATGCGAAGCTCATCAGCGGGCTAATCAGTATCATTAGCGGATAATAATAACCTCGGCTCGATTGACAACGCCCGCGCGATGTGCTATACTCTTTGGCATATTGAAAGGCAGTGAAAGGGAGAGTAGCGCGCAGGCGAGCGTCAAGAGAGCCGGGCAAGGTGCAAGCCGGCCGCGGCGCGCGCGTGAACATGGCCCCGGAGCCGCGGCGT
Organism: uncultured Eubacteriales bacterium; assembly: GCA_948467645.1. Lineage (GTDB taxonomy): Bacteria > Bacillota > Clostridia > Christensenellales > Aristaeellaceae > Fimadaptatus. The sequence continues at coordinate 2,510 of CAOKFD010000070.1, read as the reverse complement.
CGAATAATCAGACGCCGACGCGCAGGCAGCGTTATTGCCGCGCCGCATATATGACTTTATGCGGCCCGAAGCGCCCGGCATACAGTCCGGGAACAAGGGTGGTACCGCGATTATTTCGTCCCTTCCGATGGAGCGCAGCTCCGTCGGAAGGGCTTTTTTATCGCCGCGCCCGATTTAGACATGGAGGTAAGGATAATGGCTAATAAGACATACTACATTACCACGCCGATATATTATCCCAGCGATAAACTGCATATCGGCCATACGTTCTGTTCGGTAACGACCGACGCTATGGCGCGCTTTAAGAAGCAGACCGGCTACGATACCTATTTTCTGACCGGCACCGACGAGCACGGCCAGAAGATCGAAAACAAGGCCAAGGCCGCGGGCGTAACGCCTCAGCAGTACGTGGACAAGATCGTCGCGGGCATAAAGGAACTGTGGACGCTGATGGACGTGGACTATTCCGACTTCATCCGCACCACCGACGAGCGCCATGTAAAGGCCGTGCAGAATATATTCATGCAGCTGTACGAGCGCGGCGACATATATAAGGGCACTTACGAGGGTCTGTACTGCACGCCCTGCGAGGCGTTCTGGACGCCCACTCAGGCCAAGGACGGCAACTGCCCCGACTGCGGCCGCCCCGTGCAGAAGGTTCAGGAGGAGGCCTACTTCCTCAAAATATCCAAGTATCAGGACTGGCTGATTGACTACATCGAGACGCATCCCGACTTCATACAGCCCGCCTCCCGCGCCAACGAGATGCTGGCCAACTTCCTGCGCCCCGGCCTTGAGGATCTGTGCATATCGCGCTCCTCGTTTACGTGGGGCATACCCGTGCCGATCGACGGCCGCCACGTAATCTATGTATGGCTGGACGCGTTGTCCAACTACATTACCGCCTTGGGCTATGCGTCCAAAGACCCGTCGCTGTTTGAAAAGTACTGGCCGGCCGACAAGCACATCGTGGGCAAGGAGATCATCCGCTTCCATACGATAATCTGGCCGATCATGCTCAAGATGCTGGACATCCCGCTGCCCAAGCAGATTTTCGGCCATGGCTGGCTGGTGTTCGACGGCGTTAAGATGAGCAAGTCCTTCGGCAACGTGGTCGATCCCGTGGTGCTGTGCAAGCGCTACTCCTCCGACGCGATACGCTACTTCCTGCTGCGCGAGACTAACTTCGCGTCCGACAGCGAGTTTTCCACCGCGGCGCTGCTGGGTCGAATCAACTCCGACCTTGCAAACGATCTGGGCAACCTTGTCAGCCGCACCGTCGCGATGATCGAAAAGTACTTCGGCGGCGAAGTGCCCGCGCATGGCGAGCTGACCGACGACGAAAAGCCGCTGATCGAGCGCGTGCGCGCACTGCCCGCGCTGGTCGAAAAATATATGGACTTGATGCAGCCCAGCAACGCCTTGACCGAAATATGGAAGCTGGTCAGCGACTGCAACAAGTACATCGACGTAACCCAGCCCTGGGTACTGGGGCGCAGCGATGAAGGCAAGCCTCGCCTGAGCACGGTCATGTACACGCTGGCCGAGTGCGTACGCATAATCGCGGTCTACACCGCGCCGTTCATGCCGCGCACGCCCGAGCGCATATTCGAGCAGCTGGGCGTGACCGAGCCGGAGCTGAAAACGTGGGAATCCGTGGCCGAGTTCGGCGCGTTCAAGCCCGGCACGCATGTGCATAAGGGCGCGGCGCTGTTCCCGCGCCTTGACGTGGACAAGGAGCTGAAGGAGCTGCAGGCCATGCTGCCCGCGCACGAGGCAGAAAAGGCCGCCGAGCCTAAGCCCGAAAAGCAGCAGAAGGCCGCTAAGGCAGAAAAGACTGAAAAGTCCGATAAGCCCGCCGAGAGCGACGGCACGATAACCATCGACGATTTTGCCAAGGTAGATTTGCGTCTGGCCAAGGTAATCGCCGCCGAGAAGGTGGAAAAGTCCGATAAGCTGCTCAAGCTGCGCCTAAAGGTGGGCGACAGCGAGCGCACCGTAGTAAGCGGCATCGCCAAGAACTTCACCGCCGAGGAGATGGTGGGCAAGACCGTCGTGGTCGTGGCCAACCTGAAGCCCGCCAAGCTGCGCGGCATAACGTCCGAGGGCATGATACTGTGCGCCGAGGATGCCGAGGGCAAGCTGGGCCTTGTTACCGTGGACAACTTCGCCGACGGCAGCAAGATCGGCTGATCCTGACCTAGAGTGTGTCTCAAAAATTCCCTAATCCGCAATTTCGGCGTCTTTTGCGCCATTTCTGCGTCATCAACCCTCGACTTAGCGCTGCTAAGCCTTCGGGTTTCTTCCTTGAACTGACGCAAAATCCACTCGAACTTGCGGATTTTCCTTTTTGAGACACACTCTAAACCGAATATGCACGCCCGCGCCGTTTCTCAAAAGGGAAGCGGCGCGGGCGGTTTGCTTATTAGAGTGTGTCTCAAAAATTCCTTAATCTGCAATTTCGGGCGTCGCTGCGCCATTTCTGCGTCATCAACCCTCGACTTAGCGCT
>CAOKFD010000069.1:0-13038 GCA_948467645.1 uncultured Eubacteriales bacterium | reverse complement strand
GCGGACTTTACGTCAGTTCAAGGAAGAAACCCGACCGCTTAGCAGCGCTAGGTCGAGCCTTGTGACGCAGAAATTGCGCAGCGCCGCCCGAAATTGCGTACTCAGGAATTTTTGAGACACACTCTAAATCGAAGTGTACGGCGCAGATATTGTGGCGCGCCATCCAAAATTGCGGGTTAATAAGCTTTGGAGCACGCTCCAAGGCGGCGCAAGCGGCAATTTTGCTTTGCCCACACGTCTGACATTGACACGCTTTGCCTGCGGTTTGGCTGTGCACAGTCAATGCAATCATCGCGCTCTCCCCTGCCTCCGATTCCGGCACAGACCTTTCCAGCTCCAACACAGCCCAGCCTTCGGATCCCATCCAAACGGCTTACTAAAAACATGTTTATAACGCCCGACTCCCTCGCACCTCGCACATTTTATATGCCGCCCAATTGCAGATTTTTGCACAGGTGATGCTTTGTTTTATTTACTTTTGCATTAATCCACGTCGTAATCTGACGATACTATGGACAATCGCGCCTGCTTATGTTACAATAAGTTCAGATTTGGGATTTATTTACATTTGCAATGACGCATTTGATTGCCGCGCGTTCGCGCACATTTACCGTTAGTCCCAAGCGATTACATTTATATAAGTTTATCCGCACACCGCCGCGCCGATGCGTGCTGAGGTGTATTACTTATATGCAAATGTAAAATCACAGATCAGTCCGTCGTCATGCGGCGCATATCGCGCGCGCAAAAGGGTTATCTTAATCACAGTCTTGCGTGAAAGGATGATCTGACGATATGAAGCATATACTTGCGCGCCGGATTGCGGCGGGGGTGCTTTGCATGGGACTAATCGTGTCGTTTACGCCCAGTGCGCGGCGAATCGCGGCGGTGCCGGGACACATAATCGTGCCTGCGGGGCGGGCCGATGCGTTAAGCGGCGTGACCGGCGAACCCACGGGCAGCGCGGCGGTGCTGGCCAGCGGCGACGAGAGGCTGAACAGTCAGGATGATTACGTAACGCTCAGCATGTGGGGCGTGCCGGTCAGGCGCGTATCGGTCAGCGTAAGCGAAGCGCGCATGGTGATACCGGGCGGCCACAGCATCGGCGTGGCGCTGCGCACGCGGGGCGTGCTGGTGGTGGGCGTATCCGACGTTGCGTCCGAGCAGGGCGCGGTATGCCCGGCGCGCGCGGCCGATCTGCGCGCGGGCGAGGCGATAGTGGGCATAGGCGGCGCGGATGTAAATTCGGTGGACGAGTTTGTGGAGCTGATTGAGGCAAACGGCGGCGCGCCGGTCGAGCTTACGATAAGCGGCGCGGACGGACTGCGCACGGCCAGCGTCACACCGGTGCTCGACCCGCACGACAACTGTTACCGGTTGGGCGCGTGGGTGCGCGATTCCACGGCGGGCGTGGGCACGCTGTCGTTTTACGACCCGGAATCGCAGCGCTACGGCGCACTGGGACACGCGATATGCGATGTGGATACGGGTGATATAATGACAGTGGCGGACGGCGAGATACTTAAAAGCGATGTCGTGTCCATACGCGAAGGCGCGAAAGGCTCGCCGGGCGAACTGCGCGGCGCGTTTCTGGAGCGCGCCGAACGGCTGGGATCGATCAGCGATAACCTCAAATGCGGCATATACGGGTCGATGTATTCTGTGATAAGCAATCCGCTGTACCCGAGCGGCATCGCGGTATCAAATCGCACGCTGGTGCATACCGGCGCGGCGCAGCTGCTTACCACGCTGGATTCGGGCGGCATACGCGCGTATGACTGCGAGATCACGGATGTGTTTCGTCAGGATTCGCCCTCGACGCGCAGTATGGTGCTGCGCGTGACCGACCCGGAGCTGATAAAGCTGACCGGCGGCATCGTGCAGGGCATGAGCGGCAGTCCGCTGATACAGGATGGGATGCTTATCGGCGCGGTGACGCACGTATTTATAAACGACCCCACTCAGGGTTACGGAATATACATAGACTGGATGCTTGACGCTGCGGACGCGGTCGGAAATGCGCAGGCCGCGTAGCGTAAATACTTGCGAACGGAGGAAGCGCACAAATGGCGAGACGCGAAGCAAAGCTGCTGATTTCCGACCACGACAAGAGCGAACGGGAATATCTGCGCAATGAGATTAGCCGAATGAATCGCGGCAAGGTATACACCGCGTCAAACGGCATAGAAACTCTCGCCATTTTGGAACAGTACACGCCCGACATACTGGTGCTGGACATGGTTATGCCCGGCATGGACGGACTGAGCATAATGCGGCGCATACGCAGGCTGGGACTGCCCAAGCTGCCGCATGTATTGGCACTGGTGGAGCCGAACCAGCCCCAGCTGAGCAACGACGCGTTTGTGCAGGGCGCGGGCGCGGTGCTTGAAAAGACGCGGCTTGAAAACCTTGCCTCGGCGCTCGACCTTGTCGCCAGCACGTCGCGGCGCAGGCTGCTGGGCGGCGCGATGGTGGAAAGCCGGATATACTTTGCGCTTATCGAGGTAGGCATTGCGCGGCGGCTGGACGGATTTGACTACCTTAAAGAAGCCATAATGCTGTGCCTTGAGGATGTGGACTATCAAAATAATCTGTCAAAACGGCTTTACCCCGCCATCGCGCGGCAGTATAATACAAGTGCGACCTGCGTTGAGCGTTCGATACGTCACGCGGTGGAGACGGCGTGGCTGCGCGGCCGACTGTCGGTATTGCAGCGCGAGTTTGGCAACACGATAGACAGCGAGCGCGGCAAGCCCACCAATTCCGAATTCATCGCGCGCATGGCGGACAAAATGCGCAACGGCGGCGCTTATCTACCCGGAGGTGAATGACGATGGCAAGATACGACAGGGTGCTTGCGATAGTACTGGATTCAGTCGGCATAGGCGCACAGGGCGATTCGCCCGCATACGGCGACGCGGGCGCGCATACGCTGCGCCATGCGCTCGAGGGCAGTGGAATCGAGCTTACCGCCTTAAAAAGATTAGGACTTTACAATATTGAGGGCGCGGATTTGGGCGCGGGCGCCGCCTCACCCGAGGGGCGCTACGGACGCATGACCGAGCTGTCGCCCGGCAAGGACACTACCACGGGACATTGGGAGATTTCGGGACTGAAGCTGGAGCGCGCGTTCCCTACCTTCCCCCATGGCTTCCCGACGGAATTTCTTGACGAGTTCTGCGCGCGCGTCGGGTGCAGCGGCTGGCTGTGCAACGAGCCGGCCTCGGGCACGGAGGTAATCGCGCGGCTGGGCGAGGAGCACCTCAAGACCGGCAAGCTGATTATATATACCTCAGCCGACAGCGTATTTCAGATTGCGGCGCACGAATCGGTCGTGCCGCACGAGCAGCTTTGGCACATATGCGAGGCTGCGCGCGAGATGCTCACAGGCGAGCTGTGCGTAGGGCGCGTGATTGCGCGGCCCTTTGTGGGCGAGCCGGGCGCGTTTGTGCGCACGGGCAACCGGCGCGACTTTTCGGCGATGATGCCGGGCGACACGATGCTGGATGTAATCGAGCGCGCGGGCATGGACGTGGTTGCAATAGGCAAGATTGAGGACATATTCGCGCATCGCGGCATAACGCGCTCCGACCACGCGGCGGGCAATCCGGCGTGCATGGAGGCGGCAAGGCGCGAATATGAGCGCGGCTTTCACGGACTGGAGTTTGTGAACCTGGTTGACTTTGACATGCTGTACGGGCACCGGCGCGACCCGGCTGGGTATGCAAATGCGCTGCTGGAGTTTGACAAATGGCTGAGCGGTATGCTTTCCGAGATTGGCCCGCGCGACCTTATCATGATTACGGCAGATCACGGCTGCGACCCGAAGCACGCGGGCAGCGATCACACGCGCGAGCATGTGCCGCTGATAATGTATTCGCCGTCGCTCACGCCGGGCGACGTGGGTACGCGCGAAGGCTTTTACGATTTTGAGGCGACTGTTTTAGACGCGTTAGGCATAAAGAGCACGCTTCCGGGCGTATCGTGCCTATGAATTCGGGAGGTACTTAACATGAACGAGAACATAACTGCGGCGGCGGACTACATAAAGAGCGTTGCCGGCGGCGCGCTTGACCTTGCGATAGTACTGGGTTCAGGTTTAGGCGATTCGACAGGATTTATGGATGTTGAAAGGCGCATACCGTACACGGACATACCGGGCTTTGCGAAGCCGACGATTGCGGGGCACGCGGGCGAGCTGCTGATTGGCAATGCGCACGGCCTGCGCATTGCGGCGATGCGCGGCCGCTTCCACATGTACGAAGGGCACGACCTGAGCACAGTAGTGCTGCCCATCCGGTCGCTAATCCGCGCGGGCGCGGGCACGGTTCTATTGACCAATGCGGCGGGCGGCGTAAACATGGGCTTTCATCCGGGCGATCTGATGCTAATCACCGACCACATCAACCTGACTGGCCGCAATCCGCTAATCGGCCCTAACGACGACAATTTGGGCCCGCGCTTCCCAGACATGACGCGCGCGTACGACCCGGCGCTGATCGAAACAGCCCACAATGCGGCCAAACGTTTAGGCATAACCCTGCGCGAGGGCGTATACGCCTGGATGACCGGCCCCAGCTACGAAACGCCCGCCGAAATCCGCATGGCGCGCACGCTCGGCGCCGACGCCGTGGGCATGTCCACCGTCCCCGAGGTAATCGCCGCACGTCACATGGGCGCGCGCGTACTCGGCATAAGCTGCATAACCAACATGGCAGCAGGTGTAACGGGACAGCCGTTAAGTCACGCAGAGGTGACGGAGGTTGGCCGAAAGGCCGCCGCGAACTTCCTTCGGCTGATTTGCGGGGTTATTGAGGGGGTTACGGAGGGGTGACGCGTTCTTTCTTTTCGGAAGAAAAGAAAGAACCAAAGAAAAGTCTTTCGCCTTCGGCCTTTCTTACGAAGGGTTTGCTGGGTTCGGGCTTTTTTTAGAGGGATTATTTTTAGGGGAGGTACTTTTACTTCCTTTCGCCGCTGGTGCTGCTTTAGAGCCAGCGGCGTTTACTTGTTTTTGGGGCGCTCCGCTCACCTTGCGGCTATTATCTTTTGCGTTTCGGGATTCCGCGAATGGAGGTTACTTGCAGAGCGGCTTTTCACCCGCGCCATGTTCACCGCTGCGGCGGCTCAGAGCATACTCGGCGGAACTTGTTCGCGCTCCACCATATATTAAAGTGGAGCGCGAAAACTGCCCGCCTGACGCCATCAGGCGGTATTCGTATCGCTGCATTGGCCGCGCCCGCCATAAATTAAAGCGGGCGCGGCAGCTGCACCGTATTTATCCCGCTTCTGTATGAGCGGCTTACACGCTCGGAGAGCGGCGTTTATCCACGCGCGGCGGTATGCGGTGCTGTCGCGGCATTCCTTATTTCGCATTCCGAATTCCGCATTCCGAATTTCTAATTCCGCATTCCCCCTCCCCTTCTCCACAAAAAAAGGCGGGGCGTCTCCGTCCCGTCTTTTTTGCTTAATGCGGATTATTACTTATCGTCCTTTTTATACTCGGCGCGCAGCTTTACTGCGGCTTCGTGCCTGCCGGTCTTTTCCAGACGGTCGAGGTAGCCGTCCAGCTCGCCCCAGATATGGTACGGGCCGTTTTCGCGCATTACCGTCCACATGGGATCCACGTCGGTATCGCTCTTCTTCATCTGGTCTTCCTGCCACTCCAGTATCATCCTTGCGCCCTGCGCGCACAGGTCGGGGCGATCCTTGGCTATGTTGTGTACCTCGTGCGGGTCGGTCTTTACGTTGAACAGCATTTCCCTATCGAACAGGTGGAAGCCGTCGTGTATCGTGCGCATGTAGATATAGTCGCCGAAACGCGCGCTGCGCTGGCATACGTGCGCCATCTGCGATACTACAAGGTAGTCGCGGCCCTGCTTTTCGCCCGTGCGCAAGGTGTTCGCGTAGGACTGGCCGTCCCACCACTTGCTCGGCTTTACACCCAGCATGTCGCACAGCGTGGGCGCAAGGTCAAGACTGTAATGGAACTCGCTGTCCACGCCGCGCGCACAGCCCGGCCACTTCACGATCATCGGTATGCGGCAGGTCACGTTATCAGCGGTGGCGTGCTCGGCATATAGTCCCAGTTCGCCCAGATTTTCGCCATGGTCGGAGGTCAGAATTATTACCGCGTCATCGTATATGCCCATGTCGCGCATCTTATCCATGATCTTGCCCAGCAGCATATCCGCATAGCGCACGCCGCCGTCGTATCCGTCGAACATGCGCCTGAGCTCGCTATATTTGCGTATCGCGCCCGGATGCTTGGGGAACTTGGGGTTTTCTTCATCGGTGAACATGCCTATCTCGTTCACGCCGTGCGGCGAGGACATCTTCTTATGCTCGTTATATATATCCTCGGTCAGCCACGAATCAACCGGCGAATCCTCAAAATAGTTCGGCCAGTCCGCGGGCGTGCGGTAGGGCGTGTGCGGATCCCACAGGTGCACATGCAGGAACCAGTTATCGTCCGCGCCGTGGCGGTCGAGCCAGTCCAGCGCCACCGGCAGTATGCGCTCGCCCGACTCGTTGCCGTGACCGCCCACGTTATACGTTTCGTTAAAGCCCGCGCTGAACCAGTAGGACGAGTGGCGCTCCGGGAACGTGCTTATCGACGCGGTGAACATGCCCGCCTTGCGCATTACATTGTGCATATTGTTATCGTTTATATAGTCGCCAAAGCCGCGATTGGGGCCGGTCAGCCTGCGGTCGGCCGTAGTGCCGCCGTGGCCCACCGCGCCGTTGCGTATGCCGAACATGCCCGTCACCAGCGCCGCACGCGACGGCAGGCAGGGCGCGTCCGAGCAGTAGTAGTTATCAAACCTCATGCCCTCCTGGCACAGTGCGTCCAGATTGGGCGTGGTGTTGCGGTAGTAGCCGTAGCAGCCCATATGATCGGGTCTGAGCGTGTCCACGTCCATGAAAAGTATTCTCATATTGACTATCTCCCTTCGTTGTTTAAGGTTTCGTTTAAGGGCAAGTCCGTATCGCCGCTTATCCTGCCTTACCCGCCTTAATATGGCGATGTTCGGCTTTGAGAAGCGGCATTTAAGGCAGAAGCACGGCGCAGTAGATTAAACGCGCCCGCGTACCCCCGCCATTAGCGCGGGTTTCAGACTGAAACCCCGCGCATTTGCCTTACCAATATATCACACATGCGTTAGTTGCGTTTTGCTATTATGTATAGTGCAATGTCTTTAGCGCACCGCGCAGGTAGCTAAGCGACTGCTTCATGCACTCGAATGCGTCGTCCTGCCACGATTCCTGCTCGGCCATTATCGCCTTTACGCCCGCGTCCCGGCACGCGGAGATTACGGGCATAAAGTCGATCGCGCCCGCGCCGACCGGCGTAAGCGTCGCGCCCTTTTTGCATTCGACCGCGTCCTTCAGGTGGATTATGTCCACGCGCCCGGCGTACCTGCGCATAAGCGCCGCCGTGTCCACGCCCGCAATCGCGCTGTGATATGCGTCCAGCGTAAGCTGAATATCGGGCGCGCAGTCGAGCAGGCGGCAGGCAGCCGCGTCGCCGTCCACCTGAGCATACTCCATATGCCGCGGATGGAACGTCAGCGCAATGCCTTCGTCCGAAAGGCGGCGCTGTGTCTCGGTCATTTCGGCGGCCATCGCGCGTATGCCCTCGGGCGACATGAAGCGCTCGGGTATGCCGCTTACGCATATGTAGTGCGAACCGTACAGGTGCGCGGCGCGTATCTCGTAATCCATGCGCGCCATTACCACGTCGTAATAGTCCTGCGTGCCCCAGCAGTCAAGGCCGTTTGCCTTCATCTCGTCCGCGATGAACTCGCACGGCACGTCCGCGCCCGTCCATTGCAGCTGAACGTCGCGATAGCCCATCCCGGCAACGCGCCTAAAGGTATCGCGCACGCCCGCGCGCGTCTGTATAAACGGTTTCAGGCTGGAAATCTGCAAGCCGATGCGCATTTTATGCCTCCTTATAGTCATTCTGATTCAGTTATACATTGTGCGCGCGCTTTTGTCAATATTCTGCGTAAAAAATATATGTCTGTATGTAATACAGGATTGACTGCAAGAAGAATATGTGTTAATATTGACTTATAAATTGGATAACCAGTGCGCAATACTTGAAAGTATCGCGCTTTTTAAGTTAAGAAGAGGCATTAAGGAGACTGTTATGGCTAAGTCATTTAGCAGGCGCGCGGCCTATGTCGCATGCTGCGCGCTGGCGCTCGCACTGATCGTTGCGGCGGCGCTGATTGGTATACACCGCATGGATGGCGCGGTCGACGCGCATATGAGAGAGATGACTATGGACGCGTCGGCCACCGCGAGCCGGTATATCTGTACTTATTTTGACAGCCTTATGCGCATGAACGACGGACTAAGCGCGTTTGCGGCGCGCGAGGACGACATGCTGTCCGAGCACACCGCGCTGGCGCTGGCCGACGCGGTAGGGCAATTGCCTGCAATCAAGATAACCGTTGTACGCGCGGACGGCGAATATATCACCGACGGCGGCGCGCGCGGCACAGGCCCGGCGGCCAGCGATCTGCTGGGCGGGCGGAGCGACCTTATATCGTACGAGGACGGCATAATCCGCGTATCCACCGCGATAACGTGCGACGGCGAGTCCGTGGGCGCAATCACCAGCGAATACAGTGCCGGTACGCTCGCCAGAGCGCTGAACGTAAACGTGCTGGGCACCGACGGCTGCTTTGCGGTATTTAAGCCCGACGGCGAATACGTACTGCGCTCGGCAGGGGCGCGCCGCTACACCGGCGACGACGGCATATATTCGCCCGGCGATTTTGAGTATACGCGCGGCTACAACGCCGACAGGCTCAAATCCGATATAAAGGCGGGGCGCAATGGCGAGGTGGAATACGCTTCCGACAGCGGTACGCAGCTGTACGGATATTACATGCTGCTGGGCATAAACGACTGGTACATAATCTGCCTCGCGCCGCAGTCCGGACTAAGCAGCCATACGGCGGTCAACCGGTATATAATCGTCATAATGTCTATTGCGATAATGATAATCGTATGCCTGCTCATAATGACGCTTACGTCGATGTTCAACAGCCGTATGCGCGAAATGCGCCGGTACGCGGGCAATATCGAGGACGTAATGCACAAGCAGCGGCGGGCGCTGAGCACGCTGGGCGGGCCTGCGTTCGAGTTCGACATGCGCGCGCTGGCGGCGCGGCCCATACGCGAGGATGAACAGGCCGACAGGTGGCTCTTAGATCGCATACTGATTCCCGAATGCGTATCCGAGATAGTTGACCCGCGCGACGAGGCCGCCTACCTCAAGCTGTGCGATGCGCTGCTTAGCGCGCGCGGCAAGGTATCGGGAGATCTGCGCCTGCGCCGCGAGCCGGGCGCGCCCGCGCGCATGTACCGCCTTACGCTAAGCGAGCCCGAATACAGCGGCGACAACATGGCGGCGATAGCTACATTGGTTGACATCGACGACGTAGCACAGCGCATGGACGCGCTCCGTCAGCGCGCCGCGTGCGATGAAGTGACCGGGCTTTGCACCGCGTCGGAGCTGCGCATAAAAGCCGGGCGGCTGCTCAACCGGCCCAACCACCACTTCGGCACGCTGGCGTTCATACGATCGGACAATCAGGACGCGGTGTGCGACGCGTGCCCGGGGCTTACTCAGGACGAGCTGATGCGCATGTGCGCGGGGCTGGTGCGGGAGGCGTTCGGCGAGTGCGACGTGTTTGCGCGCGGCGCGGGCGACGAATTCTGGGTGTTCTCGGGCGACCAGACCGGCGTGGAAATCATACAGAAGGGCATGAACAAGATAATGGACAGCGCGCTGGGCGGCGGCGACGTGCACCTGACGTTCAGCTGCGGCATAGCGCACGCCGACCCGGATGATGACATGGACTCGCTGATAAAGCGCGCGTACTCGGCGGCGCAGATGGCGCACCGCGACGGCGGACGGCGCTTGCAGCACGGATAAGTTTCGTTTTCAGTCAGCCGCGTTCGGTCTGTTCCGGGCGCGGCTGTTTTTATGCCGGTAAGGCATATGGCGCGCGTTTGCTGTTCAGGCAATGTGCGCGCTGTGTCTTACCGCCGGCTGTTCAAGTGCGTATCGGCGGGCGTTTGCATACCGCCTTAAACAGTGCCTCTCCCCTCCTCCAGCAAAAGCCCTGCACGCGGCGCTTGGTTCGAACGGCGCATCCGAGCAATGCCGCAAGTGCAGCTGCGGAAGCGCAGGCAATGCGCAATAGGCAAACGAAAACGGAGCAGCCCATTTTAATGACTACTCCGTTTTTATCTGCATTTCAGGCGACAGCCGCCGGTTTCGCGTCCTCGCTCAGCATCTTCTTAAAGAAGATTATCTGAAAAGGCAGGGCTATCAGGAACGTCATCAGATCCGCGCCCGGCTGAGCCAGCATTACGCCGTCGAACTTCATAAACGGCGGCAGTGCAAGTATCAGCGGCACGAAGAACACGCCCTGACGGCAGCTCGCGAGGAAGGTCGCGGGCGCACTGAAGCCCAGCGACTGATAGAGCTGGTTTACATATGTGGAGTAGGCCATAAGCGGCGTTACTATGCTGAGGCAATACAGCGTGCGCACGCACAGCTCGATCACCTCGGGGTCTTCGCTGAACCAGCCCGCAATCGTATGCGCGCCCAGCCAGCCCGCTATTGCCGCGCCGATGCAGAACACCGTGCCTATCGCGCAGGTCACGCGGAACGCCTCGCGCACGCGGCGGCGGCTGCCCGCGCCGTAGTTGTAGCCCGCGACCGGCTGGAAGCCCTGACCGATGCCCACTACCACGCCGCGCATAAGCGTATACGCCTTGTTTGCAATAGTGAGCGCGGCCAGCGCCGCGTCGCCGAACGCCGCGCCCTGCGTGTTAATCAGCGCCGACGACAGACTGCCCAAACCCTGACGGCATATCGTTGGCAGACCCATGCGCATTATGTGCAGGTAGTCCTTTATATGCCGGCTTACATAGCGCGGCCTGAGTTTGACTATGCAGCGCCCGCGCACAAATTCGCTCAGCAGGATTATGAAGCTGACCAGCTGGCTTATCGACGTGGCCAGCGCCGCGCCCGATATGCCCATGTTCAGCCCGAATATGAACAGCGGGTCGAGCACGATATTCAGTATGCCGCCCGTGCACAGCCCCCACATGGCAAGCGTGGCCATGCCCTGCGCGCGCAGCAGACAGTTGAGCACAAACGACGAGCACATTATCGGCGCGCTTATCAGTATGTACCATGCGTAATCGCACGCGTACGGCAGTATCGTCTCGGTCGAGCCGAGCGCGCGCATTATAGGCTCGATTGCGCTCAGGCCCGCTATCATTATTGCTATGCCGAACAGCAGCGCCGCCGCCATCGCGCTGGATCCGGACTCGTGCGCCTTTTCATCGTTGCGCGCGCCCAATTCGCGGCTGATTATGCTGTTCGCGCCCATGCCTATGCCATAGCCCACCGCCTGTATGATGGACATCAGCGAAAACACCACGCCCACGGCGGCGGTCGCGCTGGTGCCTACCTTGGATACGAAATACGTGTCGGCTGTGTTGTAAATTACCGTGACCAGCTGACTCAGCGTGGTCGGCAGCGCCATCGCCGCGATAAGGCGCGGCATGGGCGTATTCATCATGCGCTCGTGCTGACGGGCGCTCAGTTCAGAGTTTGCCATCGGTTTCCTCCTGAAAATGGACGGGACTAATTATGCGGCCTGCGCGTTTTGCCGCTCGTTAGAATGAGGCGTTTCATTTGCCTTTATGCGGGTTTGCCCGCGTGTTTATTGACTTATAGGCCGCGCTCCCTCCCGACGCGCATATGCGCGCCACAGCCCTTTTTAATATAGTAATGCGGTCATTTGCCGCCCATATAATCGGCCTTACCCAGTATAACACGGTGACGTAAAGCGTCGGTGCAACATATTATGAAGTAACGCGGACTGCACGGTTAATTGCAGCGCGCGAATCCGCCGCCGACGCGGCATGGGAGGATGAACATAATGAAACACTGCAACGATTGTATGGGCGGCGCGCCCGCGCGGCAGGGCTTTTTTGCCGACGCGGTGATATGGCGCGGTGAGACGCGCGGCGCGGAGGTTCAGGGGCGCATAATCCCGTCCGAGATACTGCCCGACCCCAGCCCGAGCGGGCTGACGCTAAAGCGGCTGACCGTAATGGACGAATGCGCCGAGCAGGCGGACGCGCGCATCGAATTCGACGCGTGCGGCAATGCGCGCGCCGTGGGGCGGCTGAACATACCGCTGGAAGCCGAGTTTACGGACGCGGGCGGCAATACATACTTTGGCCGATCGACGGCGGTGTACGACGTGTCGATCGCGGCGCGCGGCGTGGAGCGCGAGGACTGCGGAAGCGTGGTGCTCAGGTGCGCGGCGCGCGATATGACTGTTCAGGCGATAAGCGCCGACAGCGTGAATTACGCCATCCGGCTGGACGCATACGCATATCTTGCGCGGTACGAATTTATACGCCCGGAGGCGGACGCGTGCCCGGGCACGGTGACTGTGCGCGAGGGGCGTATGCCGTGCGCGACGTTTGAGCGCCGCATAACGCCCGACATGCTGGCGGCAGGCGCGATGCGCGTGGACAGACAGCCCTTGCCGCCGCAGGACATTCAGCCCGCAATGCCGCAGTACGATGACGACGACGAATACCGCACGGTCGTGGCGATGCCGATACACAAGCGGCGGCGCGGGTGCAGGCAGTAGGCCGATGTGTCTGGCTATAACTCAGGCGGCTATAAGACTGTCGCAATGGTTCGGTTATGCTGAGTGCTTAGGCTAAGGGCGCAACACATGCCTCAACAAGCAAACCGCCCGGGACGATTCCCTGAGCAGAAACGACGCGGGCGCATGTTCAGTTCATACACCTGTAAACCAGTCGCGACAGTTCGGTTGTTTTGAGTGCTCAGGCTGAGGCCGCAGCACAACTGCGGTCTGCGATGCAGCATCGGTTTCGGCACATGCCTTAGAGTGTGTCTCAAAAAGGGAAATCCGCAAGTTCGAGCAGATTTTGCGTCAGTTCAAGGAAGAGACCCGAAGG
>CAOKFD010000068.1:0-13972 GCA_948467645.1 uncultured Eubacteriales bacterium | reverse complement strand
CTCCCAGAGAAAGGCTTTCCTCTTTCACTGTCCAAGATCATTGACAAACCTACATAAAATTGTCCGCAGCAAAGCGCCAATGCTTATTTTTGATTTATAGCCAGATAGTCGAAAATCTCGCGCGTTTCAAATCTGTCCGACTTGACGTGCATGTCTATATTGCGTCGCTCGTTGCCACAGCCCAACTCTATCGCAGTGTTTACCATATTGCGCACAAGCAGCGTTTGCTTGGTTTCAGGCTGTTTATCGCGCTTCAATATGCGTTCAAAGCCATTCATTGTAAAGTTGCGGCACGTTGTTTCGGCACAAATCAGAGGATCATGCGCTTCTTCGTCGGATGCAAACACGTGCATTCCGTTGATAGACACGTTCTCTATCAAGCCACAGCCGAATGGCATTTCATCCTCTCGAAACAACGGCGTGCGGCAGTAGCGCGCTCCGTCCATATTTATCGCATAGTGTCGGCAGCCGCATTCGAGATTATTGATAGAAATATTGCGTATCGCATGGTCGACCGACAACATGCGCACCGCCGTATAGCAGTTTGCCGCATGGATATTGCTAAACGAGATATTTTCGATAGGCGCGCGCATAAGGTCGCGATTTTCCAGCCGGACAATACTGTCGTCAGCGTTGAGCGCTATCATATCGTCGTTTGTTTCGCCGCTGAACGCACTTATATCGTTTACAACACCATTGCGACAGCCTCCGCCAAAGTGCAGGCCATCCTGATTGTATGCCAGCTTTCGCGCATCAAAACGTATATGCTCTATATTAAAGCCATCAATATCGCCCATTCGTATGAAATATACGACGGAGTTTTCTACGCGCATGTTGCTTAGGTGCAGGCCCTTAACGCCATTGAAATTGAGCGTTGCACCTGACCATGCTTCAGGATCGAACAAGTCGCTGGGCTTATTGTTGTTCACGCCGTCGTAATTGCCGTCCCATATGCCGCCATCTATGCTTATGTCGCAGTCGCCCGCTCCCCTGTTGCTTAGCAGGAAATCTCCGCGCCGCTTAATGGTCGAACCACAGTGAAATATGCGTGCATCGGCCTCGGCGCATATGTGCGTATGTGATGGCACCATAAGCGTATGCGGCACGCGATAAACGCCAGCCGGTATATATACCTCGCCGCCTTTGCCCTCGTCAATTGCACGCTGCAAAGCTGCCCAATCGTCGGCAAAGCCATCTCCAACAGCGCCATATGCCCGAACGTTTATAGAATCCATTGCGATTTTCCTCCACATGTAAAGAAAGCAGAACGGCACAGGTAACATTGCGCCGCTCTGCTGTAAATGTTTATTGCATGTAAATGCGCTTAAACTCCATCAGGCTTTCCTCAGGCGGCAACAGCGGGCCGTATTCCAGACCGCAAGCGCCCTTATATCCAGCCTTATCTACTGCGGCAAATATGACCTTATAATCATTCTCACCATACTGCAGCTCATGACGGCCGGGATGACCCGCAGAATGCAGATGCGCTATGCAGTCGAGGTTGTTGGTTATGTTGGGTATGATATTACCCTCCATTATCTGCTGATGATAAATATCATATACCACCTTGACCAGCGGATGATTGACCTCGCGTATTATCTGGAAGCCCTCAACCGCAGACCACAGATAGTAGCCGGGATGGTTGAAATAAGTATTTAGCGGCTCAATCATGATAGTTACGCCGCTGTCCTCAAGTATGGACTTGGCCGCACTGAGTCCCTTTACGATTGATTCATGCTGGAAATCGCGGCGCGCGCCGGTATCCGGGCCTACCTGAGTAATCAGGTGCTTCACGCCCATGCGCTTAGCAGCTTCGCAGCTTTCCTTGAGTCCGGCCAGCCACGCATCGCGCGACAACGGATCGGTCAGGTTGAAGTTGGTGGTGC
The DNA here is from genome assembly GCA_948467645.1 of uncultured Eubacteriales bacterium. Classification (GTDB taxonomy): domain Bacteria; phylum Bacillota; class Clostridia; order Christensenellales; family Aristaeellaceae; genus Fimadaptatus. The sequence continues at coordinate 12,086 of CAOKFD010000068.1, read as the reverse complement.
ACATGCTCAGCAACTCCACGCCATTTTCTTCGCAGGCATGGCGAACCGCGTCCTGATCCAGATCTTTCCAATTATAAGTTTCAGCCGCGTCAAAGCCAAGCTCATGTATGCGCTTTATGGCCGCGCAGAAATCCATGTTCCTGAAAAAGCAGGGTACGGGTATACAAATGCGCATATTAGTCCTCCGCAAATCGTTTATCAGAAGATTATCTTTTCGCCGGTCTCCATGGACTTGTTAGCCGCAAAGCCCAACTTGAGCGTCTTTATCGCATCGGAGTACGGGGAGCGAATCTTGGAGCCGTCGCCCGACTTGATAGCGTCGATAAAGGTGCGATCCTCGGTCACGCCCTGATCGAACTGGCGCATATAAACGTGCGTCTCGGTGCCGGTAGAGAACGTGGTGCTGGTGCGCAGACGATACTCGATGAACATATCCTCGAGGTCAATGCGTACGCCGCAGAAAGGATAGCCGTGTTCAGGCTGCTTGAGATAGCACGCACTGACCAGCGTCGCAGTGAAATTATTTGCAAACTCGATAACTGCGGTGGAATGATCATCCGTGTCGTAACCTTCACGGCCGGTCACTATGCCCTGGGATGCGGTTGCCCACACGCTCTTGGGCTCGCCAAACAGATAGCGCAGACCGTCCAGCAGGTGAATGTTCTGCTCGACCAGCTGGCCGCCGCAGGTGCTCTTCTTCTGCCACCACCATACGCCGGGGATGCCGCCTACCCAAGCGCCATATACGAGTCCGCCGGGCTTATGCTTGGGCAGTTCGTCCTTCACCATGTTGAATACATCCAAATATCTGTCCTGGAAACCGACGGCAGTGATGAGCTTCTTTTCCTCGACCTTTTTTACGATGGTCTCGGCCAGATTCTCATCCAGCGTCATGGGCTTTTCTACCAGGAAAGGCAAACCCAGATCGATCGCGCGCAGCTCGGTATCGGTATGCGCGGTCGGCTCTATGCAGATGTACACCGCGTCCAGCGTCGCGGCGCTTTCGTGGTCGTAAAGTTCGGTATGATTTTTATATATGCGTTTTGCGCCGAACAGCTTGGCCATAGCATTGCGGCGCTCCTCGATGGGATCGGCTACCGCAACGACATCTATGTCGTCAAACTCGATCAGATGCTTAGCGTGAAAGCCGCTCATAATACCGCCGCAGCCAATAAGTCCCAGGCGTACCTTATCCATGTTAACAGCCTCCGTTCATTAATTGTTGTATTGCGAGTTTTAACTGCAATTTGCATTACGCCCATATTATATCATTTTTCTTTACATTGTCAATGCAAATTTTCGCAGCTTTCATTTGCACAATACTCTCATTTTCTGAAGGCATATATCACTTTTTATCACTGTCAGATGCTTTTTCTGCGCGCTGATTCTGCCGCTTGCGCAGAAGTTCGGCAAGACTGCCGCCATGCAGCTTGCTTATGAGCGAATTCTTTATGCAGTTGGAGCACCAGCCGCATTGCTCAGGCGATTGCTGGCCGAAATAATCGAGTATGTTATGCCGCAGGCACTCGCTCGTGCGGCAATATTCGGCCATGCGATCTACTTTCTGCAATTCGCGCTGCTTAAATTCATCCGCCTGTTCGCTGGTCATGTCGGTTCCGAACGTGGAATGCCCTATCAGCCATTTGCATGTAGATATATCGGATTCGCTGAACAGCAGTATGCAATCCGATTTGTTGCCGTCGCGACCGGCGCGTCCTGCCTCCTGATAGTAGCTTTCCAAACTCAGCGGCATATTGTAGTGTATGACAAAGCGCACGTCCGGCTTGTCTATGCCCATGCCGAACGCATTTGTGGCGACTATTACGCCCGCACGGCCTCGTATGAACTCCTCCTGAGCATGGTCACGCTCGTTGCTGCCCATACCGCCGTGATACCGAGCGGCATTTATACCCATACTGCGCAGAGCTTCACTCACCTCATCCACTGCCGATCGGGTCAGGCAGTATACTATGCCGCATTGTCCGCGGCGCTTGCGCAGAAGTTCGCTCAGTTCAGCCAGTTTATCCTCGGGCTGACGCACGTCAAAGTATAGGTTTGGCCTATCAAAGCCGGTGGTTACGCACAGCGGATTCTGGAGTCCAAGCAGCTTTTCTATATCGCTTGCGACAGCTGCCGTAGCGGTCGCAGTAAAAGCTCCCATTACAGGGCGGTTAGGCAGAGATGCTACAAATTCGTCTATGCGCTGATAGCTGGGACGGAACGCGCTTCCCCACAGCGATATGCAGTGTGCCTCATCAACGATTATCGTGCCGATGTTGGGGCGCGCGCGATGATATATGCGAGCCGCCGCCGCACTTACAAATCGCTTAAACTCAGGATTAATCAACCGTTCAGGAGCGACATACAATATTTTGTACTTGCCCTGCGCGGCGCTTTCCAGCGTCATATCGATTTGACGCGGCGTAAGCGTGCCGTTTATGTATGCGCATGGTATGCCTGCGCGCTGCAGCGCATCGACCTGATCCCGCATAAGCGCAATCAGCGGCGAAATCACCAGCGTAATGCCGTCGCGCACTATCGCGGGTATTTGATAGCACAGCGACTTGCCTGAGCCGGTGGGCATTATGGCCAACACGTCCTTGCCTTCAATAAGCGCGTCTATTATTTCTTCCTGTCCGGGGCGAAACGTATTGTATCCAAAGCATCGTTTAAGCGCTTCGTATTTATCCATAAACTTTTTCGCACGCAAAGCAAGGTGCGAATCCCTTTCTGACTGCGGCGCGCTATACGCCGCGTAAAAATTCAAACAAAGTATACGCCCGCGCCGCACTTGATGTCAAGTACAGACGCGGGCATGCGATTATGTTATTATGAAGGTTTACTTTAGAGCGGAAGAATCATCTCGGTTTCGTAGCAGCGCTTGAGCGTATCGCCCAGTCCCGGCACCCAATACATGCCGTCGTCCAGACGTATACGCTCGGGCGGAAACGTCATTGCATCAGGCACAAGCTCCATAACGGTCGATATTACGCGCGTATGGAGCAGAGCATCCTCGGCAGTGCAGGCAATTTCGCCCTTGCCGTGAATAGCATCGACTACGCTCCAAAGCTTGTGCATGTAGTTATTGCCAGTATCATTACGAGTACTGCCATAGCTCTTTTCAGTGCCGTCGTTCAGCTTTACGACCAACTCATAACCGTCACCAGCCAGCCCTCGGAAGCTTGTGCAGCCCTTTTCAAACACATACGAAAGCATGGGTTCGACAATATTGTCTCTGCCCGCCGCATGTGATGCAACGTATGTAATCTTGGCCGAACCGGCCTTTCCCTGAAGCACTATCGTATCATACGTTTCAATGTCATTCGCGCGGGCGGTTTCCACCTGAATATCGGTGAGATCGCATCCGGCGTTCCAAAGTATATTTTCCAGATAATGCGCGGTTGCATTGCTTGCTACGCAATCGAATATCGGATTTCCGCTGCGGTCATACTTCTTGCCGGCCCAGCCGGTGGTGCGGTGATAGTATGCTGTATCGCGCGGCCATAATACAATTGCCTTGGCCGCAAGCATCTTGCCATAAACGCCCGCGCGTATGTCCTTATGGAAAGCAAACATTGCCGGATCATAGCACCACTGGAATCCGACCGCAAGTTTCATACCGGTACGATTGCGCGCTTCGATTATCGCTTCTGCCTGATCCACAACGGTGGTTATCGGCTTTTCCATAAGCACGCTGCTGCCGTGCTCCATGCAGTATATTGCCTGTGCCGCATGGAGCGGTATGGGCGTGCCTATTATCGCAAGGTCGGCCGTATGTTCGGCATAAAACTCATCCAACGTATCGTATATCGGAGCCTGCATAGCCTGAATCGCCGCATATTCGCTGCTTTTTGATGCATACGGGTCGACTATTCCAACCACGCGCGCACCGTTTTCTGCACCGCGTGCCGAAAGTTCGCGCACATAGTACGTCGCGTAACCGCCTACGCCCACGAGCAATATATCCGTTCTGTCCATTTTCGGCCATCCTCTCTTGACGCCGATTGCGTTATTTCTGTATCAGGTGTACCGCAAAGCCGCCGATTTCCTCCTTGAGGTATGCAACGGTGGGCTTGCCGTCCTTCATGCTGATGGAGTCTTCAGCAAACTCAACCCCGAGATCTCTCAGGTGAGCCATTGCGCGCGCAACGTTATTGGTGGCGACGGCAATATGCCCATTGGTTCCGCGGCCGCGGCTGTAAAGCGACTCAACGCAATTGCCTACAAAGCACGCACCACTGCCGGGATTGAGCGGCCAACCGAACAGCAGCGAAAAGCGTTTTGCGGTTGCAAGGCCCTCGTCCGCATTCGTGCCGTGTATGCCGATATGGCGAATTTCAAAGCCCAGCATGAGATTTACCGCACTGCGGGTCAGTTCCTCAATGCGCGCAAAGTCCCCCGCCTCAATAAGCTCAGGTTTGACCATCCAGCTTCCGCCACACGCTACTATCTTATCGCACGCCAGATACTGGCACAGGTTCTTTTCGTTTACGCCGCCGGTGGGCATAAAACGCATCTGGCCATACGGCGCAGATACAGCCTTTATCGTGGCAAGGCCACCCATCTGCTCGGCCGGGAAGAACTTGACTACCTTCAGACCCAGCTCCAGTGCCTGCTCTATATCGCTGGTCGTGGGGCAGCCCGGGAATATCGGTATGTCATGCTCGACGCAATAGCTGACCACGCGCGGATTGAATCCGGGCGTTACTATGAACTTTGCGCCCGCGCCGATTGCGCGCTCTACCTGTTCAATAGACAGCACAGTGCCCGCGCCTACCAGCATTTCGGGAAATGCCTCTGCCATGCGGCGTATGGATTCTTCTGCGGCGGTGGTACGGAACGTAACTTCGGCTACGGGCAGACCGCCCGCAATCAAAGCCTTCGCAAGCGGCACAGCGTCGTCGGCACGGCTCAGTTTGACTACGGGTACTATTCCCAATTCCTCTATCCGGGTAATCATCTTATCGTCCATATTGAAATGCTCCTAACTGCATTAAATTGCTGCTTCATAGGTAAGCGCGCAGAAACGCGCTTACTTCGTCCAGTACTCCCTGCGTCCAAAAGCGGCGCTCATGCCCCGCTCCGGCTACTTTTACGAGATGCGCAATTTGACCGCGACTGCGCAGAAGCTTGTAATAATCCGACGATTGACTGAAAGGCACTACACCGTCGCAATCGCCGTGAATAATCAGATGCGGCGGCAGGTTTACGCCGTCACGCAAATATTCACCGGGAGATAGCTTTTTGAGCCGTCCCAGCGCGTCGCCCTCCGGGCCGCCTATCAGATTGCTTATCTCGAACAGGTTCGGATCGGCCAATGCGGCTATTGTAAGCCCGCGCAATTTCATCATATCGACGAGATTGCTCGGCCCGAAAAAGTCCACAACAGCCTGTACGCTGCTGGATTCATTCAAGTTATCGCCGACATCAAAATCAGCAACATTTTCAGTTGCGGCCGTAAGCAGCGCCAGATTTCCGCCTGACGATGTTCCCCATATCGCAACGCGAGTCGGGTCTATGCCGTATTCCGCGGCGTGCGCGCGCAAAAAGCGTATCGCGCTCTTTACATCGATAAGGCACGCCGGGAAAGGCGCTTCATCGGACGCGCGATGTTCTATCGACGCAACCACGTACCCTTCACGTGCAAAGCTTGCAAGCTGAGGGAGTTCATTATAAGCATTGGGATACCTCCATGCGCTGCCCTGCACAAATACGATCAACGGTGCGGGCACGCGCTTATCAAGATCCCAAGGCAATGCCGGGCGCAAAAGCTGCATCTTGAGCGTTCTGCCTGCCGGCGAAGCAAACTCAATATCCGGCACATAGGTCGCCATGCCTCTGCCATACGCATCGCCCATCAGCGTGCGCATACCGTCGGCATATGTAATGTCTGAGGGATAGAACTGACTGTATTGATGAAGAACATCATTATCCATATTGCTTCCTCCCATCATTTTACGCTTATAATGATAGCACCCAGAACGCTTATTTGCAAGTCCGACAGTCGGTATGTCAAAGAACTATATCGCCCAGCCGATAGCCTTCGGGAAGCTCTTCTTCCTCGACGAACTGGAAACTGTCGTCGCTGAGTATCGGCAGGAATATTTCGTAAGGCATTGGATCAAACTCGCACGCATACGAGCTGGAGCCAAACCAGCCGCCCTCCACTGAACGCAGATGCAAGTCGCGCGCAAACTTGGTTCGGTTGCAGCAGTCATGCACCGCTATCGGCCAGTTTTCCTCAGCAGCAGCGCGCATGAATTTGAGCGTCAGCTCATGGCTCCATATCGGCGATACGTAGCCATGACGCGATATATACATGTTCTCACCCCAGTAATTGCCGATATTATTGGGATTGAGATGAAGCTCGGCGCAGTTGATGAACTCAAGCCCGGTGCCGAGTATAGCATCTTTTTTCTGTAAAGCCGTCTCGTAAAAGCTCGGCGTCATAGGCGTTTCGATGCCGACATGTGGAATGTGCTTTGTAGCAAGCGCTATATTTGCTATTACCTTATCTGAACAGTTGGTTGCGCCCAGATTAAAGCGCAATTCATCCAAACCTGCTTCCCCCAACGCGCGCAGGTTTTGTTCGTTCGCCAGCGTACCATTGGTATACATATGCTGGTAAATGCCTGCATCGTGGAAGCGGCGTATCATTCCGTAGTACTTTTCGATTTCCATGAACGGTTCGAGGTATACATACGCCACGCCCGAGGGGCGCTTGTATACGTTAAGCAGCAGATCAATGTCCTTTTCATAAAAGCGCGTGCCGCCGATTTCCCACATGCCTTCGCCTATCGGCGGCTGACAGTCCAGTTCGCCATAGTTGTAGCAGAATGGACACTCTATATTGCATCGGTTGGTCTTGCGAATGGCGTTAAGCCCCGTGCCCATAAGGCAGGAACGACAACCGCGTGCAAAGTGTGCGTCGTCGCCCACGTAATGTGTGCGGCCGCTTAGCGATTTCAGCCCCGGTATCTGCGCCATCAATTCAGAGTCACGCTTATCGATAGCCGCCTCTATCTGGGCGTATGTAGCATATATGATTTCGTACTGATGCGGCATTATTTCTTCGCCTTCGGGCAATTGAGCAAAAAACTCGAACCAGCTCAATGCATCGCGCTTGGATATTTTCATTGATAGTAGCTCCTTGATGTATATTGAAAAGACAATCCATACTATCTAAGTATGCCACGGTGTACCGCACTTGTCAACGTCGCTGATAACGCTATTATGCAAATTTTCTCAATATTGGCTTTACAAATCGTACGACAGGGTTTATACTGGTTATACGTATAAGTGATACGTATAAGCACTTCTGCATTATAAAAAATACTGTTAAGGAGCAACTGCCTATGGACAAACATAACGTTCGCAAGGCCGTCACCGCGCGCGACGTTGCCGAGGCGTGCGGCGTATCCCAGGCCACCGTATCGTATGTCATAAACAACTCATCCGGCGGTCGAATAAGCGACGCTACCCGTCAGCGCGTAATGGATACCGCACGGAAGATGGGATACTGCCCGTCGCAAAGCGCGCGCTCCATGCGCATGAGCCGTGCAATGGCTGTAGGCGTGGTATTGGGCGGCAACAGCTTGTCGCTGGGCGTATCACATGCGCTGCGCGGTATAAAGAATCGCATGGACGCCGCGGGCTATGCTCAAATGCTGCTCAGCGACGAGGACGACGTTTTGCCCGGCGTGGATTACCTTTCCCAGTATCGTGCGGGCCGTATAGATGCGCTTCTGTTTTTGTTCAGGGATTTATCGGACGAATTCGTGAGCGAATTGCGCGCACAGCGAGTTCCCTACATCTCACTCAGCGAGCAGGGAATATTCGGCGATCAGCTTATGCTGTCCAGCGGTTATGACAAAGCGCTGAGAGATTGTGCGCTCCATATGCGGGAACGTGGGTTTTCACGGGTGAGGTATTATTCGTTTCAGCGCGGCAGCGTATTGCATTCGCGCAAGTATAACATGTTCTGCAAAGCGCTGGAGGAAGAATTCCCGGAGGCCGACATGAAGCGCGTGGTACTGCGCGTGGATACGCTTAACGACGAGCAGCTGCTGGACGTGTTGTTTAACGATATACGCACCGGCGAATTCGATATAGCGATAACGCCGCACGCCCGTTTAGGCTGGATGGTGCAAAACGCCATAATGCGGGATCGACTGTCCACGCCTCAACGCATAAAGCATATATGCCTGTCCACGGCGCATCCGTTTGCGCTGGTATATCCGTCGATAACAATGATAGACATACCGCTTACGCACTTAGGTGAAGCCGCCGCCGAATGTATGCTGAATATGATCGCGCCGGGTACGCTTCCTGCGAGTGAAACGCTCGTAGTTCCTCAATGCAGCCTGAAACCCGGCATGTCCACACTGTAAATAGCAAATAACGATGATGGAGTTTGAATATGAGAAAGCTGTTTCCATATATAAGACCTCAGCTTAAACCATACGTGTTTTCAATGCTGTTAAAGGCGGGCGGTACATTTACCGACCTGCTTATACCGCTGATAATGGGCGTGCTTATAGATACCGGCATAGCGACCGGCGACACTGCCATGATAACGCGATTGTGCATACTGATGCTGGTCGTGGCGATTGCATCGCTTAGCATGAATCTCAGCGGGCACTATCTGTCGGCGCACTCAACACAGGCAATGGGTGCAAATATGCGCGACGCAATATATAAGCATATACAGGGCATGACGATTGCGTCGGTCGATGAAGTAACCACTGCGTCGCTTATCACGCGCAACACAAACGACGTAGAGCATGTCATTCGCACGCTGTTAATGGTAGCACGAATGATGATGCGCGCGCCCATTGTCGCGATAGGCGGTACGATACTCGCACTGTTTATCGACCCATGGCTTACTCTGATATTGCTTTGCGGCATGATACTGCTGGGTACGGTATCCGTATCTGTATACAAAGTCACACGCCCCATATATGCGCGCGTGCAAAAGTCGGTTGACCGCATGACCGCCGTACTGCGCGAGAACCTGGACGGCATACGCGTCGTAAAGGCATTCAACAAGCAGGATTATGAGCTGGGCAGATTTGACGAGCAGTCCAACGAAGTGCGCCGTCACGAAGTACATGCGGGCATGTTCAACGCATTCATGAGTCCGGCGATTGCCTTCATATCGTCTCTAACGACGGCAGTTATACTGTATGCGGCGGGTTTTCGTGTGGAATCTGGCGGGCTTAAAATAGGCAGCGTCGTTACCATACTTAACTATATAAACATGATACTGAACGCAATGCGTACTATCCCGCGCATGTTTATGATGTTTTCGCGCGCCAACACTTCTGCAGAACGAATAAATGAAGTGCTGGAAAACAACGAGCATACGACGTACGGCTCTGAATCCATGCCGGTGAAAAGCACCGACGGCTCCCCTGCTCCCGTATTGGAATTCAGGCACGTAACGTTCCGCTATCCAGGTGCAAACGTGGACGCACTTTACGATGTAAGCTTTGTAATACCGCAGGGCAAGACGCTGGCTGTCATAGGCAACACCGGCGCAGGCAAATCGACGCTGATGAACCTTGCATTACGCCTGTATGAGCCGACAAGCGGCGAGATACTCTTTGAAGGGCGCGATATACGTCAGTACGATCGCGATACGCTGGCCCGGCGCATTACCGCTGCTATGCAGCAGTACAATATATTTGCAATGAGCATACGCGATAACATACTTCTTGACAGGCCATTGGACGAGAATAAACTGCGCAGCGCAGTCGAATCGGCACAGCTTGGCGACATGATAGACAAGCTTGACGGCAAATTTGACTACATGATAGCGCAGAACGGCTCCAATTTGTCTGGCGGACAAAAGCAGCGCCTCAGCGTAGCGCGCACGCTTTATCGCGACAGCGATCTGGTTGTGCTGGACGACGTATCTTCGGCACTTGACTATCATACCGACCTTAAACTGCGCCGTGCGCTCCGAGAAAATTATCAGAGCGCGGCTGTCATGCTGATTTCACAGCGCATCGCCTCCGTGCGCAGTGCCGATCAAATACTGGTCATGCACAATGGACGCGCTATGGGAATGGGAACGCACGACTGGCTGGCAGCGAACTGCCCCACATACCGCGAAATCTGCCTAACGCAGAATGTGGATATACCTGAGAAAGGAGCGGTGGCCGTATGAAGATCATAAAAGATGACGAACAGCGCAGGCGCTTTGGCGCACTCAGGCAGTTGATAATGTATATGCTCAGGTACAAGCTGATATTTGCGTGCGTGGTCGTGGTAGTCATTGCTTCCAACCTGCTTGCGCTCGTAATTCCGCAGTTGACGGGCGTTATAGTCGATGCGCTGGTACCGGGCAATATTGACTTTGACGTGGTTGTTTCAAATGTAATAAACATCGCGCTTATCGGCCTTGCGTCGTATGTGCTGAGCGTATTACAAAACGTACTTATGCTGCGCGCCGCACAGCATGTAGTCGTTGACCTCAGGCACGACGTTTTTCAGAAGCTCAGCCGCCTGCCGGTAAGCTTTTTCGATGGCAATACCAAGGGCAACATACTTGCCATACTCGTATCCGATATAGACAACATATCCGATACTGTATCGTCGGACGCAATAACGCTGCTGACCGGCATGGTGACTCTCGTTGGCGCGATTACAATGATGCTGCGCATATCTCCCCTGCTTACGCTTGTATTCGCGGTTACGGTGCCTATAATGGCTGCGGTTGCGTATTTTGTCAAGAATCGCGCGCGCGTTTTGTTCCGCGAAAAGAAAAACTGGTTTGGCAGACTGTGCGGCTATGCTGAAGAAATGATAACTGCGCAGAAAACAATAAAGGTATACGGCATAGAGGACTTCAATGAGCAGAAGTTTGACGATATGAGCGAAAAACTGCGTGCGGCCGGTTCAAAGGCCGAATTCGCATCATCAACCATGATGCCGCAGATGAACTTCATCAACAACCTTAACTACATCGGCATATGCGCATTCGGCGCGCTGCTTGCGGTTTCGGGAGGCATATCCATCGGCAATATTTCTACCTTTACGCTTTATGCAAAGAAGTTTTCCGCGCCCATAGTCGATACCGCGAATATCGTAAACATGCTGCAGGCCACGCTGGCCGCATGTGACCGCGTGTTCAGTATACTTGGCGCAGAGAGCGAGCCGGAACAGCCACTGCTTCCAGCCGCAAGCAATTCACGTACTTTCCCCGCTCCGCAAGACATACGCGGTGAAATACGATTTGAACATGTCAATTTCTCGTATGTCAAGGACAAGCAGGTGCTTAATGACATAAGTTTCACGGTTAAGCCCGGCGAACGCATTGCAATAGTCGGCGCTACCGGCTCGGGCAAAACGACTATCATCAGCCTGCTAATGCGCTTCTATGAATGTACGGATGGGCGCATAACGATAGACGGCATGGACATACGCGAAATTCCACTCGCCACGCTGCGCAGTTACATCGCACTTATATTGCAGGATAGCTGGCTGTTTGAGGATACCGTGCTTAACAACATATCGTATGCCGCGCCGCCTGAGCGCCGCGAACCCGACGTTGTAAAGCAGCTTTGCCGCGACATTACCGTTGATGAGTTCATTTGCACTCTGCCCAACGGATACGATACAATGCTGCGTGCGGATTCAGGCGGACTTAGTCAGGGACAGAAGCAGCTAATGAGCATCGCGCGCACATTCCTGTGCGACCCGCCGGTGTTTATACTGGATGAAGCCACTTCTTCGGTTGACACGCTGACTGAGCGTCATATACAGCGTGTTACGGCAAACGTGACCGCCGGTAAAACCAGCATAATAATCGCGCACAGGCTGTCCACGATACGCGGTGCAGATCGCATAATCGTAATGAAGGACGGCACGATACGCGAGGTCGGCAGTCACGACGAATTGATGGCTAAAAACGGCATGTACGCCGATTTATATCGCAGTCAGTTTGTCGAAGTTGCATAAGCCATATCAAAGCGACAAGCCGCTTGAACGTAAAAAGTCAGGCGGCTTGTCGCTTTGAATGCTATTTAGCTTAGAGTGTGTCTCAAAAATTCCCTAATCCGCAATTTCGGCGTCTTTTGCGC
>CAOKFD010000067.1:0-14318 GCA_948467645.1 uncultured Eubacteriales bacterium | reverse complement strand
GCCAGGGTCCGTATGGCCGCCCCGTACAGCAGGGCGACAATCGCCAGGGCCCGTACGGCCGTCCCGCAGGTCAGGGCGCTCAGGGCGGATTTAACCGTCCGCAGGGCGACAGACCCGCACGTCCCGGCATGGGCGGCTCGCGTCCCGCGCCCGGCGGCGCGCCGCGTTCCGGCGGTGCAGGCCAGCGCCCGATGGGCCGCAAGCCCGCCAGCGATCTCGCGCCTACGGTCGAGAAGGAGCGCGTATCCAATTACGATCCCAACAAGAAGAACTACGTGCGCCAGCATGACCCGGAGCATGTAGCTAAGAACCGCAGGCAGCTGGCCAAGAGCGCCGCGCCGTCCTATATGGATGACGAGTACGTGCGCGGCGGCAAGCGCGCCAAGAGCAAGAAGGCTGCGGTCAAGCAGGAGCCGATCAAGATCGAAAAGGCTTTCATGACCGCCGAGACCATCACGGTGCGCGACCTGTCCGAGCGTATAGGTAAGCCCGCGGGTGAGATAATAAAGAAGCTGATGGGTCTTGACATCATGGCCACCATCAACTCCGATCTGGATTACGACACGGCGCTTCTGATCTGCTCCGACTTCGGCATCGAGCTGGAGCTGAAGCTGGATAAGACCGCCGAGGACTTCCTCAGCGATGAGAATGTTGAGGACGATGAGTCCAAGCTCATCACACGTCCGCCGGTCGTCACCATCATGGGTCACGTTGACCATGGTAAGACCTCGCTGCTGGACTACATCCGCAAGACCCGCGTAACCGCGACCGAGGCCGGCGGCATAACCCAGCACATCGGCGCGTACACCGTGACCGTAAACGACCAGCAGATTACCTTCCTCGATACCCCCGGTCACGAAGCGTTCACCGCCATGCGCGCGCGCGGCGCTCAGTGTACCGACATCGCAATCCTTGTCGTGGCCGCCGACGACGGCGTAATGCCTCAGACGATTGAGGCCATTAACCACGCCAAGGCCGCCAATGTGCCGATAATCGTCGCCATCAATAAGTGCGACCGCCCCGGCGCCGATCCCGAGCGCATCAAGACCCAGCTGACCGAATACGGCCTCGTGTGCGAGGAGTGGGGCGGCGATACCATCATGGTTCCGCTGTCCGCGCTTACCGGCGACGGCGTGGATTCGCTGCTGGAGATGGTAATACTTCAGGCCGAAGTGCTCGACCTCAAGGCAAACCCCGACCGCATGGCGCGCGGCATAATCGTCGAGGCCAAGCTGGATAAGGGCCGCGGCCCTGTAGCTACCGTGCTGGTACAGAACGGTACGCTGCACACCGGCGACACCATCGTCGCGGGCACCGCATATGGCCGCGTGCGCGCGATGGTCAACGACCGCGGCGAGCGCGTGACCTCAGCCGGCCCCTCGATGCCTGTCGAGGTAATCGGCTTCAACGACGTGCCCGAGGCGGGCGACCAGATCAGCGCGGTCGAGGACGACAAGCTCAGCCGCCTCGTCGCCGAGGAGCGCAAGCAGAAGCTGCGCGCGGCGCTGGTCAAGAACGATTCCAAGGCTTCGCTGGACGATCTGTTTAGCCAGATCGGCAACGGCGTAAAGGACCTGAATATCATCGTAAAGGCCGATGTACAGGGCAGCGTCGAGGCCGTCAAGCAGTCGCTTGAAAAGCTGAGCAACGATGAAGTGCACGTAAAGATCATCCACGGCGGCGTAGGCGCGATCAACGAGACCGACGTAATGCTGGCCTCCGCGTCCAACGCGATAATCGTCGGCTTCAACGTGCGCCCCGACAGCAAGGCCGCTCAGCTGGCCGAGCGCGACCAGATCGACATCCGCCTCTACCGCGTAATTTACGACGCGATCGAGGAGATTCAGGCCGCCATGAAGGGTATGCTCGCGCCCAAGTTCAAGGAAGTCATCCTTGGACACGCACAGATCCGTCAGGTGTTTAAGGTATCCGGCGTGGGTACCATCGGCGGCGGCTATGTAACCGACGGCAAGATTCAGCGCAACGCCCAGATACGACTGCTGCGCGACAATATCGTAATTCACGAGGGCAAGATCGCATCGCTCAAGCGCTTCAAGGACGACGCCAAGGAAGTGGCGCAGGGCTTTGAATGCGGTATCGGCATCGAGAACTATAACGACCTCAAGGAAAACGACGTTATAGAGTGCTTCGTGATGGAAGAAATCAAGGACTGATGATTTTGCGCCGCGCATGGGCTTTTGCTGTGCGCGGCGTTTTGACTTTTTCGCGGCGCTGGCGCCGCAGTGATTAATCGCTTAGGCATTTTGTAAGGGCAGGCGGCAGGCGTGGTTTCGCGTGGCGACCGCCCGCACTCTGAGCAAACGTTGCGTTGTGAACTGTCGGACCTGTCATAGCAGGCTGAGGTCACATAGCGCAGACAGCGGCGCGGCGTTAACTGACTTAACCGCAGCTTTCTGAACGCAATCAGAAAAGACTAAACCCGACTGGATAGATTTAAGGAGATTTGAATGGCTTATAACAGAATTGACCGCATCTCGGAGGAGGTGCGCCGCGAGCTGGACAAGCTCATACGCGAGGATTTGCGCGACCCGCGCTTCTCGGGCACGTTTTCGATAACGCACGCCGACGTGACGCGCGATTTGAGGTATTGCAAGGTATATGTGAGCGTGCTGGAACCCGAAAAGCGCAAGGGCGTGATGGACGCGCTCAAGAGCGCCGCGGGCTTTTTGCGCCGCGAACTCGGCCATCGCGTCGATCTGCGGTATACGCCCGAGCTGATTTTCGAGCTGGACACCAACATGGAATATGCCAGCCGTATGACCAAATTGATAGATGAAGCGGTGAAAAGGGATGCCTCAAAACCTTCTGAATCCGAAGAATAATACGGCCGCCGAGCTGGCCGAATGGATTAAATGCCACGAAGACATAGGCGTGGTATGCCACGTATCGCCCGACGGCGACACGCTGGGCAGCGGTCTGGCGCTGGCCGAGGCGCTGAGGAAGATGGGCAAAAACGCCTGCACGCTGTGCCAGGACGCGATACCCGATATGTATCACTTCATGCCGGGCGTGATGGACGTATGCTCGCCCGAATGCGCGCCTTTTATGCTCCGCTCGCTGCTGTTTTGCGACGTGAGCGACGAACTGCGCGCCGGTTCGTGCCTGATGCCCGAAATACGCGAGCGCGCGCTGATCGACCACCACGCCACTAACCCCGCCTTTGCCGACGTAAACCTGATCGACGGCGACGCGGCCGCAACCGGTGTAATGGTGGTGGAGCTGATGGACAGACTGCGCATACCGCTTACGCCCTCAATGGCTGAAAACCTGTATGTAGGCATAACGACCGACACCGGCAACTTCAGCTATCCATCGACCGACGGCCGCACGCTGCGCGCGGGCGCGAAGTGCCTGGATGCGGGCGCAGACCCGGACGAGATCACGCGCCGCATGTTTAGACTCCGCACCGTGGCGCGCACTCAATTGCTGGGCGCGGCGGTGTCCCAGATGCAGCTGCTCGACGGCGGCAAAGTAGCTATATTTAAGGTAAGCAAGCTTATGCTGAATGAGTTCGGCGCGGCCAACGCCGACTGCGAGGGCATAGTCAACTACGGCACCGAGACCGAGGGCGTGCGCGCGGCGGCGCTGCTGCGCGAGCAGACCGGCGGTCGGGTAAAGGCTTCGCTGCGTTCGCTGGGCGAGGTGGACGTGAGCCGCGTTGCGCTAATGCACGGCGGCGGCGGTCATGCGGCGGCGGCGGGCTGTACATTGGTAGGCGGTCTGGATGAGTGCGCCGCGATAATCGCGTCGGAACTGAGCGACGAAATTGCGCGCGCGGAAGGCCGCTGATTAAAAAACCACAACGGCGCATACGCGCCGCGAGAGGACTTGAATGGACGGATTTATAAACCTGCTCAAGCCGCCGGGAATGACTTCGTCGGACGCGGTAGTGTTCGTGCGCAAACGCCTGCCGCGCGGCACAAAGGTGGGGCACGCGGGCACGCTGGACCCCGAGGCCGCGGGCGTGCTGCCGGTAATGGTGGGGCGCGCCGCGCGGCTGAGCGACTACATAATGACCGGCGAAAAGGAATATATATGCGAGATCGCGCTGGGCGTGGCCACCGATACGCAGGATGCGCAGGGCGCGCCCGTGGGCGAGCATAACCCGCCCGCGTCGGAAGAAGCGCTTATCAATGTGCTAAGCCAGTTCCGGGGCGGCATAATGCAGGTGCCCAGCGCATTCAGCGCGCTGAAAGTGGGCGGCCGCAAGATGTGCGACATAGCCCGCGCGGGCGGCGAGGTAGCGCCGCAGGCGCGCCCGGTGACTATACACGAACTGGAATATTTAGGCAAAGGCGCGCAGGATGGATACCTTCTGCGCGTTAAATGCTCCAAGGGCACGTACATACGCGCACTGTGCCATGACATCGGGCAGGCGTTGGGCTGCGGCGCGCACATGCGCTTTCTGCTGCGCACGTTCAGCGCCGGGTTTTCGATAGCCGATGCGTGCACGCTGGAGCAGGTTGACGCGGACTTAAACGCGCACATTATGCCTATCGACGCGCCGATAAACCACATGCCGCGCGTGCTGTGCGGCAGCGATTTGTATGCGCGCCTGCGCTGCGGCAACCGGCTGGCGATAGACAAATTACGCGGCGACGTGGACGCGCCGGGGGCGATACGGCTGTACGTCAATCGTGAGGCGGACATCGATACATTGGAGCGCGACGCACAATCAGGCGGCGTGCCCGCCGGATACAGCTTTGCGGGCATAGTCGAGCGCGACGGCGACGAGACGCGGTTTAAGGCTATGCTGTTTGAGCCGGAGGACTGAGGATGCAGCTATACGATACTATGGAAGCCTATGCGTGCGCGGGCGGAGAATGCGTCGCGGCGCTGGGCATGTTCGACGGAGTACACATGGGTCATGCCGCGCTGATAAGCGAGGCCGTGCGTCAGGCGCGCGCGTTGGGCGTAAGCGCGGTCGTGGTTACGTTTAAGCAGAACCCGGTCAGCGTGCTGTGCCCTGAGCGTGCGCCGGGCGACATACAGTCGCTCGATGAAAGGCTCTCGGCGATAAAGGCGCTGGGCGTGGATGCGGCGATTGCTGAGGACTTCACGCCCGACTATGCGCGCCATACCGGGCTGGACTTTGCAAAGGAAATGAAGGACAAGCTGCATGTGCGCGCGGTCGTGGCGGGCTTTAATTACAGCTTCGGCGACAAGGGCGCGTGCGGCGTGGACGAGCTGAAGGCGTTTGGCCGCGAGCTGGGCTTTGACGTGACGATCGTGCCGCCGGTCGAGGTGATGGGCGGCGCTGCGTCCTCTACGCGCATACGTCAATACCTCGCCGAGGGCGACATTGCGGGCGCAAGCGCGATAATGGGCCGCCCGTACGAGATGTGCGGCGTGATTGCGCAGGGCAAACACCTCGGGCATACGCTGGGCTTCGCCACGGCCAACATAAATATAGCGCCCGGCCGCGCGCTGCCGCACGCGGGCGTGTACGTGTGCGCGGCGAAGCTGGACGAGGGCGAGTGGCTGCCGGGCGTGCTGAACATCGGCTCCCAGCCCACCGCGCCCAGCGGACACAAGACCTGTGAGGTACATATCCTGCGCGACGTGGGCGACGTTTACGGCCGCTTCATGCGCGTAAGGTTTATCGAGTTTCGCCGCCCGGAGCGCAAGTTTGCGGGGCTGGACGAACTGCGTACACAGGTGGAGCACGACAAGGCAGACGCGCGCGAGTACTTCGCAAGCGGCGAGGCGATAAAGCGGCTGAATGAGGGTAGGTAAGTGGGTAAGAAGTTAGCCATTTCCCGGTATAAATAGTGTTGGCGCATATAAAAAACGAGTGACAAACCAAGTTGACACCCGCCTGATGATATGATATAATAACGGCAGGAAGGGATGACGCTTTTGCTGTGGCTTCTCCCTTCTGATGCAAGAGGGTTAGGCCGCCAGCCATTTAGCGATGGATGGCGGTTTTGCTTTTATTTCTTCTTGTCGCTGATCTTGCAACCAAGAATGATTGCAGTCATCACAAGAGACAGTATCGTCGTTACTATGTCAATGATTTCATAGTCGGACATGATACCACCTCCTTTGCTTTAGTAGCATCAGAGGTGAAAGCCAAGCGCCATCTGTTCCGTCCTGCCGAAAGCCTTAAAAAGGCTTCATATATAGTATAGCATATTGACCATACCGCGTCAATTTCCAAATTGCTATAAACTGCCTTGCATGTATTCAGACCGGAATATGTACAGGCTAAAAACAGTATTGCTAACAAATTTAGCGTTTACAAAATCCCTGCAACATGGTACAATAACAAGTGTGGTTTCGCAAGATGCGAACGCCGCCGATTACCGTGGGCCAGGCTCTGCGCGTCTCCGACGCATTGCGTAGTCTGCGGTGCAATGAATTAAGGAGGAATACCAACAATGATCGACAAGTCTGCTATTATCGCTGAGTACGCTACCCATGAGGGTGACACCGGTTCTCCCGAGGTTCAGGTCGCGCTGCTGACCGCGCGCATCAATCACCTGAACGAGCATCTGCGCGACAACAAGAACGACCACCACTCCCGCCGTGGTCTGCTGCTGATGGTTGGTCAGCGTCGCGGTCTGCTGGACTACCTCAAGCGCAAGGACATCGAGCGCTATCGTGCGCTGGTTGCCAAGCTGGGTCTGCGTAAGTAATTCCCGCGTGACTTTGCGCACGGAGGGCGGCTCCGGTCAGCGCAAAGCGAGTTATCGACTGAACGGATGGGCTGCGGATTTTACGCGGCTTCAGGTCATGGTTTGACCGCTGTTGAATCGGTATAAGCGCCGTCGCTTGGTGAGCGCAGGCTCACCGGGCGGCGGCTTTTTTAGAGTGTGTCTCAAAAATTCCTGAGTACGCAATTTCGGGCGTCGCTGCGCCATTTCTGCGTCATCAACCCTTGACTTAGCGCTGCTAAGCCTTCGGGTTTCTTCCTTGAACTGACACAAAATCCACTTGGGTCTGCGGATTGTTCCGCTTGAGACACGCTCTAAGGTATATCACGCAGTGTTGACTTATCATAGCCTCAACAGATTAACCGCGAGATATGCCTGCTTAGAGCGATATGCAGACGGGGCGTAGATTACGCCTTAATATTAGTGCTATCAATATAAAAAGGGTTAATATAGACAGGTTGCCTGAAAGGAGGCAAAGCATGGACAAGAAGTATTCTATGGAGCTGGCCGGCCGCACACTGACGCTGGAATTTGGCAGGTATGCGCAGCAGGCCAACGGCAGCGTGCTCGTGCGCTATGGCGATACGGTGGTGCTGGTTTGCGCCACTGCGGCGGCACAGCCGCGCCCGGGCATGGACTTTTTCCCGCTGAGCGTTGAATTTGAGGAGAAGCTGTATTCGGTAGGTAAGATACCGGGCGGCTTCATTAAGCGCGAAGGCCGTCCCACCGAGAAGGCCATACTGACCTCGCGCCTTATCGACCGCCCGATTCGTCCGCTGTTCCCCAAGGGAATGCGCAACGACGTTCAGGTAGTCGCAACTGTTCTGTCCGTTGACACCAATCAGCCCCCGGAGATTCCCGCGATGATCGGTTCCTCCGTGGCGCTGAGCATAAGCGACATCCCCTTCGCAGGCCCTACAGGCTCGGTTAACGTGGGTCTGGTTGACGGCGAATACGTCATCAACCCCAACGACGAGCAGCGCGCCGCGTCCGACCTGAACCTGACCGTATCCGGTACCAAGGACGCGGTTATGATGGTTGAGGCAGGCGCAAACGAGGTTACTGAGGAAGTAATGCTCAAGGGCATACTGCTGGCTCATGAGGAGATAAAGAAGCTGGTCGCTTTCCAGGAGCAGATCGTGGCCGAGATAGGCAAGCCCAAGCGCGAATTCCCGCTGGAGCTGGTTGGCGACGATATTAAGGAGGCCGTGCGCACCTTCTCCTACGACCGCATGGTATGGGCGTTCGATACCTTCGAGCGCTACGAGCGCGAGGCGCGTGAAGCCGTCGTGACTCAGGAAGCCCACGCTGAGTTTGACGCTCAGTTTGAGGGCCGCGAGCGCGAGATCGACGACGCGCTGTACGCCATCAAGAAAGAAATCATGCGCGGCAAGATCCTTGATGCAGGCGTGCGCCCCGACGGCCGCGCGCTGACCGAGGTTCGCCCGATATGGTGCGAGACCGGCATACTGCCCCGCACTCACGGCAGCGCCGTGTTCACCCGCGGCCAGACTCAGGTCATGACCGTGGTAACGCTGGGCGCTATGGGCGACGTGCAGGTGCTGGACGGCCTTAGCAACGAGGACACCAAGCGCTACATGCACCATTACAACTTCCCGCCGTACTCCACCGGCGAGGCCAAGCCCATGCGCGGCCCCGGCCGCCGCGAGATCGGCCACGGCGCACTGGCTGAGCGCGCGCTCGAGCCGATGATTCCGTCTGAGGAGGAGTTCCCCTACGCCATCCGTCTGGTCAGCGAGGTTATGAGCTCCAACGGCTCCACCTCTCAGGCTTCGGTCTGCGGCTCCACCCTGTCCCTGATGGATGCGGGCGTGCCGATCAAGCGTCCCGTTGCGGGCGCGGCCATGGGTCTTATCAAGGCTTCCGACGATTCGGGCAAGGTAGCCATACTTACCGATATTCAGGGTCTTGAGGACTTCCTGGGCGATATGGACTTCAAGGTCGCCGGTACCACCGAGGGTATCACCGCGATCCAGATGGATATTAAGATCAAGGGCATCGACGAGCCGATACTGCGTCAGGCTCTGCGTCAGGCGCACGATGCGCGCATGTTCATACTGGGCAAGATGCTGGAATGCCTGCCCGAGCCGCGCGATCATATGAGCAAGTACGCGCCCAAGATCACCCGCTTTACCATCAACCCCGAAAAGATCCGCGAGGTCATCGGCCCCGGCGGCAAGATGATAAACAAGATCATCGCCGAAACCGGCGTAAAGATCGACATCGAGGACGACGGCCGCGTGTATATCTCCACGCCCGACGAGGAAGCCTCGGCGCGCGCCCGCTCCATGATAGAGGGCATCGCCAAGGATCCGCAGGTCGGCGATGTGTTCCGCGGCAAGGTCGTGCGCATAATGCAGTTCGGCGCGTTCGTCGAGTTCGCCCCGGGCAAGGACGGCCTGGTGCATATCTCCAAGCTGGCCGACAAGCGCGTTGAGAAGGTTGAGGACGTCGTGAACATCGGCGACGAGCTGGAAGTTCGCGTGGCCGAAATTGACTCTCAGGGCCGCATCAATCTGGTGCGCAACGACATCACGTATACCAATAACGAGATGCCCGTGCGCCGCCCGCCGCGCCCGTCCTTCGGCGATCGTGACCGCCGCCCGCCGCGCAGGCCTAACAACTGATAATGGACTTAATCGGGCATGGACGCACGCGCGTTCATGCCTGATTTTATACCCGTACACGCAGATTGAACCGACTATATGCACACAGCAAGGGGGCAATCGCAAATGAAAAGCATATCCGAAATGCAAAGGCAGTCGGCAAACGTAAATATGCCTGAAAAGGCGGGCAGTATCGCGGACGCGTTCTGCCGCGCATACTATGCCGCAGGCGCGGTTGAACGCGCGCTGGGCACGCACGCGCCCGATAGGGGAGCGCGTATGGCGATGGCCGCCGCGCGCGTGATGCAGATTGCAAACCTGCTGGACGCAGACCTGCAACCCGAAATCGAGCGCAAGATCGCCCGCAACCGCCGCCGCGTATATATAAAGGACGCCGATGGCATAACGCGCCGCGTGAGCGACGCTAAGGCCGACGAATCCGACATACCCGCAGGCGTGCCCATGCGCGAGCTTCAGCGCGCGGTATATCAGAATAAGGTGGATAAGGGCTTTAACATAACCGATATAAATCTGGAAATCTGTCTCATATACGGCGAGCTGAACGAAAGCTACGACGCATACCTCAATTCGCCCGAAACCGTGGGCGAGGAGCTGGCCGATGTGATGATATACCTGATGGGCCTGAGCGAGATAGTGGGTATCGATTTGCAGGTGGAGCTGGAACGCGGGCTGTTTGAGGGCGCGGTTTAATCATTCGCTGTACGGGTATAATTGACTTAATTAAGTAAATGACAGGAGCGTGCTTATGTACGACAAAATCGTACTCGATAACGGACTATGTATAATCGGCGAGCGCATCGAGCACTTCCGCTCGGTATCTGCGGGCGTGTGGATCGGCGCAGGCTCGCAGTACGAAACGCCCGCCGAAAACGGACTTTCCCACTTCCTTGAGCATATGCTGTTCAAGGGCACGACCACGCGCAGCGCGCGCGACATCGCCGAGCAGACCGACGCGGTGGGCGCACAGCTAAACGCCTTCACGTCCAAGGAATGCACCTGCTATTACATCAAGGTAATCGACGAGCATATCGAGTTGGCGATGGACATACTGTCCGACATGGTGCTCAATTCCACGCTGAGCGACGAGGAACTCGCCAAGGAAAAGGGCGTAATCATAGAAGAAATCGGCATGAACGAGGACTCGCCCGAGGACGTGGTGTTCGAGATGCTGGCGAAATCGCTGTTCGGCGATCACGCGCTGGGCATGACCATACTCGGCCCGTCGAGCAACATCCGCGCGTTCGAGCGAAAAGACCTTTACAATTACCGCGCGCGCATGTACCGCCCGGGCAACACCGTGCTGGCGCTGGCGGGGCATTACGACTGGAACCGCGTGGTGGAACTGGCAAAGCGCATGTTCGGCTCGTGGCAGGCGGGCGGCGAATCGTCCGATATGGCCAAGTGCGAGCTGAAGTACGGCGTGGAGCGCCGCGAGAAGGACATCGAGCAGGTGCAGATCTGCCTGGGTCTGAAGGGCGTTGAGATGGGCTCCAAAGATACGTACGCCCTGAGCATATTCAATAACCTGTTTGGCGGTGCGATGTCGTCGCGCCTGTTCCAGCGCATACGCGAGGAGCAGGGACTGGCGTACTCGGTCTACTCGTATCCGACCAGCTACCGCGACTGCGGCGCGCTGGCGATATATGCGGGCACCGGCCCCGATCACGCACAGCAGGTACTAAAGTCCCTGCGCGAAGAAATCGACCGCGTGGTGAACGAGGGCGTGAGCGAGAAGGAGTTTTTGCAGGCGCGCGAGCAGCTTAAAGGCTCGTACATACTGGGTCTGGAGAGCGCGTCCAGCCGCATGTCGGCGTTGGGCAGACGTATGCTGCTGATGGGCGACACGATGAACGAGGACACCGTAATCCGCCGCATAAACGAGGTTACGCTGGACGAAGTGAACCGCGTAATGCGCGAATCGCTGACCGGCGATTACGCCGCCGCGCTGATAGGCAAAGGCGTTGATGCGCTGGATTTGAGCATGTTTGGAAAGTAAGAAGCAGGGGACATGTTTTTCCTTTCGGATTGGAAGGAGAGACGCGTCCTTTTTGCATGAAGTAGAGGATTTATAAGAACAAAGATTTTCTTTGCGGAAAGGCGCGTACATGGCGACGCATAAAATGTGCGGCGAATAGAGATGCGATCGCTGCCCTGGAGAGTGTCTTAAAAGGCAATTCCCGCTTTACACTGCTTCGACTTAGAGTGTGTCTCAAAAATTCCGGAGTACGCAATTTCGGGCGTCGCTGCGCCATTTCTGCGTCACAAGGCTCGACTTAGCGCTGCTAAGCCTTCGGATTTATTCCTTGAACTGACGAAAAATCCACTTGGGTCTGCGGATTGTCCCGCTTGAGACACACTCTAAGGCGCAATCCGCTTGTGGCATACTCTGGCCTTACCATAAAAAGAGCGGGCATGTTCTTTCGTTTTAAGCACTGAAAGAACATGCCCGCTTCGTTTCTCCTATGCCCAATCATCAAACAAATCGTCGTTCTTCTTTTCCTCAGCCGGGTCTGCCTTTATCTCGCTCAACTCACAGAAATTGTTTTCCGGTTCGTCGCCGTGTATGCGCTCCACGCGGGTGCAGCCGCATTTGCGCAGCAGCTCCAATTGATCGTGCGTCAGACTGCCCGCCGCGTATATTTGCGTGTCGAAGGACGTGGTCAGCTGGCCTAGGCTCGTCAGCAGCCGTCGGTCGCGCTCGTCGGCGCACGCACGCTCCGTGAAGTCGTGCGACAGCCTGATCGCGTCCACAGCCATGTCTCCGAATATGCGCAGCGACGTTGCGCCGCTGCCAAAGTCGCTTACGCATACGCGCACGCCGTCCGTGCGCAGCTGCTCGATCAGGTTGGCTATAAGCCCGTCATCGCCTACAAACATCGACTCGCTCAGCAATACTTCGAGCCGCGCGCCGGTTATGCCGTACTGCTTCATTATCTGGCGCGAGCGCGGTATGAACATGCCGTCGATCAGCGTCTCGCGCGACATGCCTATCAGCACGCGCCCATTGACGCGCCCGGCCTCAGCCTCGGAAGCCAGATCCGCGCATACGCGCCCCAGCACAAACATGTTCAGCGGCCGGGTCATCGAATTGCGCGTCAGCAGCGGCATGTACTCACTCGGCGTAAGCACCGAGCCGTCCGGCTGCCGCCAAAGCGCTATCGCCTCAGCACCGCGTATCTCCATCGTCACGATGTCGCGCACCGGCACGTAGCGCACCTCAAATTCGTTATTCGTCAGGGCAGTCTGCGCGCGGCCCAGCAGCGTCGCGTCGCGCAATTGCTTCTGATGCAGCGCGTCGTCGTACAGCCCGACCAGATCGCCCTTGCGCGCAACGCGCCGCATGGCCTCGCTCGCGCGCTCGATCATCTGGCCCACATCGTGGTCGGACTCCTCCGCAACGTATATACCGTAGTGCATACGCACCCGCATCGGGCACAGCGTCATCAAATGCGAATTGAGCGCCTTTATGCGCAAAAGCACATCCGCAGTGTCAGTAAAGCGCATGAACAGTACAAACTGGCCACCGTCCATGCGCGCGCAGGTCTCGCCCGACTCGCATTCGGCATTCAGCGTGCGCGCGATGTCCTCCAGTATGCGCCGCCCCGCGTCGTATCCGTAGCGCGCGCCGAACACCTCCTGCACATCCGTGTTCATTACTATCAGCGCGTACTTCTGCGCGTTGGCGCGCGAGATTATCGTGCGCACCGCCCCCGCAAAGCCCAGCATGTTGCTGATGCCGGTCAGGCGATCCACGCCCGCCTCGCGCACCATGTTCTCGCTGCCGCGCGCGCGCCTCAGCATACGGTACGACACCATACCTATCAGCGTCATAAGAACCGCCAGCGCGCCAGCCAGCGCACATACGCCCGCGCGTATCTCGCCGTCCCATACGTCGCCCGCGGGCGTAAGCTCGGCCAGCAGCCAGCCGTTAAAGCCCAATTGCGCCGTGGTCAGCGTGTAGTCGCCATAAAGCTTGGTTGAGTAGTTGTCGCGCGCCGACTGGAACAGCAGTCGCCTGAATGCGTCCGCGTTATCCTCGGTACGCTCGGTCATCGTGGGCGATATGTATATGAAGCGCCCCACCTGATCGGCCACGCATATGCTGCGCAAGGACATATCGCCCATTATCGCCGAGACGAACCTGTCCATTTCGATCACCGCGTACAATATGCCCGGCACGCGGCCGCCGTTGGGCAGATTGACCGCGCATACGATCACGCTTGCGCCGTCATTTGCGTCGATAAACGCCGGTGACAAAAGGCCGTATGTGCCCGTGTGCTGCCGGATGGTCGCCTGTATCTGTGCGTCGGCTTCATCAAGCGGGCGCGGCTCGCCCTCGGTCGTGTATACCATGTCGTTGGGCGCGATTATGCCCATGCGCCGGTAGTAGCCGCCCCGTGCGCCCTTCTGATTCTGAAGTATGGATATGTATCCGTTGTAAGTAAATTCACCCGTCTCAGCCAGCATTTCGCTGATAGTGTCCAGCCGTGCAATCTCGCCGTTGACGCGCTCGTCCATGACCTGCGCCTCTTTCGCAAGTCCATCGCGCAGCAGCACGCCCATGTCCGCGTTGGCCAGATATGCTATGCGCGCCATCAGTCCCACTATTATCGCCAGCAGCACGACCATGCACAGCGTAGTCGTATGCCCGCGCAGCAGATTCCGTTTGCCGCTGTCGCCGCGCGCCGCGCCGCCATTTGCCTTAGCCATGTGATATTCCTCCAATAGATGCGCGCCGCGCCTTAGAACTATGCGGCGACTTTGTATATTGAGGCACAAATATGAACACCGCGTAAAACACATGGATTCTATTGTCTAAATTATATCGCATCTATACATGAAGTGTCAACTAAAACGGCGGGGTTTGCGAATCGCTTTAGGCAAAAGCAGGCTTTTTGGTGCTTTTGCCTGTAAAACAGGGCACGGCAATGCTTTATGCTAGAGTGTGTCTCAAAAATTCCTTAATCCGCAATTTCGGCGTCTTTTGCGCCAT
>CAOKFD010000066.1:0-14953 GCA_948467645.1 uncultured Eubacteriales bacterium | reverse complement strand
CTCTCAAATCTCTTTTCTTTTTTCGTCCTTTCCAACATCTATTGTAGCTCTACAAGCCTCAATGTTACATTTTGCACAGTACCTTATCAAACGCGGGAATCTGTGCTATAATCAATTGATTGATTAAGTTCGTTTGCCTCTTGGTTCGTGCCCCAACCGCTGTCTGTGCGTTCCGACAGCGAGGGAGCGCGGCATGGAGCCTAATGATATTGATAGCGAACAGTCGGCAGCGCGTACGAAAAGCGTGTGCCCTGTTTTTGCATACGCGCGGGCGGCTCGTAAGCGTCCGGGCATGGTCATAAGCAATCAAGCGCGAAAATAAAATACGGGGCAAGGCGCGCCCCAATCAGGAGGGGAGTAATGATTTGGCAAGATCGAAGGCCAATAAAGGCTCAAAACTGAAGATCATACCGCTGGGCGGTGTGGATGAAATCGGCAAGAATATGACGGTATACGAGTACGAGGACGACATGATCGTCGTGGACTGCGGCTCGATATTCCCTCAGGAGGACATGCTGGGCGTGGATCTGGTCATACCCGATACCACGTATATTGAAAAGAACGTATCCAAGCTGCGCGGCTTCCTTATAACCCACGGCCACGAGGATCACATCGGCGCGACGCCGTATGTATTTGAAAAGCTGAAGGCGCCCGTGTACGGCACGCGCCTTACGCTGGCGCTGGTGGATCACAAGCTGAAGGAGCGCCGCGTGGGCGGCGTCGATCTGCGCGTGATTCAGCCGCACGACGTGGTGCAATTGGGCAATTCGTTCAAGGTGGAGTTTTTGCACGTAAATCACTCCATCGCGGGCGCGGTCGCCATGGCGATACACACGCCGGTGGGTACCGTTATTCACACGGGCGACTTCAAGATCGACTATACCCCCGTGGACGGCGAACAGTTTGACCTGGGCCGCATGGCGCAGCTGGGCGAAGAAGGCGTGCTGGCGCTGCTGTGCGACTCCACCAACGTCGAGCGTCCCGGCTACACGATGAGCGAACGCACCGTGGGCGCGACGTTTGAGAATCTGTTCCACGACGCGCAGGGGCGCATAATCATCGCGATGTTTGCGTCCAACATACATCGCATACAGCAGGTAGTGGATTCGGCGGTAAGGCATAACCGCAAGGTATGTCTGTGCGGCCGCTCGATGGTCAACGTAAGCAAGGTTGCGATGCAATTGGGCGACCTGCTGATACCCGAGGGCAAACTGATTTCGATCGACGATCTGGACAGGTACAGCGACGACGAAATCGTAGTCATAACAACCGGCAGCCAGGGCGAAACCATGTCCGGACTTACGCGCATGGCGTTTTCCGAGCATAAGAAGCTGGAGATCAAGGAAAGCGATATGGTTATCATATCCGCCACGCCCATACCCGGCAACGAAAAGTCGGTATCGCGCGTGATTAACCAGCTAGTGCGCCGCCGCGCCAACGTGATTTACGAGGCGCTCGCGGACGTACACGTATCCGGCCATGCGTGTCAGGAGGAATTGAAGCTCATCCACGTACTGACCAAGCCCAAGTTCTTCATCCCGGTACACGGCGAAGCGCGCCATCTGCATCAGCACGCGCGGCTGGCTCAGGAGCTGGGTATGCCCGAAAAGAATATCCGCGTGCCCGAGCTGGGGCAGGTATTTGAGCTAAGCCGCACCGGAATGAACGTGGCGGGCACCGTGCCGATCGGCAGCATAATGATCGACGGTCTGGGCATAGGCGATGTGGGCAACGTGGTATTGCGCGACAGAAAGCTTTTGTCGCAGGACGGCCTTATAATCGTGGTAATGGCGATCGACCACGAGCTAGGTCAGGTAACGTCCGGCCCGGACATAATCTCGCGCGGTTTCGTGTACGTGCGCGAGAGCGAGGAAATGATGGAGGGCGCGCGGCTGGCGGCCAAGAGCGCGCTGGACGCATTCGACACCATCGATCCGGGCGACTGGGGTGCGGTCAAGCACAAGGTGCGCGAGGAAGTATCGCATTACATATTCGGCCGCATAAAGCGCAGTCCTATGATACTGCCTATAATAATCGAAGTGTAAATACATGTATGCGGTGGGCGCGGCGGGCTGCCGCGCCCATCTTTGATTTATGCGCAATGGCAACAAAATACATGCTTTGCGCGTCAAAACGATATGGAGGGTAAGACATGAACGTATATGACAAGGCACACGAACTGGCGGCCTGCATGAAGGAAAGCGAAGAATATCGCGATTATAAGCGTCTGCGCGAGGCGGCTTATGAAGATTCCACCAATAAGGCGCTGTTGGACGAATATAAGAAGCTCCAGTTTCAGGCTCAGGTCAAACTGGCCAGCGGCGACCGTCCCGACGAGGACGATCTGAAGCGTATGCAGGCGATAGGCAATCTGCTGCAGTTTAATCCGGACGCGAGCAGCTTCCTTATGGCGGAGTTCCGCTTTCAGAAGATGCTGGCGGACATATACAAGATATTGGGCGACGCGGCGGGCATCGATCTGGACATGCTGCGCTCATAAGCCTTAAACTACGGAGGCAAAATGGCAAAGGCGACGGCGAAAAAAAACTCAAAGCGGACGCGGCAGTACCGGGAATACGATTCCGAAACGCTGCATGAGGAGCGCAAGTACGGCTTTTTCTGGTACGACTGGATATGGCGCGCGGTGCGGCCGATCATGATCGGTGCGGTATCGCTGATAATAATATCCGGTATGCTGCTGTCGGGCTGGAACTATATCAATTCCAAATTCTTCATGCCCGTGGACGTGACCGATTCCAATCAGACCGTGTTCGAGATCGAAAGCGGTTCCTCGCTTACCAAGATTGCACGCAATTTGGAAGAGGCGGGACTAGTGCGCAGCAAGACCGTGTTCAAGTACATGGTTGATTTTAAGGGTCTGAGCGGACGCATAAAGGCGGGCGCATACAACCTCAGCCCCGACATGACGCTGGACGATATAATCAGCGAACTGACCAGCGGTTCCGCGCCCACAGAGCGCACGATACGCCTGATCGAGGGCTGGACATGCGAGGACATCGCAAACTATCTGGTCAAGCAGGGCGCGCTGAAGGACACGGACGAGTTTTTGAAGCTGTGCAGCTCCACCGACGCGTTCTCCAGCTACTATGTCGTGAACGAACTGACCAGCCTTGTTGACGCGGATAAGCTATCCCAGCGCAAGTACGCTTTGGAAGGCTACCTCGCGCCCGATACCTACAATATATACCTTAACGAATCGGCCGAGGGCATAGTCAAGCGCCTGCTGAATCAGAGTGAAAAGGTCATATCCAACATATACGAGCTGATTGAGCAGAAGAAGAACAACATGCTCGACCCCGACGACACCGAAGCCACTACCGACGACGTCAAGCTGCCGGGCGTGGAGCTGAATCAGGACGAACTGTACATACTGGCTTCGATCATCGAAAAGGAAGCCAAGCCCGACGACTTTGCCAAGGTCTCGGCGGTATTCCATAATCGACTGGCCGACGGTATGCGGCTGGAAAGCTGCGCCACGGTACAGTATGTACTGAACACCACGCGACTGGCGCTGACCACCAGCGATACGTCGGTTGATTCACCCTACAATACTTACCAGAACAGCGGACTGCCCGTCGGCCCGATATGCAACCCGTCCAAGGCGGCGCTGTACGCGGCGGCGTTCCCGGACGAGGAGTATCTGAATGAGGGCTATCTCTACTTCTGCAGCAAGGATCCCACGTCGGGCGAATTGCAATTCTCCAAGACGTATGAGGAGCATCAGGCGGCGGTGGACGAATATCGCCCGCTTTGGATAGAATACGACAACGCCCACGCCGACGGCGCGGACGCACAGGGAGAGTAAGATAATATGAAACCCGAACTGCTGTGCCCCGTAGGCGGGCCAAGGCAGCTTAAAGCGGCGCTGCGCTTCGGCGCGGACGCGGTTTATATGGGCGCGCAGGCATACGGCCTGCGCGCCTTCGCCGGCAACTTTGACTTTGCCGATATGGCGCGCGCGATTGAGCTATGCCACAAGGCGGGCGCAAAGGCATATGTCACGCTGAACATATTTCCGTTCGACGACGATCTGCCGGGTATGCTGGATACCGCGATAAGGCTGCGCGACATGGGCGTGGACGCGGCGATTGTGTCCGACATAGGCGCGCTGGACATGTTGAACAACAAAGCGCCCGGACTTGAATTGCACCTGAGCACTCAGGCAAATACGATGAACGCGCGCTCGGCCGAAATTGCGCATGGTTTAGGCGCAAAGCGCGTGATACTGGCGCGCGAGATGAGTCTTAAGCGCATACGTCGCCTGCGCGCGGAGCTTTCGCCCGACTGCCAGATAGAGACGTTCGTGCACGGCGCGATGTGCATGAGCTATTCGGGACGGTGCGTGCTGTCCGACTATCTTACCGGGCGCGGCGCTAACCGCGGCGCGTGCGCACAGCCCTGCCGCTGGCAGTACGCCGTGGTAGAGCAGAAGCGCCCCGGCGAATACATGCCGGTCGAGGCCGACGAGCGCGGCACGTACATATTCTCATCGGGCGACATGCGTATGCTGGAGCACATGCCCGACCTGATGAATGCGGGCATCGATTCGCTCAAGGTCGAGGGCCGCATGAAGAACGAATATTACGTGGCTACTATTGCGCGCTGCTACCGGCGCGCGATAGACCTGTGCGCCGAACATCCCGAGGCGTTTGAGCAAAATTCGCCCGAGGTTCAGTCATTAAGCGCGGCGCTCAACCGCGTGAGCCATCGTCGGAGCGACACCGGCTTTTTCTACGGCGCGCCCCAACCGTCGGGCGGCGCGGACGGGTTCTATCAGGACGCGGAGTTCGCCGCGTATGTGCTGGAATACGACGCGCGGGACGCAAGCGCGCTGGTCGAGGTGCGCAACCGCATACTAATGGGCGACGAGGTGGGCGTTATGACCCCCGACTATGAGTTTTCTTACAATATCGAACGGCTGGAGAACCCCGAAACCGGCGAGCGCATGGACGCGGCGCGCATCGGCAAGAGCGTAGTGCGCGTGAATATGCCTAAACCCGTGGCCGAGGGCGACATGCTGTTCGGACAGGTGCGCAATCACTTGAGATAACGTTAAGCGCGGCTTTCGCTAAAATGCGAAGGCCGCGCCTTTTTTGCCTTAACATGCTCCCCTGCCCCGCGCTTTAATGTGCGGCGGGGCTGACTTCATATACGCTTAGTCATTCGTTTCGAGACTTTTATAATATTCAGGCGGATACATGTCAATGTTAATCACATCGGCCAGCGGCGAATCCGTTATCGTTTCGGCATCGCTGACATTATCAAGGTCAACGTAGAGCTGCTTCAGGTTTTTAAGCTGCCTTAGCGGCGCGACACCCCGCAGGGGATTCGCCATCAGCGACAGCGCCTCCAGCCCGCTTAGTTCAGCCAGCGGCGACACGTCTGTTATGTTGTTTGAGTCCAGCGCAAGCTCTGTCAAGTTGATCAGTTTGGCAAGCGGCGCAATGGCGCTGACATTACAGCCCGTCATTTCAAGCCTCCTCAGCCCGACAAGCCCGCTCAGCCGCTTCATATCCGCATCGGATATTTCACAGCCGACTATGCTCAAATCTTTAAGCCCGTTAAGGCATTCAACCGGCGCAAGATCGTCGAACGTACAGCGTTGAATCGTCAGCCTTTCAAGTCCCTTAAACAGCCTTAAATCCCTCAGTCCATGCGCGCCGACTATCGCAAGCGATTGCACGCGATCCAACTGCGCGCGCGAAAACGGCGGCTCTGTCCCGCGCAGTTCGCGGCATTCCAGTGCTGCGCTCCACACATTTTCATCAATGAAGTCCTCGCGATATATAAGGCTATCCATAACGCACGCTCCTTTTGCCTAAGCTGAAATAAGTATAGCACGATTTTCCGCCTTACGCAAAAACACATCGCGGGTTGGGCGAATATATGATATACTTTAGAAAAGGGCGATTGCTTTGCCCAATACTTACGAGGTGAAAACGCATGAAACAGCCTAACATACTGCTGATAATGACCGATGAAATGCGCGGCGACTGCGTAGGAGTACGCCATCCCGACGTAAAGACCCCCTATCTGGACACGCTGATCGCGCGCGGCACGTACTTCCCCAATGCCGTGACCGCCTGTCCCAGCTGCATCGCGGCGCGCGCGGGCCTGTTCACCGGGCTTACGCCGCGCTCGCACGGGCGCGTGGGCTACCGCGACCGCATTCGCTGGGACTACCCGGTAACGCTGGGCGGTGAGATGACAAAGCTGGGCTATCAGACTCAGGTCGTAGGCAAGATGCACGTGCATCCGCTGCGCTCGCTGCAGGGCTTTATGGGCGTGGAGCTGCACGACGGCTACCTGCACTCCTACCGCAGCGTCAATACGCCGCTATATGAAAACCAGTATTTCGCGGACGACTACATCCAATTCCTCAAAAACGAGCTGGGCGCGAATGCCGATATAATCGATACCGGCCTGGAGTGCAATTCGTGGGTGGCGCGCCCGTGGTGCTATGAGGAGCGGCTGCACCCCACCAACTGGGCTACCGACCGTTCGATAGACTTTTTGCGCCGCCGCGACCGCGATAAGCCGTTCTTCCTGATGACTTCATACGTGCGCCCGCACGCGCCATATGACGCGCCTCAGGCATTCTTCGACATGTACAAGGATAAGGAGCTGACCCCGCCCATCCGCGGCGACTGGGATGACGAAAGCGCGCTGCGCGCGCACGGCCGCGAGTTCAACAACATATACGGCCCCAGCGACCCGGAGCAGATTCGCGCCCAGCAGGTGGGCTATTATGCCTGCATAACGCATATCGATTACCAGATCGGCCGGCTGATACAGACGCTGACGGACGACGGCTCGCTAAGCGACACGATAATAATGTTCATAAGCGACCACGGCGAGATGCTGAGCGACCACTGCTTCATACGCAAATCTCTGCCTTATCGCGGTTCGGCCAATATACCTTTCATAGTCAGCGGCCCGGGCGTGCGGTGCGGCGCTGTGAGCCAGAGCGTGGTAGAGCTGCGCGACGTGCTGTCTACGCTGGTAGAGCTGGGCGGCGGCGAGGTGCCTGAGAGCATTGAGGGCCTGTCGCTGAAGGGCGAGCTGACCGACGGCACGCCGATCAGCCGCGGCTTTGTGCACGGCGAGCATACCTACGGTTCGCTGGGCAACCACTTCATAGTAACCCCGCACGATAAGTACGTGTGGTTCACGCAGAGCAATTGCCCGCTGGGACGCGAGCAGTATTTCGATCTTGACAAGGACCCGGATGAGAAGCATAACGCGATCAATGATGAGCAGTACGCCGCGAGGATTGCTGAGATGCGCGGTTGGCTGATAGAGGAGCTGGAAGGCCGGCCTGAGGGGTATGTTCAGGATGGGAAGCTGGTTGGAGATTGCGCGGAGATGCCTTGGATTGGGGATTGTGAGAGGTAAGTTGTTGAGGGGTTTTAGGTAATGATTGAGCGGGCATGGTTTTACATGCCCGCCTGTTTTATGGGATTTGTGGATTGTGGTCACGCCCAGGTAGATTTTGGATGGGGTTTTGATGTGTAATTTCAGTTACTCCCGTACTAGGTAACGCACGGGGGTAATTGACCCTTTTATTTGTAGAATTATGTTTCTATCCGCGCTCATCAATAGCAACGTTTTGCTTGTTCGTGCTTATCCTGCAATATCCGTATTTCAATCCACGCTCCCCGTACGGTGAGCGACCATTACTACTTTACCTCCTCATCGTAAAACTGCATAGCAGTCAGTATAGCGCTGCGTTCGTCAAGGCAGGGTTCCTCGTGCGACGTCAGTATGCCGCCATTGCCGTACAGTTTTTTGAAATCGCTTTCGTAAAGTTCCACCGAATGCCTGCCCAGATTGCGGTAAAGCTCGCGCGAGCTTTCGCCTGCTTTTAATCGCTCGATCAGCTCTGCGCCCTCGCCGCGCGGTATGTACACCGTAAACGTATTCTCGTCGATCATGCGGAACTTTTTCGCTACCGTCTCAAACGGCAGCATACAGCCCTCTATGCCGTTCATGAACGCGGATATAACGCCATACTTATCCAGTGAATCGCCCCTAAAGTCAAGTAAGCTCTTAAAATAGCGCGCCATAGTATCGGGATCTCCGGGGTCGCGCCCACCGTCTAGCGCCTCAGCCGCCGCACTTACCGGCATAGAAAACATTTTGGGAAGTTTGCCTTCGCGGCTGAATATAGTTACTATACTTTCATCTGCATTGCGCCTGCCCTCGCGATTGCAGCGCCCCGCCGCCTGCAATATCGAATCAAGACCCGCCATCTCGCGATACACCGCCGGGAAGTCCACGTCCACGCCCGCCTCAATAAGCTGTGTGGACACAACGCGGCAGGGCTGGCCATCTTTCAGGCGATTGCGGATTTCGGCAAGGCATTCTCTCAGGTGATTCGATTCCATGTTCTTGGAAAGGTGGAAGCAGCCTTCGTCTGTCAGCTCTTTTAGCCGATTGTATATGCTTCTGGCCGCGCCGCGGGTATTGACTATGCAAAGCGCCTGATGCTGATTGCCAATGCGCGCGGCTATATCTTCGTCGCTGAGCCTGCCTTCCTGCTTAAACGTCACTCTGCGGAACTTCTTGTACAGTTCAGCGCTTTGCGGGCACAGTTCGAACACTTCTTCGGCATATCCGTATTCTTTAATCAGCTTGCCCAACGATGGCTGCGTCGCCGTACACAGCACGACCGTCGAATTGAACTGTACCGCCAACGATGTAAGCGCCGCCACGCACGGGCGCAGATTGGATGTGGGCAGCATCTGCGCCTCGTCAAATATGATTACGCTGTTGGCCAGATTGTGCAGTTTGCGGCACTTGGACGAGCGGTTCGCGTACATGGATTCAAACAGTTGTACCGCCGTGGTCGCAACGATCGGCATATCCCAGTTCTCGGACGCCAATGCGCGGCGCGTCTGTACAGCCGCGTTTTCAATCTTCGGATCGTCCGGCATTTCAAACGATACGCCCGAATGATGCTCCAGCACATTGCCCTCGCCTACAACGTCGCAAAATACGCCTGCATTCTGTTCGATTATCGAATTGTACGGAATTACGTAAACCACCCTGTCCATGTTGTGCTTCAGCGCATGGCTCAGTGCAAACGCAAGCGATGCGCTGGTTTTACCACCGCCGGTGGGCACTGTCAATGTGTAGATGCCCTTTTTAAGTCCGCCCGCCTCCTTGCACGCACAGAGTATCTGCCAGCGCAGTTTGTTAAGCTCAGTCTGCGGATTGCTCCAGCGCTCGACATATTTATTCAGCCGTTCATACAGCGTTTCGATTGAATCGTAACCGCCGCGCCCGATTGCGCCCTTTACAAATCGCTCGGTGTCTAGAAAGTCCGCGTCTGTCTCGCACGAAAACATCATGCGCGTCCATTGCGATGCAAACAGCAGATTTTTTTCCATATAGGGTTTAACGTCCGGCATGGGAACGCCGCTGTCGCCGCACTTTTCGACGTACTTCCTGGATATGCCCTTTTTGATGCGTCCGAATAACGTATGGGAATCCGCTGTATCAGCATACATATTGCCAAAGTCAGGCAATCCGCTGTGATGTCCTGCAATACATGCTGCAAGGAAAACGTGATCTTTTTTAGCGCAGATTATTGCACCTGCGGTCGAATGGTCTACCCTGGGGCCGCTGTTGAGTATGCGGTTCAAGAATTCGCGTGTGCATTTGCCGTAGTCATGCAGACTGCCTACAAGTTCGCCATACTCTTTAGCATTAAGCTTATCCGCAAACTCAGCGCACAGTTCCGCCGTGCCGCGCAAGTGCTGTTCAACCGTTTGATATTCAATTAAACCCGTCTCAGGATTTTCACGCGTATGTGCATAGTATTCAATTGCCATACAATATTCCTCTTAGACAGTCGCTGCGTGTATACGATTCGTAGAATGGTTTCACAATATTCCATCTGCATCCGATGTACTTTAATTATATACTGCAAGAAGCAAAGTGTCAATATCATACCGACGCTTTTAATTAAATAAAAGCGCCCTCTTCCGCTGAGAAAGAGAGCGCCTTTTAACAACACAATCAAATATTCCTATCCACCCAGGCCTTAAGCACCGCGGGCGAGCAAGCCCCCACCGTGCGGTCGACCATCGCGCCATTCTTAAACAGTATCAGCGTGGGTATGCTGGATACCGAGTACCTTTCGGCCAGCTCGGATACCTCGTCCACGTTTACCTTGCCCACGAACAGCTTGTCCGCGTACTCGGCCGCCAGCTTGTCCACCACCGGCGACATCATGCGGCACGGGCCGCACCATACCGCCCAGAAGTCCACCAGCACCGGCTTATCGCCCTTTATCGCCTCATCAAACGTCGCCGCATTAAGTTCTGTTACATATTCAGCCATATTGCTTTCCTCCGCTATTTTACTTCACTTTTTGCCTGCGCGGCCTTGATTTCACTTATAGTATGGCCGCACGGCGTCATATCCATGCTCAGCGCACCCTTACGCGCCATGTGCGGCGCGATCAGCTTAACGCCCACAAAGCCCAGCGCCATGAAGGCTATGCCCAGTATCACGCTGGCCGCTTCTGCGCTTACATTAAACGCCCGGCTGACCGGTTCGCCCAGCAGCAGCCCCGCAAACAGCAGCGCCAGCGGCATTACGTATGTGAGCGCCGACGCCTTCAGCACGCGGTCGGCGGGCATATCCACGTCCACCGTATCGCCCTCACGAAAATCGCCTTCAGGCAGGTCGAGCAGCAGACTCTGCTCCTTGCACATGCCGCAGCGCTCGCACTCGGTCGGCCGCGTTATCTTCAGCTTCAGCGCTCCGCTTTCGTCCTTAACCACAGTGCCGGTTCTGCGCATGTTTTTCTCCTCCAGTATGATTTCCGTTCGATATTATTATAACCGAAATCACCTGAATTAAACAATACCCATCGCGCAATTAAGCCAAAAATCGCGGCCGCGCATATCGCACGGCCGCGTAACTGTTACATATCCACCTTTATCTTGAGCGCCTGAAGCTGTTCGGGCTTCACGTCGCTGGGGGTATCCATCATCAGGCAGTTTGCGCCCTGTCCCTTGGGGAAGGCGATTACGTCGCGCAGGCTGTCCGCGCCGGTCAGCTGCATTATCATGCGGTCGATGCCGAATGCGAAGCCGCCGTGCGGCGGGGTGCCGTACTTGAACGCCTCCAGCAGGAAGCCGAACCGGTGCTGCGCTTCCTCGCGGCTGATGCCCAGCAGGTCGAAGGTCTGCGACTGTACCTCGCTGGAGTGTATACGGATGGAGCCGGAGCCCATCTCTATGCCGTTAAGCACCAGGTCGTAGGCGTTGGCGCGCACCTTGCCCATATCGGTCTTGAGCAGGGGCAGATCTTCCTCCATGCAGGATGTGAAGGGATGGTGCATGGCCATGTAGCGGCCTTCCTCGTCGCTCCACTCGTACATCGGGAACTCAGTTACCCAGAACAGGTTATACTTGCCCTCGGGTATCAGGTTATGGCGGTGCGCGATCTCCAGACGCAGTGCGCCCAAGGCCTGATACACGGTGGTGTTCTTGTCGGCCACGAAGAACAGCGCGTCGCCCGGCTGGCCGTCCATGGCCTTAACCAGCTCGGCCATCTTCTCGGCGCTCAGGAACTTGAGGAAGGAGGACTTGAGCGAGCCGTCGGGCTGCACAGTCACCCATGCCAGACCCTTGGCATGATATGTCTTGACCAGTTCGGTCAGCGCGTCTATCTGCTTGCGGGGCATTTCGGGGGCCAAACCCTTTGCATTGATACCGCGCACGCTGCCGCCGTTGGCGATGGCGCTTTCGAACACTGTGAAGCCGCACTCGCGCACAACGTCGCTTACGTCCTTCAGGCGCATTTCGAAGCGGGTATCGGGCTTATCGGAGCCGTAATTATCCATCGCGTACTGCCAGGTCATGCGCGGCAGCGGAAGCTGCAGATCCATGCCCAGCACATCGTGGAACACGCGCTCGAATGCGCCCTCGACCACGGTCTGAATATCGGTCATGTCAACGAAGGACATTTCCATATCCAGCTGAGTGAACTCAGGCTGACGGTCGGCGCGGGAGTCCTCGTCGCGGAAGCAGCGCGCGACCTGATAATACTTATCAAAGCCTGCCAGCATAAGCAGCTGCTTATATATCTGCGGCGACTGAGGCAGGGCGTAGAACTCGCCCGGATGCACGCGGCTGGGCACGAGGTAGTCGCGCGCGCCCTCGGGGGTAGACTTGGTAAGTATGGGGGTTTCTACCTCGGTGAAGCCCTGCTCATCCATATAATTGCGGATGGTATTGATTATGCGGTGGCGCATACGGATGGTGCGCTGCAGCGACGGACGGCGCAGGTCGAGATAGCGATACTTGAGGCGCACAGTCTCGGACTCATTGGCGTTATCGTCGATGTAGATGGGCGGGGTTTCGCTCTTATTGAACAGCGCAGCCTCTTTGACGAATACTTCGATGTCGCCGGTATCCAGTTTGGCGTTTTTCATGCTCTCTTCGCGGGCGCGAACCTCGCCGCGGATGCTTACCACGTATTCGCTGCGCAGGCTTTCGCCCAGTTCGAAGCATTCCTTACCGCAAACGCCCTCATCGAACACTACCTGAACCAGACCGCTGCGGTCGCGCAGCCATACGAATATCAGTCCGCCCAGATTGCGGGTGCGCTGCACCCAGCCGTCCAGAGTAACCGTCTGACCCACGTCAGACGCGCGCAGTTCGCCGCAATAGCGGGTGCGCTTCCAATCCTTTATACTAGGCATAGTATTTCACCTTCCTATTTAATAGCTGAGTATCAGCCGAGCATCTTTTTAATTTCGGCGGCCACATCGGCGCATGCGATGGTGTGTTCCTCGGACTTGGCCATATCCTTGATCTTGACCACGCCCTGAGCCAGTTCGTCGCCCGCGATTACGGCCACGACGGGCGCGCCCAGCTTATTGGCGTACTTGAACTGCGCCTTCATGGAGCGCGCGGCGTGATCTATGTCGCACTTAATGCCATTTGCGCGCAGTTCGCGCGCGAGCTTGATGCCCTCGACGCGCGCGTCGTCGCCCATGGTCACAATGAATGCGTCGTACAGGCGCGGGGGTTCAGGCTGAACGCCCTGCTGCTTCATTACCATGATAAGGCGTTCGGTGCCCATGCCGAAACCGATACCGGCGCACTTGGGGCCGCCCACCTGCTCAACCAGACCGTCGTAGCGGCCGCCGCCGCACACGGTGAGTTCGCTGTCGGGCTTACCGTTTTCGCCGGGAACCTTGGTGATTATCTCGAACACGGTCTTGGTATAGTAATCCAGACCGCGCACAATGCGGCTATCCACCTCATACGCTATGCCCATTGCGTCCAGATAGCGCTTCAGGTTTTCAAAGTGCGTTTTACACTCGTCGCACAGGTTATCGAGTATCGAGGGCGCGCCCACGGTCGCGCGCTTACAGCCCTCTTCCTTACAGTCGAGCACGCGCAGCGGGTTACGCTCCAATCGGTTAAGGCAGTCCTTACACAGATCGCCCTTACGCTCGTTCAAAAACTCTATCAGCCGCTTTTTATACGTTTCTCGGCACTCGGGGCAGCCGATGGAGTTAATTCTGAGCATGAGGTTTTTAACGCCCATGCGGCCGATGACGTCGAGTGCGAGCGCGATCAGTTCCGCGTCGCAGCTTGCGTCGGGCGCGCCGAATATCTCTATACCGAACTGATGGTGCTCGCGCAGCCTACCCGACTGCGGCGCTTCATACCTGAACACGGGGCAGTTGATATAGCACATCTTCTGGGGCAGCGGCTGAGCGTACAAGCTGCTTTCGATGAATGCGCGCACAGTACCGGCTGTGCCCTCGGGCTTCAGGGTTATCGAGCGATCGCCGCGGTCCTTAAAGGTATACATTTCCTTTTGCACCACGTCGGTGGTATCGCCGACGGAGCGCTGGAACAGTTCGGTATGTTCGAACACGGGCGTACGCACCTCGCGTATGCCATGCAGCGCGCACACTTCGCGCTGGGTCTTTTCGATCAATTGCCAAAGATAGCTTTCATCCGGCAGCACGTCACGCGTGCCGCGCGGTGCTTGGGTAAGAAGCATCGCAATTCCTCCTATCACGCAAACGCAGTACAAAAAAACGCGCCCTTCCGTCCCTCATGTAGGGGCGAAAGACCGCGGTGCCACCCTGCTTACGCGGCCGTTTGGCCGCACTTCTCACATTCAGGGCAAACGCCCCTCCTGCCGACCTTAACGCGATCCCACGTTCCGTCATTTCCTACGGACTACTCCGGGGTGTCATTCAGCCGTTCCCGCGCTCGGATTTCTCAATCACCTATCCGCTCCCTGTGCCGCGCTCCCGACTTACTCTTCCCTTCACTGCATTTACTCTCTGTTTGATATAAATGATAGCACTTTAGGGGAGAAAAGGCAAGTTTTCCTTCAAAACTTAACTGTTATGGGGGACGTGTTCTTTCTTTTCGGAAGAAAAGAAAGAACCAAAGAAAAGTCGTTTATGTCTGTCGCCCTATAATCTATCTTAGTTCAGGCGCTTTAGGATGGGCTATATACGGGAAGCCGCCCTGCGTTCTTGCGTTGTTTAGCTCGCCCAGAGCCAGCGGCGCTTGCTTTTATCCACGTTTGTGGCTCACGCAAGCTATAATCTTAACAGTTTCGGGATTCCGCGAATGGACGCTTCTTGTTTAGACAGTGTGCACCCGCGCCATGTTCGCCACCCCTCGGCGGCTCAATTGCAGATTCGGCGGTGAGGTTCACGCCCGCCGAAAGTAGGGCGGGCGCGAAAACAGGCCTTCCGGACGCGAAACGAGATGTATTCGCAACCATCCATGCCGCGCCCACCATAAATTAGAGTGGGCGCGGAAATTGCGCCGTATTTATCGCGGCTTCTACACGAGCGTCTTACACGCCCGGAGAGCGGCGTTTATCTGTGTACGGCGGTATGCGATACTGCCGCGCCGTCCCTGATTCCGCATTC
>CAOKFD010000065.1:0-15114 GCA_948467645.1 uncultured Eubacteriales bacterium | reverse complement strand
GTTCGCTAAAGCATCCAAACTCTCGCTCTCTCAAATCTACTGACTGTTCTTTGCTTTTCTCATTCAATCAGGTGTTTTCTGATTGAACACTCTCTTCTGTATCGTTTTCAAGGATCGTCTGTCTTTCAAGTTCCTCACTCTGTTCCGCTCTGCGGTTCAGTGTGCGGCGCTCGCTGACAGCTCAATTAGTATAGCACAGACTCCCCGCCCTTGTCAATACCCTTTTTAGCTTTTTTTTCGGATTTTTTTGAACTTTTCTTTGGTTTGTGCCATTTGGGGCCTTATACGGGCATTTCAGGGGCTTCAGAGGGCCTTTCTGTGGCCGGTTGAGTGCATTTTGCGTATGGCTGCATAAGCTTATCGGGCTGGAAATGGTCTTTCGAGGCACTGTGAACGCCTTGGCGACTGCCTGAATAATCGCCTGAACAACCGCCTTGGCGGCTGCCTGAACTGCCGTCTAAACTGCTCTGCTTCTGTTCAGGCAGACAAGCGACAGATGCCATGAAGCAAATCTGAAAGCCTGTGCTTCGCCTTCTGCCTCAAAATAATCTTACCAAAAACGAAAATCTCCCGACCACCCTTTTCGGCAGTCGGGAGAAATTTAACGCATCGTCAGTCGAGGATTCTGCGGCCCCAGGAGAACACCCTGTTATAATAGCCCGAATCCAGATTGGAGATCATTACGCATCCGCCGCCCGAGCTAGCGTGGATGAAGTTGCCGTCCGAGATATAGATGCCCACATGGTCGCTCAGGTCGTTATCCGAGATCGTGTTGAAGCACACGATGTCGCCCATCTTCAGTTCGCTGCGGGTCAGGCGCTCGTAATTGTCGTCGTAGCCCTGCTGCTGCGCGCTGCGCAGGAGCGAGTAGCCGTACTTCTTAAACACAAAGCAGGTGAAGCCCGAGCAGTCGAACGTATTGGGGCCGGACGTGCCGTACACGTAGGTGCAGCCCATATACTGCTTTGCGGTCGCAATTATTTTGGCGGCGGTGCTGGACGTATCGGTATCGACGGAGGTCTTGCCGTCGTACTTGGGCGCGTTAGAGCTAAACAGCGCGCTCTGAGTGCCGGGGCCGGCCACGCCGTCTACGGTCAGACCCGCCTGCTTCTGGAACAGCTTTACGGCCGCCTTGGTCGCGCTGCCGAAGTCGCCGTCCGCAGTACCGTTCATGTAGCCCAATTCGATCAGGCGCTTTTGGAGTGCCTTAACCGCGTCGCCGCTGTCGCCCTGCTCCAGCGTATCGTCGGCAGGCGTTGCGTTGGGCGCGTCGTTGTCGTACAGTACAGCCAGAGTTGTGGGGCCCGCTATGCCGTCCGCGTCCAGACCCGCCTTGCGCTGGAACGCCGCAACCGCGGTCTTGGTGGACGCGCCGAAGCTGCCGTCCGCCGTGCCGGTCATGTAGCCCAGCTCGATCAGGCGGTTCTGCAGGCGCTTAACCGCGTCGCCGCTCATGCCCTGTTTGAGCGTCACGCCGCCCTTTTCGGGCGCGTCGGATGCTTCGAGGGCTTCCTGAGTATCCACGTCGGCCACGCCGGTTACTTTAAGTCCCGCCGCCGACTGGAAGTCCATCAGCGCGGACTTGGTGCCCGTGCCGAAGTTGCCGTCCGCGCTGCCGCCCAGATAGCCCAGCTCAATCAGGCGCTTCTGCAGGCTCTTTACTGCCGCGCCGCTGGAGCCCTGCCGCAGTATAACCGCGGTGTTTTCGGGGGCGTTGGATGCGTTAAGTTTTGCCTGAGTAGTCGCGCCCGCCACGCCGTCGGCGGCCAGTCCCACGGCCTTCTGGAACTTCTTAATAGCTTCTTCAGTTGTATCGCCGAATATGCCGTCGGCGGTATCGGTCAGGTAGCCCAGTTCGCGCAGACGCTTTTGCAGCGTCAC
This sequence comes from uncultured Eubacteriales bacterium, assembly GCA_948467645.1. GTDB lineage: Bacteria > Bacillota > Clostridia > Christensenellales > Aristaeellaceae > Fimadaptatus. The sequence continues at coordinate 13,233 of CAOKFD010000065.1, read as the reverse complement.
AACCGCGTCGCCGCGATCGCCGCGCTTGAGCGTGCCGTCGGCCTTGCGGGGCGCGCTGGCCGAGAACAGCGCCGTTATCGTGGCCGAACCCGCCACGCCGTCCGCGGTTATGCCCGCGGCCTTCTGGAACTCGGCGACGGCGGCCTTAGTAGCCGGGCCGAACGTGCCGTTGGCGGTTTCAGTCAGATAGCCCAGTTCGATCAGGCGCTTCTGGAGTGCCTTGACCGAATCGCCCTTGTCGCCGTACTTCAATGTGGTGGTATCCACCTTGGTGGGCGCGTCGGTTGCAAACAGTGCGTTTATGGTCGCAGTACCGGCCACGCCGTCCGCGGTCAGACCCGCGAGCTGCTGGAATTCCTTAACGGCGGCCTTGGTTGCCTCGCCGTATGTGCCGGTCGCGCTGGTGGTCAGGTAGCCCAGTTCGATCAGGCGCTTTTGCAATTCAGTTACCGCAGTGCCCTTGTCGCCCACCTTGAGCGTGCCGCTTATCGTGTTCGCGCCCTTGGCCGGTGCATTCGCGGCGTACAGCGCAACCTGCGTCGCGTTGCCCGCCGCGCCGTCGGCGGTCAGACCCGCGGCCTTCTGGAAGTCGACCAGTGCCGACTTGGTGGCCGTGCCGAACATGCCGGTTGCGTTGGCGGTCATGTAGCCCAGCTCGCGCAGTCTGCGCTGGAGCTTGAGCACCGCGTCGCCCGAGTCGCCGTAGGACAGCGTGGTGTATTCTTCATCGAACTTGATTTCGCCCAGCGCGAACAGTTTGTTCAGCGTACCGGTGCCCACAACGCCGTCGGCGGTCAGGCCCGCGTCCTTCTGAAACGCCTTAACCGCGGTCTTGGTGGACGCGCCGAAGCTGCCGTCCGCGGTGCCGGTCAGGTATTTCAGTTCGATTAGGCGGCGCTGGAGTTCCTTAACATCGTCGCCCTTTGCGCCCTGCTTGTAGCTGGTGCCGGTTATGGCGTTTACGGTCAGGTGATCGCCCAGCACATAGCCCTTGCCCGATTCGGTTTCGATGCAGTACCAGTCGCCGTCCACGCCGCGCAGCATCACGCGCTGGCCGGACTTGATCTTATAAAGCAGCGACGCCGACGTGGAGCCGGTCTTGCGCACGTTCAGCGAGGACGCGGTTACTACCGCCGTGCCCCACATGGTTTTCAGCGCCGCCTGCTCGTCGTGGCTGAGTTCATATATGCACTCGGCCAGCGCATAGCCCTGCCAATCGTCAGCCGACACGAGCAGGAACGCGCCCTCCTCGCCCAGTATTGCGACCTCGTCATCGCGCTCGAGCGTCATTACGACATCGGAGCTTTCGTCCGCCTGGGCGTATACGTTCAGCTCGTCCGCGTCAACCGCGCCCACTCGCTTTTCGGGTGCGGGCGTGTGAGTCGCGTCGTATTCGCGCTCGATCTCGTCGCCCTCGTCCGGTTCGGCAGGAGCTTCAGTCGCGTCGGCGGTCGGCTCGGCGGTGGGCTGCTCAGTCGCGTCTTCGGTCGGCTCCTCAGTCGCCGTGTCCTCGGGCGCTTGAGCCGCGTCCCCGGCGGGTGCTTCGGTCGCTTCTTCAATCGGCTCCTCAGTCGGCTCGGCGGTGGGTTCTTCGGTAGGCTCGACCGTCGGTTCAGCCGCAGTCTCGATTACGGCCTCGACAGTTTCCGCCTCGTCCTCCGTCTCGTTCAAAGCCGCCAGTATTTCGTCCACGTCCAGATCCAGCTCGATCACCAGCGCGTAGCCTTCCACATCGTCCTTTTCGACGCGGATGCGGCACCACTGCTCGTCCACATCAAGAAGCTGGTATTCGTCGCCCGGCTCCAGCGTGTATACGACGCCGCTCGACTGATCGTCGTTTGCGTATATCTGCGCGCCCTCCGTCTTGAGTTTGCGTCCGTTTTTATCATTTACATGAGTATATCCGGAACCGCCAATGCCGATCAGCAACACGACCAGCACCGCGACGGCGCGCCTTATACTGTTTCGGGAATGAGTACTTGCCATTTTTTACCTCCACAAGGTTTTTGCCTAGTTGCGCCTGTGTGGGCTTTCGTCCCATTCATTATATTACAAAAGTATTGCGCTTTCAACCCCATTACGGGTATTTTTTGCCTTTGAATCTAATTTCGCTCATAAAGACCATCGATTAGTCTGACAAAAGCCTTAATATTGACATACTTTCAGGCAGAATTCGGGTGGAATAGGTTTGCGGTCATACACATATATATGTTTCATAAGGGTATTTTAGTCCAATGCGCCTGTCGCCACGCTTTTGTCATTGATGGATGTTATACTTGCGCAAAGCGATTTTTTCGCAGGATTTTTTTGAGGGCGAGGCATTGGGCACAGGCAGGTTTTTAGTCGTGTTTGCCTTTTAGTCGTTCAGGCAGAAAGAGCCGGCTTTCTCTGCCTAAGCCATCCCAGCCGAAACCAAATGAAATCCCTGCGCCCATTACAGGAGGTCATAATATGAAGAGAAGCATTTCCGCGCTGCTTGCTGCGGCGCTTGCGGCTGCGTGGTGCGCCGCGCCGATGTGTGCGCTTGCGGATGACGCGAGCGTTTCCGTGCAGTCCGGGCAAACCGATTTCAGTGCGCAGATCGAGGCGGCGCTGAACGCGCGCACCCAGCAGCCGCCCTGTGCATTCGTCGCGGCGAGCGAGGACTTTACTGCGCTTTCCGCGTCGCGCGGCGCGTATACCGCTCAAGATTTCTTTCTATATATAAGCGGTTTCGGCGCGCTCGTCAGGCGGGCGGGCGGCAGTGATGTTGATCTGCTCCCGTCAGTGCGCGCGATCACGCATGTGAACGACGGCTATGCGTATGTACTCATCGCGGGCGAAGCCGATTCTGCCGCTAAGGAATCAGACAGTAACGGCTGGGACACGCCTTCAGGCGACGCATACGACCATGCGCCCGACACCGGGCGGGAGCTGGCCATGCCCGCGGACTGGGCGCGCATAAGCGGCGACGGCGGCGAACCCGAGGTACTGATGAGCCGCGTGACGAGCGTACCCATCGTCACGGGCGGGTATGCGTATGCCTTAGACGAGGAAGGCCGCTTAGTACGCGGCGACATGAGCGGCGGTCTTGAGGTATTATACACGCCTGGTACTGGTGTGGAGTTAAGGCTAAGTCCCGCGCCAAGCGGTGTGATATGCGCGCGGTATGACGAGGGGCTGCTAACCGGATGCAGTCTCATAACAGCTGACAGCATACAAAGTGCGCCGCTTTGGTCTGCGGGCGCGGAATTCCACGACGGTTACGCGTTATCATACGGGCGTGCGGACGACGGAGCCGGGCGCGCGGGACTATACATAATTGACGAAAGCGGCGACCGCTTAATCGACGCGGACGCAGGCAGTGACTGGTTAGTCGTAAACGGCCATCTATACTACTGGCACGCCGACCCGGAGCAGGCATACGGTTTCCGCGACCTGATGCTCTACGCCCCGCAAGGCACGGCCTCCCCGGAACCCATCCCGGCGGGCGAACAGCTCCGCGCGCGGCTAATCGAATTTGGCGGCGCGCTCTACCTGACGAACTACGACAGCGAGCTATACCGCATAGACGATAGCGCAAATGAGCCGGAATACATAATGGATTTAAGCGTCAACTACGACTTCAACAGCGACCTAATGCCCGATGCGATACTCTACAATGCGCCGGGCGGCTTAGGAGCGTTAATCTATCTGGACGAAGGGGACGGTTGGCGATACATTGGGGAGGTTACGAGATAGGGACGAAGGGGGTACGGTTCTTTCTTTTTAGGAAAAAAAAAAGAACCAAAGAAAAACCGATTTTGTCTTTCTCCCGATTGGATTACTGTTATTCGATTTTTGGGGACGGGTTCTCTTTACAAGAGAGGCGGCTTGCGATACTGATTTAAGATGCGTTTCTCGCTATGAGTCAGCGGCGCTTACTGGGGCGATGCTTTGCCGCTCACCATGCGCTGTTATCTTAGGCGTTTCGGGATACCGCGAATCGGGGCTTCTTTATTCCCTGCTTTGCGCCCGCGGTGAGTTCACCGCCACGCAAGCGGGGCGGCTCAGGATGGATTCGGGGCGCTTCCCGCACTTAACCATATATCAGAGTTAAGTGCGGGAAGGGGCGGTCTGACGCGATACTGGTTTGGTTACGGGCTGCTGGCCCGCACTCGACCATATATCGAAGCCGAGCGCGGGAAGTTACCATCCGGACGCCATCTGGCCGTATTCGCAGCGCTTCATTGGCCGCGCCCGCCATAAACCGAAGCGGGCGCGGCAGCTGCGCCGCATATATCGCGCTTCTGTATGAGCGTCTTACACGCTCAGAGAGTGGCGTTTGTCTGCGCGCGACGGTATGCGGTACTGTCGCGCCGTCCTTGATTCCGAATTCCGAATTCCGCATTCCGAATTCCGCCTCCCCCTCCACGCTCAACGTATTATTCCTTCTCTCTCCCCTATCATTAATCGCATCGACGAGGAGCGGCAGCTTGTATATGCCGAGCGTTTTTTCAGCGCTCTTGAGGACTTCGATCACAAAATCTGACCCGCATTTCCATAAGCGTCTTCGCATTTGCCGGGGCGCTGATTTTTTATCGTATCGTCAGGCATCCACCCAACGCCGCTTTTTCCATTTTTCCATTCTACGTTCCACTCAATTTCGCCCATAGCCACAAAAAAACTGCGGCACGCAATTCTGATTACAAATCACGTTCCGCAGTTACATTTCATCAGTCGCGTTTATGCACGTTCTGCATATACCATGCTTTCTATGCGTTCGCACGTCACTTTATCGCAAAATATCCTTGCCTGCTTACGGCCGCACTTTAATTTCATGCCGTCGCCTATGCGCTTTAATTGGTTTACGTCTTTCAGAGGTAGTTCTTCCGACTTCACTTGCCTGCCGCGCTCGGTTAGCCTTATCGTGTGCGCATCAAGTGAATATTCCAATTCAACCTTTCCGCGTCTCAGGCACGCAATCGCGCCGCCGACGGCCAGCACGCCCCACGACAGCGCCAGCAGCAGCGCGCTGAACCACAATGGGAACAGCTTACCGCCCATCGTATTTTCCATAAGTCCGAACGGCGTCAGCACAATCAGTACCAGCGCGCACGCCGCCAGCACGCCTTTTGCAATCGGCGCGAGCGCGCGCATCTGCCTTGCGAACCCGGCCTGTGCCGTCCAGCTCAGTTTTTCCTGCTCCACATGCTTCACCTCAATTTTTGCCTTTATGTCCGAATATACCTTTACATTGCCGTGGCCGCGCACGCCGCTTCATTCGGATGAAAGCTTCAGCTTTTGCTTTAGCAAACTGCTTGTCCGTATGCCTTCCTATTATATAGGCGCATCGACAAGTGTCAGTCTTACAGCCTATGCAAAAGCGGCCCTGCGCTGATGCACAAGGCCGCTTTGTATTGCTTACATTATTCCTCCGCCATGCCCGGATCGTCGTCCTTTTCGTCGGACTTCGCTACCGGCGTTGCGGCTTTCGGGGCAGTTTTGCGTGCGCGCGGGGACTTGGGCGGCACTGCGGCTTCTTCCTGAACCGCCTTGCCCGGCTCCTCGGTGCCGTCGCCCTCGCTGAGCAGCTTATACAGCTTGATGTAGTCCATCGCCGAATGATCCCAGCCATACGAGCCCTTCATCGCGCGCTTTACCAGCGTGTTCCATACCTTCTTATCGTCGGTATAAGTCTTTAGCGCCAGCTGCACCACATGCAGCATGTCGTGCGCGTTATAGTTGGTGAAGGTAAAGCCGTTGCCCTCGCCGGTAAATTCGTTGTAGGGCTGCACGGTATCCTTGAGGCCGCCAGTCTCGCGCACTATCGGGATGGTGCCGTAGCGCAGCGAAATCATCTGGCTCAGGCCGCACGGCTCGAACATCGAGGGCATCAAGAACATATCCGCGCCCGCGTATATCTTATGCGCCAGCGGGTGGCTCATTTCGATGCGCGCCGCGAGCTGGCCCGGATACTTCCACTGTGCCCAGTTGAACAGATCGACGTACTTGTCGTCGCCCTTGCCCAGCACCGCGATCTGCGCGCCGGTTGCCATCAGCTCGGGCAGCACGCCCTCGACCAGCTCCAGACCTTTCTGGCTGGACAGGCGGCCCACCATGCCGATCAGCGGCACGTTGGGATCGACCTTCAAGCCCAGCTCCTCCTGCAGCGCAGTCTTATTCTCCTTCTTCTTGGAGGGCGCGCGCAGCGAGTAATTGGCGTATATCAGCGGATCGGTCGCGGGGTTGTACTCGTCGGTATCAATGCCGTTGAGTATGCCCACCAGCCTATTGCCGCGCGAACGCAGCAGGCCGTCCAGGCGCTCGCCATAGTAGCTGGACTGAATCTCCAGCGCATAGGTCGGGCTGACCGTGGATATGTAGTCGGAGAAACGCAGGCCGCCCTTCATGAAGCTCGCGCCGCCGTAGAACTCTATGTTGTCGGACGTATACGCCCACGATCCGAGCGAGAGCAGATCCTCAATATAGTCGATCGAGAACACGCCCTGATACTGTAGGTTGTGGACGGTGTACAGCGTCTTTATGCCGCGGTAGAAGTCCAGCGTCTGGTACTGGCTCTTGAGCAGCACCGGAATCATGCCGGTCTGCCAGTCGTGGCAGTGCAGCACGTCGGGCTTGAAGCCGATGTGCGGCAGCGCCTCCAGCACCGCGCGGTCGAAATACGCGAACCGCTCGCCCTCGTCGCCGCCCAGACCGTACACATACGGACGGCCAAAGTAATATTCGTTATCCACAAAGTAGAAGGTTATGCCTTCATAAACCAGTTCTTCTATGCCGCAATATTGCCTGCGCCAGCCAAGATTTACGTAGAAGTAGAGCTTGTGCGTCATCTTGTCGCGCCAGGACTTGGGTATCTCGCGATAGAGCGGCAATATCACGCGCACGTCCACGTTGTTTTTCAGTATTTCCTTAGGCAGCGCGCCCACAACGTCGGCCAGACCGCCGGTTTTAACAAACGGAACGCACTCTGATGCGGCAAACAATACCTTCATCATACAACCACCCTCTCTGTCACTTCTCAAAAGCACGCTGGAGTGTGTCTCAAGCGGAACAACCCGCAAAGTCCGAGTGGATTGTGTGTCAGTCCGAGGAAGAACCCCGAAGGCTTAGCAGTGCTAAATCAGGCTGTGTGACACCGAAATCTCAATCGCGGATCAAGGAATTTTTGAGACACGCTCAGAGTTATACGGATAATAATATATCGCATTTGCTCAGTATATTCCAGCGTGACATTTTGAATTATCTGTGCATTTTTGTATGGATTAAGCGCCCTCACCGGGCAAAGCGCGGTCTATTGCCAAGTTTTATTTAAGACATATTCAAACAGCCGCGCATTCGGAGTGCGTTTCAAAGCAGACGCTTTTTAGATTTCGGCGGGCTTTTTTCTCAGGCTTTGTGAGGCAGAAATCCTGCCTTATGCCTTAAAAAGCCCCCTGAACCCGCCTGCCTCAAACGCGCTCTAACCAACATAAGCGGGGCGAAACGGCCCCGCTCATGTACTCTCGTTACAATATCGAGCCCTTGGCAATCACTATCGGGTAAGACGGCTGACCAATCAGACGGCCGTCGCGCTTTATCGTGACCTGCTTGTCAAGGATTACGTTTTCTACCTCAGCGCCCTGCTGAATCTCGCTATCCTGCATGATTATCGAGTTTTTGACCGTAGCGCCGGGCGCGACGCGCACGCCGCGGAACAGTATGCTGTTTTCGATATGGCCCTCGATCACGCAGCCGTCGGCCACCAGCGAATTGACCGCGGACGAATCGTGCATGTACTTGGCGGGCACTTCGTCGCGCACCTTGGTGTAGACGGGGTTGACGTTAAACATCTCGTGCCGGGTCTTAACGTCCAGCATGTCCATGTTGAATCTAAACAGGCTGAGCACGGACTCTATGCGGCAGGCATAGCCCTTGTACTCATATCCCATTATCTTCATATCGCCGGTGCGGATGTGGCTCTGGATTATGTCCTTGCCAAAGTCGCGTTCGCCGTGCGCCACGGCCTGATCGACCAGATGCGCCAGCATTTCGCGCCTTATTATCAGCACATCCATATAGAAGTTGTCGTAGGTCGGCTCGACCGGGCCGGACTCGTAATCGACAACGTTGCCGCGGTTATCCACGTCCAGATACGCGTGGCGGTCAGTCACCTGCTGGTCGAAGCGGATATTGCCCGCCTTGGTATATATGAGCGTCATGTCGGCGTGGTTATCGATATGATAGCGCAGCGCATCATCGAAGTTCATATTATATACGGTTTCGGAGTTGGTAAGGATAAGGTACTCCTGCTTGGAGCGGCGCAGATAGCGCAGGTTGGAGCGCAGCGCCTCCAGCATACCGCCATACGTGCCCACGTTGTCGCGCGTGAGGTAGGGCGGCAGTATGAACAGACCGTCGTTGCGCGTATGCAGATCCCATTCCTTACCCGAACCCAGATGGTCCATCAGCGAATGGTAGTTCTTCTGCATTATAACGCCCACGTTGCGCGCGCCGGAGTTGACCAGCGACGACATTACAAAGTCGATTATGCGGTAGCGGCTCACGACCGGCAGCGCGGCGACCGCGCGCGACATCGTAAGCTCGCGCAGTCTTAAATCGTTGCGCGATGTATAGATTACGCCCATTACGTCCTTCATACCAGTTCCCTCCCGCCTTCGGCCTTGGCAACAAATTCGGCGTCGGCCATTTCACCGGCCTTTACGACGAAGTTGTCGGGCAGACGCACGTTGGAGCCGACCACGGCGATCTTGCCGGATTCCTGACCCACTGCGCAGCCCGCGTTGATCTCGGCGTTTTCGCCCACGATTGCGCGGCGCACCACCGCGCCCGCCATTACGCGCGCGCCCGGCATTATTACCGCGTCCTCGACCACCGCGCCCTTTTCTATGGTCACGCCGTAGAACAGCAGGCTGTGCTCGACGCTGCCGAACACCTCGCAGCCCTCAGTAACCATGGAATTATGCACATAAGCGCCCTCGCCGATATAGTGCGGCGGCATTACGGGGTTGCGCGCATATATGCGGAAGCGATCCTCGTAGAGGTTAAAGCGGGGCGGATCGGCGAGCAGATCCATATTGGCTTCCCACAGGCTTTCGATCGTGCCCACGTCCTTCCAGTAGCCGCTGAAGCGATACGCCTGCATTTCGCGGCCGTCGGACAGCATCGCGGGGATTATATTCTTGCCAAAGTCGTTAGAGGAGTTCTTGTCGGCCTCGTCCTTAACCAGATAGTTAAGCAGCACCGGCCATGTGAACACATACACGCCCATAGAGGCGAGGTTGTTCTTGGGGTGCGCGGGCTTTTCCTCAAATTCGACAATTTTGCCGGTTTCGTCGGTGTTCATTATGCCGAAGCGGCTGGCCTCGTCCCACGGCACCTCGAACACCGCGATCGTCGCGTCCGCGCCGGTCTTTATATGATGCTGCAGCATTGCGTTATAATCCATCTTATAAATATGGTCGCCCGACAGCACCACCACGTATTCGGGATCGTATTGCTTGATGAAGCCGATGTTCTGATATATCGCGTTTGCCGTACCGCGATACCACTGACCTTCCTTACCCTTGACATAGGGCGGCAGCACGAACACGCCGCCGTTGGTTCTGTCCAGATCCCACGGCTGGCCCGAGCCCAGATACGCGTTCAGCTCCAGCGGCTGATACTGCGTAAGCACGCCCACAACGTCTATGCCCGAATTGGAGCAGTTCGACAGCGGAAAGTCGATTATACGGTATTTGCCCCCAAACGGCACGGCCGGCTTGGCCATGTTCTTGGTCAGTATGCCCAGCCTGGACCCTTGCCCGCCCGCAAGCAGCATGGCGATGCACGTCTTTCTTCTCATCACTATTCCCCCTGTACCTGCTCAAAAAAAGCGGCTTATACCCGGGCGACGCTAGTGCGCGTCCGGATTCATAGTTATACCTTAACCTTATTCTAACATCTTTTCGCGCTTTATTCTAGTCGCCGCACGGCTTTCTGGGCGGTTTGATATTAGTTCGCGTGTCGTTTTCGTCCCGCCGGGTCGTATTTGTCCCTCACGCACTCATAAACCGACCTTTTGTGCGCAAAAAACAAGCGCGTATGGAAATATTACGGTCAAACTGCTTGAATTGTTACCTTTGTGGCGTATAATATGTGTAGGGGTTTTGTGTGTCAAGACCTCACCAGCCATGCAAATATTGACGCCAAGCGTCTGAAGCAAGGAGTGTTTTTATCATGGAAATCATCGTATGCAAGGATTACAAGACCCTGGGCGAGCGCGCCGCTCTGCTGTTCGCGGCTCAGGTAACTGAAAAGCCCACCAGCGTATTCGGCTTTGCGACGGGTTCTTCGCCCATCTCCACTTATGACTATCTGGCCAAGCTGTACGAGGAAGGCGCGGTTGACTTCAGCAAGGCCGTGACCTACAACCTGGACGAGTACTATGGCATGGCCCCCACCGAGGAGCAGAGCTATCGCAAGTTCATGAACGACAACCTGTTCAGCCGCATCAACATTAAGCTGGAAAACACTCACGTTCTGGACGGCCTGACCAAGGACGCCGAGAAGGAGTGCGCCGATTATGAGAAGGCCATCGCTGCGGCGGGCGGCATCGACATGCAGCTGCTGGGCATCGGCCACGACGGCCACATCGGCTTCAACGAGCCGTGCGACGAGTTCCCCAAGGACACCCACCTTGTCGATCTGGTGCCCATGACCCTGAAGGCCAATGCGCGCTTCTTCGGCGGCGATGTGAACAACGTGCCCAAGCAGGCGCTGTCGATGGGTATCGGCTCGATCATGCGTGCGCGCAAGGTAGTGCTGGTCGCCAACGGTGCGGACAAGGCTGACGCGATTGCCGGCATGGTAAACGGCCCTGTTACCCCCAAGCTGCCCGCTTCCATACTGCAGTTCCATCCCAACGTAACCGTGTTCCTGGACGAGGGCGCGGCTTCCAAGCTGTAATCCCATACGCATATACGCCGTCCGGCCCGCGCGAGCCGGGCGGTTTTTTGCGTCCCTGCGCGGCCGCGTGTAGCGGGCAAAGCGCGCGCCGCATTTGCATCCCGCGCTCGGCGCCAGACGCACATGCGCTATGCGCCCCAAATCGCGCAAAATAACGCGCCGCGCTTTACATTATCCGCGCGACGGGCTATAATAAAATAAAAGCCATAATATCGGAGGAAATTTCATGACCACGATAAAGCAACTGTTCGCGCAAAAGCCCGCGAGCGATGTAAAAGACGTTACCATAACCGGCTGGGTACGCACGCTGCGCCAGTCCAAGACCTTCGCCTTTATGGAGGTAAACGACGGCACGTTCTTTAAGAACCTGCAGGTCGTAATGAGCGAGGACGCGCTTTCCGACTACAAGGAGCTGGTAAAGACCGGCGTAGGCGCGTCCGTCAAGGCGACCGGCACGCTGGTAGTAACGCCCGACATGCCCCAGCCGTTCGAGCTGCACGCGACCGCAGTAGAGGTCGTGGGCGCAAGCGGCGGCGACTATCCGCTCCAGAAGAAGCGCCACACGCTGGAATATCTGCGCACCATCGCGCACCTGCGCCCGCGCGCCAACCTGTTCCAGTGCGCGTTCCGCATCCGCTCTTTGATCTCTCAGGCCACGCACAAGTTCTTTTCTGAAAAGGGCTTTGTATATGTACATACTCCGCTGATCACCGGCTCCGACTGCGAGGGCGCGGGCGAGATGTTCCAGGTAACTACGCTCGACCTGAATAATCCGCCCAAGACCCCGGACGGCAAGGTGGACTACAACGAGGACTTCTTCGCCAAGCCTGTAAACCTGACCGTATCCGGCCAGCTCAACGTGGAGAGCTTCTGCATGGCGTTCCGCAACGTGTACACGTTCGGCCCGACCTTCCGCGCCGAAAACTCCAACACCCCGCGCCACGCCGCCGAGTTCTGGATGATAGAGCCCGAGATTGCGTTCGCCGACCTGAGCGACGACATGGATCTTGAGGAAGAGATGGTCAAGTACCTTATAAACTACGTAATGGAGAACGCGCCCGAGGAACTGAACTTCCTCAACCAGTTCGTAGACAAGGGGCTCAAGGATCGCCTGAACAACGTAGTAAACAGCGACTTTGCGCGCGTCAGCTATACCGAGGCGATCGAAATACTCAAAAATTCGGGCCGCGAGTTCGAGTTCAAGCCCTACTGGGGCTGCGACATGCAGTCCGAGCACGAGCGCTACCTGTCCGAGGTGCACTTCGGCCGTCCGGTGTTCGTGTACGACTATCCCAAGGAAATCAAGGCGTTCTACATGCGCCTTAACGACGACGGCAAGACCGTGGCCGCGGCCGACCTGCTGGTGCCCGGCATAGGCGAGCTGTGCGGCGGCAGCCAGCGCGAGGAGCGTCTGGACGTACTGGAGCGCCGCATGGACGAGTGCCACATGAATAAGGACGGCTATCAGTGGTACCTCGACCTGCGCCGCTGGGGCAGCGTGCCGCACTCGGGCTTCGGCATGGGTCTGGAGCGCATGATAATGTACGCCACGGGCGTAAGCAACATACGCGACGTACTGCCCTATCCCCGCACGCCCCGCAACGCGGAGTTCTGATCGTTTAGTCATATCGCCGGCGCAAGTTTTTCTTGCGGCGGCGTTTTTTTGCGCAAGTTTGCCTTGCAAATGATTTTGAGGTTGAGGGCGCAGGCGGATTGCGATATAATCATTTTATCGCAGGCTCATGGGCGGGCCTTAACCGCCCAAATACGCTATTTAAGGAGAAACTCTTGTATGCTTAATCCCATCGCTATGGCTGCATGAGCAGGACTTGAGCAGCCGATAATTGCATAATTTAGCTGCGATAGTCTTTGCGGCTTCAATCAATTAAATTTGTAAGGAGCGCAAAATGAGCTATAAAAAAGCAGCACAAATACTGCCCGACGAACTGATCCGGCAGATTCAGCAATACGTGGACGGCGAGGCCATCTACATACCCCGCGCAGACGAGCGCAGGCGCGCCTGGGGCGACTCCACAGTCACCCGCCGCGAGCTGCGCGACCGCAACGAAAGCATATACCGCGAGTACTTAGGCGGCGCGACTATGGCCGCGCTGGCGCAAAGGTACTTCCTGTCGCTAAAGAGCATACAGCGCATAATCTGCACGCTCCGGCGGCAGGGCGCGTAAGCACGGCGCCCTCCAGCACTTTCAGGTGCATTGGAGGGCGTTCTTATGTTTAGTTATCAGCCAAGCATTAGAGTGTGTCTCAAAAAGGAAAATCCGCAAGTTCGAGTGGATTTTGCGTCAG
>CAOKFD010000064.1:0-15470 GCA_948467645.1 uncultured Eubacteriales bacterium | reverse complement strand
CCGACAGTAGCACCGACTGTTGCTCCCACCGCCGTACCGACTGCAAAACCGACGGTTGCGCCGACTGTTGCTCCCACCGCCGTACCGACTGCTGAACCGACGGTTGCGCCGACTGCTGTACCCACTGCGGAGCCTACCGTCGAACCGACGGCCATACTGAGCGACTTCAGGTACTACATAACTGAGGATGACAACGGCTACCGTATCACGCTGGAGTACAAGGACGTCAAAATCCTTGAAATACAGCTTAAATCGCTGAAGGACATCGAGATTGTCTCAGCACCGAGCGAAACAACCGCGCCTGACGCTGAAACGCTGCCTAAGACCGGCGTTGACGATGACGACGTGGACGATACCATACGCGATGAGTTCAAGGCGGCAATGGACAGTTACGAGGCGTTCATCGACGACTACATCTCGTTTATGGAGAAGTACAACGCGAACTCGTCTAACGATCTGGCCGCGCTCGTGGACTACGCGAACTACGTCAGCAAATACGCAGACGCTGTCGATTCGCTTGAGAAGTGGCAAAGCGAAGGCCTGAGCGATGCGGAAACTGCCTACTATGTAGACGTTCAGATTCGTGCAAACCAGAAGCTGCAGGAGCTTGCTCAGGACTAATGATAAACTAAAACGAGTGACATAATAAAAGCCCCCCACCTTTGCATTTCAGATTCGCAAAGGTGGGGTTTACATTTTAAGTTATACGATCCCGGCTTCCAGCCGATACCCGACGCCACGCACGGTGGCGATGCTGACCTGCGCGCCCGCATTCATGAGCTTTTCCCGCAAGTGCCGTACATGCACCGAAAGCGTGTTGTCGTCGATGAACGCGCCGCCCGCGTCCCACAGTTTTTCTAGTAGCAGTGTGCGCGTAAGCGTCTGTCCCGCATTCTGCCTCAGCGCCCACAATAGCTTCCATTCCGTAGCGGTAAGTCCCACGTCGCGGCCATCCACATAGCACTTCATCTGCCCCGCGTCCATGCGCAGGTTGGCCAGCTCGTCACGGCCTTCGCCGCCGCTGCGCGCGCCGCGCCTCAGCAGCGCATTTACACGACTGACCAGTACTTTCAGCGCAAACGGTTTGGTCACATAGTCGTCGCCGCCGCCGTCCAGCGCCCGCACCTGACTCAGCTCATCGTCCAGCGCCGTCAAAAACAGTATCGGCGTGTCGCTGCTCGCGCGGAAATCCCGGCACAGGTCGAATCCGTTGCCGTCGGGCAGGGTGATGTCCAGCACAATCAGGTCATAACTCGCGCCGCTGAACGCCGCCCGCGCGCTTTTGCAATCGCACGCCCGCGTGACGTTCATGCCCTCCTGCTTAAACAGGAACTCCAGCCCCATCGCCAGCGCGTCGTCGTCCTCGATCAGCAGTATGTTTGCCTTCATTTAATACCTCGTCAGCCGTTTATGCGGCCCAGTCGTATCGTGCGACGACGTTCGGCGGCTTCCCATTCGGCTGTCTCCTCGGGCGTTTGCGGCGTAAACGGCGCTACTTTGACAGGCTTTTCGTCCGGCCCCAGCGCCACGAATACCAGATACGCGCGGTTGACCTGATACCGGCTGCCATCCAGCCGCTCCACATATGAATCCACGCGCACTTCAAGCGACGTGTTGCCTGTCCATGTGACAACCGCTTCCTGCACGATTACGTCGTTCAGGTGCGCCGCCGCCATGAACGACAGGTTGTCCACGCATACCGTGGTTACGTTGGTGCGCGTGTACTTCCGCGCCGCGACCGCGCCGGTTACGTCTATCCATGCCATTATCTGGCCGCCGAACAGGCGCGGATGCTCGTACCCGTTACAGTGCTGAGGCAGAACTATCTGCACGCTGGTAGTCACGTTTTGCTGATTTTCAGCCATTTTCAGCCCTCCTGAGCAGCTCCAGTATCTCGCATTCCGTATTAAACTCAGGCGTATGCACGTATATTCCAGAACCGCTCATTTCGTTTACGAACAAATCCGGGTCGACAGTGTTTTCTGCGAACATGCCATAGTGGTCAGGCACGACTACGCGGCAGGGCAGAGCCTTGGCAAACTTTGCCGCCTCACGATAGTCCATATTGCCCAGACGCCCGTTTATACATACGAACATCACATCTATGCCCAGCGCACCCACGTCCTCAAGCCGCTTGTCGTACAGCGTGTCGCCGCTGAAATACAACCGCGTGCCGTGATACTCAATAACCACGCCTATGGCCTCAGACGAGGTGTGAACGGCCGGTACGCCCATCAGCCGGGTATCACCTAAGTGAATCACATCGCCCGCGCCAAAGCGCCGTATGCGCCCCTCAGGTATGCCCAGCGTGCGCATGTGCCTTACGCAGCTTTCCGGCCCTGCGAACATATTGCAATCCGCAGGCATGGCGCACAGCGTGTCCGGGTCGAGATGATCCTGATGATCGTGCGTGGTTATGATAAGGTCTGCACGCACGTCGGCAGGGGAGCAGGGCAGCGGAACCATGCGCTTAAAGCCGTCGGTACGGCTCACAGAGTCGCTGAGATACGGATCTATTATAACTCGCTTGCCGCCTAGGGCAATGTCAAAACCGCCCTGGCCCAGCCATTTGAAGCTGAACAAATTAAGGCACCTCCCATATTTGTGTGCATCTGAATATATGATAAGCTACCGCCGCGCGTCTGTCAAGCGGCGCGCGGTTTTATAAAAAAATCATTGCTCTTAAATAAGAAGCAATGATTAGTAGATTTTAAGTCACCGCCTGTGCCGCCGCGCATATCGCCTTCGATGAAGCGCAACGATTAATAGCGCAGCTATCGCGCCGAACGCTACGCCCGAGCTGTCGATACATACATCGCGTATCGAGCCGGTGCGCGTGCCTATTATGTATTGATGCATTTCGTCCGTGACCGCGTATAGCGTGCCCAGCAGCCACGCAATCAGCCACGAAAGCGATTTCCTGCAATCCCTGTACCGCAAAAACGAACAGGTGAAAAAGCCCAGTATCGCATACTCGGTAAAGTGCGCCGTCTTGCGCACGTAAAATTGCATACTGTCGATTATGGCGGCCTTCTGCGCCGCGTTCAGCGAATCGTATTCGGGATAGAATATATTTAGTATAAATTGAATTACACGGCTGCTGGTTTTGCCCGATTGAATGCCGTCCTGACATGAAAACAGGAATATAATAACAGCGGTTGCAAGTATTGCAAACAGCAAAAACCAACCCAGTTTGGAATGCGCCTTATTCAGCCTTTTCAAATGAGTCTCCTTTCATTTTTTGGGACAGCGCGAAATATACTATGCACCATAAATATTTTAACGGCTTCAAATTATATTGTCAAGCGCGTAAGGCATAGGATTGTGCGGCGACAGTATGTCCATATGCGGCGAAAAAGCGCCGCACGGCATTGATGCAGCCCGGTTTACGTGCTATAATGTAATAGTTGCCAAATTTATCCGATTGGAGATATATACATGGCCAAACTGTACTTCCGCTATGGCGCGATGGGCTCGTCCAAGACGGCCAACGCTATCATGGTGCAATATAACTATCAGGAGCGCGGCCAGAAGGCGCTCATGCTCAAGCCCCAGCTGGACAAGCGCGACGGCCTGCGCGTGGTCGGTTCGCGCGCGGGACTGCACACCGAATGCTCATATGTCGAGGAGATGGATTCGCTGCCGCTGAGCGATTACGATTGCATAATCGTAGACGAAGCGCAGTTTTTGACCAAGCCGCAGGTTGAGCGGCTGGTACACATTGTGGACGACATGGGCGTGCCCGTGATATGTTACGGCCTGCGCACCGATTTTCAGGGCAATCTGTTTGAGGGCAGTCAATGGCTGCTCGCGTGGGCGGACAGCATCGAGGAAGTCAAGACAGTATGCTGGTGCGGCCACAAGGCGATATGTAATGCGCGCGTATACAACGGCAAGGTCGTCAAGGACGGCGAGCAGATACTTCTGGGCGGCAACGAAAGTTACGTCGCGCTGTGCCGCAAACACTGGGCAAACGGCCAGCTCGCGCCGGATAAGGGCAAGGCCTGAGCAGATTAAATCAGTCGTATACAACAGTCGGGAGGTCACGCAATTGGCCGCCCGGCGCATTTATTTATGCAATATCTTTTTGCACAGGCGTATTACATTGCCAAAGAAATGCAGCACGTGGTAATATGCAGGCAGAAACAGCTTGTTGTATACCGGGCCATTGCCCAGCAAAATCTGCGCGCGCCGACGCGCATTTGTATTTAGCCGATCTTTTGCCGACTTCCACGATGCGGCGTAGTGATGTATCGAATACGTATTGGCGGAAAAGTTCTTGCGGCTGTCGAGAAATCCTATCGGGCAGAAGTAATCCGCCGGGAACAGGGTAACGCCGTCCACGGTCTGCATACATCCGTCCGCCCGGAAACCCAGCGGTATCAGCGCCTCTGTATTGCGTTTGGGGCAGGGAGTGGCGTCATACGTGCCGTCGGGCAGTATGAACGCCGCGTCCGCGTAATCGGCCAGCATCGCCTTTATAACCGGGTTGCCCTTCTCTGCGCCAAAGCCCAGCCCGGTCGCAATCTCCTTGTTGTCCTGAAAGCCTAAAAATCCCTTTAGCTCCAGCAGATCGTCCAGCGGCCTTAGTATCTCCACATCGGTATCCAGATATATCCCGCCGAACTCGTATATTATTTTAAGCCGTGCATAGTCGCTTACGAACGCCCATTTTTTCTGTTCATATGCCTGCCGCGCATACAGGTTGTCCGAAAAGTCGAAGTTCTGCTCATTCCACAGTTTAATCTCGTAATCCGGGCAATATCGCTTCCAGCTCTCCATGTACTTCTTGTATGCCGCAGGCATCTCGCTTCCGCCGAACCAGCAGTAGTGAATTACTTTGGGTATGCTCATGCTGCACGCTCCTGACCCTTGCTGCGCTTGCGCAGTATAAGGCTTCTTATATTTCTGAACGCATCTCGATCGATAAAATAGTTGACCGCGATGCACAGCGCCGAAATCCATATCATATGCAATATTGCGATTAGTATAATCTGTATAAGGCCCATATCGGGGCGGCTGCTTATGCCTACAACCAGTATCGCCACCGTAAATACGCCCAAGTTGCACAGCCATTTGATTATGTGCGGCTTCATGCTTTCATTTAGCACGCCCTTGAGCGAATATACTGACACCGCAATCCAGCGGAACAAGAGCGCTGCTATCGTGCCAGCGAGGCACCCGTAAATGCCCCATGTATTTATCGTGGCCAGCGTGATTCCCAGATTGAGCAGCATTTCCACGATTGCGTGCCAGCGCGTGCGTTCAAACTCGCCCGCAAATTGCACTATCTGATGATATGGGTTCTTGCCGTTGCCCAGCAGCGATTTGAGCGCGAACATCACTATCAGCGCCGAACTTATATAATTTGCATCGGTTATGCCGCTGGTATAAATTCGTATCACGGGCAGCAGGAACAGCGCCGCCGCGGTATAGCACAGCGTGGTAATTATGGAATACAGCGTCTCGTATGAGCGGAACGCCTTGGAAAAGCGGCTGCGCTCGGTATGGAATACTTGACCCATCTTGAATGAGATGCTGTTTATTATCAAATCCATCAGATCGGAAAGCTTGTTAAAGAACATGCCGTACACGCTGTATATGCTGACCAGCTTGAAATTGCCAAACAGCGACAGCAGTATCGTGTCGGTATTATTGAATATCACGGATGAAAGCTGATGCACCAGCACCGCATTCTTTTGCGATATGGCCTTGAAGTTGGGCGTTTCGTGCATGTTCAGCCATGGATAATGCCGGCGTATATATATCATCATCGGCGGCACGCATATCAGCGAGCATACGCAGAACACCGTCTGCATGACGATGATGTCCTTTGTAAGCATTAATGTAACTATCTTGGCCACGCCCGAAATTATCTGGCTTATAATATTAAACGTGCTGATTACATAGTTGCGCCCGTCTACCTCCAGCAGCATCCGGTATTTGCCCTGAACCCAGAAGCTGACCACGGAGGGCAGTCCAAACAGCACCGTATAAAGCAATACCGTGCCGCGCGACAGTGAAAAGTCGGCGACCATGGGATAGAACACGCCCACCGCGACCACGATAAGCGCGTATATAAGCCCGGTGCGCCGGTAATACTGATTGGTCGCGGACAGTATCGCGCTTATGCTGCGATGGTCGTCCACGGCCACGGGCTTATACAGCGCCTGAGTAGTGGCCAGCCCCACGCCCGCCTCCAGCAGGTACAGATACGCAAACATCTGCCGTATCGCGTTCAGTTCGCCGTTTACGTCCGATCCGTAGTATACCAGCACCAGCCGTGGCAGTATGAAGCCGATTATCAGCGTAATCACTTGGTAGGCGAGGCCTGCAATCATATTGTATCCGACCCGATGCAGCTTCCCTTTGTTACTCATACGACTACCTCGTTTTTTATGTACAGGGCGGGGGGACGGCTTACTTCCGCTGCCCTAGCGTCTCCTCGACGACATAGCGCGGGCGGCGCTTTACTTCTTCGTATATCTTGGATATGTAATATCCGATTATGCCTAGACTTATCATGAGTATGCTGCCGATAAACAGCAACAACAGTATTACCGTTGTAAATCCCTCGAACGCAATGCCGGTTATATAGCTGTGCAGCGCCTCAATGCCCAGCACAATTGCGGCAATCAGCATGATCACGCCTAAGAATATAACCATATACAGCGGCGCGGACGTGAACGAGGTTATGTTGGATACCGCATAGCTGAACAGCTTCATCGGCTTCCACTTGGTTTCACCGGCGGTGCGGGGCTGCACTTCGAACTCGACCTGAGTACTGCGGAAGCCCACCCAAGCCGACAGCGCGCGGAAGAACGTGTTGCGCTCAGGCATGTTGAGCAGCACCAGTACCGCCTTGCGGTCGAGCAGCTTAAAGTCCGAACTGCGCGACATATCCACGCCCGACGCGTTGCTTATCATGTTGTAAAACATGTGCGCCGAAAATTTGTGCAGCGCGCTTTCGTGGCCGCGCTCGCGCTTTACGCCTTCGATGATCTCGTATCCTTCGCGCCACAACCGCCACATCTCGGGTATCTTTTCGGGCGGGTGCTGCATGTCGCAGTCGATCACCACGCTACAATCGCCAGTGGCGGCCTCAAGTCCAGCGTATATCGCCGCCTCCTTGCCGAAGCAGCGCGTAAGCCGCACGGCGCGCACGCAGGGGTTAGCCTTAGCCGCGGCGCACAGGTTCTTCCACGTATCGTCGGACGAGCCGTCGTCAACGAACACGAACTCGTGCCGTATGCCCGCCGCGTCCAGTATGCCGCCCACGCGCCCGACGGCTAATGCAATGTTGTCCTGCTCGTTGTGCGCCGGTATTACTACCGACAATAGTTTATCGTTGCTTGCATTCTCCATTGTAACGTTCCCGCCTTTCATGTGCGGTGTTTTTGCCCAGTGTGCATAGCGCCCGCCCCTCGATCTCCCTGCCGGGGGAGTGGTAGAACGCGGCGAAGTCGGGCTTTTGCGGGTCGAACAGCGGCTCGCCCGGCTTAATCCCGCCCGGGTGGAACAGCACCTCAAGCGCCTGTCCGCGCTTAATCGCTATCCGCTTCAGCTCGGGCAATACCCGCGCCAGCCGCTTGCCATCCATGTGCCCTGAAAACAGTATTCCGCAAAATACCGCCGTCTCTATGCCGCGCCGCTTAAAGTCGGGCTTTATAAGCAGCCAGCAGCCCTTCAATACGATCTGCTTAACGACATTGATTGCCGAATACGTGCGCCACAGTCCGACGCGGTGCACAAACGGCCGCATTGGTTCGGCCGGTATGCGCATGTACTGTACGTTTAGTCCTTCTGCCTCAACCGCCTGCATAAGCGTGCGGTAGACCAGCGGTATCATGTGCACATGCTGATGGCTGTCCAGCCTGAGCGGTGTACCATTGGGCAGCAGGTTGGCAAACGCCCTTAACTGTGATCTTAGCTCTAACTCCAACTGCCGCGCAAATTCACTGCGCTTTACGGAAAGTGAAAGCTTCAGCAGCCCGCCGAACGAATTGCAGAACGAGCCGTCCGCGCGCGCCAGCAGCGGTATCTCATTGGCCTCGGTAAGCGCCTTGCCCTCGACCAGATTTATGTGCAGCGATACAATGAGGCCGCCAGCCAGTGCGCGTCTGACAGCGCCCGCAGCGTCGCCGTTCGGTACAATGCTTACGCTGCAAAGGTGATCGCGGCACGCCTCAATGCGCCTGTCGGAGCATTCGGTCATGCCGTAATCGTCGGCGTGCCAGTATATGATCGGCGCGTCAGTCATACAGTCCACTTCCTTCGCTCAGGCGTATCACGATGTAGCCGTCCACCACGGCCACCGAGCCGCTCTCGGGCCACATCGGCATCGCCAGCACCTCGGGGTTTTGCGCCAGCGCGCGCCGCTCGTCCGCAGTCGCAAACTTGAAATTCTTGCGGCAGTAGTCGTTCAGCGTGGATGTAATCACGCTCTGATTGACCGTGTAGTCGTCCGGGCGCAGCAGCGACCCGTCGGTCACGCCGGTCAGATCCAGCGACACCTGCGCCGAATACGCTTCGCTGCCCGGCATTATGCCAAGTACCGCCAGCGTGTCGCATTCGGATGTTCCGTCGGTCTGCTCGATGCGGTCGGCCATGCGTATCGCCTCGCCGTATGACGAGTAGAACGCCAATTGCAGCTTGTGATACGCGACGTTGGAAATCAGCGTGAAGTTGAACAGCATCGCGGCGCTGAGCAGAAGTATTCCCCAGTTCTTGCGCATTACAAAACGTTCGGGCGCGTCGCCCAGCCGCTCATAAAACAATATAAAGAACAGATAGAACGCATAAAAGCCCATCGTCATCAGATTGTGGTACGCCGTGCCGGGGCTTATAAAGTAAAGCGGACTGGCGCATATGGGCGCGGCGACCGAGTATACTATGAGCAGCAGCGTGCGCGAGTGCGACTTAAACAGTCCACCGCGCTTGGCCGCGCATATGATAAGCCAAATCAGCGCGCACAGCATTACCGCGTTAAGCACCGCGTAAAGGCTTATGCCGTTTTCAAGGTTGAAGAAGAAGCCCTCGAACGTCTTTGCACAGTGATAGAGCACGCGCGGCAGGTACAGCAGATTGAAGCTGGAGGTATTCGAGTCAAGCCCCAGATAGTCGGACAGGGGAGTGTTGGTAATTTTGAGCGATAGGAATACTATTATAAGATACATAACGCCAGCCGAAACGCCGCATACCAGAAAACGCCCCGCACGCTGGAGGGATTCCTTGGCCGTCTCGCCGTCAAATATAAGCCTTTCAATCAGTTTAATCAGAAGCAGCAGTATCGTGACGCTTATATACGCCTGATATATGCCCAAGGTAAGCGTAAGCAGCGCGCCGCCTGCGATCAGGCGTTTTTTGCCGTCCTCGTCGATCAGCATAGCCGACAGCACCGCAAACAGCAGCGCCATGCAATACCCGTCGGCGACATAGCAATATGTGAGCGTGGACGTAACCGTCGGGAACGCCGCCATAAGTCCGCCCGTAAGCGCGGCGGCAACCGATGTGCGCACCCTGAACATGCGGCATACGCATACCGCAGCCAACGCCAGGTAGAACATGCTCAAAAGGCTGTTGAGCCACGGCAATTCGTAATACGTGCTGGGCAGACATGCTGCACCTAAAAACCAGCGCCCCAGATGCGCCATGTCCTGTGCGTCGTATCGAAATACGATTGAATCCCAATTGGGAAGCCAGTTGACAAACTTGTAGAAATGCGCGATAAAGCCGAAAACGAACGTGGATACAAAGCATACCACCCACTCGCTCCGTATGCGCTTTTTGACGGTGGCAAAAAACTGTTCTGGATACATTCTTGTACGCCTCCAATTGCATAATGTGCATGGAATCGGTACGATTACGACGGCATGTATCGGAAAAGAACATGTGAAAAGCGAGCCGCGCCGCAATGCGTTGAATATAGTATAAAAGCCTGAGCGACATGCCGCCGTAATATAAACAGTCCATATAATCAAGTACTAGAGTGTGTCTCAAAAAGGGAAATCCGCAAGTTCGAGTGGATTTTTCGTCAGTTCAAGGAATAAATCCGAAGGCTTAGCAGCGCTAAGTCGAGGATTGATGACGCAGAAATGGCGGAGCGACGCCCGAAATTGCAGATTAAGGAGTTTTTGAGACACACTCTAAAAAGCGATGCAATTATATCACATAGCGCACTATGCAAAAAGCAAGAATTTGTTATTTACCAATTTAATGCGCGAAATGTCGAATACATATGTCTTGATAACAAAAGCGCTTGCTCAAAAAAGGCGGCGCTGCGCGGATGCAGCGTCGCCTTGTGAAAGGACTATCCGATAATTTATGTATGTAAGGCTGGATGGCATCAGCATTTCATTTAAGTGCGGCCGGGCACGCGCCGGTGCCTGTGCAGCCATACCCGCACGCGCGGGAGCATGAGCGCAAACTGCCTGTAAGCCAGACATCCTAAATAAGCACCCAGCGTGTTTGTAATTACGTCGCCGATATCGAACACCAGCCCGTGAAAGCCCTGAAACGATTCCACCGTGCAGGAGAGCGCAAAGCCCATCAGCGCAAACACCCACGCGCCGCGCTCCGGCCGCATATACGACGCGCAGAAGAAGCCCAGCGGCACGAACAAAAGCACATTCATTAGTTCATGCCATATCGCGGTGCGGCTGGTCAGGCTGAATTCGTTCACGAAAAATCCGCTGAAATCGCGCCGCGACCAGTTGAAGAACTCGCGCACCGAATGAACCCGCGAAAAGCATGTGCCCCATAGAAGCAGCATGGCATAGCATATTATGATAAGCTGCCTGAGCGAGGGACGCTGACGGCGCGCGCGGGTCGAGCGGTACATAGACGCAAGCAGCCACAATGCCACGGAGTAGGGCAGCGTCGCGCGCAGCCCGTCCATAAGCATATTAAGCGTATCCATAACGATAGTATACATATTTCCTCCCGATAAGTATCATTCGATCGCCCGTATGCCTTCGCTTGCGGGCAGATTGGCTATTTTGAGTATCTCGCGCATACCGGCCAGCAGCGCGATTGCGCACGCCGCCACAAAGCACAGCGCGCACTGGATACCCAGCATTGTAAAGTCCAATTCGATAGGCAGCGCGCCCGACATCGACATTATCAGCAGCGTCTCAAGCGGCAGCCCCAGTATAAGTCCCAGTATCGTGCCCAGTACCGCGTACCAAAGGCATTCCAGCGACAGCATATGTATCATCTGCTTTCGGCTCATGCCCAGCGCGCGCAGCATACATATTTCGCGCTTGCGCGAGCTTAGATTGGTCTTTATGGTGTTTAGCAGGTTCATCGCGCATATCAGCATTATTACAGCCGTGAAGCCGTACAGGAATATGTCCATCACCTGCAAAAGCGCCCGGTTCTCGCGCATATACAGATATATGGTTTCTACCGTCCATTTGGACATGCCGCCGGTGTACGACAGCTCGGTAATCGCCTTGCACAATTCCGCCGCGCGCCCGTCCTGCGCCCTGAGCGCATATGTGCAGTACGCGTTTGCGCCCGCAGGGATGTTCCGGTCGGACGCGAATATCACTATGCTGCCCGTGTTTGAGCAGTACCAGGGCAGGGCCTTTAGCGTGCCCGCCACATTGTATGAAACGGCGGTTTCCGCGCCGCTTGCGGAGTTTAGCTCGACCGGCAGCCGGTCTCCCGGCTGGAGCTTCATCGTTTCGTAGAGCTTAAGGCCGCTGCGCGATCCGGCCAGCACCAGCTTCTGCATTATGACCGCCGCGCCGGGCTGACAAAATTTCTCGTAGGACGGCGCGCGCCCGTCGAACGTGAGCTGGCGGAACTCGCTTTCGCCTATAAAGCGCAGATTCGCGTACTTTGCCGAGCTTACGTCGTCATACAGCTGCACTACTTCGTCGGTAAACGCGCTGTCCGCGACGTTTAGCCTTACCGGGATGGTAAGCATACGGGCTATGTCCTTTGCGCTGTCGATTGCCTTTAGCTTTTTAAGAACCTGCCCGTCGCTATCGGCGTCTTGCTCCGCAGATACCGTCACATCCATGTTGGACGCGCTGGCGTACATGGAAAGCGAGGCCCTCATGCCGCTCGTAAAGCCGTTTATCAGCATGAAAAACGCTATGCTGCACGTCACGGACAGCAGCGTCGCGCGATACTTGCGCGGATTGCGGCGCATACTGCGCGCAGACATAAGTCCCGCAAACCCGAACACGCGCTTCGTGAACCAACCGCCGCGCGCCTTCTTAATGTCCTGCCTCAGCGAAGCTTCGCCGCGCACCGCGCCCATCGGCGATACCTTTGCGCACTTGCGCGCGGGCGAGGCCGCAGCCAGCAGCACGCATATCAGACTTACACTGAGAGCCAGCGCAAACGGCCATGCCGCCCAGTGCAGCGTGAGCATTGACAGTAGCTCGCTGTCTATCGTGCGTATTACCGCGAATATTACCTGCATCGCGACTATCGTACCCGCCACGCCCACCGGCGCGGCTATACCCCATGTAATAAAAGCCTCACAGCGCACTATCGAGCGTATGCTCTTGCGGCTCGCGCCAAGGCAGCGCAGTATGCCGAACTGCTGTAGCTTTTCATCCACAGATATGGCGAATGTGTTGCGCACGACCATCATCATCATGCCCAGTATGATTGAAATCAGCAGTGCGCAGGTTATGATAAGCGACGACTGCACGGCGCTGTCCATGCCCTGCACGTTGTACATTATTAGCCCGTAATTGTCATCAATGCTGACCTTGCCTGCCAGACCGGCCTGTTCTACGGCATTTTCGACCGCCGCGCGGTAATCCGATGTCAGACTGCGCAGCTTGACGCGCGCGGTCAAACTGTGCGCGCCGCCGTCGGGCAGCGAAAATGCGAAAAACGCGCGCAGGGGGCTGGTCGTAACGTTGACAAAGCCCACGACCGTGTATGTGCGCGTGCCGGTCTGAGTAAACGTATACGTGTCATCGTCGGAGTTGTAAGAGTCTTCCTGATAATCCAGCGCGCCCACCGGCAGCGTGATAGTATCGCCCAGCGAGGGCGCGTTTTCAAACTTGCGCCGCGCGGATACGGATAGCGCGATTTCGTCCGCCGACTCGGGCAGCCGCCCGGCCTGCATGTTGTATTCGATGCTGCTCATGGCCACGTAATCGCTGTCACCCTCATATATCCGCAAGAAGTAATCGGTTGACGGCGCTTCAGTGCCGTAATTTTGCTCGGATACGCGTCCGGCACCGCTGAAGCGCGCGTACAGGTCGTTTGAGTACACCGCCCCGGACTCAAACGCGCGATTTGCGATAAGCGTGCGCGCGTCCTCCCAGGAATCGATACCGCTTACGTCGTAATGCCAGTCGCCGCTGGCCAGTACCTGCGCGTTTACCATCATCATGCGGAAGCTGTCGGCCAGTACGCATGTGCCGCACACCAGCGCGATTGCCAGCGCAATGCCAAACGCAGTCAGGAACGTGCGCCGCTTCTGCTTGAACAGATACCGCTTTGCCCAGAAAAAACCGTTCATCAGCGCGCCTCCTTGCCTTGCGCCTGACTGAGCGCGGGGAAGGGGCGCGTCGCACGCGGCGTGTATATGCGCGTCGAGTCAACCGAAATCTGCGCCCAGCCATCGCCATCGGTATTGAAGCTGTTGCCGGATGCGGCCACCTGCTCGGACAGCGACTTTTCGCGCTCCTCGACGCGGCCGTCGCGTATGTGTATCACGCGGTCGGCCTGCGCGGCAACCTGCGGGTCATGCGTTATCAGCACCAGCGTCTGGCCGCTTTCGTTCACGCTCTGGCGCATCAGGGCCACTATCTCGCGGCTGGTGCGGCTGTCCAGATTGCCGGTAGGCTCGTCGGCCAGTATCAGTGCGGGCTTGTGTATCATTGCGCGCGCGATGGCGACGCGCTGCTGCTGGCCGCCCGAGAGCTGGCTGGGGAGCTTGTTGCGCTTGTCAGAAAGCCCGATCTGCTTCAGCACCGCGTCGATCGCACGCTTGTCCGGGCGTTTGCCGTCCAGCATCAGCGGCACGCCGATGTTCTCCTCTACGGTCAGCACAGGTATGATGTTGAAAAACTGAAATACAAACCCGATGCGCCGCCGCCTGAACGCGGCCAATTGCTCCTCGGTTTTGCGGGTAATGTCGGTGCCGTCGATAATCACGCGCCCGCTGCTGGGCCGGTCTATCGCGCCCAGCAGGTTGAGCAGCGTGCTCTTGCCGCTGCCCGACGCGCCGCATATCGCGACGAATTCGCCGCGTTCGATGGTTATATTGACGTCGTTCAGCGCGTGCACGGCGTTTTCGCCGGAGCCGTAGGTTTTGCATAGCTGCTCAGTGCGTATCCATTCCATATAATTAATCCTCCGATTGCGTAAATTCATCTGACAATGGATATTATCGCGCGTCAAGGTGAATCTAAAGTGAATTGAAGCTTGCGATTTCGCAAGATAAGGGGAGTGGGGATTAAAGTTGGATGAGTGCGTGGTTGCATGGGGAAGGGGTGAAGTGGTATAATTATGGCAGAGTTGGGATTGAATTCTAAAATAGTCGAACGCTTCGACGTATATCGCAGAGGTCAGCATGAGCTACAATAAGACGCTGAATATCCTGATTTTCGACAGCAACCCGAACGGGATTATTATGGGAGAAGTATCAAACTGGAACGGCCGCGTGTATAAAATGACAAGGGATGCACTTGCGGATTTCTCCAGGCGCGTCGATGCACAGAACACAGGCGTATATTTCCTTTTCGGGCGCGACGATGAAATGAACGATACGATATACATCGGCGAAGCGGAACAGATGCTTACAAGGTTAAAGCAGCATATTAACGACCATGAGGAATGGAACGAGTGCATTGCGGTAATAAGCAAAGACAATCACTTGAATAAGGCGCATGTAAAGCACCTAGAATTTGATTTTCATCAGCTCGCATTGCAGGCAAATCGCTTTCGCGTGACAAACGTCGTTGTGCCGACGCGCAGCAGCGTTTCGGAATACGATGAAGCCATGCTGGAGGAATTTATTGGGCATACGCTGCTTCTGGTAAATACGCTGGGATATAAGGCGTTTGAAAAAATCGGCATTACAGTTACAACTCCTCAAATGCCGCCGCAGACCTCGGAATGCGAGTTTTTTATTAAAAGCGCGCGGGGAGCGGATGCAATGGGAATATCTGTTTCAGGCGGATTTACTGTATTAAAAGGCTCAAAGGCGGCAAGCAGCGTTACGTTAAGCATTCCGCCTGCGCTTCAGAATATGCGTGATAAATTAATGCGCGACAATGTAATCGACGACAACTACACGTTTACGCGCGACTATATGTTTTCAAGCCCGTCAACCGCCGCCGCGATAGTAAGAGGCTCAAGCGCAAATGGACGGGTGGAATGGAAGAATCAGCAGGGCAAAACGCTGGCAGAAATAGAAAATTCAATAATAGGGCAGTAGAGTGTGTCTCAAAAATTCCCTAATCCGCAATTTCGGCGTCTTTTGCGCCATT